>CAZUYC010000069.1:0-138634 GCA_964624475.1 uncultured Spirochaetales bacterium | reverse complement strand
CGTGCGCGTGCTGACCGTGCAGAACGAGACGGGCGCCTGGGAGCCGCCGGGGCGGTGGTGGCCGCCGGGGTTCGAGGGCTCCGGGTAGCGGGTTCACGCTAAGCTCGCCGCGATGGCTGTCGGCTCACTCGAGACGATCTTCGCGGCGCTGCAACGCGCCGGCGTTCGTTATCTCGTGGTGGGCGGCGTCGCCGTGGTGTTGCACGGTCATCCCCGATTCACGGCCGATCTGGATCTCGTCCTCTCACTCGACACGGCCAATGTTCGCGCAGCGCTCGCCTCTCTCTCGGAGCTCGGCTACACGCCACGCGATCCGGTTCCCGCTGAAGATCTCTCGGATCCACGCAAGCGAGCGGACTGGATCCAGAACAAGGGGATGATCGTCTTCTCCCTCGCGAGCCCGGTGCACCCGGCCACCGAAGTGGATCTGTTCGTCGAGGAGCCGTTTCCGTTCGAAGCGGCCTATCGTCGAGCCACCTGGGCGGACCTCGGGGACGTCCGCGTGGCTGTCGCTAGCATCTCCGATCTCGTGGAGATGAAGCGCCGCTCGGGACGCCCTCGAGACCTGGAGGACGTGCGCCACCTCGAGGAGATCGCCCGCGAGTTCGAGCCCGGCGATGAATGACCCGGAGCGCGAGCGCGCCTTCGAGCTCCACCACGAGACGCAACGCCGCGCGTGGCTGGCGCTCTCCTACCGCGAACGGCTCGCCTGGCTCGAGCAGGCGAAACTATTTTCGGCCAAGGCGATCGCCGCCGCCAGGCAGCGCGCGCGGGTGCGGCCGGGCGCGCGTTAGAGAAGGCGATGCGCCGCGCCAGCCCCGTCGCGCTCCGCGGAGGCGCGCCAAGAGCCCGGCCCTCGCCCCGAACCCCTTGGGAGCCGTTGACCCAGCGCTGGCTCTTGGGTATCTAATAGGTATGAAATCAAATACCAAATCGAGCATCACGCTGCCCCGCAACGAGGTGCGCCTGGTGGAGGAGCTCCAGAAGCGGCTCAAGGCCAAGAGCAAGGTGGAAGTGGTCCGGCGCGGCCTCCTGCTCCTCAAGGAGTCCACGGATCGGGAGGCGCTGCGGGCCCAGTATGAGGACGCCGCACGGCGCGTGCGCGCCGGCGCCGAAGCGGAGGTAGAGGAGCTCGACCACCTTGCGGGGGAAGGTCTCCCTTGAAGGAGGCCATCGAACACGGGTGGCTCTATCTCGCCGACCTCAATCCTCGCCGGGGCACGGCGCCCAGCAAGACGCGTCCAGTCCTCGTGATTCAGTCGGATCTTCTGAACCGCACCGGACACCCCTCGACGTGGATCCTGCCATGCACCGCTCGGCTGACGGGGGAGAGCGTGCTTCGAACCGTTCTGCCCAGGGCTGTCGCCGGAAACACTGCCCTCTGCGAATTGATGATCGACCAGAGTCGGTCCATCGATAATCGCCGATTCAGTAAACGCCTCAAACGACTCCCTCCACTGTTGCTTCGAGACGTGAAGTCGAAACTGCGGCATGCCGCAGATCTGTGAAAAGCGGCGGATAGTCCGTATCAGCGGGCATCATTCATTTCCTTGACGGCTTCTGGTCGGGATCCTCGGTGTAGACGCGCGCCTCGATCGCATGTCCCGTGATCCGCAGGTCGCTCTGCACGATGCCGAGCAGCTCTCCCGAGGCCGCGCGAATCATCGCCTTCACGATGTCGACCCCCGTGATCGGGACGCCGGCCTTCTGCAGCGTCTGGCGCGCCGTGACCTTGTCCCCCATCGCCCGCATCACGTCGCGGGGCCGCCGGCGCTCGCCTTGATCATGACGGGGGGCCAGTTTCGCGCCGCCAAGAAGGCGCGGAAGGCGGACCGTCGGGCGACCCGCGCCGCTACGACGGGGGCACCCGCAGGCCCGAAGCGCGGAAGATCGAGACGGGGATCAGCGTGGCAAGATGCAGGGAACCGTCTGCCGGCTGTGGCGGCGGTAGATGCGGAAGTCGGTGTCCGTGGTGAGCAGGACGGGATCCGGGAGCGTTTCGGTCATGCGCACGAGGCAGGCGTCGGCGAGGCTCATCGGCACGTCCGAGTACTTGTGCATGAGCGTCAACACCCGTTCGAGCTCCGAGCCGAGGTCGAAGCCGAGGACCGCGGCCCGACGACGGAGCAGCGCGGCCAGCGGGGGCCGACCGCGCGGGCCGAGCAGGTGGAACGCCTCCGACAGCACCGCGTCGCAGGTACGCCAGGGGGGAGGAAGGCGCGGCGTCTGGGCGGAGGCCCAGCGATGGTTGGTGTCGCGGCGACTGAGAAGCGCGACCAGGAACCCCGCGTCAACGAGGACGCTTGGAGCCATAGCGCGTCTTCCGCAAATACGCCTTCCGTCGACTGCTCAACTTCACCGGCAGGCCGTCCACCGACCCGATGAGATCCGCGATGGCCTCCAGCGAGGCGCGCCGTCGAGCGTTGGGCGCGTCATGCCGCTTCAGGCGCTCTCGAACGACGTCGGATTTCGAGCGCTTGAGCACTCGGGATTCCGCCTCGATCTCGGCCACCAGGGCTTCGGGTAGTCGGACGGTCAAGGACCTCATGCCGGCACCGTAATACACGAGTGGCAGCCGCGCAAGACAGGGTCCACCCGTTTGGAGATTCCTGCGGCGAGCGCGCGCCGAAGCCCGCGGGGGCGATCGATCGACTACCCGGACACCCTCGAGACGAGCGCCTTTAGCGCGCGCGTCGCGCGCCTCGCCTCGTGGGAGGCCGCGGCGCCCGAGGTCCAGGCGGCGCGCAGTGCGTGGGAGGCGTACGAGCGCGAGCGCGACGATTGAAGGCCTTCGCCGCGGGCCGGACGGGCGCGCGCGCTTCGGCCCGGCTCAGGTGACCCGGCGGCCGCGCGCCATCAGGAGCTTGCCGGAGCGCACGAGCTCGCTGATCCCGAAGGGGCGCAGCAGCTCCAGGCAGGCGTCGAGCTTCTCGCTCGAGCCGTGGACCTGGAGCATCAGCGACTCGCTTCCGTAGTCGACCACGCGCGCCTTGTAGTGCTCGGCGACCTGGAGGATCTCGGTGCGCCGGTCCAGCGCGCAGTCGAGCTTCACGAGCGCGATCTCGACCTCGTAGGACTGGTCGCCGGTGTGGTCGATCGCGTGCACCACGTCGACGAGCTTCGCGAGCTGCCGGACCACCTGGTCGAGGTCCGCGGCGGCGCCGCGACAGGTCATCGTCATGCGCGAGAAGCGGCCCTCGGCGCCCGGGCTCACCACCAGGCTCTCGATGTTGAAGCCGCGGCGCGAGAAGACGAGGGCCACGCGCACGAGCACGCCGGGCTTGTTGTTCACGAAGAGCGAGATCGTGTGGATGGGTTGGATCGGGGGCGACGGCTGCGGGGCCGGCGCCGCGGCGGCGCTCATCTCAGGTGCTCCCCTCGGGCTTCGCGAGCCGGTGCCGCGGCTTCTCGATCAGCATCTCGGCGATCGACGCGCCGGCCGGGATCATCGGGAAGACGTTGTCCTCCTTCACGACTTCGGCCACCACCACGCAGGGGCCATCGTCGTACTCGTGCGCCTCGCGCAGGATGCGGTCGACGTCGGCGGGGCGGCGGATGCGGAGCGCCTTGGTCCCGTAGGCCTCGGCGAGCTTCACGAAGTCCGGGTTGCCCTCGAGGTCCGACCCCGAGAGGCGGTTGTCGTAGAACATCTCCTGCCACTGGCGGATCATGCCCAGGTAGTTGTTGTTGACGATCAGCACCTTGACCCGGCGCTTATGGAGCTGCGCCGTCGCCAGCTCGGACATCGTCATCTGGAAGCCGCCGTCGCCGACGATCGCCCACACCTTGCGCTCCGGGTGGGCGAAGCTCGCGCCGATCGCGGCCGGGAAGCCGAAGCCCATGGTTCCCGCTCCGCCGCTCGAGAGCCAGTGGCGGTTGCGGCGGGTGCGGCAGAACTGCGCCGCCCACATCTGGTGCTGGCCCACGTCGGTGGTGAGGATCGCGTCGCCCTGGGTCAGCGCGTCGAGGCGATCGAGCACGTGCTGCGCGCGGAGGCCGCCCTGCTTCGGGTACTTGAGCGGGTACTGCCGCCGCCAGCGCCCGCACTGGGCGAGCCATTCGGCGGTGTCTCCCATCTCGACCTGCGGGATCAGGTCCTCGATCACGAGGCGCGCGTCGCCGTGGATGGCCACGTGCGGCTGGACGATCTTGCCGAACTCCGCGGCGTCGATGTCGACGTGGATCTTGACCGCCCCGGTGCAGAAGTCGGAGAGCCGCCCCGTGACGCGATCGTCCCAGCGCGCGCCGATCGCCATGATCAGGTCGCAGGCCGCCACGGCCTTGTTCGCGTAGGCGGTGCCGTGCATGCCCATCATCCCGAGGTGGAGCGGGTGGGTCTCGTCGACGGCTCCCTTGCCGAGGAGCGTGTTCACGACCGGCGCGCGCAGCTTCTCGGCCAACGTCGTGATGGCCTTGCCGGCGTCCGAGATCACGGCCCCGTGGCCCACGTAGAGGAGCGGGCGGCGGGCCTCGGAGAGGCAGCGGGCCGCCGCCGCGATCCGCTGCGGGTCGCCGCGCCCCGGGACCTCGTAGCCCGGCAGGTCGAGCGCGTCGGTGAAGGGCGCCGTGCAGGGGCCCTGGCCCACGTCCTTCGGCACGTCGATCAGCACCGGACCCGGGCGCCCGGTCGTCGCGAGGTGGAAGGCCTCGCGGACCACGCGCGGGATGTCCCCCGCGCTCTTCACCAGGTAGGAGTGCTTGACCACCGGGTAGGTGATGCCGGTGACGTCGGCCTCCTGGAAGGCGTCCTTGCCGAGCATCGGGGTGATGGTCTGGCCGGTGATCACGATGAGCGGCGCCGAGTCCATGAGGGCCGTGAGCAGCCCCGTGACCGTGTTGGTGGCCCCCGGCCCCGAGGTGACGAGCGCGACGCCGGGGCGCCCGGTCGAGCGCGCGTAGCCGTCCGCCATGTGCGTCGCGCCCTGCTCGTGGCGGACGAGGATGAGCTGGATCTTGGAGTCGACGAGCGCGTCGAAGATCGGCATCGCCGCGCCGCCGGAGAGCCCGAAGATGTACTCGACCCCCTCGCGCTCGAGGCACTGGACGAGCTTCTCGCCGCCGCTCGGAATCTTCTCGCTCACGCTGCCTCCGCAGGAGGCCGGGCCGCCCCCGCCAGGTCTCCCGCAGTCTAGCCGGACCAGGCTCCCGAAAAAAGGGGTCCGCGAGCCGAAACGCGGGCTCTCCCGGGCTCGTCTCGTGGAAACCTGAGCCTCGAGATCGGCAAGACGAGGCGTCTACTGGGTCAGCTCCAGGAAACCGACCCAGGAAAGGCACGGAATCGTATGCCCCGGGGGGATTCTTGAGGAAACCGGCAGGTCCTGCGCGTCCCGTCCACCGGGCCCCGGCGGAGCTACCGGGAACCGAAACCGGGCGCCGCCTCGCTACCCCCGAGCGGAACCTCGGGCAGGCCCACCTGCTCGAAGAGCGCGGCGCGGCGGTTCCAGAGCTGCGCGTCGCCGGGGCGCTTCTCGATCTCCTGCGAGAGGACGTCGATCGCGTCGTACCACACGCCCGCCTCGGCCAGCACGAAGGGAAGCCGCTCGCGGTCCGCGCGCGCGATCGCGTCGCGCAGGCCCGCATCGGGCCCGATGCGCTCGATCCCGCCGCCGACGACGCGGTCGCGGGATCGATCCGCGGGGTCCGGGACGAGCAGCACGAGCCACTGGTAGGCCCGCCCGGGCGCGAGCTCGACGCCGTGGTCGGCGAGGCGGATGCGCTGGATGCCGCCGGCGCGCGCCGGCGGCAACGTCTTCTCGAGCACGGTCTCGAGCGGATCGAGGGCGAGCAAGCGGAGGTCGACGCGCACGTCGCTCGGTCGCGAGAGGTACCAGTAGAGGACCGGCCTCGGCTCGAGGGTGAGCCCGACCTCGGCCGGGACGAGCGCCTCGACGGCCGGGAGCGCATCCGCGCTCGCCCCGCGCGTCGCGCCGCCGAGCCGGCTCGTCGGCGCACCCCGATCGGGGGGGACGAAGCGCGGAAGCGCGGGCAGCGCCGGGTTGCGCGCCGCCACGTCGGGCGTCGTCTGCGAGGCGCCGGAGGGGTCTCCCTCGCTCGCGGGAGCGCGCTCCGGATCCCCTGCGAGGGCGGCGCCGGGCTGGAGCAGCCCGAGCGCCGCGGCCGCGATGGCCGTGCCGATCGCCTTGGTGATGACCCTGGGTTGCACGTCGGATCCTCCTCTGCTCGGCGCCAGCATCGCCCGCGGCTGCGAGCCGGCGCAGTGAAGCGCTTCACACCCGCCACCGGGTCCGCCCGCGGGAACGCGGCGGCCCGGGCCCCGTCAACGTACCCACAGCCGGCCGCAGGTCCGCACCGCCTCCACCACGATCTCGCGCCGCAGCGACGAGTTCGTGAAGCGATAGGTGATCGGCACCTCGGCGATCGCGAGGCCCGCCCGGTAGACGTGCGCGAGCGCCTCGATGTGGAAGTCGAAGGCCCGGCAGCGCAGCGGCGCCGCGAGCAGGAGCTCGTAGGCGCGCCGCGAGTACATCCGGTACCCGGAGGTGCAGTCGCGCAGCCCCGCGCCTCCCCACGGCACGGCCCGCCGTTCGAGTGCCAGGTTCATCAGCCAGTTGGCGACCTGGCTCAGGCCCGCCCGGTGCAGCGGCACGCCCTCGCGCCGCGCGCGATAGCCGACCACGAGGTCGGCGTCGGCGTGGGCCCGGAACGCCGGGATCGCCTCGGGGTCGTGGGAGAGGCCCGCGTCCATCGTGATGCACTGTTCGTAGGCGTGCGCCTGCGCGTGCCGGAATCCATCGAGGATCGCGCCGGCGATGTGGGTGTTCTTCGCGTGGCGAAGCACCACGACGCGGGGCAGGCCGGCCAGGAGCTCCGCCGTGCCGTCCGTGCTGGCGTCGTCGACCACGCAGACGTCGGCGTGCCGACTCGCGCGGCGCGCGACCTCCTGGATGGTCTCCGCCTCGTTGAACGCGGGCACGACCACGAGCAGGCGCGGGCTCACCGCCGGCCGCCGGCGGCGGCCGGGAAGCGCCCCGCGTGAGCGCGCTCGGCGAGCTCGATGTCGTCGGGCGTGTTGATGTTCACGTAGCCGTCGCCGATGTCGAAGGACTTGACCGCGAGCCCGTCGTCGATCGCGCACTGGATCAGGTCCGGGAGCTCGCGCTCCTGGCGGTTCTGGTTGATCGGCGTCTGCGGCACGTATTCGAAGATCCGCGAGCGGAAGATGCAGTTGCCGGTGCCGCGGATCTGGTTCGGGGGGTTGCGCGGCTTCTCGATCAGGCGGTAGATGCGCTGGTCGCGGTCGTCCTCGATCACGGCGTAGGTCTTGCGGATCTCGTCGGGGTCGGGCTCCTTCACGACGCCGCAGATCACCGTGAGCGCGTCCTGCTCGAACTTCCGCACCATCTCGGCGTGGCGCGGCGCCCAGAGGATCTCGTCGGCCAGGAAGAGCATGAAATCTTCGCCGGCGATCGCCTCCTCGCTGCACTCGATCGCGTGCACGAGGCCCTTCGGGTCCTCCTGGAGCACGTACTGCACGCGTACGCCGCGGTGCTCGATTCCGTAGGCGTTGATGATCTGCTCGGCCCGGTAGCTCACGACCACCACGATCTCGCTGGCGCCGGCGCGCACCGCGTTCTCCAGGCCGTACTCGATCAGCGGACGCCCGAACATCCGCAGCATGCACTTGTTCTGCTCGGTCGAGCGGGCGCCGAGGCGCCGGCCGCGGCCGGCGGCGAGGATCAGCGCCTTCACGCCGCGCCTCCCGCGAAGAGCGACCGGTTGCGCTCGACCCAGGCCACGATCTCGCGCACGCCCTCGTCGGGCCGCACGCGCGGCTCCCAACCGAATCCCTCGCGCGCGCGGCGCACGTCGCAGACGAACCAGCGCAGGTCGCCGAAGCGGGCCGGCTCGAAGCGCAGCTCCGACGGGCGGCCCGAGGCCGCCTCGATCAGCCGCAGGCACTCGACGAGCGAGATCGCGTGGTCGGGGCCGCCCCCCACGTTGTAGACGCCGGCCTCGCCGCGCGCGCAGAAGTCGACGAAGGCCCGGGCGGCGTCCGTCGCGAAGAGGATGTCGCGGACCTGCTTGCCCGTCCCGAAGATCGTGATCGGCCAGCCGATGGCGTTGCGGATCGCGAAGTTGGCGACCCAGCCGTGGTCCTCGCCGCCGAGCTGGCGCGGCCCGTAGAGGCCGGTGAGGCGGAAGCTGGCGGCGCGGAGCCCGTAGGCGGAGGCGTAGACGCGGACGTAGTGCTCGGCGGAGGCCTTCGATCCGTGCAGCGGCGTCAGGTACCCGACCATCGTCGGTGCCTCCTCGCCGATCGCGACCCGGTCGTTCTGGTAGCGGGTCGCGCCCTCGCGCAGCTCGTCGTTCAACCAGTTGCCGTAGACGTGGACGCTGGCGCAGCTCGCCACCGGGATGCGGTGGCTCCGCGCGGCCTCGAGCACGTGGACGGTGCCGACCACGTTGGTCGAGAGGTCGAGCAGCGGGTCCTCGAGGCCGATCGTCACCGCCGGCTGTGCGGCGGTGTGGGCGATGAAGGCGCAGCCGGACGCGGCGTCGAGCACGGCCTCGAGGTCGCGCACGTCCTCCCGGAGCATGCGCACGCCCATCGCCTCGAGCAGCTTCCAGTTGTGGTCGCGCGCGGCCGTGGCCTCGTAGCCGGTCCGCGCGAGCTCGAGCTTGGTCATGTTGTCGAGCGAGACGACCTCGTCGCCGCGCTGCCGGAAGAGCTCGCAGACGTGGGAGCCGAGGAAGCCGCAGCCGCCCGTGACCAGGACCCGCACGCGTTTCCCCCGTATCCGGCTCCGGAACAGCGAGGATAGCGGAGTTCCCAGCGGGCCTGCGCGGCGGTAGGCTCGCCTCGGGAGGGATTCCGGCATGCCGCAGCCCGGACGGCGCGCGGCCGCGATCGCGGCGGCCTGCCTCGCCAGCGCCTGCGGCGCTCCGTCGCGCGACGCCGAGCCGCCCCTGATCCGCCTCTTCGACGACCTCGGCGACCACCGGCGCGCCATCTCGACCGCTTCGCCGGCGGCGCAGCGCTACTTCGATCAGGGCCTGGCGCTCGGCTACGGCTTCAACCACGAGGCGGCGGAGCGCTCCTTCCGGGAGGCCGCGCGCCGCGATCCCGGCTGTGCGATCTGCTGGTGGGGCGTGGCGCTCGCGCTCGGCCCGAACATCAACGCTCCCATGGGGCCGGAGGCCGCCGGCCTTGCGTGGGCCGCGGCGCAGCGCGCGCTCTCTCTCGCCGCGGGCGCGAGCCCGGTGGAGCGGGACCTGATCGAAGCGCTGGCGCAGCGCTACTCCCCCGACGCGGACTCCCCCGGGAGTCCAGACCGCGCCGCACTCGACCTGGGCTTCGCGAACGCGATGCGCGAGGTGCAGCGCCGCTACCCCGACGATCTCGACGTCGCGACGATCACCGCCGAGGCGCTCCTCGACCTCTCGCCGTGGAGCTACTGGGTCTCCGCGTCCGAGCCGAAGGAGACCACGCGCGAGGCGCTGGCGCTGCTCGAAGGCGTCCTGGCCCGCGACCCGAGCCACCCCGGGGCGAACCACTACCTGATCCACGCCTACGAGGAGCACCACCCGGAGCGGGCGCTCCCGGCGGCCGAGCGGCTCGCCGCCCTCGCGCCGGGCTCCGGGCACCTGGTCCACATGCCGTCGCACATCTTCTGGCGCGTCGGCCGCTACGCGGACGCGCTCGAGATCAATCGGCGCGCCGTCGCGGTGGACGAGGCCACCTTCGCCTGGTGCGGCCGGCGGGGCCTCTACGCCGTGCTCTACTACCCGCACAACCTCCACTTCGTCTACGCGGCGGCCGGCGCCGAGGGACGTGGCGACCTCGCGCTCGTCTCCGCGCGCAGGCTCGTCGCGGAGATCCGCGACGAGTCGCTGCGCGCCTTCCCCCCGGCCGAGGAGTTCGTGGTGATGCCGGCCTTCGCCCTGCTGCGCTTCGGGCGCTACGACGCGCTGCTCGGCGAGCCCGCGCCGCCGCCCGGGCGCCGCTACGCGACGGGGATCTGGTACTACGCCCGCGGCGTCGCGCACGCCCGCCGCGGCGACGCGGCGGCGGCGGAGGCCGAGCTCGCCTCGCTGCGCGCCGTCGGCGGGGAGGAGGCCCTCGCGCGCCTCGACTTCTCGAACGTGCCCGCGTCGCGCTACCTCGCCCTCGCGGCGAGCCATCTCGCCGGCGAGGTCGCGGCGGCGCGCGGCGAGACGGACCGGGCCGTCGCGGCGCTGGAGGAGGCGATCCGGATCCAGGACGCGATGCAGTACACCGAGCCGCCGCGCTGGTGGCTGCCGCTGCGCCAGGCCCTCGGAGCCGTGCTCGTCGACGCGGGCCGCGTCGAGGAGGCCGAAGCCGTGTATCGCGAGGACCTGCGCCGCGTCCCGCGCAACGGCTGGTCGCTCTTCGGCCTCGCGCGCAGCCTGGAAGCGCAGGGGAGGGCGAGCGAGGCCGCGGCCGCCCGGACGGGCTTCCGCAACGCCTGGGCGCGCGCCGACGTCGAGATCCGCTCCTCCAGGCTTTGAACGGCCGGCGTGGCGGCCGGCGCGAACGAGGTACACTGGCGCCCTCACGGAGGCCCCCTCATGCACCCGACCGTCCTCTCGCTGCTCTGGTTCGGCGGAGGCGCCGTCGTCGGCGGACTCGTCGCGAGCTGGCTCGGCCGCCGCGGCGGGCGCGCGGCCGAGGAGCGCGCGGCGCAACTCGAGGTGGAGCTCGCGGAGACGCGCAGCGAGCTCGAGGCCCAGGGCGAGCGCATCTCCAGCCACTTCGCGCGCACCTCGGACCTCTTCCGCGACCTGACCGAGCGCTACACGCAGCTCTACGCGCACCTCGCCGACGGCGCACGCCACTTCTGCGCCGGCGAGGTCCCCGCGATCGGGCGCGGCCTCGACGGACCGCTGCTCGGCGGGAGCGGGCCCGAGGGGGCGGCCGGGCCGGGAGCGTCGCCCCGGCCCGAGCAGGCGAACGGCGGCAGCCCGCCCTCGGCGCAGGCACCCGCGTAGCGGCGCTCGATCGGGGAGGAGCGGGTCGTGCCCCTTGGCGCGCGCTTCGGCCACGGGTAGCGGCCGCCCCGGCCGCCGCTACGCCGCGGGGTAGCCGATCGTCTTGGTCTGGAGGTACTCCTCGAATCCCTCGACGCCGTGCTCGCGGCCGATCCCGCTCTGCTTGTAGCCGCCGAAGGGGGAGTCCGGGGCGAACCACATGCCGCCGTTCACGCCGACGGTGCCGGTGCGGATCCGCCGCGCCACGGCCATCGCGCGCTCGAGCGAGGCGCTCGCCACCGCGCCGGAGAGGCCGTAGCGCGAGTCGTTCGCGATGCGGACGGCGTCCTCGTCGTCGCTGTAGGGGATCACGCAGAGCACCGGCCCGAAGATCTCCTCCTGCGCGATCGTCGAGCGGGGGTCGACGTCGACGAAGAGCGTGGGCTCGACGTACCAGCCCTTCGGCAGGTGGCGGGGCCGGCCTCCGCCGACGAGCAGCCGCGCTCCCTCGGCCTTCCCCTTCTCGATGTAGCCGAGGACGCGCTCGCGCTGGCGCGCGTTGATCAGCGGGCCCATCAGGTTCGACGGCTGCATCGGGTCGCCGTAGGGAATGTTGCGGTAGGCCTGCTCGAGGATCCCGACACCCTCGGCGTAGCGCGAGCGCGGGAGCAGGAGCCGCGTCGTGATCGCACAGCCCTGGCCCGCGTGCATGCACACCATCGCGGCGCCGGGCAGGACCCGGGCGAAGTCCGCGTCGTCGAGGATCAGGTGGGCCGACTTGCCGCCGAGCTCGAGGAAGACGCGCTTGAGCGTCTCGGCGCAGCGCTCCATGATGCGCTTGCCCACGGCGGTCGAGCCGGTGAAGCTCACCAGGTCGACGCGCGGGTCGGCCGTCAGCACGTCGCCGATCTCGGCCGGGTCGCGCGCGGTCACGACGTTCAGCACGCCGGGCGGGATCTCCGTCTCCTCGGCTGCGAGGCGGCCGATCCAGCTGGCGCTCCACGGCGTGTCCGGCGCGGCCTTGAGCACCGCGGTATTGCCCGCCATCAGCGCGGGGACGAGCTTCGCGAGGTTCAGCATGAAGGGGAAGTTCCAGGGCGTCACGAGCCCCGCGACGCCGACGGGCTCGCGCACCACGCGGCGGCGGCTCTTCGTGCCGAAGAGTTCGTGCACGCCGAGCTCCCGCTCCCAGGCGTAGCTCTCGGCGAGCTCGACGTCCCAGAGCATGTCCTGGATCGCGCTGTCCTGCTGGACGGCGTAGGTGAGCAGGATCGGGGTCCCGACTTCCGCCACGATCTGCGGCCGCAGCTCCTCGCGGTGCTTCGCGAGCGCGGCGTGGAGCTGGCGCAGGCAGCGGGCGCGCAAGGCGAGGTCGCGCGACCACTCGCTCGCGTCGAAGGCGCGCCGCGCCGCGGCGATCGCGGCGTCCATGTCGTCGGGCGTCGCGTCGGCCGCGCGTCCGATCACCTCCTCGGTCGCCGGGTTCACGTTCTCGTAGCTGCGCCCGCCGCGCGCGGGGACGAGGCGGCCGTCGATCAGCAGGCGGGTTTCGGCCGAGCTCATCGGCGCGGCACTCCTAGATCCGGGCCGGGCAGCATACCGCAGCGGGGCGGAGCCGGCGGAGGCCAGCTCCGCCCCGCCCCTGGAAACCGCTTGTTCCTAGAAGTCGATCTGGAAGCGGGTCTGCACGATGTTCCCCGTGCCGCCGACGCTGTAGACGGGTGCCGCCGCCTGGCGATCCGAGACGTCCGCGTGGATGTAGTTGAGCATGATCCGGGCGTTCGGGTACAGGTACCAGTTGATCGCGGCCGTCACGTCCGAGAGCTTTCCGCCCTCGACGTTGCGGTCGTCGAGGTCCAGGTACGAGTAGCGGGCCGCGATCTCCCAGGCGCCCCAGCCACCCTGCGCGGGGTTGAAGTTGGCCTTCGGCTTGACGCGCCCGAAGCGGCCGTATTCCGGCTCGTAGACCTTGTGCTCGCCGGTCAGGAAGTAGCTCACCTGCGCGTAGGCGCCCCAGAAGCCGACGTTGCCCTGGCCGTCTTCGCCGTTCACGAGCGAGTGCGTGTACTCGCTCTGGAGGGCGAAGGGGCCGTGGACGTAGGCCAGCTCGCCGTCGAAGAGGTCGGTGCCGCTCGCGCTCAGCGTGGGCGTCGCGACGAAGCTGTCCGCCTGGTGCGATTCGGGGCGCTGGCTGAAGCTCACCGAGTCGCTGCCGCGGAAGCGGTGGACGTAGTCCGCCCCGAGGTGGAGGTAGTGGCTTCCCTCGTCCTTCCAGATCGGCAGGCCCGTGATCCGCGCAGCCGCGTCCCAGTCGGTGCGGGTGAAGCTGCTGAAGTCGTCTCCGAAGTTGTCCGTGTCGTTGAAGACGCCGAGCTGCCAGAGGACGCGCTTGTCGGCCAGGTTGTTGAACGCCATCGCGCCGACGTTGCGGTCCGGGAAGAAGGCGTTACCGAGCGGCCGCTCCATGAACGT
Source organism: uncultured Spirochaetales bacterium (assembly GCA_964624475.1). Taxonomy (GTDB): domain Bacteria; phylum Myxococcota_A; class UBA9160; order UBA9160; family SMWR01; genus CAZUYC01. The sequence continues at coordinate 125,212 of CAZUYC010000069.1, read as the reverse complement.
GATGTAGTTGGAGCTCGTCTGCTCGTCGAGGAAGAAGGGCTCCTTGAACTGCCCGACCTGGATGCTCCCGACCGGACCGAGGCCCTTCAGGCCCATGTACACGTCCTTGAAGGCCGGATTCCCGTCCGCGAAGTCGTACTGGGCGCGGAAGAAGAGGCGCTCGTAGACGGTTCCCTCAAAGAAGATCCGGGCGCGGCGGAACTCGACCCCGGCGCCCTGGCCCTCGCCGCCGAGGTCGCGCAGATCCTGGCTGAGCCCATCGCTCTCCGAGATCACCGCGCCGTCGAGCTGGAGGCGTCCGCCGAACTTGAGCTTGAAGGCCCCGTCCTCGCGCGCGAGGTTGAAGCCGTTGTCCCACTTGAAGTCCCACGCCGGAGGGCCCGCGGCGACCGGGGCGGTCTCCGACGCCTTCGCCGCCTCGGCCATCCGGGCCGCGGCCTCCTCCTGCCGGGCCTCCTCGAGGAGGGCGTCGTACTGGCCCTTCGTGATGCTCTTCTGCTGGAGCAGGATGTCGAGCAGCTTCTCGACCACGCTGCCGTCCGCCGCCCCAGCAACTGCGTCGGCCGCGGCCGGGCCGGCGAGCGCGAGGCCCGCCGCGAAGAGGAACGCTGCGGCCAGGCGCCGCCTGCCGCTCGTGAGTGCAAGGGTTCTCATCGGATGAAGCTCCTCGTGAAGGTGGGAATGCGGGCCCCCCCATGGGACCTGCTCCTGTAGTAGGCGGAATCGGTGACGGGTCGGTGACGGGTCCTGCACGGTCGCGCGAAAATACACGCCGCGGGGCGCCGGGAGCGATCCTGGCGGGAGCGGATCCTCCCGCGGGCGTCCCCGATCCGTCACGGGCCTCGGGCGGCCGGGCGGGGCCGGGTCGAAACCGCGTTCGCGGCGGATGCCCTATCCTACGCCTCCCGCACGGCGCGGCCGGTCGCCGTCGGGCCTGCGAGGATCCGGCCATGGAGGACTGCGATGGCGATCAAGGTGGGCGAGAAGATCCCCGACGTGACCCTCAAGACCATGACGGCCGACGGGATCAAGGACGTCACGACGCGCGAGCTCTTCGGCGGCAAGCGCGTGGTGCTCTTCGCGCTGCCGGGCGCTTTCACCCCGACCTGCTCCGCGAAGCATCTCCCGGGCTTCATCGAGCGGGCGGACGAGTTCAAGAAGAAGGGCGTCGACCGCGTCGTCTGCCTGTCGGTGAACGACGCCTTCGTGATGGGCGCCTGGGCCAAGGCGCAGAGCGCCGGGGACAAGGTGCTGCTCGTCGCGGACGGCAACGCCGAGTTCTCGAACGCCGTGGGCCTGGCCTTCGACGGCTCGGGCTTCGGGATGGGCACGCGCTCGCAGCGCTATGCGATGATCGTGCAGGACGGGGTCGTGAAGGGCCTCTTCGTCGAGAAGCCGATGAAGTTCGAGGCGAGCAGCGCCGAGTCCGTTCTCGAGGCGCTGGGGAAGTAACGTAGACCGAGGCGTGCGGGGGGCGGGGCGTTTCGGGAGGGGGACTTCCTCATTGACTCCGCTCGCCTGCGGCTCGCTGCGCGCGAGGCGCTGCCGCGCCTCGCTTGCGAAGCAGCTTTCCGGAACGCCGCCCCCGGTGATGCGACGTCGGCCTACGACACGACCCGGGGATAGGCCAAGCCACGCACCACCTGCACCGTCTTCCGGGCGGGCTCTTCGCAAGCGGAGCGCGGCAGCGCGGAGCGCGCAGCGAGCCGAAGGCGAGCGGAGTCAATCGGGAGGGCCACTCCCCGCTGGACCTCCCCACCCCCGCACATCTCGAGTTTGCATTGCGGCTCTACTCGCCGCGATCGCGCGGTCGACCCCGGCGCCAGAGAGCCAACCCCGCCGGCCGAAGGCCTCGAGGAGGCAGCGGGCCACCACGCGGTTGGTCGGCGCCCCGTAGTGGCCGCCCTTCATGAAGACGAGCGTACGGAGGATGCGAGGCCGCTCGAAGCAGTCGAGCGCGTCCAGTGTCGCGATGCCCCCGCCCTCGAGGCGATCGCGCAGCGGAGCCCGCGCGTCCTCGCGCCCCTCGCGCCGGCGCTCGAAGTCGGTCCGCGTCGGGAGCAGCACCACCACCGGGAGCGATCCTTCCGCGAGCGCCTCGTCGTGGAAGGCTTCGATCACGCGCGCGGTCACCTCGAAGGCCTCGGAGCGCGGGTTCAGGCGGCCGTCGACCAGCGTGCGGGTCGGCGACAAGGAGTGCCGCGCGAAGCGCAGCAGGCGGGCCGACGGGAGCGCCGCGAGGGGCGCCGGCTGCCAGAGCGCCTCGTAGAAGGCGTCGTCCTCGCCGATGCGCTCGATCACCTCCGGCTCGCGGGCGAGCAGCTCGCGGTAGGCGTCGAGGCCGGGGAGCGGGTTCGGGAGCAGCACCAGCCGGCCTTCGCGCAGCGCGAAGCGCGGCTTGGCACGCGGCTCCAGGTGGCGGGGCGCCTGGAAGGGGCGGAAGCGGTTCACGCTGCGGTGGACGTCCTCGGTCATGAAGCCGATCAGCACGATCGCGGGCGAGAAGGGGCGTCCGTCTCGCCGCCAGCGCAGCCAGGCCTGGTCGACGCCGTAGCCGCCGACGCCGAAATTCAGCACCTCGAGGCCCGGGCGCAGCGCCGCGAGCCGCGCCGGCCAGGTGTCCGCGTTCCCGACCTCGGTGCCGTGCACGAAGGAGTCGCCGAAGGCGGCGATCCGCAGCACGCCGGGCGGCGGCTCGGGCGCGTATTCGACGTCGGCGCGGATCCCCTGCGAGTTGGCGCGGTAGAGCGGCAGGCGTCCGTTCGGTCGGACCGTCCACCCGAGCTCGGCATCGAAGGGGTAGTAGGGCTCGCGTCCGGCGAGGATCCGCTTGAGGCGGGCGCGCGGGGCCGCTTCGAGGCGGAACGGAGCGGCCGACGGAAGCTCCGCCCCACGCAGGCGCACGAGTGCCATGAGCGTCCCCGCGCAGAGCGCCTCGATCGCGGCCCAGGTCAGGACCGCCAGCGCGGCCCAGGCGAAGGCTTCACGGCCGCGGGTTCGCGCCGCCATCGCCGTGGGAGAGTGCCGATACCTGCGCCGGGATCGGCGCGGAGCGCAGCGCCGTCGCGAGCACGTGCCACGCCGCCCGCCAGATCTCCGAGGAGTCGATCTTCGAGACGCCGGCGCTGCGCTGCTCGAAGACGATCGGCACCTCGACGATCCGGAAGCCGCAGCGATGGACGCGCCAGGCCAGCTCCTCGAGGAAGGAGTAGCCCGAGGAGCGGATCCCGAACGGGTCGACCGCGGCCAGCGCCTCGGTCCGGTAGCAGCGGAAGCCCGAGGTGCAGTCGCGGATCGGGAGCCGCAGCAGCGTGCGGGCGTAGAGGTTCGCGAACGCGGAGAGCGCGCGGCGGTGCCGGGGCCAGTTCAGGATCCCGCCGCCGGCGACGTAGCGGGAGCCGATCGCGAGGTCCGCATCGACCGTTGCGGCGAGCAGCGCGGGGACGTGCCGCGGGTGGTGGCTGCGGTCGCAGTCCATGGTGAGGATCCGATCGTAGTCGCGCTCGAGCCCGTGGCGGAAGCCCGCGAGGTACGCGGTGCCGAGCCCGAGCTTCCCGGGCCGGCGCAGCAGGCGAAGCCGGGGCTCGTCGCGGCCCGCCCGCTCGACCAGGTCCCCCGTGCCGTCCGGGCTCGCGTCGTCGACGACCAGGATCTCGAGCGACGCGTCGACGGCGAGGACTTCGGCGGCGAGGCCGAGCACGTTCTCGGCCTCGTTGTACGTCGGCAGCACGACCAGATGGCGCATGGCCGACGAGGGTACCACGCCGGGTCGCCCGGGCGGCGCAGGATCGCCGCCGCGCCGGCCGAACGCGGCGCTCAGTACGCGTCGAAGTCGATGGCCGCCACCCGGAGCCGCGCGGCGTCGGGCGCGCGGTCGCCCCCGCGCAGATCGCGGAACGCGAAGTGGAGCGGAGCGGGCCGCAGCGCCGCCGGCACGGGTGCAAAGGCGCGCCAGGTCCAGCGCAGGTCGGGGTCGAGGCCGAGCCACACGCGGAGGCCGGGGAAGCGCGGCGGCGGGGGCAGGCCCGCGGGCAGCTCCGCCGCGGGGAGCGAGCAGAGCTCCGCCTGGATCCCGGGGTATCCGCTGGCGCAGAGCACGCGTGCCCGCGTGCCCCGCACGACCGCGCGGTAGGGGCGGTCCGGGCGCGCCAGTCGCCAGCCGAGCGAGCGCGCATCCCAGACACGCTCCCACGAGGTCGCCGAGTACCCCGCCGGCTCCGGCCCGGGCCCGATTCCGATCCGCACCTCGAGCGGGCGGATCATCCGGAAGCCGAGCCGCTCGGCGAACGCGAAGCGGCTGTGCGCGTTGGCGAGCGCGATGGCGTGCCCGAATCCCCGCTCGGCGCCCGCCGCGAGCGCGCGCTGGACCAGGGCCTGGAAGAGCCCCAGGCTCTCGAAGCCGACCTCGGTCGCCGCGTGCTGCGTGAGCAGGCCCGGCTCCAGGGTCCCCTCGACGCGGGCGCGCAGGGGCGTCGCGGCGAAGTGCGCGACGAGCCGCTCCCCGTCGCACGCGTCGAACGCGAAGGCGGGCCCCTCGGGATTCTCGCGGTAGGTCCACCCGAGGTAGGCCGCCGAGACCTGCGCGGCGCGCGGGAAGCGCCGCCGCAAGAGCGCCGCCACCGGCTCGAGCCCCGCGGCCGAGGTGTCGGTCGGGCGGATCTCGATCATGCGCCGGTCGCCGCCGCCTCGGGGAGTCGGGCCACGTACTCGGCGTAGGGGACGATCGGCGCGCCGAGCGCCGCGAGGCGCTCGATCCGCGCGAGCATTCCCTTGCGGTTCCAGTACATGAGGTGGTGGTAGAGGCGGCTCCCGCCGAGCTCCGGGTGCACGAAGCGCTCCTGCTCGAGATCGATGTCGAAGGGGTGGGCGTAGCCGATCACGGGGCGTCCGCCCCGGATCTCGCGCCGGAAGAGCGAACGCACCACCGGGAAGGGGAGCACGCGCAGGTAGACGCCGCCGGCGAAGGGGACATCGAGCCCGGGCAGGCGCGCGAGGGAGAGCGGGAGCTCCCAGACGCCGCACTCGGTGCGCGTGCAGCCGCGCGCGAAGCCGGGCCAGCCGTAGAAGGGATGGCGCGCGGGCAGGACCGAGCTCGAGTAGCGGATCCCGAGCTCCGCCAGCACCTCCCACGCCCAGCGGGTCTGCTCCGTCAGCGAGTGGACCGGCGCGCGAAAGCCCCGCACCGCGCTGCAGCCGGCCCTTGCCAGGTCCTCGAGGTTGCGCAGGCAGTCGTCCCGGAAGCGCGCGCGGCCCAGCCGGTCGAGGGGCACGTGGTCGCTCCCGTGGCAGGCGATCTCGTGGCCCTTCGCGACGAGGTCGCGGACGAGCGACGGGTAGCGGCGGGCGACATCGCCCACGGTGAAGAAGGTGCAGCGCGCGCGGCAGCGGTCGAGGAGCTCCAGGTAGCGCACCACCAGCGCCGGGACGCGCTCGGCATAGCGCTCGCCGTCCGGGATCATGCTCCGGACGTCCTCGAGGTCGATGCTGAACAGGAAGGGCGGAGCCTCAGCCATCGACCGGCGATCGCGCCCCGGGCGCCTCCAGGCGCTCGATCCGCGCGCGCACGAGCGCGAGCTCCTGGGCGAGGTTCTTGATCTGCAGCCCCGCCCGCGAAAGGCGCACGGCGTAGTTCAGGCAGATCGCGACCAGGAAGACCTCGCCCAGGAAGAAGACCAGCGAGCTCGCGGTCCAGGCTCCCGTGACGCGCGTGAGGGCGTGCAGGAGGTCGAGGCGCAGGCTCAGCAGCAGGAGCGCCGCCGCGACGCCCATCCAGATGGGCGTGTACTCCTCGCGCAGGCTCCGCCGCCGCACGAGCCAGAGCACGGCCACGACGAGCGTGAGGCTGCTCGCGAGCGCGAGGGCGCGCGCGGTGCTCGGATCCGAGGCGCTGAGGAAGAGCTCGCGGAGCTCCTCCGGGGTCGGCGTGGGGTTCATGGCCTGCGAGCCTCCGGGGCGCGAGCCTCCGCCCGTCGGCGCGCGGCCGTCGAGGTGGAGAGCAGCATCTTGTAGACGTAGTAGACCGAGCGCAGCCCGCCGTGGAGCATGGACGCGCGCGTCCCCGGCCGCATCCGGACGGGGCGCTCCCCGACGCGCAGCCCGTCGCGCCAGGCGGTGAGCAGCACGTCGAGGTCCGGGTAGTCGGTCGGGAAGAAGTCGCGCGCGTAGATCTCGAGCACGCGGCGGTTCATCGCCTGGAAGCCCGAGGTGGGATCGGTGAGCTCGAGCCCGGCGACGCGGGCGATCGCCTGGAAGACGCGCCGCCCGAAAGTCCGCAACGCGCCCATCCGGTATTCGCCGCTCCCGAGGAAGCGGGAGCCGACGACGAGATCGCACTCGCCGCCCTCGACGGCAGCCAGCAGGGACGGGATGTCCGCCGGATCGTGCTGCCCGTCGGCGTCCATCTGCACCAGGAACGACGCTCCGCGTTCGAGTGCGAACTTGTAGCCGGTCTGGAGCGCCGCGCCGTAGCCGAGGTTCCAGGGGTGGCGGAGCACCCGCGCGCCGGCCCGCGCGGCGACCGCCGCCGTGGCGTCGCGCGAGCCGTCGTCGATCACCACCACCTCGCAGTCCAAGCTCGCGCGCGCCACCGCCTCGAGCACCCGACCGAGGTGCGCCTCCTCCTGGAACGCCGGGATCACGAGCACCCGGCCGCTCACACGGGCGCCTGGAGCGCCAGCGTGAGGTAGCGGTTCTTGAAGCCGTGGCGCAGGGTGGACGCGATGCGGCGCGCCAGCGAGCCCGGATGCGCGGCGTACCAGGCCGGGAGCCCGCGGCGGACCTCGCGCAGGCGCGGTTCGCGGCGCGCGAGAATCGTGGCGAGCGGGTAGGGCTGGTCCTGCACGAGGGCGTCCCGCTCGCGGAGGCCGTGGGGCGCGAGGAGGCGGCGGAAGGAGCGCTCGCTGAAGTCGTGGAGGTGGTGCGGGTTCGCGTCGACCGAGGGCGTGACCGGGACGGAGACCACGAGCACGCCGCCGGGGCGCAGCATGCCGGCGAGGCGGGCGACGAAGACCTCGGGGTCGGGCAGGTGCTCGATCGTCTCGATCGAGACGATCGTGTCGAATCCTTCCGGGTCCGCGAAGGTCATGGCGTCCGCCAGCGCGAAGCGGGTGCGGGCGTCGACGTAGCGGCGCTGCGCGTACGCGATGGCCTCCGGCGCGAGGTCGGCGCCGAGGGCCGCGACGCGGCCGGCGCCGCGGTCGGCGAGCAGCCGCGTCCCGTAGCCTACGCCGCAGGCCAGGTCGAGGAGCCGCCCCTCCCGCGCGTGGCGCGCCGCGAACTCGTAGCGCTCGATCGAGATGCGCAGGGCCTCGCCGCCCGTCACGTCTTCCGGCGCGAGCTCGTCCGGGACGATCCGCTCCAGGCTGTCGGCGTCGAGGCCCACGCGGCTAGGCTACCAGCCCCGGCCTCGGCCCTACAATCAGCCCGGTCCTTCGCCCCAGGGTCGATCCTGGGCCCCACGCCTAGTCGAGATAGCCGAGCTTGCGCAGCCGCTCGGCCTCGTCCGGGGTCAGGGGCTCGATCGACGCGTTGGACGCCTGCGGATCGCGAGCGATCCAGGCGTCCAGCTTGCGCCGCAGCTCGGCGGCGTCGCGGCTGCGGATCAGGTCGTTCCGCTCCTCGGGGTCCGCCACGAGATCGTAGAGCTCGTAGACCGCTCCCTGCGGACGCGGTAGGAAGACGAGCTTCCAGCGTCCCGAGACGATCGCGCGTCGGCGGGAGGCGATCGACCCGTCGAGCGCGATTCCGCTGGCGATCGCCTCCGGAAGCAGGGGAGGGCCGGTCTCGCTGTAGGATTCCACGTTCAGGTCCTCGGACTCGATCAGGCGGACCAGATCGATCCCCTCCAGCCCCGGCAGCGGATCGATTCCGACGTGCGCGAGGACGGTGGGGACGATGTCGACGAGGCTCACGACCTTCGAAACGCGGCGAGGCTCGACCGGAAGGCCGCGGACGATCAGGGGCACGTGCACGGCCGGCTGGTCGAGGAGGAGCCCATGGTCGTAGTAGTAGCCGCGCTCGCCGAGCGCCTCCCCGTGATCGGCGGTGAAGATGACGAGGGCGTCGGGATGTCGATCGCGCACGTATCGGAGTAGCCGCCCGACCTCGCGGTCGAGGTGGAAGATCTCCGAATCGTAGAGCGCGATGGCATGCTCGCGCGTCCGCGGGTGGAGGGGGTTCTGGAAGACCATGCGGCCCATCCCGCCGCGGAAGCTGATCGACTCCTGATGGGGTCCTCGGTAGCCGCGATCGAAGACGAGGCTCGGAGGGCGGTAGGCCATGTGCGGATCGCGGTAGAAGAGGAACAGGAAGTGCGGGTGGCGCCCCTGGCTCAGGACCTCGATGGCCTGATCGGTGGCCCGCTGCGCCGGCAGCTCGCCGCGCGTGGCGAAGACGCGCTCGAACCCCTGCTGGAGGCGTCCTCGCAGGATTCCGGTCGCGACGAGGCTGGTCGTGGCGTAGCCGTGCTTCCGCAGCAGGGCGGCCACGCTGGGAACTTCGTCCGGAAGGTCGTCCGACAGGCTCCGCACCCGGCTGCGCGCCGGATACCGACCCGTGAGGATCGAGGCGACTGCCGGAGTCGTGAGCGGGATCGGGGTGATACAGTTCTCGAAGACCACGCTCTCCCGGGCGAAGCGATCGACGTGTGGCGAAGTCTGCCGCGCGTAGCCGTAGGTGCCGAGGTGGTCCGCCCGAAGGGTGTCGACGCCGATGAGGATCACGTCGGGGCGTGGGCGTCCCGAGGGCGCAGCACTCCCGAGCAGGCCGAGGGCGATCGCCGCGATCCGGGCGATGCTGCGGCGCCGCTTTCCCCCCCGGCCGTACCCCATGTGCGAGGCCAGCATAGTGCGCTCGCTTCGCGGCATGCCAAGAGCGCTGCGGGCGTGAGCCACGCGGGGGGCTGCGGCCGGCGAGCCGGCGCTGCCCTCGCGGTGCTGCTCCTGGCCGCCTGCCTGGGCCTCGGAACGGCGATCTTCCGCGACTACGGCATCCACTGGGACCACGAGGTGAACCGCGACTACGGCCTCGGCTCCCTGCATGCCTACTTCGAGCTGCTCGGCCGCTCCCCGCCGCCCGAGGTCGAGGCGGCCCGCCGCCGCGTGGTCGCCAAGCACGAGCAGATCCGCGGCCCCGCATTCGAGCTGCTGCTGGCGGTCGCGGAGCTCGGGCTCACCTCGGGAGATCCGCGGGAGGTGGCCTTCGTCCGTCACCTCGGGACCTTCGTCGCGTTCGCGATCGGCGTGGTCTTCTTCTTCGCGCTCTGCTCGCGGCACTTCGAGAGCCGCGCGCTCGGGATGCTCGGCGCCCTGGCGCTTCTCCTCACGCCCCGGATCTTCGCGCACGCTTTCTACGACTCCACCGACATCGCCTTCCTGTCCCTCTTCGTGGCGAGCAGCTACACGCTGCTCCGGCTGCTCGAGCGGCCGACTCTCGGCTGGGCGACCGCTCATGCCCTGGCCTCTGCGCTGCTCGTCGACGTCCGCAACGTCGGCGCGCTCGTGCCCGCCCTGACCGTGGGGCTCGCCGCGGTCGAGGTGCTGCGCGAGCGACGGCCCGGGGCGAAGCTCCGCGAGCTGGGCGCTCCGATCGCGGTCTATCTCTGTGCACTCGCGCTCCTGGTTCCCCTGTTCTGGCCCCATCTCTGGGGCGCGCCGATCTCGCGCTGGGTCGACTCGCTGCGCAGGGCGGCGGACACGGGCTGGGGGCTCCCGGTCCTCTACATGGGCCGCTTCGTCCCCGGCAGCCGCGTCCCCTGGCACTACAATCCGGTCTGGATGGCGATCACGATCCCGATCCCCTACCTCGCGGCCTTCGCGCTCGGGGCGTGGGTGATCGCGCGGGACCTGCTGCGGGCCGCCACGCCATGGCGGCGGCGCCGGGGCGAGATCGTCTTCGTCGCGTGGCTCGGCATCCCGCTCGTCGCGCCGATCTTGCTGGGCTCGACTCTCTACGACGACTGGCGCCATCACTACTTCGTGTATCCGGCGCTGCTCGCGATCGCCCTGACCGGGGTCGAGCTCCTCTGGCAGAGCGCGCGGAGCGGAACCCGGCGCCTCGGGCGGGGCCTGGCGGGGGCCGCCCTCGCCGGGCTCGCGGCCGGCGTCTTCGCGGTCGCAGCGTTCATGGTGCGCAACCACCCGCACCAGAACGTGTACTTCAATGCGCTCGCCGGGGGCGACCTGCGGCGCCGCTTCGAGCTGGACTACTGGGGGCTCTCCTACCGCAGGGGGCTCGAGTTCATCCTCGCCAGCGACCCGCGGCCCGTGGTGAAGGTGGCCGTCGCCAACCTCGCGGGTGGGTTCAACGCGAGCATCCTGCCCGCCGGGGAGCGTCGCCGGCTGCGCTTCGTGGACGTGGCCGACGCCGACTACTTCGTGAGCAACTTCCGCTGGCACCCGCGCGACTACCCCTACCCCGAGGAGATACACGCCATCGAGGTCGACGGCGAGAAGATCCTGGCGGTCTACCGCGTGCGGGCGCGCACCCCGGGAGGGGAGCGCCTCCCTTGAGCCCGGAAGGCCTGACCGCCAGCGCGGTCGTGGCGGCGCTCGGCAGCGGTGCCGGAATCGCGCGCTTCCGCCGCCTCGCGGGGCAGCCGGCCGGGCGGCGCTGGCTCGGCGCCGCCCTGCCCGGCGTGGCCCTGGTGGTGGCCGGGCTCTGCGCCGGGGAGTTCGCGCGCTCCGTCCTGCGCGTCTGGAACGACATTCGCCTGGCCCCCTCGGCGGCGCTGCTGCAGGGCTACGCGCTCTTCCCGGCGGAGGGTCAGGGTCCCCTGCTCGGCTTCACCTACGGGCCGGTCGCCGCGTTCACCTACCTGCCCGCGGCCTTCCTGGCGAGGCCGGACCAGGCCATCTTCGTCGGCTCGCTGATCAGCTTCGCGCTCTACGCGCTCGGCCCACTGCTCCTGCTGCGAGCCGAGGCCGAGGGCCGCGGCGATCTCGCAGCGATGGCCTTCCTCGGCTTCTGCCTCGCGACCCTCCACGACCGCACGCTGCTGGCGCCGGGCTTCATGATCCATGCGGATGCCCCCGCGCTCGGTTTCGCGAGCCTCGCCTGCGCCTTCCTGTACACGCCGGAGCGGCGTCGTCGACCCGGCCCGAGGCTCGCTGCGGCGGTGTGCGTCGTGCTCGCGCTCGCCGCCAAGCAGGTGACGGCTCCGCTCCTGGTCGCCATACCGCTCTACGTGGGTTTCGTGGACGGTCGCCGTGCCCTCTTGCGGATCGTCGGCGCGCTCGCGGGGGTGGGAGCGCTCGGGCTGGCCGTTGCGATCCTCGTCGCCGACCTCGAAGCCATGTGGTTCCACATGGTGACGGTGCCCGCCCGTTGTCCCTGGAAGTGGGGAGGGGGCGTGCCCGCGCTCGCCACGGCGCTCGGCGAGCTGGCCCGGGCGTCGCTGGCATACGCCGCCGTCCTGGGCGGGATCGCGGCGATCGAGGCGATCCGCGCCGCGCCCGGCTCGGGGCTGCGCGGCTGGCTGCACGAGCATCGCTGGGCGCTCGTACTCGGCGTCGGCGTCGCATCGATCCCGGCATGCCTGCTCGGGCGCGCGAAGCTGGGCGGCAACCCGAACGCGCTCGCCTACACCACGTATTTCTCGAACCTCGCGGTGTGGCTGGCGCTGGTGCGCCTGGCGCGCGGCGGGCTCGCGCGAGGGAGCCGCCTCGAATCCCTGGCGCTCTCGGTCCTCGTCGCGGCACCCCTGTTGCTCTGCCTCGCGAGCCTGCCCAGGCTGCACGAGCTGCCCGCCGCCATCGCCCGGGTACCCGGCAACCCCGAGTCGCGGGCGCTCGCGCTCGCGCGAAGCCGGCCAGGCACCGTGTACTTCCCCGCGCACCCGCTGGCGACCCTGATGGCGGAGGGACGGGCGTACCACACGACGATCGGCATCGAATATGTCGAGCTCGCGGGCTTCGAGCTCGACGATGCCTACGTCCGCGCGCACCTGCCTGCGCGGATCGAGCTCGTGGCGACGCGCGGCGAGCCGTGGGACCCGCTGCGCCGCCGGCTGCCGGAGTTCACGCGCCGGATGCGGATCGAGGAGCTGCCCGGCTGGATCCTGTGGAGCCGCGCAGCGGGCGCGGAGCCGCGGCCACGCAGCAGCGCCGGCTCGCCTCGGCGCCCGCGGCCCGCGCGTTCGGCTCGAGGACCGACCGCGCGAGTCTCATCGCCATACGCCTCGGGTAAACTCGCCAGGTGAGCTCCTCGGGCGAGGAAGTCGGACGCCGCGCCGAGGCCGCCGCGCTGGCTGCGCTGCTGCTCCTCGCCTTCGCCCTGCGGGCCACCTGGGTAGTGCTGGCGGCCCCCGATCGGGGCGGCGCCCTCGCCTACGACGAGCTCTGGTACTACCAGACCGCGCTCCAGATCGCCGGCGGCCATGGGATGACTCGTCTGGACGGCACTCCGACGGCGGTGTGGCCGCCGGTCTATCCCGCGCTGCTCGCGGCCGTCTTCGCGGCGAGCGGGGGCAGCGTCCTCGCGGGACAGCTCGCGAACGCGTTCCTGGGCGCGTGCACCACCTTCTTCAGCTACGCCATCGGCAGGCGTCTGTTCGGGTGGCGCGCGGGGATGACCGCCGCGGCGCTCTTCGCCGCGTGCCCCGATGACATCTTCTACAGCAATCTGCTGCTGAGCGAGCCGGCGTTCGGCGCGGGACTCTGCGGCCTCACCTTCCTCTTCGTCCGGCTCGACCAGCGCCGCCCGGAGCCCGGGCCCGCCGCGTGGTGGCTGCTCGGCTGCGCGATCGGCCTCGTGGCCCTGACCCGCGGGATCGCCCTCGCCTGGCCGGCGGTGCCGGTGGCCGTAGGGCTCGCCACCACCCGATCCGTGCGCGCCGCGCTCGCGAGGGCGGCGCCCCTGCTCCTGGGGCTGGTGCTGGTCCTCGCCCCCTGGACCGTGCGCAACGCGCTGCACCTCGGCTACCCGATCGTCGTGGCGTCGTCCCTCGGGCGCACCCTGGCCCATGCGCACTCGCCTTACGAAACGGGGAGCCCCTCGCCCGTAGCCAAAGCCTATCGACACCGCATCACCCGGAGCCTCGGACACCTGCCGGAGCCCGAGCTCGAGGTAGAGCTGATGCGGGTCTTCACGCGTCGATCGCTCGACTACATGCTCACGCACCCGGAGCACGAGCTGCGGCTGCTGCCCGCGCGAGCGCGGCACTTCTTCGGCAGCGGCCACGAGGGCCTGACGATCGGCCGACCGCGGCGCGGGCACGCCTCGCCGAGCTGGATCGGACCCGTCTCCACCCTCGCGGACGCGTATTTCTTCGGGCTCTTGCTGCTCGCTCTCGCGGGCATGAGCCGAGTGCTGCGTTCGCGGGACCGTACCGCCCTCGTGGTGCCGCTCACGATCGGCGTCTTCGTCGCTCTCCACCTGACCCTGTTTCCGGGATATCCGCGCTACCATGCGCCGCTGCTGCCGTTCCTGGCGATCGCTGCGGGAGCCCTCGCGAAGCCGCGGGCCGGCGGCGCGGCCAGGCGGGCGCTGGTCCTCACGATCGCCTTCGGCGCGCTCGCCTGCGGGCCGGATCCCGAGCTCCTGGCCCCGCGCCACCTGCTCGCCGAGCCGGTACCGATCGGCATCGGCGCCGAGACCCGGCTCGCGACCGGACCGGAGGCGCAGTCGCTGCTGCGCCGCACCTTCCACGCGGGGCAGGCCCTTCCCCGGCGCGTGGCGCTCCCCGCCGAGCTGGACGGCGTGCCCCGGGTCCTGCTGCGCTATCGCGTGTGGCGGGACGTCGGCGGGCGCGCGCCCGCGGCGCTGCAGGATGCGTCCCTCGCCGTTCCCGTCCGCGTCGAGCGTGGGAAGGGCGCTCCGAGCGTCCCGCTGGAGCGTCTGGCGGACTTCGCCGGAGCGCCTCCGTTCCGGCTCGAGGTAAGCGCGCTAGCGCTGCCGGGGGGTGGCGAGGTCGCCTGGCGTGCCTCGCTGCGCGTTCCACCCGGAGCCGTGCTCGACTTCGGCTACGGGCTGCGCGAGGAGGCGCGCGAGGCCGGAGCCTCGCCCGTGCGCTTCGCGGTGCGCGCGGAGGGCCGGGAGATCTTCGCGGCGAGGCTCGATCCGGAGACCGCGACGGGCTGGATCGACGCGCGGGTCGACCTGGCCGAGCACGCGGGCCGCGATCTCACGCTCGAATTCTCCGCGCGCGGAGACACCTCCGACGCTGTCCTCCTTCCGCTGTGGAGCGACCCGACCGTGTTCGTCCCCGGCGAGAGCCCCGCACGCCCGAGCCTGCTGATCGTCTCGCTCGACACCCTGCGTGCGAAGAGCCTCCGCAGCTACGGCCATCGGCGCGACACGGCGCCATTCCTCGATACGCTCGCCGCCGACGGGAGCCTCTTCGAGCAGGCGATCACCGCGGCCGTCACCACGAGCCCCTCCCACATGAGCCTCTTCACGGGCCTCTATCCGATCCGCCACGGGCTCGTCGTCGGTACGGCCTGGAAGGATCCCGCCGCCGTCACCATCGCGGCCCGGCTGCGCGAGGCGGGCTATCGCACCGCGGCGTTCACCGAGAACGGCTTCCTGATCCGCCGCCGCGGCTTCGGCGAGGGCTTCGCCGAATACACCGAGAACCGCAGCGCACCCGGAGCCCCCCGCAGCGCCCGCGTCACCTTCGCGCAGGCGCGCCGCTGGCTCGCCCGCGCGCCCAGCGCCCCGTTCTTCCTCTTCGTCCACACCTACGAGGTGCACGCGCCCTACGCGCCGCGCGAGGACTGCGCGGCGCGGCTCGGCGGGCCGGCCGCGGCGGCGGGCGGCGCGAGGCTGCTCGACGCCTATGAGAGGGAGATCCGCTGCGTCGACGACGAGCTGCGCGGGCTCTTCGAGGCGCTCCGGACCGCGTCGGCGGCTTCGGGTCTCGTCGCGGTCGTGACCTCCGATCACGGCGAAGCCTTCGGCGAGCACGGCGAGTGGCAGCATGGAGCCTCCCTGCACGAGGAGGTCCTGCGCGTGCCGCTCGTCCTGTGGGGCCCCGGACGGATCCCGGCGGGCCGCCGGATCGCGACGCCCGTCTCGCTGATCGACGTCGCCCCGACGCTGCTCGAGCTGTCCGGCGTACCGCTCCCGGCCGGGCTCGACGGAAGGAGCCTGCTCCCGCTGCTGCGGGGCGTCGATCCCGGCGCCGATCGCACGCTGCTCGCGGAGGCGCGCTCCGATCACCGCTGGACGCAGCCGCTGGCGGCCGAGCGCTGGAGCCCGCCGCTCTTCGCCCTGCGCTCGCCCGGGCGCAAGATCATCCTGCACCGCCCGGCGCAGGGGCCCGCCCTTCCCCCGCTTGCCTACGACCTGGCAGCGGATCCCGACGAGCGCTCGCCCATGCCGGTTCCGGCCGAGGAGGCGACCCGCGCCGCGACCCTGATCGATCGCTATCTGGCGGGCCGGGGCACACCTCCGGCCGCCTCCGCGGGGGACGAACTCGGCCCCGAGCTGCGCATGCAGCTTCGCGAGCTCGGCTACGTCGACTAGACGAGCCGCGCGGGCGGCGCTCCGCTCAGGAGGCCGGCTGACGCGTCTTCCAACCCTTTTGCTGCATGCACTGGATGTGTTGCGCCACGCCGGAGAGACCCTGACCGGTAACCAGCGACTGGCACTCCGCCGAGTCGGCCGCGAGGTCGCGCGGGGCGCCTGCGGTCGCATCCCACTCGTACATGCCCTGGAAGATCGCGGTCGGGTCCGCGGGCGCCGCCGCCGCGGGCGCCGCCGCCGCCGGTGCCGCCGGCGCGCCTGCCGCGGCCTCCGGTCGGGATTCCTCGCCGCCGCACGCGAGCGCCAGCGATGCCGCGGCGGCCGCGAGCCAGACCGTGCCCGTGTTCCCCATCATCGATTCGCCCCTCCTTGCCGGGTCCTTCCCCGGCGGGCCCCGAGAATAGCCCGCACGCGGGGCGGCGCGAGAGCGCGGCGGCGCCCCCGCCTGCCGAGCCTATGCGGCGCGCACCCGAGCCGGGACCACGCGGTCGATGAGCCGCAGGATCGGGTGCGGGGCGGGGCGCCAGGCCGGGCCGGCGCTCGCGTACCAGTCGTAGGCCTCGAGGAGCATGCGGACGTTGTCGTAGCGCGGTCGATAATCGAGATCGCGCTGCGCGGCGGAGATGTCGAGCAGGTAGTCCTTGTCCGCGAGCAGGTAGTGCTCGGGGACGATCGGCGAGAGGCCCACGAGGTGGAGCGCGCGAGCGGCGCTGCGGAGAGCGAAGGCCGGGATCCGCACGACGGGCGAGCCCGTTCCGGCGTGCGCGACGAGGGCGCGCACCTCCTCGAGCACGCTCGGCACCCCCGCCGGCTCGGCCGCGACGTTGTAGGCGCGGCCGCACGCGGCGGGGCTCGTCGCGGCGGCGAGGCACGCGTCGGCGACGTCCCACGCGCTCGACGCCTGCACGCGGTTCGCCCCGGAGCCGAGCAGGAAGACGGGCTGACCGCGCCGCACCCACTCGAAGAGGATCGGGAAGATCCCGCTCATCCGGGGCCCGACGAGGCTCATCGGGCGCAGGACCGCGACGTCCTGCCCCTCGCGGAGCGCGGCCCGGCAGAGCTCCTCGGCCTCGATCTTGGAGCGGCCGTAGGCCCCGAGCGCGAGCGTCGGGTGGTCCTCGCGGCACGGGAGCTGGCGCGGGATGCCGTAGATCCCCGAGCTCGACACGAAGACCACCCGGCGCACGCCAGAGCGGCGTGCCGCGGCGAGTACGAAGCGGACCGCCGCCGTGTTGCGGCGCAGGACCTCCGCCTCGCTCCAGGCGTCGAACTGCGGCTTCATGCGCTGAGCGGCGGCGAGGTGGTAGATGACCTCGCAGCCGGAGGCGGCCCCCGCCACGCGATCGGGGTCGGCGAGGTCGTCGCGGACGAAGTCGAGCCCGGCGCCGGCGGCCGGGTGGCCCTCGCCCGCGGGCTCGAGGTCGAGCAGGCGCGGCGCCTCGCCGCGCTCGAGCAGGCGCTGCACCAGGCAGCCGCCGAGCAGGCCCGAGGATCCCGTGACGAGGCTCGACATGGCCCTCCCGCGCGATCGGTCGCACACCTATAGCCGCCCGACTTGCGGGCGGCGACGCGCGCCGGAGCGGAGCTCGTAGATGCGCACCCTCGGGCCGGCGCGCTCGACGCCGCAGAAGCCGGCGAAGGGCGCGTAGTAGGCGTCCGCCGTCTCGAAGACGGGGCGCGCGCCGGCGGGGTAGGGCACGAGCTCGGCGACGAGGTGCAGCTGCGGCGCGAGCGCCGCCAGGGCTCCGGCGTCCGCGCTCGACCAGAAGAGCGGGTGGTCGTGCACGACGAGGTGGCTCGCGCCGGCTGCCTCGAGGGAGGCCGCGTCGGCCGCCGCGGGTACGCGCCGGGCGCGCGGCGGAATCCCGGGCTCGCCCCAGGGCCAGAAGCGCGTCCCGTGCACGGCGACGCGGGCGCCGACCGGGAGATGCCGCCGCATCCACTCGCTGGCGAGGACGCGCGTATCCGGACGGGCCAGGATGCGGTCGTGGGCCAGCGCCGAGGCCAGGGGCTCGGCCGCGACGAGCGCGATCGCGGCGGCGAAGGCCGCGCGCGGCGCGCGCGGGGCGAAGCGGCGCGCCGCGGCGGCGAGCAGACCCGCCTCGAGCAGGAGCAGCGGCGCCAGCATCGGCGTCGCGTAGCGCGCCAGGTGCACGGGCGAGGCGGAGATCACCGCGTACCAGACGGCGCACAGCAGCGCCGCGAGGGTCGGGAGCGGACTCCGGCTCGCGAAGCCCCACGCGACGGCGACGGGCGCGAGCAGGGTCGCGAGGCACCCCGCGCCGTACCAGAGCGAAAAGCGCGCGTGGTAGACGGCGGCGCCGAGGGCGCCCGGCCCGGCGTAGGGCGAGGGGCCGGGGCCCTCGAAGGCCGGGTGCATGAGCTCGGTCGCGCCCGCGAGCAGCTGCGGGAAGAGCTGCGGGAAGACGAGCCCGGGGATGCGCATCACGGCGGCCCGCGTGGTCGGATCGAAGAGGGTCTGCGGCGAGGTCGCGAAGAAGAAGAGCGCGGCGGCCGCGGCGAGCGCGAGGGTCGGGGCGTTCAGGAGTCGGCGCCAGCCCCGATTCCGCGAGCCCCAGGCGGCGGCGAACCACGCCGGGACGAGCAGCACGACGCCGGGATACTTCGCCGCCGTGGCGGCACCCACGGCGAGCCCGGCGAGCGCGCCGCGCGCCGAGCTCGCCTGTCGCGCCAGCGGCAGCATCGCGCCGAGGGCCAGGACGACGCAAAGACCCAGCAGCGCCTCGGGCTTCACGAAGTGGCTGTCGCGCGCGTGGAGGAAGCTCGTGGCGAGGAGCAGCCCCGCGCCGAGCGCCGCGGCATCGCCGAGCGGACGGCGCGAGATCGCGACGAGGAGCCCGACGGTCGCGACCCCCGCCGCGACCGAGAGTCCGCGTGCGAGGAGCAGGACGCCTGCCGGATCGCGCGCGAGCCGCTCGGCGTACCCGACGCCGGTCGGACCGCCGAGGGCCTGCGCCGCCCGCAGCGCCGCCTCGCCCCAGAGCCAGGTGAGGTAGACGTAGGCGTTCGGATAGACGCTCCAGGCGAGGCGCAGCTCGCCGCGCGCGGGGAGCGCCGTCTGGCGCAGGACCTCGATCTCGTCGGGGCGCGTGAGCACGTTCGGGAGCCCCGCGTCGAGGCCCCAGAGGCGAAGCCCGGCGGCGAGCGCCAGCAGGAGGGCCACGCCGAGAGCAAGGGCCCGCGGGCTCCTGCCTCCGCTCGCGTCGTTCGGGGCGCGCACGAGCGCATGGTAGAATCGACGCTCTGGGCATGCCGGCCCGCGCCGGCGCCGCCCACACGCCGTCCTGTGGCCGGGAGGAACTGCGTGGCGCACTCGATCGACATGGGCCTCTCCCGCCGCATCGACAGCTCGGTGGGGCTCGTGCTCTGCGCGCTGCTCTACGCCGTGGCGCGCCTGCGCGCGCGCCTCGGCGGGCCCCCGCAGCCTGCGCTGCGCGCCACCACGCCGCCGCTCCGGGACGCGCCGCTGCCGCGGCCCCGGCGCGTGCTCGCGATCAAGCTCTACGGCCTCGGCAACGTCACGATGATCGTGCCCGTGCTCGACGCGCTGCGCCGCGGGGCGCCGGGGGTCGAGATCGACTTCCTCACCATCGACGCCAACCGCCTCCTCCTCGAGCGCTCCGGCGTCGTGGATCGCGTGCTCGGGGTCGCGGTGACGGACTACCGCGCGCTGGTGCGGAGCCTCAGCGCGGCCGTCCGCACGATCCGCGGCCGGCGCTACGACCTGGTCGTCGACTTCGAGCAGTTCCTGAAGCTCTCGTCGCTGATCGGCTACCTCTCCGGCGCACCCGAGCGCATCGGCTTCAACACCGATGGGCAGCGCCGCGGCTGGCTCTACACGACGCGCGTCGTCTACACCGACGGCGAGCACATGCGGCAGATCTTCCTGCGCCTGCTGCGCCCGCTCGGGATCGAGGCGCGGCTGCGGCTCCCGTCCTTCAGCGTCCTCGCCGAGGAACGCGCCCGCGTGGCCGGGCTCCTCGCCGAGCACGGGATCCCCGCGGACCACTACCCGATCGTCGGCATCCACCTGGGGAGCGGCCCCAACTTCTACGAGGTTCCGCTCAAGCGCTGGCCGGTCGAGCGCTTCGCGGCGCTGGCCGACGCGCTCGCGGAGCGCCACGGCGCCGCGGTGGTCCTGACCGGACGCGGCGAGGAGGAGCGCGCGATCGTCGGTGCGGCGCGGGCCGCGATGCGCCAGCCGGCCGTGGACGCCTGCGACCGGCTCGGCATCGGGGACCTGCTGGCCCTGCTCCAGGCGTGTCACCTGGTGGTCAGCAACGACACCTCGGTGATGCACCTCGCCGCGGCCGTCGGCACGCCGGTCGTGGCGCTCTTCGGCCCGACGAGTCCGCAACAGTACGGTCCCGGCAACCCCGAGGATCTGGTCTTCTACCGGGACCTCTACTGCTCGCCCTGCCTCACCAACTACAATCTGAAGGTGAGCTATTGCTCCGATCCCGTCTGCCTCCGCTCGATCACCACCGAGCAGGTGCTCGAGGCGATCGAGAAGCGCTTCTTCGGAGCCGACGCGGAGCAGCGGTGGCGGCCTCGGCCGGGAGGGGAGGCCTGATGGCGCGGCTGCGGCCCTACGCGAAGCTCGCGGCGCGCGCCGCGCGCGCGAACTTCGGGCGCCTCGCCTTCCCGATGAAGCTCGTGCTCTGCATCACCTACTGGTGCAACTACCGCTGCCAGACCTGCAACATCTGGAAGATGAAGCCGCGCGACGAGCTCTCGCTCGACGAGATTCGCCGCTTCTTCGCGCGCTCGAACCGCTTCTCCTGGATCGATCTCACCGGCGGCGAGGTGACGCTGCGCAAGGATCTGGTCGAGATCTGCGAGGCGATCGTCGCGAGCAACCGCGACCTGCTCCTGCTCCACTTCCCGACCAACGGCTACCTGACCGAGCAGACCGTGGCCTACACGCGCGAGATCGCGCGCATGGGCGCCGAGAAGCTCATGATCACGGTGAGCGCGGACGGGGACGAGGCGACCAACGACCGCATCCGCGGCGTGGCGGGGGGCTGGCGCCGGCAGATCGAGACCTTCCGGCGACTCCGGGAGATCCGCGGGGTGCACGCGGTGCTCGGCATGACGCTGTCCGCGGGAAACGTCGACCACTTCCCGGAGGCCTTGGCCGCGGCCCGCCGCGAGGTCCCGGATCTCGAGGTCCGGGACTTCCACGTGAACATCGTCCACGAGTCGAAGCTCCACCTCGGCAACCTCGAGCTCGGGCTGCGCAAGGCGGTCGCGCCCGAGGCGCTCGCGGCCGCGGCAGAGGCCTATCGCCGGCTGCGCGGGTTCGGGATCGGGCCGGTCGACTACCTCGAGAACGCCTACCTGCGCCGCGTGCAGCGCTACCTCGAGACCGGTCGCACGCCGATGCGCTGCCACGCGCTGCGCTCCTCCTGCTTCGTGGACTCGTGGGGCAACGTCTTCCCGTGCACGATCTACGACCGCAAGCTCGGGAGCCTGCGCGAGGTGGACTACGAGCTCGAGCGCATCTGGTCGAGCCCCGAGACGGCGGCCGTGCAGCGCGAGATCTGGGACTACCAGTGCCCCCAGTGCTGGACCCCGTGCGAGGCGTACCAGAGCATCCTCGGCAACGCGCTGCGGCCGTGGGACGCAGGGTCCAGGGCCCCCCGCCGCGAGGCGCTCGGGGACGAGGCGGACTAGCCCGATGAACTCCGCTCGCAGGCCCCGCAGGGGCCTGCCTTCGCTCGCCTACGGCTCGCTGCGCGTCGGCCGACTCTCGAGTCGGCCTCCTAGCCAGGCGTGGGTTCGCAGGCGGGGGATGCGGCCCGGCGCGCACGAGAGCGCGAGCACTTCGCCGCGATCGCGTCGCCGGAGCTCTACTGGGCGGACGCGACGCCCGCGGGCCGCCACCGGCGGGAGCTGCGCGCCGAGCGCCTGCTGCGCGGAGCCGTTCCCGACGGGGGGGGCCGGCGGGTGCTGGAGGTCGGCTGCGGCAACGGCGCCTACTCGCGCCTCGTCGCGCCCGCGCTGGTCGGTCGGCTGGTCGCGATCGACGTGACCCTGCCCCTGCTGCGCGCCGCGGGGGCCGGAGCGGCGCCGAACCTCTCGCTCGCGCTGGCCGACGCGGCCTGCCTGCCGTTTCCCGATGCGAGCTTCGACGCGGTGTGGGGGAACGCGATCCTCCACCACCTTCCCTGCGAGCGCGCGCTGCGCGAGCTCGCGCGGGTGCTCCGACCCGGGGCGCGCCTCTGCTTCGCGGAGCCGAACTGGCTGAATCCGCAGGTCTTCGCGGAGCGCAAGCTGCCGTGGCTCCGCCGCCGCCTCGGCGTGAGCCCCGACGAGGTGGCGTTCGTGCGCTGGCGACTGCGCGCGCTGCTGCGGCGCCTCGGCCTGATCGAGGTGTCGGTCGAGCCCTTCGACTTCCTCCATCCGCTGACGCCGAGCTTCCTGATCCGACCCGTGGAGGCGCTCGGGCGCTGGCTGGAGCGCGCGCCGCTCTTGCGGGAGATCGCGGGGTCGCTCTTCGTCGTCGCCCGCAAGCCCGAGGCGGCTCCCCGGGCGGCTGCGCGGCGGGCGCTGGCATGAGCCGGCGCTTCGTGCTCTGGCTGCTCCTCTTCCTGTCGGGAGCCGCGGCGCTGGCCTACGAAGTGGTCTGGATCCGCCTGCTCTCGCTCTCGCTCTCGATCACCGTCTACTCGCTCACGACGGTGCTCTGCGCCTTCATGGGCGGGCTCGCGCTCGGCTCAGGGCTCGCCTCGGCGGTGGCGGACGGCATCCGGCGCCCGCTCGTCGCGTTCGCCGCCGCGGAGATCGGGATCGCGATCTGTGGCCTCGCCCTCCCGTCCGCGCTGCAGGGCCTCGGGCCGGCGTACGCGGGGTTTCACGACCTGCTGGGCGGGGAGGGGGCGCTCCTCGGCGCGGCGCGCTTCCTGCTCGCGGCGGGGCTGCTGCTCGTCCCCTGCACCCTGATGGGCTTCACGCTGCCGGTCCTCTGCCGGTTGGTGATCGACCGCGAGGGAATCGCCGGCGGCGCCGCCGGCGCGCTCTATGCGGCGAACACCCTCGGCGCGGTCGTCGGCTGCATCGCGGCGGGCTTCGCGCTGATCCCGGCCGTCGGCCTCTTCGCGACGAGCGCGGGGGCGGCGCTCGTGAACCTCGGCGTGGCCGCCGCGGCCCTCGCCCTGCGCTCCCGTTTCGAGCTCGCGCCGGTGGCTGCCGCGCGCCGTGCGGAGCTCCCGCCGGACGCGTGGCTCGCGGCCGCCGCCTTCGCGATCTCGGGGTTCGCGGCGATGGGCTACGAGGTGCTCTGGACCCGGGCCCTCGAGCACTACACCCACAACTCGACCTACGCGTACACGGCGATGCTCGCGGTCTTCCTCGGCGGGATCGGGCTCGGCAGCGCGGCCGGCGCTCGCATCGCGGATCGGGTCCGCTCCCCGTTGCTCGCCCTGGCGGGGCTTCAGCTCGGGGTCGCGGCGAGCGTCGTGGTCGGGCTGCGCGTCTTCATGAGTTTCGAGAGGCTGGTCCCGGCGGTGACGGAGGCGCTGGGCGGCCTCTCTTCCTGGCCGAGGGTCGTCGCGCTCCTCTTCGCGGAGGCCTCCGTCACCATGCTCGGGACGACGCTGCTCCTCGGCGCGACCTTCCCCGTCGTGGTCCGCCTCGCCGTGGGGCGGCTCGACGCCGTGGGACGCAGCGTCGGCTTCGTCTACCTCGCGAACACGCTCGGGTCGATCGCCGGCGCGCTCGCGGTGGGGTTCCTGGTCCTGCCGGCGCTGGGGGTGCGCGGCTCCTTTCTCGCCCTCGTGTGCCTCGGGCTGGCACTCGCCGCGGCCCTGGCGCTGCGCGAGCCGCGGCGCCCGGCCTCGCGGGCCGTGCTCTCCGGCGCGGTGGCCTGTGGCGCAGGCGCGCTGGTCCTGCTCCCGCCGACGCTCTTCCAGGACCAGTATGCGGCGCGCTTCGGGCGCCTCCTCTTCTACCGCGAGGAGGTCACCGACACCGTGATGGTGACGGAGGCCGCCGACGGCTCGCGGGTGATCCGCTACGCCGACGGGCGGGGGACCGCCGGGACGCCGACCTTCCGCGAGGACCGGATGTACGCGCACATCCCGCTGCTCCTGCACCGCGGGCCGAGCCGCGTGCTCCAGATCGGGTTCGGCGTCGGCAACACCCTCTCCTCCACCCTCGTGCACCCGATCGCGGCGGTGGACTGCGTGGAGCTGAGCCCCGGCGTCGTCGACGCAGAGGGCTTCTTCCGCGCGACGAACCGCGACCCGCTGGCGGACCCGCGCGCGCGGCTCGTGATCGGCGACGGGCGCAACTTCGTGCTGACGACCCACGCGCGCTACGACGTGATCCGCATGGACCCGCCCGAGCTGCACACGGCCGGCGTCGTGAACCTCTATACGCGCGAGTTCTTCGAGCTCGCCCTGAGCCGCCTGGCGCCGCACGGGATCTTCAGCGTCTGGATCAACGCCGTGATGACGCCGATGGACGACATCCGCCTGTTGCTGCGGACCCTCGCCGACGTCTTTCCACACGTGAGCGTATGGACGGGACCGGCCCAGTATTCGTGGGTGATGAACGCGAGCCGCGAGCCGCACGATCCGGATCTCCGCCGCCTCGCCGAGGCGTTCGCGTCCCCCACGCTGCGCGCGGACCTCGAGAGCATCGGGATCCGCAGCCCCTTCGACTTTCTGGAGCACTTCGTCTTCTCCGGGGCGGCGGTCTCGGAGTTCGCGGGCGGCGGACCGCTCGTGACGGACGACCATACGCGCCTCGACTTCAGCGTGCCGCGCTCTCCGGATGCGTACTACGGGATCGCGAACTACAACACGAACGCGTGGCTCGTCGAGCTGATGGATCCCCGCGCCCGCCGCGGGTTCGCGGAGCGGGCGTTCCTGGCGAAGGTCGCCGAGCTGCGCTCGCATCGGCGCCCCGTGCTTCCCGAGCTTCGCAACGTCGAGGCGGCGGGCTACGAGCGCGGGGCGGTGGAGCGGAGGCTCGCCGGCGGCTCGGCGGCGCCGACCCCGCGCTGACCCGCGGGCGCGCGCGGCGCGAGTCCGAGATCGAGGAGCCGCGCCGCGATCGACTCGGCGGCGACGCGATGCCCCTCTGCGCTCGGGTGCCAGGCATCGAGGAAGAGCGGGGCGCCGCCGCCGCCGGCGGCCGCGCGGAGCTCGGGCAGCAGATCCAGCACGGGCCAGCCGGCCTCGCGGCCGAGCTCGACGAGATCGCGCTCGACGCCCGGGCCGGCCGCCGGGTCGAGCTGCGCGCGGTGGGGAAAGACGACGAGCGCGAACTCCGCCGCGGCGCCCGCCGCCGCGGCCGCCATCTCGCCATAGCGTGCGCGCAGCCACTCCCGATCCGCAGGCCCGAGCCGTGCCGGCGGGGCGACGGAGGCGAGCAGCTCGCGCTGCGAACGGTCGGCCGACGGCAGGAGGGCGACGAGGCGTGCGCAGAGCCGCGAGGCCCGGCAGATCCGCGCCGGCCAGCGGGCCGGCGGGCGGCGCGCCGCCGGGTCCGGGTAGGCCGCGTCGGGGATCGCGCCGAGCTCCAGCCGCGTCTGCGCATCGAAGTGGAGCGTGGGATCGTTCAGATCGTTGACACAGAACTGCGCGAGAACGAGCCGAGGCGCGTAGGCGAGCCCCACGCCTTCGAGCAGCCGGGCCTCGTTGTACGGGTTGTAGCCGTTCACGGCCAGGTTCAGCACCTCCGCGGGCGCGCCGCGCGAGAGCAGCCGCTCGAGCCGCGCCGGGAAGGTGGCCTCCTGCTCGACGCCGTAGCCGAAGGCCACGGAGTCGCCGAGCACCACGGCGCGCCACGCGCCGTGCGGGGGGATCCTCGCGCGCGGCCGGTCGCGGAAGCCGTCCGCGTTGATGCGGTAGCGGACGCTCCGCGTGGCATCGAGGCGCAGGTCGGCGCCCGCGCGAAGGCCGTAGAGCCAGGGGCGGTCCGGCCGGGGCTCGTGGAGGGAGCGCAGCGTTCCCGCCTCGCGCCCCGAGCCGGCGAGGCGGAGGGCGCCCTCCCCGGCGAGCAGGCCGACGGCGATCCCGAGAGCGGCCAGGGCGAGTCGCGGGATGCGCGACGAGCGGGCCTCCGCGTCCATCGAAGTCGAGCGCGCCGGGGCTCCTCGTCGCAAGCGCCGACGATAGCCGAGGCCGTGAGACGACCCCGCGAGCTTCCTGCGCTGCTGGACGCGCTCGGGCTGGGCGCGTAGGCTCGCGCCGATGTCGCTCGGGCTCTTCGCCGCGTGGTGCCTGCTCGCGGCGGCGCAGCTCGGCTGGCTCCCGTTCGCGCGCCACGCCTGGGCCTTCAACCTGTGGTCGTATCTCCCCTGCTGGGCGCCGTGGCTGCTCGGAGCCGGCTCGCTCCTGCTCTGCGCGGCGCGCGTCCGCGCGGGCGTCGTCGCGGGCTTCGCGGCCGCGGGGCGCCGGCTCGGGGGAGGAGTCGGGGTCGACGCGGCGAGCGCGGCCGCGCTGGCGCTCGGGCTCTGGGCGCTTCGCGAGCGCACGCTCGGCGGCGACTCCGCCGTGCTGGTCGCCGCGGCGCACGCCGGGCACGCCTTCGTCTTCCCCGAGGTCGGCGCCACCTTCCTGCTGCGCTCCTGCCTCGAGCTCGGTCGGGAGCTCGGCCTGCGGCCCGTGGAGTCGATGCGCATGCTCTCGTGCGCCAGCGGCGGGGTGGCGATCTTTCTCCTCTTGCGCGTCGGGCGCGAGCTCGCGCCGGGAGGGTCGGCCGCGGCCGTGGCGCTCTTCGTGCTCTCGGGCGGTCTCGCGCGGGTCTTCGCGGGCCGCGTCGAGGTCTACGCGCCGCTGCTCGCCGCGATCCTCGCGTATCTCTGGACGGCGCTGCGCGCGGCGCGCGGCGCGGGGAGCAGCACCGCGCCGGCGCTCTGCCTCGGCGTCGCGATCTGGCTCCACGCGGCGGCGCTGCTGCTGCTGCCGAGCCTGCTCCTGGTTCCGGTCCTGCGCCGGCCGGGAGCCTCGCGCGCCCGGAAGGGGCAGGAGGGGTTGGCTCTGGCGGCGCTCGCGGGGGCGCCGCTCGCGCTCTTCCTCGCCTCCCAGGCGGCCGGCGCGGGAACGACCTCCCTCGCGCAGGCGCTGCGCCGCGCGCTGGAGATCCTCGGCCAGAGCGGCGAGCCCGGCGCGACCCGCTGGTGGGTGCGCGGCTGGGGCGGGGCGCCGAGCATCGGCACGGATGTGGTGCTGCTTGGCCCCGCACACCTCAAGTATCTCTTGAATGCCTTTGCGCTCCTCGTCCCCGGCCTGCTCCCGCTCCTCGCCTGGCTCCTCGCACGCCGGCCGCGCGCATTCCTCGCCGGTGCGCAGCCGCGCTTGCTCGCGAGCGCGGCGCTCCCGCTCGTCGCCTACACGCTCGCGCTCCGGCCCTTCTGGGGTCCGTGGGACTGGGACCTGTTCTCGGCGACTGCGCTCGTCCTCGCCTGCCTCGCGGTCCGGGTCGCCTCCGAGCTCCGCAGCGTCCACACACCCGGACTCGCCGCGGCCTGCATCGGATTCCAGCTCCTCTTCTTCGGGATTCCCTTCCTATGGATCGCCGCCGGCACGCCGCGTGAGGCGGGCCCCTTCGGCTTCCGCGGCTTCGACTACGATCTGCGCAAGGCCGGGACGCCGCCCCCGGAGCGCCTCGCGCCCTGGCTCTAGCGGGTTCGCGTGACGCGGATGCGCCCGACCCCGCGCGCGCTGGCCGTTGCCGCGATCGTCTACGCCGCCCTGGTCGCGTGGCAGCTCCGCGCACCCCTCGGCTGTGCGGACGCCTGTTTCGTCGACCACGCCGGCGTCTACGCCGACTTCGCGCCCCTCGCGCGCAACGACACGCGCCTCAATGCCTGGGTCCTGGCCTGGGTCCAGCGCAGCCTGCTCGAGGATCCGACCGGGCTCTTCGACGCGAACGCCTTCCATCCCGCGCGTCGCGTCCTCGCCGGTTCCGAGCACATGATCGGGCTCGCGGTCCAGATGCTCCCCGCGCGAGCGTTCACCGCGAGCGCGGTGGCGATCCACCAGCTGGCGCTCGCGCTCTCGGCGTGGCTGCTCGGGCTCTCGACCTTCGCCCTCGTGCGTTGGCTCGTAGGCCCGGCCTGGATCGCGATCGCGGCGGGCGCGGCGGCGATCGCCATGCCCTGGCGCCACCTCGAGCTGATGCACGTGCAGCTGCTCGCGGCGCACTGGATTCCGCTGCTCTGGCTGCTGGCGATGCGCCTGCTGGGCTGCGAAGCCCGGCGTGGCGAGGCGTGGCTCTTCGCCGCGATCCTCGCGCTCGAGCTCCTGTCCTCGTACTACGTCGCCTACCTGGCGACGGTCTCCCTCGGGGTTCTCGGGATCGCCGCGGCCGTGCAGCGGGCCGTCCGGCTGCGCGGGCTTGCGCACGTCGCCCTCGCCGCGCTGCCTGCCTACGCGCTCCTCGCCGCCGTCTCGCTCCCGTACCTCGCGCGGGAGCGTCGCGGCGAGATCCCGGCCGTTGCCGAGGCCGCATGGCAGCGCTCGGAGGTCGGTACGGCCTTCGCCGCCGAGGCGTGGCGCGCCCTCGCGCCGCGCATCGCGCCGGGCTCGCACGGCGACGACGCGCTCGGGCTCGGCTACTCGATCCCCGCGACGCTCGCCGTTCTCGCGCTGGTCGCCCTCGCGTTTGCGATCGCGTCCGCGACCCGCCGCGCGGCCGATCCGCTCCGGCGGCGGCAGCGCGTGGCCTGCTTCTCGCTGCTCTGCATCTGCGCCGCATGTGCCCTCCTGATGCTCGGCAACGAGCTCCACGTCGGCGGCGGCGCCTCGATCGAGCTGCCGGCGGGCTTCGCGGCGCGGGTCCTTCCCGGCTTCGCGAGCCTGCGCGCACCGCTGCGCTGGGCGATCCCGATCTCGCTCGCGCTCCCGGTCCTCGCGAGCGTCGGCCTCGCGCGCGTCGAGGACGTCGCCCGCGCCCGGCTCGGAGCGCGCGCCGGTCGCGCCGTCGTGGCCCTCCCCGCCCTGGCGCTCCTCGCCCTCGACCTGCGCCCGCGTCCGGTCGGCGCGGAGACCGCCTGGCCGGATGCGGAGCGCACGCTCGCGGCCTACGCGCAGCTCTCGGCGCTTCCGCCCGGGCCCGTGCTCGAGGTGCCGTGGGGAACGGGCGCCCCGCACCTCGTCGCGAGCGAGAGCCTGAGCCAGCTCGCGAGCACGCTCCACTGGCGGCCGATCCTGAACGGCTTCACGGCGTACCCGCCGCC
Source organism: uncultured Spirochaetales bacterium (assembly GCA_964624475.1). Taxonomy (GTDB): domain Bacteria; phylum Myxococcota_A; class UBA9160; order UBA9160; family SMWR01; genus CAZUYC01. The sequence goes on along the minus strand of CAZUYC010000069.1, from coordinate 96,537 downwards.
GAGCTACGACCTGCTGCTCCGCGTCGCGCGGGCCCTCCCCGGCGAGGCGGCGCTCGCGGAGCTCGCGCGCCTCTCCGGCCTGCGCTGGATCGTGCTGCACCGCGAGCGCCTCGCGCCCGAGGCGCGGCGCGCGTGGGGGGTCGCGGAGGTGGAGGGCCGCCTGCGGCGGGCCTGGTCCGACGGCCGGACGACGATCCTGGAGCTGCCGGCGGGTCCCGACACGGGGGCGCTCGCGGCCGCCGTCGCGGACCCCGCGCCCGACCGGACGCTCGGCGGCATCCCCCGTGCGCCGCTTGCCCTCGAAGCGCCGGCCGGGGGTCTCGCGCTGGGGGGCGCGCTCGAGCCCTTCCGCGTGAGAGGCGCCCCCCTCCCGCTGGCGCTGGAGGTGGCAATCGAGAACGCGAGCGCGCGCGAGTGGCCGGGCTTCGACCCGCTGACGGACGGCCTCGTGCTGCTGCGCTACGCGTTCGCCGACGCCAGCGGCTCGTTCGTCGGCGGGGGCACCGCGCCCCTCGACGTCGACATCCCCGCCGGGCGAACGCTGCGCGCGACCCCGCTCGTCGTGCCCCCCGCGCGCGTGGGGCGCTTGCGCCTCTGCCTCGACCTCGTGCAGCGCGTGGGCGCCGAGCTGCGCCCGCTCCCGATCGACCCCGTCGAGCGCGAGGTCGAGGTGCTGGGCTTCGTGCCTCCGCCGCGGGGCGAGCGCGCGCGCCTCGCCCTCTACGCCGGCTGGCTCGCCGGCGCGCCCGAGGTCTCGAGCTATGCCTGCGCCGCCCCGCGCTGAGCCGGGGTCAGCGCGGGGCTCGGCGCCGCGAGGATCGCAGCCACGCGAGCGCGTGCGAGGCGGTCGGGTTGCGCGGATCGATCTCGAGCACCCGCTTTGCGGCGGATCCCACGCAGCTCTCGCGCTCGACGAGCAGGCAACAGATGAGCTCGAGCTCTGCCTCGCGCAGCCGGTAGTCGGGGCGGGATGCCAGGATCTCCTCCGGGGAAAGGGGCAGCGGCAGCTCGCCCCACTCTGCGGCGGGTCGCGGCAGGCCGTGATCGCGCAGCGCCCGGGCGACCGCGTCGCCGATGATCTGGTGGCCGCGCAGGTTGGGATGCGCGAAGTCGACGAAGAGCTCGCGGCCCGGGACGCCGCCCGACGAGGCGGCCTCGAGCGCCGCCGCCGCGTCGACCAGGATCGCTCCCCGCCGCTCTGCGAGCTCTCGCAGCAGCCGGTTGTAGTGGCTCGGAGCGCCGAGCGGAACGCGGTCGAGGTCGCTCGCGAGCACGAAGTGGGTCCGGGCGTCGGCGCGCCGCCCGAGGCGGCGCGCGCAGCGGGCGATCTGATAGTGGAGCTCCGCGTAGCCGGCGTCGATCTCGAGAGCCCGTCGCCAGCTGCGGAGCGCCGCTTCGCAGTCGCCGCGCCGCTGCGACTGCCGACCCGCTTCGACCTGCTGGCTCCAGCGCTCGAGCTCGGCGGCGGTGAGATCGGGGCGGTGGGCGGAGGCCCCTGGCGCCCAGTCGCGCAGATCCTGCCCGAGGGTCACGAGTACGAGGCGCGCCCCCGCCGCCTCGGCCGCGTCGGCGATCTGCTCCAGGTTGGCGGCGAACCAACGCAGGGCTTCCGCTTCGCCTCCCTGCTGCTGCCCGTCCCTGCGCGCGCCGGCGAGCGCGAAGAGCTCGAGCGTCTTCGCGCTGTCCTCGGCGAGGAAGAGCTCCACGGCTCGCTCGGGCCGCAGCCGCTCGCGCGCGAGCAGCCGCGATACCAGCGTGAAGGTGCGCGTCCCGACGAGCCTCTCGATCGACCGGAAGAGCCACGGGGGGAGATCGAGCAGGCGCCCGTAGCGCCCGTGCTCCCAGGGCTCGTTGTGCCCCCCGTAGAAGACGACCACGTCGGGCTCGTAGGCGGCGATCTCGCGCACGGCGAGGAGCTCGCGCCGCGAGCCGTATCCGCTCACCGCCGCGTCGACGACCTCGCTCGCCCGCTGGGGCAGGGCCTGCGCCAGCGCCCGCGCCAGGACGCCCGCGAAGGCGTGGCTCGGGTCGTAGGGGACGCCCGCGGCCGAGGACTCGCCGACGACGAAGACGCGGAACCCCCCGGGCGGCTTGCGCGCCGCGAACTCGCGCAGCGGATCGCTCGCGGCGCCGTGCTCGCGGAGCCCGAGGCGCGCCGGCGAGATCCGGATCGCGGCCGTTCCATCGGCGCGCGGCGCGGGGACGAAGAGCGGGACCGAGCTCGAGAAGCCGGAGAGCGGGTCGTAGCCCGGAGGTCCCTCGCCGGCGCCCGCGATTCGCAGGCCGAGCTCGAGCGCGGCGAGCAGCGCCATCCCGAGGATCGGGCCCAGGGTCACGAGCAGCGCCCGGCCCAGCAGGACCCGCCGCCTCGCCCGATCCATCGGGCTCTAGCCCGCCGCGCGCGCCACGGCGAAGAGCCGGTTCTCGCGGCCGAGCACGCGGGCCGCCGCGAAGAGGGCGTGGAGCGCAAGGCGCATCGGAGGCGCGAGCGTGAGCCGGCGGAGGTCGGTCTGCTCGCGGCGCATCGCGACGACGGCGAGGCCCGCGCGCGCGAGCGAGTCGGCGAGCGTCGCGGGCGAGTAGTAGAGGAAGTGCTGCTCGATGTAGAACTTCTCGAGCGGCGCCGTCAAGCGCCCAGCGCTCAGGCGATGGAGAGCCCCGGCCACGAGGTCGAGGATGCTGCGCTGGTTCGGCGTCGAGAGGCCGACCACGCCGTCCGGGCCCAGGCAGCGGCGCGCGGCGCCGAGGAGCGCGACGGGCTCGCGCGAGTGCTCGATGATGTCCCAGCCGGTGATCGCGTCGAAGCGGCGCCCCTCGGCGGCGAAATCCGTGAACTCGCCGCTCCAGACCTCGAGGCCGAAGTGCTCGCGCGCGTGGCGGGTGGCCACCTCGCATGCGTCGATCCCGGAGGGCTTCCAGCCGCGGCGCCTCGCCACCGCGAGGAAGAGGCCGGTGCCGCAGCCGATGTCGAGCAGGCGCCCCGGTGCGCGGTGGCGCTCGATCTCGTCGAGCCAGCGCTCGTAGCCCTGCACCAGCGGGTTCCCGGGCTCGTCCTCGTAGCAGAAGTCGTAGTAGCCGCGGAGCTCCGGCAGCGAGCCTTCGCCCGTGGTGTAGAGCTGCTCGAACATCGTGCGGATCTCGTCGGGCTCCGGTCGCGGCCAGAGGTAGACCAGCGCGCAATCGAGGCAGTCCAGGATCTCGAAGCGCGTGATCCGGTAGCGCAGCTTCCCGCGCGGGCTCGCGCAGACGGGACAGGCGGGAGCGACGGCGGCGCTCATCGGCCGCCCGCGAGCCTGTAGAACGGGAGCTGGAAGACGAGGGCGACCACGAACGAGGTCGCCGGCGCCGCGCATTGACGTAACATGTTGATCTTCGTAGATTATCCCCGATGGCGACGCCTGCAAGCAGCGCGCGGGGGAGAGGCCGCGGGAACGGCGGGAACGGGCCGGATGCCCGGACCCTCGCCACCCTCGCGGCGATGTACGCCCTCCTGCTCGGGAACTTCGCCCTGCACGCCCACCGGCCGCTCCCGATCGCGCTCCACGTGCTCGTAGCGACCGTGGCGGTCCACCTGGCCTTCACGGTCTGGCACGAGGCCGTGCATCGCAACGTCTCGCGGCGCTCCTCCGTCAACACGGCGGTCGGGATCCTCGGCATGTTCCCGTACATGACGCCGTACTTCATGCAGCGCTGGATCCACCTCCAGCACCATGCGCGCCTGAACGAGCGCGACGACCCGAACTTCGTCTACGTCGATGGCCCCTTCTGGCGGATCCTCTGGCGCTACCCGCGCGCGCTCGGCTACGCGCGCAAGCTCCTGGCGCGGGACCCGCGCACGCGGGGCGAGAAGGCTTCGGACCTGGCCCAGGTCGCCGCGGTCGCGGCGCTCTACGCCCTCGCCTGGCGCGCGGGCGCGTTCGCCGACCTGCTCCTGCTCTGGGCGCTCCCGGTCGCGATCGCCAAGCTGATCATGGACTGGTACATCAACTACCTGCCGCACGTGGGGCTTCCGGCCCACCGCTTCCAGGGGACGCGCGTCGTCGACGTCCCCTGGCTCACGCCGCTCGTGCTCGGCCACAACTACCACGCGATCCACCACCTCTGGCCGAATCTCCCCTGGCACCGCTATCGGGCGGTCTTCCGGGAGCGGTTGGAGTGGCTGAGGAGCCATGGCGTCCCGATCGAGCACCGCGTCTTCGAGCGCCGATACCCCGGCCGCGAGCTCTCCGCGCACACCCCTGTCTCTGGTTGAGACGCGCTGCGCCCTCTGCGGCGCCGCGCAGGCGGAGCCCACCGCGACCGGTCGCGACTTCGAATACGACACCTGCCCGAACGAGTTCCGCTTCGTGCGCTGCGCCGCGTGCGCGCACGTCTACCTCTGCCCGCGCCCGCGGGTCGCCGATCTCGGGGTGATCTATCCGGCGAACTACTACGCGTTCGCGAGCGGCGGGAACGCGCTGGTGGCCCGGCTGCGGCGGCGCTGGGAGGGCGGCAAGGTACGGCTCTATCGCGACGCGATCGGCGCCGGCGCGCGGCGCGTCCTCGACGTGGGCTGCGGCAACGGCCGCTTCCTCGGTCTCTTGCGCGACTTCGGCGGCCCGGAGTGGGAGCTCGTCGGGATCGACCTCGACGCGGCGGCGGTGGCCGGATGCCGCGCGCGCGGCTTCGAGGCGCACGTGGGTCGCGTCGAGGACTTCGACGCGGCGGACCCGGGCTTCGACGCCGTGATCATGCTCCAGCTGATCGAGCACGTGGAGGACCCGGTCGCGATCTGCCGCCGCGTGCACGCGCTGCTGCGGCCGGGCGGCTGCTTCGTGGTCGAGACGCCGAACCTCGCGGGGCTCGACTACCGGCTCTTCCGGCGCTCGTGGTGGGGGCACTACCACTTCCCCCGGCACTGGAACCTCTTCTCGAGCGCTTCGCTCCGGCGCATGCTCGAGGCGTCGGGCTTCCGGGTCGAGCGCAGCGAGTGCCTGATCAGCACCTCGGCGTGGACGATCTCGCTGCACAACTGGCTGCTCGACCGCGGCTGGCCCGACGCGGTGGTGCGCTTCTGCCACTACCAGAACCCGCTGCTCCTCGCGCTCTTCGTGGCGGTCGACTGGATGCGGGCGCGCCTCGGCCTCGAGACCTCGAATCAGCGCGTGATCGCGCGGCGCCGGTAGCCGACCACCTCGGGGTCCCAGACGTAGTCGGCGGCGAGGGCCGGGTGCTCCCAGAGCGCGAGCGTGGCCGGGGCGACGAGCGGGACCGATCCGCGCTGTGGGATCAGCACGTAGTCGGGCTCGCGCGAGAAGACGTACTCCGCATCCGAGCGGTGATGGCCCGGCGCGAGCCAGACCTGGATTTCTTCGCTCGCCTGCGGCTCGCTGCGCGTTTCGCTTGCGGCGGGGGCTCCGGGCCGGCTGCGGGCGATCGTGGGGTCGACGAGGCCAAGGATGTCGAGGATCGGAAGCCGCGAGTGCCAGCCGAAGGCGCCGATTCCGCCGGTGGCGACGAGCCCTACCGGCTCGGCGCGCGCGCGCAGCCTCTCGGTGCGGCGCAGGGCGAGGCGCTCGAGATTCGCGTGGAAGCGCCAGGACTGGGCGAGGGCCTCGGCGCGCGTGCGCCTGCCCGCCCGCGCGCGAACCCCCTCGAGGTCGGCCGGCGGGGGGACGAGCAGGGGCAGCGCGAGCGCGAGCGCGGCGAGTCCGATCCAGGCCGGCTGCGGCCGGCCGCGCTCGAGGCTGGCGGCGAGCGCGAGGCCGGCGGCGAGGATCGCGGCGCAGGTCTCGACGCGGAGCGCGTAGAGCCCGAAGAGGCACCAGGGGACCGCGGCCGCGAGGCTCGCCCACGCGAGCGCGCCGACGCGGGCGTCGCGCGCCGCGGCGGCCGCGGCGCCTCGCGCGCCCAGGGCCGCGAGCACCGGCAGGGCGGGCAGGTAGAAGCGCGAGTGGGCGAATGCGTCCCCGCCCACGCCGATCGCGTAGAGCGAGACCAGGGCGACGAAGGCCGCCCCCGGCCGCAGCGCCGGGACCCGCTGCACACCGAGCCACGCCGGGAGGAGGAGCAGCCATGCGCCTTCGACGAGGAAGCTCTGCGTGTAGTAGAGGCCGGCCGACCACGGAAGCCCGCCCACCTTCGCGTAGAAGGTGTTCGGGAGCGGAGCGCCGTAGTAGGCGAGGCGGAGGAGCGTCAGGCAGCCGAGCAGCCCCGCATAGCCCAGGGGCCACGCGAGGGAGCGCACGCGCTCGCGGTGCCACGCGCCAAGGACGTGGCTCCCGAGGACGACCGCCGCCACGAGCACGCCCTCCGGGCGGGTCAGGGTCGCGAGGCAGGCGGTGAGCGCCGCTGCGCCGATCCGACCGCGCGCGTGCGCGGCGAGCGCGGCGGTCGTGAGGAGCGCGAAAAGGGGGGTCTCCATGCCGAGCGTGGCCCAGCCGGCGAAGGCCGGCGAGACGAGCACGAGCCACGCCGCAGCGGACGCAGGGAGCGCCCGCTCGCGGGGCAGACCCGTGGCCGCATAGATCGCGGTCGCGACGAGCAGACCCGCCGCGCTCGCGAGCCCGAGGGCGTGTCCGACGGCCGGCGCGTCCTGCCCGAGCGCGAGGCCCGCCGCGACGAGGAGCGTCCACGCGAGGTTCGTGAATCCCTCGACGCGCTCGCCGGCGTTGTAGACGAGCCCGAGCCCCTCGACCAGGTTCCGCGCGTAGCGGTACGAGATGTAGGCATCGTCGAGCTGGGGACCGGGCCGCCACGCCTCGCGCAGCAGCTCCGCGACGGCCGCGGCGACGAGCAGCGCGGGCAGGGCCCGGCGGAGCGCGGAGCCGCGGACCTTCCCGCGCTCGGCCTGCGGCGGCGCTCCCACGCCGGCGCAGGGTAGCAGGGAGGCCTTCGGGCCCGGAGGCCGCTGCTACCTTCGGCCGGCGATGATGCGGCGGAGCGGACGGGCGCGGATTCTGCGCGGCGCCGGTGCGCTCGCCGCCCTGCTCGCCGCCTGCGGCCGCGAGGGGGAGCCCGCTCGCACACCGGACGGCCCCGCGCTCCCCGAGGCCGCGGCGCCGCCTTCGCCCGGCGTCGCCGAGCCGGCGCCTTCCGAGGTGCCGGGTCGCTGGCGCAAGCTCCGCCCCGCGCGCTTCGATCCGGCGCTCGACCCCGAGCAGCGCGCCCAGATCGCGCAGCTCGAGGCGATCGGCTACGTCGCCGGATCGCGTCCGGCTCCGGACCGCCGCGGCGTCAGCGCGCACGATCGCGGGCGCGCCTGGCCGGGCCTGAACTTCTACACCTCGGGCCACGCGCCCGAGGCCGTGCTGATGGACATGGACGGGCGCGTGCTGCATCGCTGGCGCCACAGGTTCCAGGACGTCTGGCCGGACTTCCCGAAGGAGTGGCTCCACACGGGCGCCGGCTTCTTCCGGCGCGCGCACCTCTTCCCGAACGGCGACGTCCTCGCGATCTACGAGGGCCTCGGCCTCGTGAAGCTCGACCGCGACTCACGGCTACTCTGGGCCAGCCCGATCCAGGCGCACCACGACCTCGAGGTCGGCCCCGACGGCGACATCTACGTGCTCGCGCGCGAGGCGCGGATCGAGCCCGAGGTCGACCCCGAGCGCCCGGTGCTGCTGGACTTCGTCGCGCAGCTCGCGCCCGACGGGAGCGAGAAGCGGAGGGTCTCGATCCTGGGCGCGCTGCGCGGCTCCCGCCATGCGCACCTCTTCGATCCCGCTCGGACCCGCATGGGCGACGTCTTCCACACCAACTCGATCTTCCTGCTCGACGGGCGCCTCGCGGATCGCCTCCCGGCCTTCCGCCGGGGCAGCGCGCTCGTCTCGCTCCTCGTCCCGCATGCCCTCGCGGTGCTCGACCTCGAACGGGGTGAGGTCGCCTGGGCGCTCCAGGGTGGATTCCGCAGCCAGCACGACCCGAAGCTGCTCGCGAACGGGCGCCTCCTGCTCTTCGACAACCGCGGCGCGGATCCGTGGAAGTCCCGCGTGCTCGAGCTCGACCCGGCGACCGGGGAGATCGCGTGGGACTACGCCGGCACCGCCGAGCGCCCCTTCTTCTCGCTCACCTGCGGGGCGGCCGAGCGGCTCCCGAACGGCAACACGCTCGTGAGCGAGTCGGACGGCGGCCGGGCCTTCGAGGTGGCGCCGGAAGGCGCGATCGTCTGGGAGTACTACAACCCGCATCGCGCGGGCGAGCGCGAGGAGCTGATCGCCACCCTCTTCGAGATGGTGCGCCTCCCTGCCGCCTTCCCGATCGGCTGGGCGAGCGCCGCGGGCGTGGCCCGAGCCCGCGGCGCGGGCTTGCCCTCGCGGCGCGCTTCGCTGGCTCAGCCGGAGAGGCCGAGGGCCTCGAGCGCGACCTCCCGGGTGCGCCGGAAGTCCGCCTTGCCGGAGGGCGAGCGGTAGACCTCGTCCACGAAGACCACGTGCTTCGGCGCCTTGTAGTCGGCGAGCTCTCGCTTCACCAGGCGCACGAGCTCCGCGGCATCGGGCGGCGCGCCGCTCGCCGAGACCACCGCCGTCACCACCTCGCCGAAGCGCTCGTCCGGAATGCCGACCACGACCGCGTCCCGGACGCCGGGGTGGCGCTTCAGCACCTCCTCGACCTCCTCGGGGAACACCTTCTCGCCGCCGGTATTGATGCACACCGAGCCGCGGCCGAGGAGCACGAGCGTCTGGCCGTCGGTCCCGACTTCGGCCCAGTCGCCGGGGATCGAGAATCGCCGGCCGAAGGCCTCGACGAAGGTGCGCGCGCTCTTCGCGGGGTCCTTGTAGTACCCGCAGGGCTGGTGTCCGGAGACGCCGACGAGGCCGCGCGCGCCGGGCCGGGCCTCGATCGGGCGCAGGTCCGAATCGAAGAGGCGCGTCGATTCCGAGAGCCTAAAGCGCGCGGTCTCGACCACTCCGGCGGAGGTGGTGATCGAGATGCCCATGCCGAGCGCCTCGGACGAGCCGAGCGAGTCGACGAGGGCCATCGGCGGGTGGGCCTCGAGCAGCCCGCGCTTGGTCTCCTGGCTCCACATCACGCCCGAGGAGGCGATCATGCGCAGCGACGTGAGGTCGTAGCGCCGCCCCGAGCGCAGCTCCTGCAGCATCGGCTTCGCGAAGGAGTCGCCCACGATCGAGACGGCGTTGGCGCGGTCGCGCTCGACCGTGCTCCAGAGCTGAGCGGGATCGAAATGGCGCGGGTCGGGCAGCAGCAGCACCGCACCGCCGGTCAGCCAGGCGATCAGCGCCATGAAGAGCCCCGTGCCGTGCATGAGCGGCGGGGCGATCACGGTGCGCAGCGGTAGCTCGTGGTCGCGCACGAAGGCGCGCAGCGCCTCGGGTTCGGCGGGGGAGGGGCCGAGGCCGCCCCCGCCGAGCCGCGCGTAGAGGTCGGCCTGGCGCCACATCACTCCCTTGGGCAGGCCGGTCGTCCCACCGGTGTAGAGCAGCAGGAGGTCGTCCGGGCTGCGCGCCGCCGCGGGCGCGGGGAGGCCGGCGCTCGCGACGCCCTCGTAGTCCTCGGCGCCGACCGGGAGCGCGCCGCCCGCGCCGCGCTCGGCGACCACGAGCACGCCTCGCAGCGACGAAAGCTCGGCGCGCACGTCTTCGAAGAGCGGGAGGAAGTCCTCGTGGACGACCGCGATCTCGGCGTCGGCGTTCTGGAGCAGGTAGCTCAGCTCCCCGGCCCGGTAGCGGTAGTTGACGTTCACGGGGACCAGCCCGGCCTTCATCGCGGCCCAGATCGCCTCCATGTAGGCCGGGTGGTTGTAGCTGTAGATCGCGACCTTCCCCTGATGGGTGGCGCCGCGCCCCTTCATCCACGCGGCGAGGCTCTGCGCCCTGCGCTCGGCCGCGCGCCAGGTGAGGCGCCGCTCGCCCTGGACCACGGCGTCCCGGTCGGCACGGATCTCCGCGATCAGGTCGAGCGCGTCGGCGAGGTTCCAGGCGTACATCGGCCCCCCTCGGGCGCGAGAATCCGCCCGCGGCCCCTCCCACGGGTATAGGCCCACGGTATAACATGGGAGCGGGGGGGAATCGACGCTGGCGAGCCCGACCCTTCAGATCGACCGGCTCTCCCGGGTGGAGCGCTGCCTGCGGCTGTTCACGGACGTGCGCCCGGGCGAGGGCGGGACGGCCCTGCTGATGCTCGCCAACGCGTTCCTGATCCTCTGTGCCTACTACTTCGTGAAGCCGCTGCGGGACGGCTGGATCGCGGTGTCCGACGTCGCCGGGCTCGACAAGTGGGAGGTCCGGGCCTACTCGAGCTTCGGCCAGAGTCTGCTCCTCGTCCCGATCCTCGCCTGGTACGCGAGGCTCACCCATCGACTGCCGCGCGCAGAGCTGATCACCTGGGCGAGCCTCTTCTGCATCTCGAACATGGTCGTGTTCTGGGCGCTCCAGCCCGGAGTCTTCTTCGAACACCTGCCCGTGTCCGGGATCCTCTTCTACCTCTGGGTCGGGATCTTCGGGGTCTTCGTCGTGGCGCAGTTCTTCGCCTTCGCGGCCGACGTCTACGACGACGGGCCCGGGCGGCGCATCCTCCCGGTGATCGCGATCGGCGCCACGGCGGGGGCTGCCAGCGGCGCCTGGATCACGAATCAGCTCGTCGAGTCCGGCCTCGTCCCGAAGGAGTACCTGCTGCTCGTAGCGACCATCCCCCTGGGGATCTCGATCCTGTTGACGCGGATGGTCGACACTCGGGAGGCCCCCGGGGGGGGCGCGCGGCGGCCCGCGGCGCCGGTAGAGCAGGGCGACCCGACCGGAGGCTCGCTCATCCAGCTGCTGCTCAGGAATCGCTTCCTCATGGCCGTCGCGGGGATCACACTGTTGCTGAATTGGGTGAACACGAACGGAGAGAACCTCCTGTACCGGGTCCTCCAGGAATTCGTGGGTCGACAGGTGATGGCCCAGGGGCTGACTCCCGACTCGCGGCAGGCTCTGGAGTACACCCAGACCGTCAATACGCTGTTCTACAGCAACTTCTACGCGTGGGTGAACGGGGCTGCGCTGCTGCTCCAGGCCTTCGTGGCATCGCGCCTGCTCAAGCACGGCGGAATCGCGGGGATCCTGCTCCTCCTGCCCGTGGTCTCCCTGGTGTCCTACACCGCCATGTGGTTCGTCCCGGTGCTCGCGGTCGTGAAGGTGATGAAGGTCGCCGAGAACGCCACCGACTACTCGATCAACAACACCGCCCGGCACGTCCTGTGGCTGCCGGTCCCCTCGGGCGTGACCTACCAGGGCAAGCCCGCGATCGATAGCTTGATCACGCGGGTCGGAGACGGCCTGGCGGCCCTTACGGTCCTGGTCGGGGGTCATGTGCTCCAGCTGGCGACCGATACATTCTTCGTGTTCAATGTCGGGTTGGTGCTGTTGTGGCTCCTGGTCTGCGTCGACGTGATCCGCAGGCACCGCCGACTCGTCGAGGAAGCCGTGGGACGATGAAGCTCGCTCCCTGCCTCTTCGCTGCCGGCTGCCTGCTCCCGGCCCTCGCCGTCGCCGGCGAGCCCGGCGCGGCGGGCGGGAAGCCGGCCGCTGCGGTCGAGACGCAGTGGGAGATCGTCGAGGACCCGGTGCTGCGCGACATGGTCGCCCTCGACCGGATCGCGCCCTTCGAGGACATGGCGCCGCTCTGGAGCTTCGGCGACGCGCGCCTGCAGGGCGACGTCGACCGGGCGCTACACCGCCTTCGCCTCGATGACGAGGCGAAGGGTCAACGGCTCGCCGTGGCGCTGATCGACCTCTCGGACCTCGACGAGCCGCGGGTCGCGGCCGTGAACGGCGACGTCATGATGTACGCGGCGAGCCTGCCGAAGATCGCGGTGCTGCTCGGGGCCTTCGAGAAGATCGCGCAGGGCAAGATGCCGCTCGACCGCGAGACCGAGATCCTGATGCGGCGCATGATCGGCGAGTCCTCGAACGAGGCCTCGACGGAGCTGATGACCCGCGTGGGCAAGGAGTACATCGCCCGGGTCCTGCTCTCGCCGCGCTACCGGCTCTACGACCCCCGCCACAACGGGGGCCTCTGGGTGGGCAAGGACTACGCCAAGTCCGGCCTCTGGCGCCGCGACCCGCTGCACAACCTCTCGCACGGGGCGACCGCGATGCAGGTGGCCCGCTTCTACTACCTGCTCGAGACCGGGAACCTCGTGACCCCCGAGCACAGCCTGAAGATGAAGGAGATCCTCTCCCACACCGCGCTCGGCCACAAGTTCGTGGCGGCCCTGCGCAAGATCCGCCCCGAGACGAACCTCTTCCGCAAGTCCGGCTCCTGGGGGACCTTCCACTCCGACAGCGCGCTCGTCGAGCGCAACGGGCGCTCCTACATCGCGGTCGCGCTCAGCAACGACCGCGATGGCACCCGCTGGCTCGAGCGGATCATCGTCGCGCTCGACGCGATCGTCTTCCGGAAGGCTTCCTAACGCGGCCCGGGCCGCGCTTGCCAGGGCCGGCCGTCGACCGCCCGCGCGCCCGGCGGGGCGGCCAGCGCCGGGTGCAGCGACTCGATCATCCGGTGGACCTCGAGCGCGAGCTCCTCGTGGACCTCGGCCGAGTTCTTCCTGAGCACGTTCGAGAGCACGGCGACGGCGTAGCGCAGCGGCGGGGTGCGGTCGGGCGTCTCGACGAGGACCATCGAGTTCATGTAGTTGAGCCGGTTCCCGAGGAACTTCCCGCAGGCGTAGCCCGCCTCCGGCTGGCAGCTGTAGAGCGAGCCCGACTTGAAGTAGAGCGCCGAATCCCCGAGCGCCGGCTGCGAGGCGTAGCGGATCCGCTGCTCCGTCAGGTACAGCAGCCGCTTGATCTCGAGGCTCGAGAACGCGTCGACGAGCTTGCCCTGCTCCATGCGGACCAGGTAGCGCAGGAGCTCCCCGGCGGTGGCGACGCTGCTCGTCCCGGGGATCCGCGCCTTGCCCTCGCGGGTGAAGAAGCTCCCCTGCTGGAGCCGGCGGCGGTCGAGGCCGCTCTGCCCGATCGGGTCGAGCATCGCCCCGAGGTAGATCCGCGTGAGCTCCGGCTTCGGCGTCTTCGCGAAGAAGGCCGCGCCCTGCGCCGCGGGGACGGGGTAGTCGCGGCCGAAGCGGCGCAGCAGCACGAGCTGCGCCATGACCCCGCTCCCGGCCGCGTTCGACGAGCTCGAGATCATCCAGTCGAGCCAGCTCCAGAGGTTCGCGGCGTCGCCCTCGCGGATCGGCCGCCTCTCGACGCGCGGGTCGCCGGGCTTCCAGAAGGGGACCTCGTGGTCGTCGTTGCGGATGAAGCCGTCGGCGCGGACCTCGGTCTCGCGCAGGATCCGCCGGCGGGCGTCGACGTCGTCGGGATGCAGGTCGGCCAGCGCCTGGAAGAGGGCGAGAGCGACCAGGATCTTGCCGACGCTTCCGGGGTTCTGGGCCTGGTCGGGGTTTACCCCGGCGTAGCGCGGATGGGCGGGATCCGTGAGGTCGAGGAGCGCCAGCGAGTAGGAGCGCGCGTCGGCGCCGAGAGCAAAGCGCAGCTGCGCGCCGAGCTCGGGGTCGGGCGGCGGAATCGCGAACTCCGGCTGGTCCTGGAGCGAGAGGGTGACGCCGCTCGCCGGGAGCAGCGCGCCCTTCGGCAGGAGCTGGCCTCCCGCGCGCTCGCGGCCCTTCTGGCCGAGCCGGTAGGCCTCGAGGCGGGTGATCCCCGTCGCCTCCGAGAGGTCGAGCGGATAGGCGAGGCTGGGCCCGGGCGCGAGCAGCGCGAGCAGGGCGAAAGCGGCGGGGACCGGGCGGCGGCTCACGAGGGCTCCTCCTTCGGAACGGCGTCGCGGGCGACGCCGGCGGCGCCGCGAGCGCGCAGCTGCGCGTCGAGGCCGAGCAGGTAGGCGTTGCGCTGCGCGCTCTTGCTCTCGTTCAAGGGGCGGATCTGGAGCAGCGTCAGGCGCCCGTCGCGGAACGCGAACTCGACGTCCGCCGGGATCGGTCGGCCCTGCGCGTCGCGCAGGGTTGCGAAGCGCTGCGGAACCTCGCGCGAGAGCGAGAGGAGCTGCGCGATCTCGCCCGGCTCGAGCAGGGTCTCGCTGCCGCTCGCCGGCGCGCGCGCGAGCCCGCCCGCCGGCGAGAGCACGGCCTTGGTGGGCGCGCTGGCCTGCGCGAGCACGCGCACGTGTCCGCTGGCCTCGTTCACGAGCAGCGACTCCGCCGCCTGGCCGTCGACGGCGCCGCCCACGCCCTCGCTCACCGCGACCGTGATCCAGCCCATCCGGCCCGTGTCGACGTCGGAGGTGACCAGCACGCCCGACTTCTCCGACGGGAAGCTCCGCTGCACCACCACCGCCGGGAAGACGTACTCGGGCTGCTCCATGTGGTTCTGCCGCCAGCCGTAGGAGCGGTCGGTGAAGGGCGAGGCCCAGACCTCGTGCAGCGCCTCGAGGACCTTCTCGTAGCCGATGACGTTCGGGACGGTGAGGTTCAGGCCGGCGCCGGTGAAGCCGGGGAGATCCTCGACGTTCGTGTCGCTGCGCACGAAGACCCCGAAGCTGCCGTCCGGGCCGAGACGGTCGAGCGCGGCGCGGAGCTCCGCGCGGAACTCGGGCCCCGGGTCCACCTGCGCGATCCACGCGCGCAGCCGCTCGAGGAAACGCTTCGCCTCGCGGTCGCGCGCCGCGCCCTCGGGGAGCCTCGCCAGCTCCGCGTAGCTCTGGCGCATCCAGTCCCAGACGGAGGGCCCGCCCGGCTCCAGCGGCTGGTCGAGCACCTGGCGGAAGACGCCGAAGGGGATCACGAAGCCGTCGGGGACCTGGGGCCCGAAGGCGGCCTTGAGCGTGCCCAGGTTCGCCCCCTTCGGGCCCGAGATCCGGCCCGAGTCCTCGGCGCGGAGCTCCGAGAGCGGCACGAGCCCGGTCCGCGAGAGGTCGAGCTTCGCGCGGTCGGGCCGGATCACGACGTCGCTCACGACGCGCTGGCTGCCGAAGACGGCGTCCCAGTTCGGCCCGTCGCGGGCGATCCGGACGACGCCCGCCGGGCTCACGGCGAGCACGACGCGCTGGCCGTCGAGCGCGCGGATCCGCGGCAGCACCGCCTCGCCCACGACCACGTTCGGGATGCCGAGGTTGCGCGCGAGCAGCTGCACGTGCGAGAGGGAGCTGCCCTCGCCGCGGGTCAGGATTCCCGCCACGCGCGGCAGCTCGGAGGTGGACTCCGGCAGCAGGTAGATCCCGTCCGGGTCGATCTCCTCGGGCAGCTCGTCCCCCGGCGGTACGAAGAGGACCCCCCGCGCGAGGCCGGGGTTGAGCGCGCGCAGGCCCGCGCCGAGCTTCTGGCCGAGGATCTCGTGCTCGATGCCCGCGAGCTGGTTGGCATCGAGGATGAGGCTGTCGACCACGCCGGTGTAGAAGAGCAGGGGGCTGCCGCGCAGGCGGTCCTGGCGGAAGAGGTGCACGAGCGGCTCCAGCGGGGCGAGCTTCGCCTCGGCCGTGCCGAAGTGGAAGGCGAGCTGGCGATCGGACCACTCGGGCGCACGCGCCAGGTAGCGCAGCTCGCTGCGGTAGGTGTCGACGTCGAGCGCCGGCACCGCGACCAGCGTCCGCAGGCTCTCGCGGCCGCCGTCGAGCTGGCGGCGCGTCAGGAAGCCGACGCCGTAGAGCGCGCGCAGCGTGTCCTCGACCCAGGCGAGGCGCTCGCGGCGCGTGGCCGAGGGCAGGCGCGGCAGGAGGCCGTTCGCCGCCACGAAGAACTCGTCCTCGAGCGCGAGGCCCGCCTCGAGCAGGTCGAGGGCCGCCTCGGGCGTCGCGGCGCCCGGGAAGGCCTCGCGCAGCGCTTCGAGGATGCGGCCGGCCACGTCGAGGCGCTGCGACGGGTCGCGCACCGAACCGAGCTTGCGGGCAGCGAGCTGGAACTTCTCGGCGAGCGCGGGGTCGCTCGTCTGCCGCGCCGCGGTCTCGAGCGTTGCGACCGCGCCCGCCTGCGTGTAGAGGGCGTCGATCGTCGCGGCCAGATCCTCGTACGCGGACGCGAGCTCCGGGCGTCCCCTGGCGGACGCGTACTCGCGGACCTTCCCCGCGTCGCCCTCGTCCGGGAGGTTGTGGATCTTGGCCCGCAGGCCCATGAAGCCGCGGTCCTTCTCGGCAATCTGGAGCGCCTGGTGGCGGACCGCCGCGGCGGTCGCGGCGTCGGGCTGGAGCGGCAGCTGGCGCGCCGCCTCGCGGACGAAGGCGAAGCGCTCGGGGCCGCGCCAGAAGGGATCGGCCAGCATCGCGAGCAGGAGCCGGCGGGCACCGGCCTCCTCGTCCTCGACCTGCAGCGCTCCCCGGTAGGTCTGCGCCCCGCGGAAGATCCAGCCGTCGTCGACCCGCATCAGGAAGCGCTCGATCAGGAGCTGGGCGAGCGCGTTCGTGTCGGGCGCGCGCCCCGTGTAGCGGTCGACCGGGAGCGTCGCGAGCACGTTCGCGATCGCGTAGCCCTCCCCGCGCATCTGCTTCACGCGCGCGTTCCACTCGCCGTGCTGGACGCCCCCCCCGCGCGTGCCGCAGGGATAGGGGCGCGCCGGGTGCATCGTGCCGTCGTTGCAGAACCAGCGGATCGCCTGGAAGGGGCCCTGCGCCGAATCCTTCATCTCCTGCACCCAGGTGCGGAGCGCGGGCGGATCCGGGAGCGCCTGCGCCGCGGCGCGCGCCACCGGCGCGGCCGCGAGCAGCGCGGCGAGGAACGCCTTCGCGGAGCTTCGTCCCGACATGGCGCGGGAGCATACCCGCTGGGCTCCCGGCCTCCCATACCGCGGACCCGCGCGGATCCCGTGATATGGTGCCCGGGCGAGGCGCGCGTGCGGAGCTGGCTCGGCATCGAGCCCGGCGAGGGCCGGGTCTTCGTCTGGGGAACCCTCGCACTCGGGCTCCTCGGCTGGGCCGAGGTCTCGCTCCGGAACGTCGCCGAGACCCTCTTCGTGAAGCGGGTCGGCGTCGAGCTCCTGCCCCAGGGCTTCCTGCTGAGCGACGCCCTGCTCCTCGTGGCCACCTTCGCGTTCGTGGGCGTCGCGGCGCGCAGCGACCGCCTGCGGCTCCTGCCGCGGATGCTCGCCGGGCTGGGGCTCGCGCTCGTCCCCCTCTGGTCCGTCGTCGAGGCGGACACGCGCAGCGGCGTCGTCGTCCTGCTCGTCGCCTCGAGGCTCGTCTCGACGCTGGCGCTAATCGTCTTCTGGATCGCGATGGCCGACCTCCTGCACGGTCGCCAGGCGAAGCGCCTCTTCGCGCCGATGACGGCGGGCGGGACCCTCGGCGCGGTGGCGGGGAGCTTCGCGTCCGATCCGCTCGCACGGGCGCTCGAGATCGGGGGCCTGCTCCTGCTCACGGGGGGGATCCTGGGCCTCGCCGCGGCGGCCGCGCTGCCGCTGCGCCGCCTCCGCCCGCGCCTCGACCGCCCGCGTCGCGACGCGGCGCGAGGGCGTCGCGCGTCGCGCAGGGCTGCGGAAGCCAGCCCGAGGTCCTTCGCGTCGCTGTGGCGCGAGAGCGGGCTCTTCCGCCTGCTCGTCGCGATCTCGCTCTGCGGTGGCATCCTCGCGCCGGTTCTCTACTGGGAGTTCTCGTATCTCGCGGACCGCGCGACGCGGGGTGCCGAGGGCGAGGCGCGCCTGCTCGCCTTCTACGCGAGCTTCCGCGGCTGGATCAACCTCGGCGTGCTCGGCGCCCAGCTCTTCGCGAGCTCCCGCCTCTTCCGGCGCATCGGGATCCCGCTCGCCTCGACGATCGCGCCGCTCGCCTACCTGGCGGGCTTCGGCGGGCTCAGCGCGCAGATGACCCTCGCGACGGGCGTCGCGGCGATGGCGGCGACCCAGCTGCAGGACAAGGCGGTGTACGACCCGGCGCTGCGCGTGCTCTCGAGCCTCTTTCCCGAGGCGATCCGCTCGCGCGCCTCGGCGCTGATCGAGGGGCCGACGAAACGCGCCGGCGGCGCGATCGGGAACGCGGCGGTGCTCGGCGCCCTCGCGCTCGGCTCCACGGCCTTCGTGAGCTTTGCGGCGCTGCCGATCGCGCTGGCCTGGCTCGCGGCCTCGCTCTGGCTCTGGCGCCGCTATCCGCAGCTGCTGCTGCGCTCCGCGGCGGAGCGCACGCGTCGCGACGAGGCGCTGGAGCATGCGGAGCTCCTCGATCGCGCCACCGTGCGGGCGCTCGCCAGCGAGCTCGCCTCCGACGAGCGCGGGCGGGTGCGCGCCGCGATCGCGCTCGTCGCCGACGCCGAGCCGGGGCTCGCCGCCGAGGCCTTCGCGTCCGCGCTCCAGCGCGCGCCGGCCGGCAGCCGCCCGCTCCTGATCGCGGCCCTCGACCGCGTGCTCGAGGCGAGCGCCCCGGAGGAGCTGCGCAGCCCCGGGGCGGCGCGAGCGCTGGAGGCGCTGCTGGCGGAGCCCGGCGAGCTCCCGGACCGCGAGCGGGCCGACCTCATCCAGGCCTACGCGCGGCTCGCGCCGCGGGCGAGGGTGGAGGCCGCGCTCACGGCGGCACTCGCGGACGCCTCGCCCGCGGTGCGCCTCGCGGCCCTCGCCGCGCTCGACCGCCGGGGCGCAGCGCCGCCGGGAAGTGATCTCGACGCCGATCTCGCCCGCGCGCTCGCGGGCGCCGATGCGGCCGCGCGGCGCACCGCGCGCGAGGAGTGCCGCTGGTCGCTCCTGTGCGGCGCGGAGGGCGCGCGCTTCGAAGCGCGGCTCGCGCTGCTGGCCGGGCTGCTCGTCGATCCGGCGGAGCGGACCGCCGCCGCGGAAGCGATCGCGGAGGTGGCGGCGCGGCGGGGCGCCGGCGCCGCGCCCGTCGCGGAACGCATGCTGGCGCTGCGGGCCGAAGACGAGCCGCGCGTGCGCGCGGCGCTCCTGCGCTACGCCGGGCGGGTGGGGCTCGCCGAGCACGCGAGCTGGCTCGTCTCCCACCTGGGCTCGCCGCGCGAGGAATGGCGGCTATCCGCGCGCGAGGGGCTGCGCGCGCTCGGCCCGCGCTGCGCCGACGTGCTGCTGCGCGAGCTCGCCTACGGGCCGCGCAGCGCGCAGCCGGCGCTCGTCGACCTCGTGCGCGAGCTCGACGTCGGGCGCGCTCCGATCGCCGCGCTCTACGAACGGGAGATCGAGGCCGTCCGGCGAGACCTCTTGCACGTCGCCGCGCTCGGCGACCGCGAGCGCTTCGCGATCGTCCGCCAGCGCCTGCTCGAGCGCGTGGACGAACAGCTCCACGCCGCGCTCGGCCTGCTCGCCGCGCTCCACGGCGACGACCGCATCGCCGAGCTCGGCGAGCAGCTGCGCTTCGCCCGCGGCGGGCGCCGCTACTCGATCGTGCTCGAGGCGCTCGAATCGCTCGTCGGGCGCGAGAAGGGCCGGCTCGTCCCGCTGCTCGAGGAGGGAGATCCCGGCACGCGCGGGAGGCTCGCGGCGGAGGCGCTCGGCCGGCCCGTCCCCAAGCTCGAGGAGGCGATCGAGGCCCTGCTCGCCGATCCCGAGGACCTCGCGCGGACGCTCGCGGCCGGGATCGCGCTGGCCGGCCGCGGAGGCCTCGGGGATCATGCGGTCGTGAGGCCGGTCGAGATCGCGCTCCAGCTCCGCTCGCTGCCCTTCTTCGAGGCGCTCACCACCCGCCAGCTCGTCGACCTCGCGAGGCTGGTGAAGGAGGAGCAGCACGCGCCGGGGGCGTGGATCGCGCGCGAGGGCGTCTTCGACGATTGCCTCTACCTGCTGGTGGAGGGGGTCGTCAGCGTGACCCGCGGGGGCGCCTTCCTCAGCGAGCTCGGGCCCGGGAGCTTCTTCGGCGAGGTCGCCCTCTTCGAAGGTGGGGTGCGCACGGCCACGGTCGCCTCGGCCAGCCACGTGCGTCTGCTCCGCCTCGAGCGGGCCGATCTGATCTCCCTGATGGAAGATCTCCCCGGGCTTGCCTTCGGCATCTGCCAGGCCCTGGCCCGCCGCGTGAGCGAGCTCACGGAGCGGCTCCAGCAGGCGACGATGCGTGACGGCCCGGAGGCGGGCTCGGGCGCGGGATCGGCGGCTCGGGTAGAGTCCGGGCTCGGGAAGAGGGGGTAGCATGACTCCGTGGGAGGTCTCGCGGCGAGCGGCCCGCCCGGGGCTCTGCGGCGTCCTGGCCGCCGCGATCCTGGTCGCTTGTGGAGGCGCGGATCCGCAGGGCACCGCCAGTGTCGATGCATTCACCACCAAGGTCGAGATCGCCGATTTTGCGGGCGGCGAGGCCGTTCGCTGCGTCTTCTCGGCCCCCGGGCTCGAGCTCTGCACGTGGCGCATCGTCGAGGGCGCCGAGGCCTGGGCCGCGCTCGCCGACGCGAGCGGGAGCGGCGGGGATCTGAACCTCGTCTGCGAGCTCCCGCTCGACGGGGGCCCGCGCGCCGAGGGCTCGTGTCGCGCTCATGTGCGCTCCGCGCGGGCGGCGGGCGCCGGCGGGCTCCCCCCGGTCGGCGCGGCGGGCTCGCTCGAGAGCCAGCGAGACGCCGAACAGAGGCTCGGCGAGGCCCTGAGCCTCCAGGAGATCAGCCACCTCGTCGGGGACGCCCCCGAGCGCTGCCGGACGGGCCCGGGAGTCCAGACCTGCGAGTGGAGCGTCGCCGAGGGCGCCGCGGGTTACGGCCTGCTGGCCGCGCTCGTCGACGATGCCGGCTCGGGCTCCTCCGTGCGCCTGCGCTGCGTGGTGCCTCTCGACGGGGCCGCGCGCGCCGCCGACTCGTGCGGCGCCGCCTGGGCGGACTCGCACCCCGCAGGACCCGACGAGCCCTAGCAGCCGAGCGGTTCAGGGCGAGCCCGCGAGCCGTGCGTAGCAGGCGAGGTAGGCGTCGAGCTGGCGCTCGAAACCGAAGTGCTCCCGCACCCTCGCGCGCGAGGCCTCGCCGAGTCGACGCGCGAGCGCCGGATCGCCGAGGATCTGGATGCAGCGCTCGGCCATCGCGTCCGGCGCGTCGACGTCTACGAGGTAGCCGGTCACGCCGTCCTCCACCGCTTCGGGATTGCCGGCGACGCGCGTCGCGACCACCGGCAGCCCCTGCGCCATCGCCTCGAGCAGGACGAGCGGGAGCCCCTCGTAGGCCGAGGGCAGGACGAGCACGCGCGCGGCCCGGTAGTGCGCGGCGAGCTCGGCCCGTCCGAGGCGCCCGACGCATTCGACGGCGCCCTGCGTCCCGGTGGCGCGGAAGAGCTCCGCGAGGCCGGGCTCCGCGCCGAGCTCGAAGCCCGCGATGCGCAGCTTCGCCCCCGCGATGCGCTCGCGCACGCGGCGCAGCACGAAGGGGAGCGCCGCGACGCGCTTGCGCGCGCCGGCGACCCCCGCATAGAGGAGCTCCACGGGCTCTGCGCGCGGCAGCGCGGCGTCCTCGGCGGGAGGTTCGACACCGTTGTGGATCACAGCGATCGAGGCGGCCCGCTCGGGACCGACGAGGTCGAGCGCGGTGGCCCGCGCGGCGGTGCTGACGGCGTCCGCGAGGCGCAGCGCCGCGCGGTCGGCGATCCGGTGCAGCGCTTGGAGCGCCCGGCGCGCCGGCCGGCGCCGCCCGAAGCGCCGGCCGGCGATTTCGTAGGGCCCCTCGGCCCGGGCCATCTGCGCGGCGCTCACGTGGAGGGTGACGAGCAGCCGGGTCCGACGGCGCGGCGCGAGGCGCAGCGCGAGGAGCAGCGGCAGCGCCTCCCCCGAGTGGCAGTGCACGACGTCGAAGCCCGCCGCGCGCGGGCCCCAGAGACCCGTCGCGAGGAGCCAACCGAGGCGCGAAGCCGCGACGCGGCGCACGGTCGCGCTCGAGCCGCGGCCGCGCGTCACGACGAGCGAGTCGTGGCCGCGGCGGAGCAGCCCCTCGTGGAGCGCGCGCGCCACCTCGCCGACGCCGCCCACGCGCGCGGGCGGGTAGTACGGGACGACGTGGAGGATGCGCATGCGGGCGGCGGCGGGCCGTTCAGACCACGGCGCGCTCGCGAGGCGCCCATCGGCCGGCGCGCGCGGCACCGGGATCGCTGCGCGCTTCGCCACCCTTAGCGGGGGCCCGCACTCCGCTCGGCTTCGCCTGGCTGCGCGCTTCGCCACCCTCAGCGGGGGTCCGCACTCCGCTCGGCTTCGCCTCGCTGCGCGCTTCGCCACCCTCAGCGGGGGTCCGCACTCCGCTCGGCTTCGCCTCGCTGCGCGCTTCGCCATCCTCAGCGGGGGCCCGCACTCCGCTCGGCTTCGCCTCGCTGCGCGCTGCGCTTGCCGCGGTCTTCCTCGCGGGCTCGGTCATCCAGAGCAGCGCGGCGGCATAGGCCCGCCACGGGCGCCACGTCTCGGCCCGGGCGCGGAGCTGCCCGGAAGTCGCCGGACGCCCGGGCGCCCCGAGCGCGCGGCGCAGTCCGAGGTCGCCGTCCGGGAAGGCGTCGGGCTCGCGCAGCGCCCGCATCGCCACCAGCTGGGCCGTCCACTCGCCGATGCCCGGCAGCGAGGCGAGCTCGCGCACGCTCGCCTCGAGGTCGCGCGAGCCGTCGAGCGCGAGTGCGCCCCGGTCCACGGCATGGGCCAGCGCCGCCACCGCATCGGCGCGCACGCGAGGGAGGCCCGGGGCGCGCGCGCCCGGCGACGCGAGCGCGCGCGGAGTCGGGAAGACCCGGCGCAGCGAGGAGCCGGACCCGGCCGCGACGCGCAGCGGCGCGCCGTGCGCCGCAGCCAGGCGTCCGGCGAGCGCAGTCGCCGCCGCGACGCTCACCTGCTGGCCGAGGATCGCGCGGACGGCGAGCTCGAAGCCGTCGAAGGCACCCGGCACGCGCACGCCCGGCAGCACGGCGAGGCGCCGCGCGAGGTCCGGATCGGCGCGCAGCCGAGGCTCGATCGCGCCCGGGTCGGCTCCGAGGTCGAAGAGCACGCGCAGCCGCTCGGCGATCCGGATCAGCGGGGCCGGCGCGGCGAGCCGGATGCGCGCGAGCAGCTGGTCGCGACCGGCGACGGGCCGCACCTCGACCACCCCCTGCGCGCCTTCCAGCTCGAGCGTGCGCCGGTAGGCGTCGCCCGCAACCTCCTCCACCCCGGGGATCGCGCGGGGCGCGAGGAACGCGAGCAGCGCGGCCCAGGGCAGGGGCGGGCGATAGGGCAAACGGAGCGTCAGGTCCGACGCCGCGCTCGCGCGTCCGGGCGCGCGCCGCAGCGCCGTCGGCGTGGTGCGGAAGGCCGCGCGCATCGCCTCGTTGAAGCGGCGCACGCTCGAGAAGCCCGACGCAAGCGCCACCCGGGCGACCGGGAGCCCGGTCTGGTCGAGCAGGCGCCGCGCGAAGTGCACCCGCCGCGTCGACGCCACCGCGAGCGGCGTGGCCCCGAGGTGGGCGAGGAAGAGGCGGCGCAGGTGGCGCTCGCCGACCCCGAGCCGCGCCGCGAGCTCGGGGACGCCGCCGCGATCGAGGGCGCCGTCGCCGATCAGGCGCAGGGCGCGCGAGACCGTGGCCGACGTGCCGAGCCAGGCGGGCGTCCCCGGCGAGGCCTCGGGCCGGCAGCGGCGGCACGGTCGGAACCCGGCTCCCTCGGCCGCGGCCGCGCAGGCGAGGAAGACGCAGTTCTCGCGCCGCGGCGTCGGAGCCGGGCAGATCGGCCGGCAGTAGACGCCCGTGCTGCGCACGCCCGTGAAGAAGCGGCCGTCGAAGCGCCGATCGCGCGTCGCGAGCGCCCGATAGCAGCGGTCGGCATCGAGCGTCACGCGCGCAGGCTAGCAGGTCGACGCGTGAGGCGGCCTGCGCGCAGCGAGCCGCAGGCGAGCGGAGCTCCTCGGGCGAGCAGCGGCGCCGCCCCGGCCTAGCGGGATTCGGACCCGGTCGCCGCGGCCGCGGGGTCGGCCCCGGGCGGCCGGGCGCGCAGCGCCCGCTCGCCCTCCTCGGCGAGCTCCACGAGCTCGCGCTCGAGGCGCGCGCGGAAGCGCTCGCGGCCCGCGCGCGTCGCGGCCTCGGGCGGCGTCGCGAAGGGGCCGCGCAACGCGAGGCGGATCGTGCCGAAGGGCAGCGGGAGCACGAGCCGGTCCCAGCTCGGGAGGCGCAGGCTCGGCCGGGCGGCGACCCGGGCGAGCACGATCGGCCGGCCCGACGCGCGGGCGAGCGCCAGCGCTCCCCGCTTGAGCCGGCGTCGCGGTCCGCGCGAGCCGTCGACCGCGAGGGCGCACACGCCGCCCGGTTCCCGCTGCGCATGGCGGATCAGCTCGCGCAGCGCGAGCGGGCGGCGCCGCGAGGTACCTCGGCTCGCCCCGCCGCGCAGCACCGCGAAGCCGCAGCGCTCGAGCAGGCGGGCCGCGACCTCCCCCGCGTCGCTCACGGAGACGAGCGTCGCGGGCCGGAGCCCGAGCCGCGCGCACGCGAAGGGCGCGAGCAGGAGATCCTCGTGCCAGACGAGCGCGACGGCGCCGCCGTGCCGGGCGGCGATCTCGCGCAGGCCGGCGAGGCCCGCATCCTCGATGCGGCTCGTGCGCCAGACGAGCGCCATCCAGGCCTGGTGGAGCCGGGGCAGCGCGTGCGCCGCGAGACCGGCGAGCGGGCGCGCGAGCGCCCGGCGCACGCGGCGGCGCGCGCGGCGGAGCGGCGAGGCGCGGGCCGGGCCCAGCAGGCTACTCCTCGGCAGTCACCACCCGGATCAGGTTCGTGCTCCCGCTGCGGCGGTTCACTCCGGCGGTGGCCACGACGACGTCGCCGCGCTGGATGCAGCCGAGCTCGCGCCCGCGCCGGATGCCGTGGGCAATCATCGCCTCGTCCGAGCGCTCGCCCTCGAAGAGCACGGCGGTCACGCCCCAGTTGAGCGCCAGCTTGCGCATCACGCGCTGCGTGACGGTCACCGCGAGGATCGGGCAGTCGGGGCGGTACTTCGAGATCGAGCGCGAGGTGAAGCCGCTCTCGGTCAGCGTGATGATCGCCGCCGCCCCGAGGTGGCGCGACATCGTGATCGCGGCCTGGCTCACCGCCTCGGTCACGACGTGGGTCGGCTCGGAGCGGATGTTCTGGAGGTGACCGTACTCGCGGAACGACTCCTCGGCCCGCAGCGCGAGCGCACTCATCGTGCGCACGGCCGCGATGGGGTGGTTGCCGACGGCCGTCTCGCCCGAGAGCATCACGGCCGAGGTGCCGTCGAGGATGGCGTTGGCGACGTCGCTGACCTCCGCGCGGGTCGGGAGCGGATTGCGCTCCATGGAGTCGAGCATCTGGGTGGCGGTGATGACGGGCTTCCCGTTCATGACCGTGGCGTGGATGATCTGCTTCTGCACGATCGGTACGTCCTGGAGCGGCATCTCCACGCCGAGGTCCCCGCGCGCGACCATCGTGCCGTTGGCCACCGAGACGATCTTCTCGAGGTTCCGCACCGCCTCCTGGTTCTCGATCTTCGCGATGATCGGGATCTGCGCGCCGTGGTCCTCGAGGAAGCGGCGGATCTCGAGGACGTCGTCTCCGCTGCGCACGAAGGACGCCGCGATGTAGTCCACGTCGTGCTCGATCGCGAAGAGCAGGTCCTCGCGCGTGTCGCGCAAGAGGATCGTCGGCGAGAGGCGGGCCCCGGGCAGGTTCACGCCCTTGCGGTCCTCGAGGCGCCCGCCGCGCACGATCTCGCAGCGGATCTCGCCCGGTCTCGCCGAGCGGACGCGCAGCTCGATGGCGCCGTCGTGGAGCAGGATCGTCCCGCCCGGCTGGACCTCGTCCTCGATGCCGGGGTAGGAGACGGAGACGCCCTCGGCATTGCCCGTGCGCCCATCGGTGTAGAGCGCGAAGGGCTGGCCGGCGGCGAGCTCGGCGGCGCCGCCCTCGAGGCGCCCGGTGCGGATCTTGACGCCCTTGGTATCGAGCATCACGGCGACGTTGGCGCCGAGCCCGGCAGCGACCTGGCGCAGCGACTCGAGGCGCTTGCGGTGCTCCTCGTGCGAGCCGTGGGAGAAGTTCAGGCGGGCGACGTTCATGCCCGCGCGGATCAGCTCGGCCTGCTGCTCCGGGCCGTCGCAGGCGGGCCCGAGCGTCGCCACGACCTTGGTCTTGCGGATGCGTTCGCGGGACACGGTCGGATCAAGTGAAGCACACGCCGCCGGGTTCGTCGAAGTCCTGCGACTCGATCTGGATCGTGCTGTGGCTGATCTCGAAGCGGTCGTGCAGCAGGTCGGACAGCTCCTGGAGGAGCTTGCGGGGGTCGCGGTCGTCGCCCGCGACCACGTGACCCGAGAGCGCGACCATGCCGCTGGCGATGGTCCAGACGTGGAGGTCGTGGACGGCGGTGACGCCGGGGAGGCCCTGGAGGGCGCGCTCGATCTCGGGCACGTCGAGGTGCGGCGGGGCCCACTCCATCAGCACGCCCAGCGCCTCGCGCAGGAGCGCGAAGGCCGACCAGAGCACGAGGCCCGAGATCAGGAGCGAGGCGAGCGGGTCGGCCCAGCTCCAGCCGAAGGCGAGGACGAGCGCGCCGGCGGCGATCGCGCCGACGCTCCCGAGGGCGTCGCTCGCGACGTGCAGCCACGCGCCGCGGACGCCGAGGTCGTGGCGGCGACCCGACCAGAGCAGCGCCAGCGCCGCGAGGTTCACCGCGAGACCGAAGACGGCGATCGCGAGCATCGGCCCGGCGAGGATCGGCGTCGGCCGGCCGAGGCGCCCCACGGACTCGATCCCGATCGAGATCGCCACGGCCACCAGCAGGATGCCGTTGGCCAACGCGGCGAGGATCTCGGTCCGGTGGTGGCCGTAGGTCTGCTGCGGGCCCCGCGGGCGCTGCGCCAGGGTGAGGGCGAGCACGGAGAGCGAGAGCGCTGCGACGTCGGAGAGCATGTGGCCGGCATCGGCCAGGAGCGCCAGCGATCCGGTCCAGAGCCCCCCGACCGCCTCGGCCAGCATCGCCACGACCGCGAGGCCGAGCGAGAGCAGGAGACGGCGGCGGCTCTCCGCCGCGACGGAGCGCCGATCGTGGGCGTGCATCGCCGCAAGGATGTGTGGGATCGGGCGCTTCGGCAAGCGGGGCCCGTTCATCGGATCCGCCAGGCTCAGCGCGGCTCCACCACGAAGCTCCAGCTCTCCTCGAAGGCGAAGCTCGGACCCTCGAAGCGCAGCTCGTAGGCGTAGACGCCGGGCTCGGCGTCCGCAGGGAGCTCGACGAAGGCATCGAGGACCCAGCGGCCCGGGCGGATCTCGAAGCGCTCGCGGGTCTCGCCGTGCAGGATCCGGCCGCGGAAGCGGATGCCCTCGACGAGCCGACCGACCTCCACCTCGGTCGGGTGGGCCGGACAGAACACGCTGACGATCCGGTGGTTGAACTCGCCGCCCGCGGGCACGCGCGGCGGGACGATCTCGCCGCGCTCGATCTCGAAGAACGGCAGCCGGCGCTGCGCGCACCCGTACTCCGCCGCCACCGCCTCGGGGAGATCCGCCAGCCGGGCGCCCTCCTCGCGCACGGCCTTCTGCACGCTCCAGCGCAGCGGCGCGCAGCCGGTCGCGAGCGACGCCAGGAGCAGGCAGGCAGCGGCTACCTTCGGATCACCCAACCCCGCTCCCCCTCGCGGCGCTCCCGCGCGCGACGCGGCGCCTCGCCGACCGCTGCGGCGCGATCCCGCTCCGGCTCCGCTTCCGACGACGCGACGCCGCCGAGCCAGGCGCCGAAGGGCTCCGGCACCGACTCGAGCTCGCGTGGCGCGGAGGCCTCGGAGTCGAGAGGCGCGGGCCAGACCTCGCCCGCGGCGTCGACGTAGGGCGGACCGAAGTCGGCTCCGAGGCCGGCCGCGGGCCAGCGGGTCTCGGGGGCGAGCTCGGCCGTCGGCGGCGCCGGTGCGACCGCGCGCTCCGAGAGCAGGACGTCGGCGCCGAGCGCGAGCGCCCCGAGCGCGAGCGCCGCGCCGATCCGCTCCCACCACGACGCGGCCGGGCCCTGCGGGGCCCGGTCGTCGCGCCGGCGGGGGTGCGTCGCGACCGGGCGCTCGGCGGTGGTGTGCTCGCGGGTCGGCGCTTCCTCGCGGGCGAGCTCTGCGGTCGGCGCGTCGCGGGTGATCGGGGTCGCGACGTCCTCGCCGGCGGCGCCGCCCGGCAGGGGCAGCGGGCGCGCGGTCGCCGGCACGTCCGAGGCCCGGGCGAGCGCGTCGCGGAACTCCGCCGCCGTCGGCCAGCGGTCGTCGGGCCGCTTCTCGAGCGCGCGCAGCAGTGCCGCCTCGACCGGCGGCGGGATCTCGGGCGCGAGCTCGCGGGGGCGCGGGGGCGGCGTCTCGACGTGGGCGCGCATCAGCTCGTAGTCGCTCGCTCCCTCGAAGGGAAGGCGCCCGCTGAGCAGCTGGAAGAGCACGATGCCGAGCGAGTACACGTCCGAGCGCGCGTCCGATTCCTCGCCGCGCACCTGCTCGGGAGCGACGTACTGGAGGGTGCCGACCATGTGTCCGTGGCGCGTCACGCGGCCGGAGCCGAGCGCGCGCGCGATCCCGAAGTCCATGATCTTGACCACGCCGAGGGCGGTCACCATCAGGTTCGAGCTCTTGACGTCGCGATGGACAACGCCGTGCTCGTGGGCGTAGCCGATGCCGTCGAGCGCCTGGTAGAAGATCGGGAGCGCGTGCTCCAGCGAGAGCCTGCCGGCCGTCCGCACCAGGCTCGCGAGCGTGCGGCCGTCGACGAACTCCATGACCATGAACTGGCGCCCGTCCACCTCGAGCAGGCTGTGGAGCGTGGCGACGTTGGGATGGTTCAGGCGGGCGAGCGTGCGGGCCTCGGCGCGAAAGCGCTCGAGCACCTGCGGCTGGAAGGCGAAGTCCTCCCGGACCGCCTTCAGGGCCACGATGCGGCCGAGCAGGAGGTCGCGGGCCTTCCAGACCTCGCCCGCGCCGCCTTCCCCGATCTTCTCCAGGATCAGGTGGTTTCCGACCCTGCTGCCGAGCAATGAGGGGCCCCCGCATGCCGCACGGGCGCAAACGCGTGCGCCCTCTGCATCGGATCCCCCCCGCCGGAGCTTGATCCCGGGACCCCGGGCGCGCGGGGTCGGGTGGCGCGCCGGCTGGGAGACTCCCGATTTTACTCCGCTCGCCTGCGGCTCGCTGCGCGCTTCGCGCTGCCGCGCTCCGCTTGCGAAGAGCCCGCCCGGAAGACGGTGTGGGTGGTGCGTGGCTTGGCCTATCCCCGGGTCGCGTCGTAGGCCGACCCCCGCATCACCCCGGCCAGCGTTCCGGAACGCTCTTCGCAAGCGAGGCGCGGCAGCGCGAAGCGCGCAGCGAGCCGCAGGCGAGCGGAGTAGAAGCGACTAAGCCATCAAATCCCCGTAGCGCGCCAGCATCTCGACCGTCTCCGCGGGCAGCACCGGCGGCTCGCGCCCCACCGCGTAGCAGCCGATGATCACCTCGGCCGTGCGCTCGATGATCTCCGCCATGTCGGCCGCCCGCCGCAGCGAGCGGCCGGCGACGAGGAGGCCGTGGTTCTGCATCAGCACGGCCCAGCCGTCGCCCATCGCCGCCACGATCGCGTCGGCGAGCTCCTGCGTCCCGGGCATGATGAACGGGATGCGCCCGATCCGGGTGAAGAACGCCGCCTCGGTCGAGATCGGCAGGAAGGGGAGCCCCGCGTTCACCAGGATGGTCGCGTGCGGCGCGTGGCAGTGGATCACCGCCTTCGCTTCCGGGCGCGCGCTCAGCACGGCGGTGTGCATGAGCGCCTCGCTCGAGGGCGAGCGCGCCCCGGGGTCCTTGGGACGCGCGTCCATGCCGATGCGCACCAGGATCTCCGGGCGCAGGTCGCCCTTGAAGAGCTGGCTCGGGGTGATCCAGGCCTCGTCGGGCTTCGCGGCGCGCGCGCTCACGTTGCCGCCGGTCGCGGTGACGAGGCCGGCCGCGTAGAGCTCGTTCACCACCGCGACGAGCTCGCGGCGTAGATCCGCGTCGGAAGGGGCGGCCGGCGGCGCCGCGGCGCCGCCTGCGCGCGTCGGATCGGGGATGGACGCGAGGTCGCCGGGGTCGCCCGCCGCCTCGCGCGCCGACCCGTAGAGCCGCGAGAGGTCGCGCTGCACGTGCTGGAGCGTCATCGCGCGCGCGGTGTCGCCGCTGAACGCGAGCTCGCCGTTCATCGCCGCCTCCATCGCGTTGCGGCGCCCCGTCAGCATCCCGTCGAGGACGTCCGCGCGCATCTTGAGCTGCACCGCCGCCGCCCCGGCGGGGGCGCCGAGGTCGGCCAGCACCCGGCCGCCCTCGAAGCCGAGGTGGAACTCGAGCCCGAGGTCCGTGAGCGTGAAATGGAGCGTGGCCGTCTGCCCGCTCGCGGCGAAGCGCGCGAGACCCTCGTCCGCGCGGGCGCGATCGACGAAGTCGCGGAGCACCCGCTCCATGCCCGATCGGACCTCCACGCCGATCCCTCCGTGCGTCGCCTGGACGGGCTCGGTCGGAGCGGGCGACGGCGCACCGGCCGCGGGCGCTCGCCGCTCGGGGCGGGCGCGGCGCTCGAGATCGTTCACGGCCGGGCCCTGCCCGCGCCCGAGCCGGGCGCGCAGCTCGGGGGGGGCTGCGGGGCGCGGCCTCGCCAGGTCGAAGCCGGCGAGCGCGGCGGGATTCAGGCAGTGGCGGGGCGGCTCGCCGCCGAGCAGGCGCGCGAGCTCCTCCGCGGCGATGCGGCCCTGGTGCGCGGCGACCTCCAGCGTGTTGCCGCCCACGTGGGGCGTCGCGATCACCTGCGGCATCGCGAGCAACGGGTGGTCCGAGGCCGGGGGCTCGACGGAGAAGACGTCGAGGGCGGCGCCCGCGAGCTGGCCCGAAGCGAGGGCCTCGCAGAGCGCCGACTCGTCGACGAGGCCGGCGCGCGCGGTGTTCACCAGGAAGGAGCCGCGGCGCATGCGCGCGAGCTCGCCGGCGCCGAGCAGCCCTCGCGACGCCTCCGAGAGGGCGGCGTGCAGGCTCACGAAGTCGCTCTCGGCGAGGAGCTCTTCGAGCGTCGCCGGCTCGGCGCCCGCGAGCCGGATGGCGTCGGCGGGCACGAAGGGGTCGTGGACCAGGCAGCGCGCTCCGAACGGGCGCAGCCTCGCGAGCACCTTGCGGCCGACGGCGCCGAGGCCGACGAGGCCGACGGTCCTGCGCCAGAGCTCGCGGCCCTGGAGGCGGCGGAAGGCTCGACCCATGCGGCCGATGTCGCCCGCCTCGCCCCCGGGCTCGCGCAGGAAGGCGTTGGCGTCGACCAGGCGGCGCGCGAGCGCCAGCAGGAACGCGAGCGTCAGGTCCGCCACGGCGTCGGCGTTGCGCCCCGGCGTGTGGAGCACCGGGATCCCGAGCGCGGTGCAGGCGTCGAGGTCGACGTTGACCGCGTCGCCGCGGCACGCGACGACGACGCGCAGGTCGGGCGAGTCGAGGAGCGCCGTCGCGTCGACGACGTCCACCTCGGTCACGAAGACGTGCACGCCGCGCAGCGCCTCCGCCAGGCTCGGCCCGGTGAGGAGCCGCAGCGCTTCGCGGTAGCTCGCGTGCTCCACCTCGCCGAGGCGGCGCAGCGCGAGCAGGGCCTCGGCGTCGAGGTCGGCGGTCGCGAGGATCCGCGGGCGGAAGGGCGCGGCGCGCGGCTCGGTGGCCCCGGACGCGGCGGCCGTCGCGAGCCCGCGCAGCGCGAGCCCCGCGGCGCGGGCATCGGAGTCCGCGCGCGCCACCCGCAGCGCCTCGAATCCCGCGTAGAGCTCGGCGTAGAGCGCCGCCCGCTCGCAGTCCGGCTCGCGGGTACGCGCCACGCGGGCGAGCGCCGCGGCTCCCTCCCCGAGATCGCGGAAGACCCCGGCGCCGGCGCCGGCGCAGATCGCAGCGCCGAGCGCGCTCGTCTCGCAGACGGCCGTCACCTCGACGGGGCGGCCGAGGACGTCGCTCGCGATCTCGGCGAAGAGCGGGCTGCGCGACATGCCGCCTGCGAGGCGCAGGACCGGCGCCCGGCATCCGCTCACCGCCTCGATCTGCTCGACGTTGGCGCGCAGCGCGCAGGCCATCCCCTCGAGGACCGCGCGGGCGACGTGGCGGCGGCGCGCGGAGTCGCCCGCCGTGACCAGCCAGGACGCGGTCAGATGCCCGATCGGGAGCGAGATGCGGCGGGCGTCCATCACCTCGGCGCCGAGGCTCGAGAGGATCCCGGCCGCTCCCGGCAGCGAGCCCTCGGCCTCGGCGAGCAGGTGCAGCACGGGATGGGCCTCGCCGGCGAAGAGGAGCCCGGCGATCCACTCGAGGGCCTCGCCCATCCCGCCGGCGTTGCTCTCGAGCGCGTGGAGGCCCGGCCGCAGGTGATGCACGGTCCACAGCCGCGCGCTCGGGTCGAGGGTCGGCGCCCCCTGGACCTGGAGCACGGGCGCCGACGTTCCCGCCACCGCGCCGAGGGCGCCCGGATCGAGGACGCCTGCGCCGAGGAGCGCGCACTGCGTGTCGGCGCCGCCGACGGCGACCGGCGTGCCCGGACGCAGGCCGAGCGCCTCCGCGGCGGATCGCGAGAGCGCGCCGAGCGGGCTTCCGGGCGCCCGCAGCGGCGGGAACCAGCCGGAGGGAAGTCCCAGCCGCTGCATCAGGTCGGGCGCCCACGCGGGGCGCTCGACCTCGAGCAGCCCGCTCTCGCCCGCCTGAGTCGCCTCGGCGGCGAGCTCGCCGCAGAGGCGGAAGGCGAGCCAGTCCGAGAGCGCGAGGGCGCTCGCCACGCGGCGGGCGAGCTCCGGCGCTTCGCGGGCGATCCAACCCAGACGTCCGGCGGGCTGCACGGGATTCGGCCAGTGCCCGGTGCGGCGGTGCAGCTCGGGCCCGCTCGCAGCGGCGAGCTCGAGCACCACGGCGAGGCCGCGCGCGTCCCGGTTCGAGCTGACCAGGATCTCGCGACCCTCGGCGTCGAGGAGCGCGCTCCCGTGGCGCATGCTGGTCGCCGCGATGCCCGCCACGGCGTCGGGCGAGGCCTGCGCGCGCACCAGGGCCTCGCGGGTCGCCTCCGCGAGGCGGCTCCAGACCTCCTCGGGCGCGAACACGGCGCTCATCGGGACGTCGCGGTCGACCCGGGCGGCGAGGGGCCGCGAGGCGCTCGCCGTGCGCCCGCTCTCGGCGTCGGCGACGAGGCAGCGCACGCCTCCGCCGCCGAGGTCGAGGCCCACGAGGAAGCGCCCGCGCATCGCCTTCGCCCACCTCCGACCGGTGGATTCTACCTGCACGCAGGTAGAATCGCCGGAACCGATCCTCCCGCCGCCTCCAGTGGGTACGATCCGGCGGCCGGCGTCAAGGCCCGAGGCCTCCCTACAGGGGCGGCGCGGGCCCGCCGATCCGCCTCCCGATGGGGCTCGATCTCCTGGTCCTGGCGCTCGTCCTCTTCGCCGCGGGCTTCGGCGCCGCGCGCGGCGCGCTCGCGAGCGCGCTCGGGCTCGTGGCGCTCGTCGGCGCCTACGCGGCGGCGATCCTCGCGGGCCCGGGCCTCGGTCCGCGGCTCGCGCCGGCGGCCGCGCTGCCGCCGGCGCTCGGGGCACCCCTCGCCGGCGCGCTCGCCTTCGCCTTCGCGTACGGGGGGCTGCGGCTGCTCGGGCGCTGGCTGCGCGGCATCGAGCAGCGCCGGGTCGGCCTCGCGCGGAGCCCCCTCGACCGGACCCTGGGCGGCTGCTTCGGAGCGCTGCGCGGGGGGCTCACGGCCGCGCTCGTCGCCTGGCTGGCGCTCTTCGTCGAGGCGCTGCGGGTCGGCGGCGCGCTGCCCGTCGTGCCGCCGCTCGGCGATTCGAGGGCGGCCCGGATCACGAGCTCCGCCGTCGAGGCGGGAGCCCTGGCCGCCCTGGGCACGGATCCGGGCAGCCGCGTCGTCGCGCGCCTGGCCGCCCGGCCGGCGGCGACGCTGGAGGAGCTCGACGCCGTCCTCGCCGATCCCCGCGTCTTCGAGCTGCGGGACGACGCGCTCTTCTGGAGCACCGTCGAGCGCGGCGAGACCGACGCCGCCCTGCAGCGAGCGAGCTTCGTCGCGCTCACGCGGGACGCGGGACTGCGGCGGCGACTCCACGCCCTCGGCCTCGTCGGCGAGCGGGCGGCCGGGGACCCGGCCGCGTTCGAGGACGAGATGGGCGGCGTGGTGAAGGAGCTCGGGCCGCGCCTGCGCGCGCTGCGCGAAGACCCGGAGCTCGAGCGTCTGATGCAGGATCCGGAGGTGGTCGGGCTCGCGCGATCGGGCGACCACCTGGCGCTCGCGAGCCACCCCCGCGTCCGCGCCGTCGTCGCGCGGGCGATGGCGACGCCTTCCCGATGAGCTTCGCTCGGCTCTGCCTCGCTGCGCGCGCCTGCGGCGCTTGCGCGGCGTAGCCCGATGGGCCTCGCTCGGCTCCGCCTCGCTGCGCGCGCCTGCGGCGCTTGCGCCGGGCGGAGTGCTCGCGAAGCCTAGAAGAGCGGGCCGCCGCCGTCCGGGGCGTAGGCGGTGATCTCGCAGTCGAGCGGGATCACCTCGAAGGCGGGCGGCTCCCAGCGCGCGGGGCCGTGGATCTCGGGGCGCTTCTCGTCAGCCATGCCCGCAGTCTAGCAGGGTCCGTCCCGCGCGGGCCGGCGGGGCGGGCCGGGCGGCCCCCCCGGCGCTCGTGGCCCTCAGGCGTCGAAGCCGTTCTCTGCGGCGACGCGCCCGTACCAGCGGCCGGACTCCTTCAGGCGCCGTTCCTGCGTCGCGAAGTCGACGAAGGCGAGGCCGAAGCGCTGCCCGAACCCTTCCCCCCACTCGAAGTTGTCCAGCAGCGACCAGGCGTGGTACCCGCGCACGTCGGCGCCCGCCTCGATCGCCTTCGCCAGCGCCTCGAGGTAGCCGCGGTAGAACTCGATGCGGCGCGGGTCGCGGACCGCGCCGTCGGAGCCCGGTCCGTCGGCGTAGGAGCAGCCGTTCTCCGTGATCTCGATCGGCGGCCGGTCGTAGTCGCGCGTGATGCGCACGACCATGTCGTGGAGCGCGCGCGGCCACACCTCCCAGCCGAAGTCGGTGCGCGGACCCTCGCTGCCGCCCACGGGCCCGACGGCCTGGGCGCCGATGCCGAGCGGATCCTTCGGCTGGGCGCGCACCAGGGTCCGCGTGTAGAGGTTGATCCCCAGGAAGTCGAGCGGGGCGCGCACGCGCTCCATGTCCCCGTCGCGCACGCCCATGCGCTCGAGCGGGAGGCCGCCCGGGAAGGCGTCCGGGTAGCGGCCGCGCAGCGCGGGCTCGAGGTACCAGAGGTTCAGCAGGCGGTGCCAGCGCTCGGCGGCGTCCTGGTCCGCCTGCGAGTCGCTGGCCGGCTCGCAGGCGGACATGTTGAAGGCCGTGCCGACCCTGAGGCCGGGCTGCGCGGCGCGCATCGCGCGCAACGCCTCGCCCTGGGCGAGGTTCACCGTGTGACCGGCGCGCAGCCACGCCTCGGGATCGCGGCGCCCCGGCGCGTGGATCCCGACCAGGTACCCCATCGTGGTGAAGATGCTCGGCTCGTTGAAGATCATCCACTCGGAGATGCGATCGCCGAGCGCGCCGGCGACCGCGTGCGCGTAGTCGGCGAAACGCCCCGCGGTGTCGCGGCTCGGCCAGCCCCCGCGGTCCTCGATCGCCTGCGGCAGGTCCCAGTGGTAGAGCGTCGGGAAGGGTCGGATCCCGGCCTGGAGCAGCGCATCGGTGAGCCGGCTGTAGTAGTCGAGCCCGCGCGCGTTCGCCGCGCCCGATCCCTCGGGCAGGACCCGCGGCCAGGAGATCGAGAAGCGATAGCTCCCGAGGTTCATCTCGCGCAGCAGCGCGACGTCCTCGCGCCAGCGGTGGTACGAATCGCAGGCGACGTCGCCGGTGTCGCCGTTCTTGATCCGGCCGCTCGTGTGCGCGAAGCGGTCCCAGATGGATTCGCCCTTGCCGTCGGCGTCCCACGCGCCCTCGATCTGGTACGACGCCGTCGCGGCGCCCCAGTGGAAGCCCTCGGGAAATCGCACGCCTCCCACGGCCGGGTCCTCCGCCGTCTCGAATGCCGCGGCGGCGAGAATAGCCGAGGCCGCCGTGTTGTCTCGCTTTCGGAGCGGCGCGCGCGGCGTTAAGGTGCTCGCGGGAGGGATGCGTGACCCTGCAGCCGTCGCCGGCAAGAGCCCTCGCCGAGCGCGCCAAGGCCACCGCGCTCGCCCTCGGCTTCGACACGGCCGGCGTCGCGCCCGCCGAGCCGGCGCCCCACGCGGCGAGCCTGCGCGAGTGGCTCGCGCGCGGCTTCGCGGGCGAGATGGGATACCTGGCAAAGCGCGTCGAGGAGCGCATCGACCCGCGGCGCGTGCTCCCGGGCGCGCGCAGCGTCGTGGCCCTCGCCTGCGTCTACGACCCCGGGAGCCCACCGCCCGCGGACGCACCGGCGGCGCGCGTCGCGCGCTATGCCGGCGGCGACGACTACCACGACGTGCTGCGCGACCGCGTGCGCGCTTTCGAGGCCGCGCTCGTGGCG
Organism: uncultured Spirochaetales bacterium; assembly: GCA_964624475.1. Taxonomy (GTDB): domain Bacteria; phylum Myxococcota_A; class UBA9160; order UBA9160; family SMWR01; genus CAZUYC01. The sequence goes on along the minus strand of CAZUYC010000069.1, from coordinate 60,288 downwards.
CTCGCCGGGCGTGCGGTGCGGACGCGCGGCTACGTCGATACGGGGCCCGTCCTCGAGCGCGCGCTCGCGGCCCGCTCCGGCCTCGGCTGGATCGGGAAGAACACCTGCCTGATCCACCCGCGCCTCGGCTCGTATCTCTTCCTCGCCGTGGTGCTGACCGACCTCGAGCTCGAGCCCGACGCCGCGGAGCCGGACCACTGTGGGAGCTGCCGCGCCTGCCTCGACGCCTGCCCGACGGCGGCCTTCCCGGAGCCCTACGTGCTGGATGCGACGCGCTGCATCTCCTACGCGACGATCGAGGCCCGCGGCGCGATTCCCGAGGCGCTGCGCGCGGCGCACGGCGAGTGGGTCTTCGGCTGCGACGTCTGCCAGGAGGTCTGCCCGTGGAACCGCCGGGAGCGCCGGGCGCTCCCCGAGGACCCGCTCGGCCTGCGCGCGCGGATGGCACCGCGACCGGAGTGGCGGCGCCCGGCGCTGCGCTGGCTGCTCGAGCTCGACGAGGCGAGCTGGCGGCGCGCGGCGCGCGGCACGGCGCTGCGCCGCGCGCGCTGGCGGGGGCTGCTGCGCAACGCGCTCGTCGCTGCGGGCAACTCCGGAGATCGCGGGCTCGAGCCGTTGCTTCGCCGCCACGCCGAAGGCGGGGATCCGCTCCTCGCGGAGCATGCGCGCTGGGCGCTGGCGAGGCTCGGGCCCGCGGGCGACGCGCTCAGGCCCGAGGGCGCCGCGCCGTGAGCCGCGCGAGCGCCTCGGGCCGCGGCGCCGCGGTCACGCCTTCGGAGAAGTGGAGCACCTGGAGCCCCCGAAAGAGCGCGCGCAGCTCCCCGGGCTCGAGCAGAAACGCCGGATTCCTGGGCCCATGGCGGAGGGACCTCTGCTCGATCGTGAAGGTCTCGTAGAGCAGGATCCCGCCGGGGGCGAGCGCGGCCTCGATCGCGGGCGCGAGCGGACGGAAGAGGAAGCGAAAGACGAGGATTCCACCGCAACTCCCTGGTCTCACGGGGATTCCCAGGCCGGCCTCCAGGTCGGCGCGCACCGCCGAGAGCGCCGCCCGCCGTTCGCGGGCCGCGGCGCGCAGCGCGGCGAGGGCCTCGGGATCGCGGTCGATTCCCGCGACGCGGAGCCCGGCCCCCGCCGCGGCGAGCGCGTTGCACCCGCGGCCGCAGGCGAGGTCGAGCAGCGGCCCGAGCGCGGCGGCCTCGCGCAGACGCGGCAGCTCCGCGAGCAGGTGGGCCGAAGGCGGCCCCGGCCCACTCACGCGAGCGCCCGTGCCGCGCACAGCGCCGCCGCGCGAGCGGGATGGTCCGACACGATCCCGTCCACGCCGAGCTCGAGCAGTCGCGCCCTCTCGATGGGATCGTTCACCGTCCCGACGCCGTCCCGGGTCAGGTGCACGTCCGACTCGAGGATCGCCGCGCCCGCGAAGAGGCCCCGCGCGAAGGACTCGAGCGTGTTCTCCGGCGCGTCTCCCGCGCTGCCCCGGTGGCCGATCGCGATCGGACGCGGGATCGCGAAGCAGGGGTGGGGCATGCGCCGTACGGTATCATGCGCTGCCCATGGCCGTGCTCACGCGCGACGCGATCCTCGCCGAGATGCAGGCCGGGCGCCTCGTGATCACGCCCTTCGAGCCGGAGCAGCTCGGCGCGGCCTCGATCGACCTCACGCTCGGCGACGAGATCCGCGTGATCGATCCGGCCGCGGAGCCGATCGACGTCCGCACGGAATCGGACTACCGCGACCACACGACGCTGCGCCGGCTCGACGCGCCCTACGTGCTCGAGCCGGGCTGCACGATCCACGGCATCACGCGCGAGCGGATCGCGCTCCCGCCCGACCTCTGCGGCCTGCTCGAGGGGCGGAGCCGCTTCGCCCGGCTCGGCCTGATGATCCATGTGACCTCGGCCTTCGTGCAGCCCGGCGCCGCGAACCGCCAGGTGCTCGAGATGAGCAACGTCTCGAAGCGGGGGTTGCGGATCCACGCCGGGGTGCGGCTGTGCCAGATCGTGCTGCTGCGCACCGAGGGTCGCGCCGTCTACGATGGCCGCTTCTCGCGGCAGGACGCGCTCTAGCGCTCCTGCATGCGCGCCGTCGTCCAGCGCGTGAGCTCGGCCTCGGTGGGGGTCGAGGGGCGCGAGATCGCGCGCATGGGCGCGGGCCTGCTCGCGCTCGTGGGCGTGGGCCAGGACGACGGCGAGGCGCAGGCGCGCGAGCTCGCGCGCCGGATGCTCGAGCTGCGGGTCTTCCCGGACGCCCAGGGGCGCATGAACCGGAGCCTGCTCGAGGTGGGGGGAGCGCTCGGGGTGGTGTCCCAGTTCACGCTCTTCGGTGACGCCCGTCACGGTCGGCGGCCCTCGTACACGGCGGCGGCGCCGGCCGCGCGGGCCGAGCCGCTGCTCGGCGTGCTTGTCGGAGCGGCGCGCGAGCTCGGGGCTCCGGTCGTCACGGGGCGCTTCGGCGCGATGATGGACGTCGCGCTCGTGAACGCGGGGCCGGTCACGATCCTGCTCGATACCGACCGGATCTTCTGACGCGAGCGCCCGCAGGGCGCGCGCAGCGAGCCGCGGGCGAGCGAAGTGCGGGCTTCCGCTGAGACTTGGGCTTGACGCAACGCGGTGGCGCGTCATCATGGCGCACGGGGGCCGCGGGCTCCCGGGGTGGGAGGGATCCAAGGTGAATATCAATCCGCGTGCGCGCATAGCCGCGCTCGCTCTAGCGATCGCGATCGGGCTCGCCCCCGCGGCGGGTCGTGCGCAGGAGGCCGGGGGCTTCGAGGGTGCCGGGCTCGGCGCCGCTTCGGCCCTCTCGACGCTCGTCTACGGCCCCGTGAAGATCGCCATGGCGGTCACCGGCCTGGTCATCGGGCCGTTCGCCTGGGGGCTCACGGCCGGCGACTCGGACGTCATGTGGCGCGTCATCGATACGACGGTGCGCGGCGACTACGTCGTCACGCCGGCGCACCTGCGCGGCGAGCAACCCCTCGAGTTCTTCGGGCGCGAGCCCGCAGCCTCGGGATACGCCGCGCCCTAAGGCCCCGGGGGCCGCCACTGCGCGGCGGCTCGCGGTGGCAACCCCGGCCCGGACCCGCGATGCTCAAGGCGCGCGCCATGACCGATCTGGGGTCGCAACCGCTCCTGGCCTTCACCGCCGGCCTGCTCTCGGTGCTCTCGCCCTGCGTGCTGCCGCTGCTCCCGGCCTATCTGTCGCTCATCTCCGGCATCACGGTCGAGGAGCTGCGCGAGACCCCCGAGCGGGGGGCCGTGCACCGGCGCGTGATGGGGGCCTGTCTCGGCTTCGTGTCGGGGTTCTCGCTCGTCTTCGTGGTGATGGGGCTCGGCGCGGTCGGACTCGGGCACCTCTTGCGCACGGCGCGCTGGGAGGTGCTCGGCCTCGAGTTCGGCGTGGCGCAGATCGCCGGCGTCGGCGTGATCCTGCTCGGCCTCCACATGACCGGCCTCGTGCCGCTGCGCCTGCTCTATCGCGACACGCGCTTGCAGCTGCGCGTGAGCCAGCACAGCTTCGCATCGGCGCTCCTGGTGGGGGCGGGGTTCGCCCTCGGCTGGTCGCCGTGCATCGGCCCGATCCTTGCCACCATCCTGACGGTGGCGGGGACGCGCGAATCGGCCCTCGAGGGCGCGTGGCTCCTCGCCGTCTACTCGGCGGGGCTCGCGGTGCCCTTCCTGCTCGCCGGCTGGAGCGTGGAGCACTTCTTCGCCGCCTTCCAGCGCATCAAGCCGCATTTCCGCGCCCTCGAGGTGAGCTCCGGCGTCGTGCTGATGGGCGTCGGCTTCCTGCTCGTGACCGACCGCCTCTCGAGCCTGAACAGCCGCTTCCGCTTCATGACGGACTGGCTCGCCGCCGCGGAGCGCGCGCTCCAGTGATCCGCGTGCGGCGATTGTGGGCCCGCTCGCTCGCGGCGGCCGCGCTGGCGGGCGTCGCCTGCTCGCCGGCGGGCGACGCCGGGGACGGGAAGGGGGGGGCGGTCGGCGGGGCGCAGCCCGCCGGCGAAGCGGCGCCGGACTTCGCCCTGCCCGATCTCGAGGGCCGAACCGTGCGGCTCTCGGAGTTCCGGGGCAAGGCGGTGGTGATCGACTTCTGGGCCACCTGGTGCGCGCCCTGCCTCTTCCAGGTGCCGGAGCTCAACGCCTTCTGGAGGAAGCACCGCGACGCGGGCGACGTGGCCGTGGTCGGAGTCGCGGTGGATACGGAGGGCTCCGAGGTCGTCGCGCCGTGGGTAGCGGAGCAGCAGGTCGAGTATCCGATCCTGCTCGGCGACGAGGGGCTCGCGCGTCGCTTCGGGGCTCAGGGCTTCCCCACGCTCGCGCTGGTGCGACCCGACGGGACGCTCGACTCGCTCCACGTGGGGTTCGTCGAGGTCGGGCAGCTCGAGGAGCTGCTGGCGCCCCTGCGCCGGCCCGCCAGGTGAGAGTGAAGCAGAGCCCCAGTGCAGACTCGAGGCGTGCGCGGGGCGGGGGCGTTTCGGGAGGGGGACTTCCCGATTTTACTCCGCTCGCCTTCGGCTCGCTGCGCGCGAGCCGCTGCCGCGCCTCGCTTGCGAAGAGCGTTCCGGAACCCTGACCCCGGTGATGCGGGGTCCGCCTACGACACGACCCGGGGATAGGCCAAGCCCCGCACCATCGGGGCCAGCTTCCGGATTGGCTTCTTCGCAAGCGGAGCGCGCAGCGAGGCGAGGCCGAGCGGAGTAAATCGGGAGAATCCCCTACGAGGGGAGCACGAACTGGGCACACCGAGCCCCCCCATAGGGCCTAAAGCCCCGCGCGCGAGGCGACGAAAGGCGCGGCGGAGGCGCCCCGTCTTGTCGCGCGACGAGGACACCGACCTGCGCGTCCGCCACGCCCACCAGCGCGCCCTCGCGCCGGGCGAGGTCGTCTTCGAGGAGGGCGAGCCGGGCGACGAGCTCTTCGTCGTGCAGTCCGGCGTGATCGAGCTCACGCGCCGCGGCGCCGGGGGCCCACGCCGGGTGGGGCGCTTCGGCGCCGGCGAGTTCTTCGGGGAGATCTCCGCGGTCGAGGGTACGCGGCGCAGCGCCCGCGCCGCCGCGATTGGCCCCGCCTGCGTCCTGCGCCTCGATCGCGCGACGCTCGAGGCGATGTGCGTGAGCGAGCCCGAGATCGCGCTCCGCCTGATCCGCGGGCTCGCCCGCCGCCTCCTCGATGCGGAGCACCGCCTCGCCCGGATCGATGCCGACGAGGTGCTGCGCCCACTCCTGCGCGCGCTGATCCACGCCGCGGAGCCCGATCCCCGCCACGGCTCGCGCATCCCGCTCTCGCTGCGCCAGCTCGCGCAGGCTTCGGGCCTCGGCCTGCGCGAGGCGCACCACGCGCTGCAGCTCCTCTTCGAGCGCGGCGCGCTCCACCTCGTGGACGAGTGCCTCGTCGCCCCGGATCTGCGCCGCCTCTCCGAGTCGCTCGACGCCGCCGCGGAGCCGGGCGCGTAGCGCAGGGCGCGCGCCGACCCGCGGAGCGGCGCCCGCATCGATTGACCGCCCTCCGGCGCGCTGATAGCGTGCGCGCCGGGGGAGTCTTCGTTGCGTCGGATCGCGGCAGGCCTGGTCGCGGGGATCGCCCTGGCGCAGGTGCCCGCGGCGCGGTCCGCGGAGGGTTCCTCCGCCGCGGAGAGCGGCGCGCCGCTCGAGCTCTCGGCCGAGAGCCTCGAGTACGAGCGCAAGCGCGACCTCTACGTCGCCAACGGATCGGTGCGGATCCGGCGGGGCGAGCAGCAGGTGACGGCGGACTGGGTCGCCTTCAGCCCGTCCAGCGGGCGCGGCGTGGCGAGCGGCGACGTGGTCGTGACCGACGGGCGCAACACGCTGCGCACGCGATTCGCGGAGTTCGACGTCCACGACATGCAGGGCGTGCTCTTCGACGCGGCCTTCGATGTCCCCTCCGGCCACCTGCGCATGGAGGGAGCCGAGATCGCGAAGACCGGCGAGCAGACCTGGTCTTTCGAGAAGGGGGTCTTCACCACCTGCCGCTGCCCGGATCCGGAAGCGGAGGACCCGTGGCGGATCCGCGCCGAGTCGGCCGACCTCGAGATCGGCGGCTACGGGACGGCCCGCGACACCACCTTCGAGATCCTCGGCGTCCCCGTGGCCTGGCTCCCGTGGGCGATCTACCCGCTCAAGACCGAGCGCCAGTCGGGCCTGCTGCTGCCCGACTTCGAGCTCTCCGGGCGCAACGGCCTCGAGGTCGGCGTGCCGGTCTTCTTCGCCGCCGGCGACCCGCTGAACGTCGTCGCGACGCCGCGCTGGCTCAGCAAGCGCGGCGCGAAGGGCGACCTCGAGATCGACTACGTGGCGGGCGAGCACTCGGGCGGCAGCGCCTTCGGCTCCTACCTGCACGACCAGGAGATCGATCCGAACAGCCTCAAGGACCCCTTCGGCCGCGACCGCTGGTCGACCAAGGGGCAGCACGGGTGGTTCGGCCCGCTCGGCTCGCGCTTCAAGGCCGACTACGCCTTCGCCTCCGACAACGCCTTTCCCAACGACTTCCGGGAGCTCGACGCCTGGCGCACCGACCGCTTCGTCGCCGCGACGGCCTCGCTCGAGGCGCGAGCCGGCGCCGCCGGCCGCTTCGGGATGGTCGCGGGAGCGCAGCACCTCGACGATCGGCAGGCGCCGGACGACACCGACCGCGACGACTTCCTCCTGCAGCGCCTGCCGGAGTTCGAGCTGCGCGCGCTGCCGGGCGGGCTCGGCCCGCTCGAGTGGCTCGTCCCCACGCTCGACGTCGCCTGGGCGCTCTTCGACCAGCGCGATCGCCCGCAGCACCTGTACTCCGACCCGCGGCTCGTGACCAACGACGGGCACTTCTTCGACTCCGGCATCGACGGCATCGCCGACAGCCGCGAGCAGGGCCGCAACGGGCAGGGCAATGAGGGCGGGACGCAGCCCGACCCGAACTTCGACGACTTCGATCCCGTCACCCGCCCGACCGGCCCCGAGAACAACGGCGTCTTCGAGGAGGGCGAGCTGCTCGCGGAGGGCGGCCAGCGCGTGCTGCTCACGCCGCGGATCGCGCTCCCCTGGCGCTTCGGCGACGCGCTCGAGCTCTATCCGGAGGCGGGCTGGCACCAGACGCTCTACGCCGGCGACGACCAGGGCTTCGCGTCGCAGGGGCTGCTGACGGGGCGCGTCGAGCTGCGGACGCTGCTGCGGCGCCGCTTCGGCGATTCGTTCACCCACCTGCTCGAGCCGCGCCTCGGCTGGGCGGGGATCCAGCGCACGCGCGACCCCGAGGACACGCCGCTCTTCGTGCCGGGGACGCGCGTGCCGCAGAACCGGATCCGCCAGCTCGACCTGGACAACGTGACCCTCGATTCCGCCGACCGGATCGAGTCGTTCAACGGCCTGACCTTCGGCTTCGGCAACCAGCTCTTCGGGACGGCGCGCGAGGACGGGGCCGCCCGCCTGCTCGCGGACTGGCGGCTCCTCGGACAATACGACTTCGCGCACTCGCGCTTCGGGCGCATCGTCCTCGACGGCGCGGGGCACCCGTTGCCGTCGCTGGCGGCGCGCTTCTGGGCGGGCTTCGACCCCGAGGAGGCCCGCTTCGAAGACGGCTACCTGGGGCTCGGCTGGCGCCACGCCGACGGCCACGCGCTGGAGCTCGGCTATCGCTACCTGCGGGACATCCCGCAGCTCTTCGGCGCATATCCCCAGCAGAACGACCGCTTCGATCCGTTCCGCGAGATCCGTCGCCTGAACCAGGCGAACTTCGGGGTGCGAGTCGCCTTCCTCGAGCGCTGGGCCGTCACCTGGGCGGTGGCGTGGAGCTTCGACCGCTCGCTCCTGCTCGGGAACACCGGGGGTCTCGAGTACTTCTCGGCCTGCGCCTGCTGGGGCGCACGCCTCGAGCTCGAGCAGGACCGGAGCTCCGGGGTGAAGGTGCGGCTCGTCTACCGCCTCGTCGGGATCGGGGACGACGCCGAGAACCCCTTCGCCCCGCGCGGGGCCGGCCCCGGCTACGGATCGCTTGACGCCTTCTGAGCCGTTTGATAACAAGCCGAAACCACTGGAATTTTCGATTCCGCGTCCAGATGCGGCGGGAGGCGGCGCCCCGCCCGAGGCCAGCGTGCTCCGCCCCTCACAGGAAGTCTTCGAGGATCTCGCGCGGCGCGGCAATCTCGTGCCCGTGATCCGCGAGATCATGGCGGACCACGACACCCCGCTCTCGCTCTTCCGGCGCATCGACGACGGCCGCACCAGCTTCCTCTTCGAGTCGGTCGAGGGCGGCGAGAAGTGGGCCCGCTACAGCTTCCTCGGCACCGGCGCGCGCGCGATCTTCCGGGCCCGGGGCTCCGAGGTCGAGTGGGAGTCGGGAGGCCGGACGGAGCGCCTGCGCGCCCCGGGCGATCCGCTCGAGGTCCTGCGCGAGCGCCTCGCCCGCGTGCGGGCGGTGGCGCCCGAGGGCGCCGACCTGCCGCGCTTCCTCGGCGGCGCCGTGGGCCTGGTCGCCTACGACTGGGTGCGCTTCGTCGAGCGCATCCCCGACGCGAACCCGGACGAGATCGGCATGCCCGAGCTCTGGTTCGTGCTGCCGGAGACCGTGGTGATCTTCGACAACGCGCGCCACTCGGCGCTCGTGGTGCGTCACGTCGAGGTGCGCGAGGGCGATGACCGGACGGCGCTCTTTCGCTTTGCCGTCGCGGAGCTCGACCGCGTCGTGCGCCGGCTGCGCGAGCCGCTCCCGGCGGAGCCCGAGCGCCCGCCGCTGCGGGCGCCGATGGACCTGCGCCGCAGCATGGGCCGCGAGGAGTTCCACGGGATCGTGAAGCGCGTCAAGGACTACATCGAGGCCGGCGACGTCTTCCAGGTGGTGCTCTCGCTCCAGTTGCGGGTGCCGCTCCAGGTCGATCCCTTCACGATCTACCGCCACCTGCGCCGGATCAACCCGAGCCCCTACCTCTTCTTCATGCGCTGCGAGGGGCCGGTCGTGATCGGCTCCTCGCCCGAGATCCACGTGCGCCTCGAGGAGGGGAGAATCGACCTGCGGCCGATCGCGGGGACGCGCGGGCGCGGTCGCACGCCGGAGGAGGACCGGGAGCTCGAGCGCGAGCTGGTCGCGGACCCGAAGGAGCGCGCCGAGCACCTGATGCTCGTCGACCTCGGCCGCAACGACGTGGGCCGGGTGGCGGAGATCGGCTCGGTGCGGGTCACCGAGTACGGCGTGGTCGAGCGCTACTCGCACGTCATGCACCTCGTCTCGAACGTGCAGGGACGGCTGCGCCCTGGCCTCGACTGGCTCGACCTCTTGCGCGCCACCTTCCCGGCCGGGACGCTCAGCGGGGCTCCGAAGGTCCGCGCGATGGAGATCATCGACGAGCTCGAGAACGTGCGGCGCGGCTTCTACGGCGGCTGCGTCGGCTACGTCGACTACAGCGGCAACATGGACACCGCGATCGCGATCCGCACCATGCTGGTGAACGACGGGGAGATCTTCCTGCGCACCGGCGCGGGCGTGGTCGCGGACTCGGACCCCGAGTTCGAGTTCCAGGAGTGCCTGGGCAAGGCCCGGGCGCTCGTCGAGGCGATCGATCTCGCGCGGGAGGGAGTCGACTGATCGGGGCCCCGCCAGGGCCCGTTCGTGCCAACGATGCGCGTGCTCATGATCGACAACTACGACTCCTTCACCTACAACCTGGTCCAGTACCTGGGGGAGCTCGGCGCCGAGGTCCAGGTCTTCCGCAACGACGCGGCGGGCTGCGAGGAGCTCCTGGCCCGCGCTCCGGCCGGCGTGGTCATCTCCCCCGGCCCCGGCGAGCCCGGCGATGCGGGGATCTCGGTCGAGATGGTCCACGCCTGCGCCGGGCGGGGAATCCCGCTGCTCGGCGTCTGCCTCGGTCACCAGGCGATCGGCCTCGCCTTCGGCGGGCGCATCGTGCGCGCCCGCTCGATCATGCACGGGAAGGTGTCGCCGATCTCGCACGATGGGCGCGGCGTCTTCGAGGGGCTGCCCTCGCCCTTCGAGGCGACCCGCTATCACTCGCTCGTGATCGAGGAGGCGTCGTGCCCGGCGGTGCTCGAGGTGAGCGCGCGCACGCCCGATGGCGAGATCATGGCCGTGCGCCACCGCGAGCGCTCGATCGAGGGCGTGCAGTTCCACCCGGAGTCGATCCTGACGCGCGAGGGCAAGCCGCTGCTGCGCCGCTTCCTCGCCCGCTGCGGCGGGCAGAAGGCCGCATGAGCAAGCGAAGCGCGCAGCGAGCCGAAGGCGAGCGGAGGCGAGCCCCCGCATGAGCCTGCGCGACGCCACCCTGACCGCGTTGCGCGGGGACGAGGTCCCGGCGGGGGTGCTCGAGACCGCCTTCGGCGAGATCGCCGACGGCAAGGCGACCCCGGTCGCGATCGCGGGGCTCCTCGTGGCGCTGCGCGCGAAGGGCGAGACCGTCGCGGAGATCGTCGCGGCGGCGCGAGCACTGCGCGCCCGCGCGCTGCGGGGCCCGCCGATCGACCCGCGCGCGATCGACACCTGCGGGACGGGCGGCGACGGTGCGGGCACCTTCAACGTCTCGACGGCCGCCGCGTTCGTCGTCGCGGGCGCCGGCGTCCCGGTGGCGAAGCACGGCAACCGGGCGGCCTCTTCGCGGGCCGGAAGCATCGACGTGCTCGAGGCCCTCGGCGTGCGCTGCGAGATCTCGATCGAGAGTGCGGCGGACGTCCTGGCGCGGGTCGGGATCGCGCCCTTCTTCGCGCGCGTCGCCCATCCCGCGATGCAGAGGCTCGCGCCGGTCCGCGCCGAGCTCGGCGTGCGCACGATCGCGAACTGCCTCGGGCCGCTGCTGAACCCGGTCGGGGTGCGCCGGCAGGTGGTCGGCGTCTACGCCCCGGAGCTCGTCGCGGCGCTCGCCGACGCGCTCGGCCGCCTCGGGAGCGAGCGCGCCCTCGTCGTGCACGGCTCGGACGGCCTCGACGAGATCACGACGACCGGAACCACCCACGCGGCGCTCCTCGACGCGGGGCGCGTGCGCACGCTCGCGCTCGACCCGTCCGAGCTCGGGGTGCCGCGTGCCGCGCCGGGGGAGCTCCGCGGTGGCGATGCCGCGGCGAACGCGGCGATCGTGCGCGCCGTGCTCGGGGGCGAAGCGGGGCCGCGGCGCGAGATCGTGTGCGTGAACGCCGCCGCCGCGCTCTGGGTGGCGGATGCGGCTCCCGACCTCGCGGAGGGCCTGCGCCTCGCCCGGCTGAGCCTCGATTCCGGTGCCGCGCGCGAGCGGCTCGCGCGCCTCGTGGAGGCAACCGCGGCGTGACGATCCTCGACGAGATCCTCGCCCACAAGCGGGAAGAGCTGGCGCGGGCGCAACGCGCGCTGCCGGCCGCCGAGCTCGCGGCCCTCGCGCGCGAGGCGGCCGAGCCCCCGCGCGGCTTCCGCGCGGCCCTCGCGCGCGCGCCCCGGCCGCGGATCGTCGCGGAGATCAAACGCCGCTCGCCGACCCGCGGCGAGATCCGGGCGGACTTCGATCCGGCCGCCTGCGCCAAGGCCTACGCCGACTCCGGCGCCGCGGCGCTCTCGGTCCTCACGGACGAGCGCTACTTCGCAGGCAGCGTCGACCATCTCGCGCTCGCGCGCGCCAGCGCGCCGCTGGCGATCCTGCGCAAGGACTTCGTGGTCGATGCCTACCAGATCGACGAGGCGAGGCTGCACGGCGCCGACGCGGTGCTCCTGATCGCGGCCGCCTTCGCGGCCGGGGCGCGGGCCGGCGAGATCGCGCGGCTCCTCGAGCGGGCGCGCTCGCTCGGCCTCGACGCGCTCGTCGAGGTGCACGACCGGACGGAGCTCGCGGACGCGCTCGCGGCGGGCGCGGACCTCGTGGGCGTCAACAACCGCGACCTGCGGACCTTCGCCGTGGACCTCGCCACCACCGAGCGCCTCGCGGGCGATCTGCCCGAGGGCGTGCTGCTCGTGGCGGAGAGCGGCATCCAGGGGCCCGGCGACATCGCGCGGCTCGAGGCTGCCGGGGCCGACGCCTTCCTGGTCGGCGAAGCACTGCTGCGCGAGGCGGACCTGGGAGCCGCGCTGCGCAAGCTCAGGAGGAGCCCGTGACGGTTCGGATCAAGATCTGCGGGGTCACGCATCCCGACGACGCGCGCGCGGCGGTCGACGCCGGCGCCGAGCTGATTGGACTGAACTTCGTCCCGGGCTCGCCGCGCTGCCTCGATCTGCGCACGGCGGAGGCGATCTGCAACCGCGTCGGGGGCGAGGTGGACCGCGTGGCGGTGTTCCGGGACGCGGCGCCGGACGAGATCGTGCGCGTGCTGCGGCGGATGGAGCTCGAGCGGGTGCAGCTCCACGGCTCCGAGACCGAGGAGGACGTCGAGGCCGTCGACCTGCCGGTGATCAAGGCGATCCGCGGCGCGGACCTGGAGACCGCCGAGTCCTTTCCCGGCACGCTGCTGCTCGTCGACCACCCCGAGGAGGGCGGGGGCAGCGGCAAGCCCTGGAGCTGGGGCGACGCGTCGGAGCTGATCTCGCGCGGCTTCGACGTGATCCTGGCCGGCGGCCTCACGCCCGAGAACGTGCGCGAGGCACTCGCGTCGCTGGGCGACCTGCTGCCCTGGGGCGTCGACGTGGCGACGGGCGTCGAGGGCCCGGACCGGCGCAAGGACCCGACGCGCCTCGCGGCCTTCGTGCGCGCCGTGCGCGAGGAAACCGGCGGGTGAGCAAGGCGCGGGCGGACAGCGAGCGCAAGCGGAGCGCGCAGCGAGCCGCAGGCGAGCGAAGGCAGGCCCCTGCCGGGCCTGCGAGCGGAGTTGGTATGAGGTCCGAGGCGGATGCGCGCGGGCGCTTCGGCGCCTACGGGGGCCGCTACGTCCCCGAGACCCTCGTCGCGGCGCTCGACGAGCTGGCGGAGTCCTATCCGCGGATCTCCGCGGGGCCCGGGTTCCGCGCGGAGCTCGACGGTCTCCTCGCGAGCTATGCGGGGCGCCCGACGCCGCTCTCCTTCGCGGCGCGCGCGACCGAAGCCCTCGGCGGGGCAAAGATCCTCCTCAAGCGCGAGGACCTGGCGCACACCGGGGCGCACAAGATCAACAACGTGCTCGGCCAGTGCCTGCTCGCCCGCCACATGGGCAAGCCGCGCGTGATCGCCGAGACGGGTGCAGGCCAGCACGGCGTCGCCACCGCCACGGCCTGCGCGCTGCTCGGCCAGGGCTGCGAGGTCTACATGGGCGAGGAGGACGTGCGGCGCCAGGCGCTGAACGTCTTCCGCATGGAGATCCTCGGCGCCAAGGTCCATCCGGTCGCGAGCGGCTCGCGCACGCTCAAGGACGCGACCAACGAGGCGCTGCGCGACTGGGTCACGAACGTCCGCAGCACCTACTACTGCATCGGCTCCGTGATGGGCCCGCACCCGTACCCGACGATCGTGCGCGACTTCCAGCGCGTGATCGGCGTCGAGGCGCGCCGCCAGGTGCTGGAGCGCGAGGGGCGCCTCCCGGACGTGCTGGTGGCCTGCGTCGGCGGCGGCTCGAACGCGATCGGCCTCTTCCACCCCTTCCTGGAGGACCGGGGCGTGCGCATGGTCGGCGTCGAGGCGGCGGGCGAGGGCCTCGACTCCGGGCGCCACGGCGCGGCGCTGTGCGCCGGGACGCCGGGCGTGCTGCACGGCATGTACACCCTCCTCCTCTCCGACGACGACGGGCAGGTCTTCCCGGCCCACTCGATCTCCGCGGGCCTCGACTACCCGGGCGTCGGCCCCGAGCACGCCTACCTCCGCGATGCCGGGCGGGCCGAGTACGCCAGCGTCACGGACGACGAGGCCCTCGACGCCTTCCTCTGGCTCTCGCGCCTGGAGGGGATCATCCCGGCGCTCGAGTCGGCCCACGCGGTGGCCCACGTGCGCAAGCTCGCGCCGACGCTCTCGCGCGACGCGATCGTGCTCGTGAACCTCTCCGGGCGCGGGGACAAGGACGCCCCGCAGGTGCGCGAGATCCTGGCGCAGCGCGCCGGAAACTGATGGGGCGGATCGGGGAGCGCTTTCGCACGCTCCGAGCGAGCGGTCGCTGCGCGCTCGTGCCCTTCGTCACGGCGGGCGATCCCGATCTCGCCGCGACCGAGGCGCTCGTGCTCGCGATGGCGGAGGCCGGGGCGGACGCGATCGAGATCGGCGTCCCTTTCTCGGACCCGATCGCCGAGGGATCGACGATCCAGCGCTCGAGCGAGCGGGCGCTGCGCTCGGGCACGTCGCTGCGCCGCGTGCTCGAGCTCGTGAAGGCTCTGCGCCCGCGCGTCGAGCTCCCGCTCGTGCTGATGGGCTACGCGAACCCGGTCCTGGCCATGGGTGAGGCCCGCTTCGCGGAGGCCGCCGGAGCCGTCGGCGTCGACGGGACGATCGTGGTCGACATGCCGCCGGAGGAGTCGGTGGAGCTGCGGCTCGCGCTCGTCGCGCACGGCGTCGACCCGATCCTGCTGGCGGCCCCGACGACGCGCCCGGAGCGGCTGGCCATGCTCGCGCGCGAGACGCGCGGCTTCCTCTACTACGTGTCGCTCACCGGCGTGACCGGCGCGCGCGCCGAGCTCGCCGCCGGGATCGAGGAGCAGGTACGCCGCGTGCGCGCCGCCTCCGATGTCCCGGTCTGCGTCGGCTTCGGCGTCTCGCGCCCCGAGCACGCGCGCCAGCTCGCCGCCTTCGCCGACGGCGTGGTGGTCGGGAGCGCGCTCGTGGACCGGATCGCCGAAGCCGGCTCGCGCGAGGCGGCAGTCGACGCGGCCGCGCGCTTCGTGGCGGAGCTCGCGGAGGCGCTGCGTTCCTGAACGCGCCGGGGCGTCGCCCTGCAGCGGTCAGAGGCCCGTGAGGCGCGCGTAGAGCTCCCTCACCTGACGCTCGGTCTCGGCGAGACTTTCCGAGTTGTCGATGACGAAATCGGCGAGCGCGCGCTTCTCCTCGATCGGCATCTGGGAGCGCACGCGGCGCAGGGCCTCGTCGCGGCCGTAGCCCTCGCGCGCCAGCTGCCGCTCGATCTGGAGCGCCTCGGGCGCGTAGGCGAGGACGGTCGCGTCGAAGGCCAGGAGCGCCGCGCTCCCGCTGCCGGCCTTGCGCCCCTCGAAGAGCAGCGGGATGTCGAGCACCACGAGCCGCGCCCCGGCGGCGCGGGCCGCCGCGAGCCGGCGCGCCATCTCGGCGCCGACCGCGGGATGCACGATCTGGCCGAGGCGCCGCCGCGCCTCCGGGTCGCGGAAGACGATCTCGCCGAGCCGCGCGCGGTCGAGCGCGCCGTCCGCCCCGATCAGCTCGGGCCCGAAGGCCTCGGCGATCTCGGCGAGCATCGGAGCCCCCGGGGCCTGGAGCTCGTGCACGATCGCGTCCGCGTCGATCAGGACCGCGCCGAGCTCCTCGAAGATCCGCGCGACCGCGCTCTTGCCGGTCGCGATCCCGCCGCTGAGCCCTACGACCTTGGTCACGCCACGCAACGTAGCAGCGCGAGCGGAACGCGACCCAGACACCGGTGCGGCTCGATCCCATCCGGAGGTGGAAAGGGATCCGTCCGGCGACGAGCTCGCGACCCTCCGGAGATGAATCGAACCCGATGCCTCCACGCTCCACACCGAACGGTGAATCCTAGTTCAGACCGAAAGATGGCGCGCTAGACTGCCGCCGCATGAGCGCCCGTCGGTGTGGTGGCGGACCGCGCCGCTCACGGAAGCGACGCACAGCACGCGCGGAACCAGGAGGATTTCGGCTGGCTCGTGAACCGCCTCCGCTCGGAGAAGCGGACGCGGTACGAGGTGAGCACGGGCCTCGAGCTCTACGCGCGGCGACCGGGGTGCCTGGGCCCTCGGGCGAGCAGGACCGTGATCAGCGCCCGGCCTCGCGAAGGCGTCGAGGGGCCCGAGCGCGTCGCGCGCCAGGGCGGCGATCGTGTAGGGCTCCTTGGTGAAGTCGAAGCAGGTCGACCGACCGGTGTCGCGGTTGTCGTAGCGGAGCACCCAGCGCCCCGGCGGCCAGCGCCTCGCAGAACTCCTCGGGCCAGAGAATCCCCTGGCCTCCCGAGCCCATCACGAGCAGCAGCGCGAGATCGTCCGGCTTGCTGAAGTCCTCGCACCAGATCTCGCTCCCATTCGCCTTGACCAGCCGCTCCGGCATGCGATGTCTCCGTCGCCGAACGCGCGCAGGCGTTGTACACCGGGGCGCTGCCGGAGGGAAGGCCCCAGGGCGGCGCCGCAGGCGCGTTGAGAACGGCCTGGATTCGACGGTTCGAGGGTCATCGGACGCAGAAGTCGCGGGTATTCTCCTATCCGCAACGCCCGAAGCAAGCTCCAACGCGTCGGCGCCGTCCCATCGACCTCTCGTGGTGATTCGTGTCGCGCGCGTCGAGACGTGGCATTATGACATGACAGGCTCTGACTCGCTGAATGGCGCTCAGGAGGTATCCGATGAGAATGGCGTGGACTCTTTGCGTGCTGCTGCTCGCGCTCGGCTGCGATCCGATCTCCATGTTGCCCGGTGGCGCGCTGCCGGGGACCGTCAAACCGACGCCGGTGGACTGGTCATTCACCGACTCCGTCGAGATCGTGCAGCTCGAGACGCGTCCCGAAGATCCGTACTCGGTCAACGTCTGGGGTGTGGCTGCGGAGGGCGCGTTCTACGTGGCCTCCGGCCGCGGCGAGTCGAACGCATGGGCAAAGCACCTCTCCGAGGACTCGCGTGTGCGGCTGCGTGTGAACGAAGACCTCTACGAGCTCCGCGCCGTGCGGACGGACGATCCTTCCGAGCGCGAGGCGTTCCTTGAGGCAGCCCACCAGAAGTACGACTTCGAGGTCAACAAAGAGCAGCAGGCGAAGGCAATCCTCTTCCGCCTCATCGCGCGCTGAACCCTCGGAGAAAGCGGATCACCGCTCTCCGCGTCACGACTTACGACGAGGAGGGAGGCGGCAGCCGTGGCATCGGGGCCGCGACCGTGAAGCGTCTGGCTCGGACGACCCGCCCGAACTTTCCGATCAAAGGGGCCCTGCGCCGCGAGACGACCCGCGCCCGCCTTCCGCACCTGCCGTCCTGAAAACCCCAGCCCGACCTGCGCACGCGCCCGCCCGCATCCGCCCATCTCTACTCGGTGTCACCTTCCGCTCAAGTCCGTCCACCAACCGGTCGGGTCGGCTCAGCGCGGAGGAGAGGATGTCGCTCGACATCCGGGCACCTCCGCTGGGTCGATCAGCCCGTGGCGGCGCCAGCCGGTGGCGAGGAGCCAGGTGCGGGGCCTCGCCACCGAAGCCGGTCCGCTCGGCTCGAGCGCTCGGCCGGCGCGCCAGCCGTCGAACCAGCGGCCCGAGGAGGCCGGATCGATGGCGGCGATCCGGGGGAGCGCTCGCCCACGCTTCGCGAGGTGCCGCCGTGCGTTGAGAAGGACGTAGGCGATCGCACGCCGGACCTCGCGCGGCGTTCGCAGCAGGTGGAGGTGGTAGCGGTCGGCGAGGACCGGGCCGCGGCGGCCGAAGACCAGCCATGCTTCAGGGCAGGGCGAAGCCGACCATCGCCGCGCCGACCGCGCCCTGGAGCAGCGTCGCGCCGAGCACGCAGGCGAAGGGCCAGGTCGCGTCCGTGCGCGCGCAGAGCCAGGCGGGCACGATCTGCGCGAAGCCGGCGAGGAAGATCCACAGCCGGACCGTCTCGCCGCGGTTGACACCCAAGAGATCGAGGAGCGTCAGGATCACGGCGGTCGAGAGGGTCGCGACGGCTTCGGGGCGCGCGAGGCGCGCTCGGAGCGGAGCCCGGCCGCGCAACGATTCCGCGACACCCACGCCGAGCAGCACGACCGTCGCTACGCCCGCGCCGGTCGCGAAGTCGAAGAGGTTCTGCACCACCCAGACGCCGTAGGGCCGCAGGACGAGCGCGTTGAAGTGGCGCGCCTCCCCCATCACATAGGCGAGCATCGCGAGCAGGTCGAAGCCGAAGCACGCCCGCATCGCGGCGTGCGCGGCGCCGAAGCCCGCCAGGGCGAGCCCCGCCAGGGCGGCTGCGTCGCGCCCGCGGATCCTGCGCTGGGTCAGCGCGGCGGCGAGCAGCGCCAGGAAGACGAGTCCGAGCGCCAGCGGCAACGGATCGAAGAAGACGGCGGCGTAGAGGCCCACGCCCAGGGCCGCGGCCAGGCCCGGGTGCGGCGCCGCGAGCCAGCGCACGCCGAGCCACAGGCACAGGAGGACCGGGAGCGGGGAGACCACGTTCAAGATCGGCAGGAAGAAGAGCGTGCCGGGGACGAAGAGATACAGGATCAGCGCGTAGAGCGCCGCGCGCCGGTCGCCGAGCGAATCGCGGGCGATGGCGTAGAGGAGCAGCGCTCCGAGGTTCGCCACTCCGATCACGAGCAGAGCCAGCACGAGCGGCGAGTCGGAGACGACGCGCAGCAGGTGGTAGAGGAGAATCTTGCCCGGCATGTTGTGGTGCGCGTGCGTCGGAAGCTCCGGGACGGTCGCCGCGTAGCGGCTGATGAGCTCGAGCGCGCTCCAGCGCAGGGTGGGGCTGTAGAAGCCGTTCGCGCGGTCGCTCAGCACGAGGCTCGCGAGCGGCACCCGTGCGAAGGCGCGCAGCGTGAGCTGGGCGAGCGGGGCGAACGCCATCCAGGCGAGGAGGCTCGAGGTCTCGTGCCGCTCGAGCGTGCGGCGGGTGAGCCAGAGCAGCGCCAGGGCCGCGCCCAGCACCAGCGCCCAGGGCCAGAGCAGCTCGGGCGAGAACTCGCGCAGGTAGGGATGGACCCAGCGTCCCCGGTGCGATCCGATCACGGTGCGCCGTGCGGCCAGGCCCTGCACGAGCAGCAGGGTGAGGCCGACGCCCGCGGCGACGCCGCCGGCGACGAGCGGCGGAACGGAGCGGGGCGCCGGAAAATCTGCGCGCACGGGCCTGGCATCCGAGTCTAGCAGTGCAGGGCCCGGGGCCGTCTCAGATCACCGCCGACTCCTCGTCCACGACGACGCAGTTCTTGCCGTGGTCCTTGGCGCGGTAGAGGGCGCGGTCGCTCGCCTTGAAGAAGCCCTTGCGGTTGCCCGCGAACTGGGCGACGCCGATCGAGACGGTGACGCGGATGGGGCGGAGCGAGTCGTCGAGGATGAAGGACGACTCGGCGACCGTGGCGCGGATCTTCTCGGCCAGGCGGTGGGCGCCGGAGAGATCCGTCTCGGGCGTCAAGACGACGAACTCCTCGCCGCCGTAGCGGGCGAGCAGGTCCGTGGCGCGCACGGACTGGTTCAGGATGCGCGCGAGCCCGGCGAGCAGCTCGTCGCCGGCGGCGTGGCCGAGCCGGTCGTTCAGCTGCTTGAAGTCGTCGAGGTCGACGAGGAGCATCGACAGAGGCTCGCCGCTGCGGCCGACGCGCAGGATTTCGCGGGTCAGGTGGTCCTGGAAGAAGCGGTGGTTGTGGAGCTTGGTGAGGCCGTCGGTGATCGAGAGCTGCTCGAAGGTCTCCTTGGCCTGCTGGAGCTCCGCGTTGCGCTCGTGCAGGTCGCGGTTGCGAGCCTCGATCTCGGCCTGCTGGCGGCGGAGCCGGCGCAGCATGTCGTTCCAGGTGCGGGCGAGCACTCCGATCTCGTCCCGCGTCGCGGGCTCGGGCACCTCGTGGTCGATCTGCCCCTGGGCGATGCTGCGCGCGCCGTCGGAGAGGAGCTCGATCGGGCGCAGCACGGTGGCGGTGACGCGATAGGCGAGGAAGCTCGCCAGCAGGACGAGGGAGAAGTCGACCACGAAGAGCCGGGTCACGACCCCGAGCACCGGCTCGAAGGCCACGTCGAAGGGAGCGAGCAGGGCGAGCTGGAGCGGGCCGCCTCCGATCGGGCGGATGCTGCCGACCCAGTCGCGACCGCGGGCATCGCGGAGCTGGCGCACGCCGGGGCCGCCGCCGCGGAGGGCCGCGGCGGCGAGGGCCGCCTCCTCGGAGCCGGGCCGGGAGGCGGCGAGGACAAGGGCGTCGGCGTCGAGGAGCAGGAGGACGCCGCCCGGGGGAAGCGCTTCCCGGGCGAGCAGCGCCGAGAGCTCCGCGCCGTCCGCGCCGGCCGGCGCCTTCCCGAACCGCTCCTCGAGGCGCTCCGCGGCGCGCGCGAGGGCCGCGGGGTAGGTCCGGTCGACCACGCGGCTCAGGTGGCCGTGGGTCGCCTGGATCGAGGTCCAGCTCACCAGCACCGCGGTCGAGAACGTGGTGAGGAAGACGAAGAGGACGAGCTTCGTCGCGAGGCTGGTCCGGGTCCGCAGGGAGTCGGGGCCGAGCCGAGGCGGGCGGACGCCCGGCAAGGCGGCGGAGCCGCCGCGCAGCGAGCCGGAGGCGAGCGGAGCCCTGCCGGCCGGCTCGTCACCGGCCGGCTGCCCGCCAGACGAGGCGGCGGAGCCGCCGCTAGGAACTTCGGCGCTCGGGCGAGGCTCGGCCATCGAGGTACAGTCCCCCGCCGCCTGCATCGGCGCCGGGCCGCGGGAGCTGGAGCCCGGAGCCGGCGCTTGCGGTAACCCCCCGACCGACCGATCGAATTCGCCGCCGGCGGGTTTGCGCCACCCGCGCGGCTCGTCTATATTGCGCCAGCTTTTTCAAGGGGTTAGGCGCGCGAACGGCGCCGCGGACCGGGGGCTCGAAAGGCCGGCGCGGCGGGCGCGCGCGCTCGCGTCGGCTCGGGGTGGATGGGGATGTGCGAGGTGAGACAGTCGAGCCGGGAGACGCCGGCCCCCCCGGCACCGCCGGAGCTCGCGCGGCTGCGCGAGCGCATCGACGCGATCGACGCGGCGATCCTGGCGCAGCTGAACGAGCGCGCGCAGGCGGTCCTCGAGGTGGGACGCCTGAAGGGCAGCGCCGGCCTCGCGGTCTACGAGCCCGCGCGCGAGCAGGCGATCGTCGAGCGGCTCGTGGCGGCGAACCGAGGGCCCTTCCCCGATCGCGGGATCCGCCCCGTGTTCCGGGAGATCGTCTCGGCCACGCGCTCGCTCGAGGAGGTCCTGCGGGTCGCCTACCTGGGGCCGCAGGCCACCTTCTCCCACCTGGCCGCGTTGCGGCACTTCGGTCACCTCTCGGAGTTCGTGCCGTGCGCGACGATCCGCGACGTCTTCGCCGCGGTGGCGCGCGGCGAGGCGGCCGTCGGGATCGTGCCGATCGAGAACACCACCGAGGGGATCGTCACCCCGACCTACGATTGCCTGGCGGCCACGGAGCTCACGCTCTGCGGCGAGGTGCAGCTCCGCATCTCCCACCACCTGCTCTCGCGCAGCGGCGAGCGCGAGCGGGTGCGCCGGATCGCCTCGCACCCGCAGCCCCTCGCCCAGTGCCGGCGCTGGCTCGAGACCGAGCTTCCCGGCGTCGAGCGGGTCGAGGTCGCGAGCACCGCCGTGGCGGCGCGCATGGCCGCCGAGGACGACTCGGTGGCGGCGATCGCGAGCGCCATCGCGGCGGAAGAGTACGGCCTGCGCACGGTCGAGCCCGCGATCGAGGACCGGCGCGACAACACGACCCGCTTCCTCGTGATCGGCCGCGACGCCCCGTCGCCGGGCGGGAACGACCTGACCTCGGCCGTCTTCACGCTGCGCCGCGACGAGAGCGGCGCGCTCTGGCGGCTGCTCGAACCCTTCGCGCGCTGCGGCGTGAACCTGACCTCGATCCAGATCCGCCCGATCGAGGGCAAGCCCTGGGAGTATCACTTCTTCCTCGACGCCGAAGGGCACGTGGGCGAGCCCCGCGTGCGCGAGGCCCTCGAGGCCGCCGCCGCGGCCGCGAACTCGGCGCGGGTCCTCGGCTGCTTCCCGCGGGCCGCCGGCAGGGACGAGTGATGGCGCTCGAGCGAATCGTGAAGCCTCACATCCGGGAGCTCGAGCCCTACCAGCCGGGGAAGCCGGCGGAGGAGCTCGATCGCGAGCTCGGTATCGTGGGGTCGCTCAAGCTCGCGTCGAACGAGAGCCCGCTCGGGCCGTCGCCGCTCGCGCTGGCGGCGCTGCGCGACGCGCTCCCGAGCGTGCACCGCTACCCGGACGGGGCGAGCTTCGGCCTGCGCCGCAAGCTCGCGGCGCGCCTCGGGGTGGACGGCGAGCAGCTCGTCTTCGGCGCCGGAGCCGATGAGATCCTGGAGCTGCTCGCGAAGGTGCTGCTCGGCCCGGGCGACGAGTGCGTCTTCGCCTGGCCCTCGTTCGCGATGTATCCGATCGTGGTCCGCGGGATGGGTGCGAAGCCGGTGCCGGTGCCCCTCGACGCGGGGCTCGCGCACGACCTCCCGGCGCTGGCGCGCGCCGTGAACGCGCGCACGCGCCTCGTCTTCGTCTGCAACCCGAACAATCCGACCGGCACGAGCGTCGGCCGCGAGGCCTTCGACCGCTTCGCGGCGGGGCTGCCGGCGGAGCTCGTCCTCGCGGTCGACGAGGCCTCCGTCGACTTCGCGCGCCGGCCCGACTTCCCGGACGCCCTCGCCTGGGTGCGCCGGCGGCCCGGCACGATCGCGCTGCGGACCTTCTCCAAGGCCTACGGTCTCGCCGGGCTGCGCGTCGGCTACGGCGTCGCCGATCCGGAGCTCGCGGGCTATCTCCAGCGCGCGCGCCACCCCTTCAACGTGAACCGGCTGGCGGAGGTGGCCGCGGAGGCGGCGCTCGACGACCGCGAGTACTCGGAGCGCCTGCGGCGCCTGAACGCCGAGGGGATCGAGTACCTGACGCGGGAGCTCCGCGCGCTCGACTTCGAGGTCTGGCCGAGCGACGCGAACTTCGTGCTCGCGAGGCCGCGGCGAAGCGGTGCCCGCACCTTCGAGCGGCTGCTGCGCGAGGGCGTGATCGTGCGCCCGCTCGCGGGCTTCGGGATGCCCGAGCACGTGCGCATCACGGTGGGGCTCCCCGAGGAGAACGAGCGGCTCGTGAAGGCGCTCCGGCGCATCGCGGAGGGCGGGGCATGACGGCGCCCTTCCAGAGGCTCGCCGTCCTCGGCCTCGGCCTGCTCGGAGGCTCGGTCGCGCTCGCGGCGCGCCGGCGCGGGGTCGCCGTCACGGTGGCCGGCGCCGCGCGGCGCGCCGACGTGCGGGCGGCCGCGCTCGAGCGCGGTGCCGTCGACGAGGCGGGCGACCCCGAGTCGGCCGCGCGGGGCGCCGACCTCCTCGTGCTGGCGACGCCGCTCTTCGCCATGCCCGAGCTCGTGCGCCGGGTCGCGCCGCTGCTCGCTCCCGGCGCGATCGCGACCGACGTCGGCTCGGTCAAGGGCGAGCTGGCCTCGGTCCTCCCCGGCCTGCTTCCGGCCGGCGTCGTCTACGTCGGCTCCCACCCCATGGCCGGGAGCCACCAGAGCGGCTTCGAGCACGCCCGCGAGGACCTTTTCGCAGGGGCGGCCTGCGTGGTGACCGAGGCCCCCGATCCGGCGGCGCGCGAGCGGGTGTGCGAGTTCTGGCGTGCGCTCGGGGCGCGCGTGCTGTTGCGCGACGCGGCGAGCCACGATGCCGAGGTGGCCTGGATGAGCCATCTGCCGCACGCGCTGGCCTTCGCCTTCGCGGGAGCGCTGCGCCGGGCGCCGGCGCGCGCCCACGAGGTGGCCGGAGCGGGCTTCCGCGACTTCACTCGCATCGCGCACAGCGAGCCGGAGCTCTGGGCCGACATCCTGACTGCGAACCGCAAGGCGCTCTCGGCACCGCTCCAGGCGGCGGGGGAGGCCCTGGCGGAGCTCGGACGCGCCATCGAAGGCAACGATGCCGAGGCGCTCGAGCGCTTACTCGGGGCGGCGCGCGCCGCGCTCGCCCCCGGCGGGATCCGAGGGTCGGATCCCTCCGCTCCACGGGCGCGTACCCCCGACGGCCGCGTCGGCCGGGCGGGGCAAGGAATACGGCAAAGATCATGACCGAACCGTCCAAGGCCGGGGCGAGCTCCCCGAGTTTCGCGGAGCTCTTCGAGACGAGCGTCCGGCAGATCAAGGAGGGCGAGGTCGTCCGCGGCCGAGTGCTCTCGGTCGACGAGGAGAACGTCCAGATCGACGTGGGATTCAAGTCCGAGGGGCTCGTTCCCACCTGGGAGTTCATGGACGACGACGGCACCGTCCTCGTGCGCGCCGGCGACGAGGTCGACGTGCTCATCGAGGAGGCGGAGGACCAGGCGGGCCGCATCGTCCTCTCCAAGGAGAAGGCCGACCGGCTCCTCGTCTGGGAGGAGATCAGCCGCGCCTTCAAGGCCGACCAGCCCGTCGAGGGCACGATCGTGGCGCGCGTCAAGGGAGGGCTCGCCGTCGACATCGGCGTCAAGGCCTTCCTGCCCGGCTCGCAGGTCGATCTGCGCCCGGTGCGCAACCTCGAGTCGGTCGTCAACCAGAAGTTCAAGTTCAAGATCATCAAGTTCAACAAGCGGCGCGGGAACATCGTGCTGTCGCGCCGCGCGCTGCTCGAGACGGAGCGCAAGAAGATGCGCGAGACGACGCTCGGCACGCTCGCGCCCGGCCAGATCGTGGACGGCGTAGTGAAGAACCTCACCGACTACGGCGCCTTCGTCGACCTCGGCGGGATCGACGGGCTCCTGCACGTGACCGACATGTCGTGGGGCCGGGTGAACCACCCGAACGAACTCTTCCACGTCGGCGACGAGATCAAGGTGAAGGTCCTGAAGTTCGACCCGGAGAGCGAGCGGGTCTCGCTCGGGCTCAAGCAGATCCAGCCCGACCCGTGGATCGACGCCGCCATGCGCTACCCGCTCGGAAAGCGCATCAAGGGCAAGGTCGTGTCGCTCACCGACTACGGCGCCTTCATCGAGCTCGAGCCGGGCGTCGAGGGGCTGATCCACGTCTCCGAGATGTCGTGGACCAAGCGCGTCAAGCACCCGTCGAAGGTGCTCGCGGTTGGCGACGAGGCCGAGGCCGTGGTCCTCGACGTCGACGAGCGGGAGCGCAAGATCTCGCTCGGCATGAAGCAGATCGAGCCGAACCCCTGGAGCGTGATCGAGCAGACCTACCCGATCAACACCCGCGTCCGGGGCGTGATCCGCAACATCACGAACTTCGGCGTCTTCGTCGGCCTCGAGGAGGGGATCGACGGGCTCGTGCACGTCTCCGACATCTCCTGGACCGAGCAGATCAAGCACCCGAGCGAGAAGTTCAAGAAGGGCGACGAGGTCGAGGCGGTGGTGCTCAAGATCGACAAGGAAAACGAGAAGTTCTCGCTCGGCATCAAGCAGCTCCAGCCGAACCCGTGGGACGAGATCCTGAGGAAGTACCCGGCGGGGAGCGAGGTCACCGGTACGGTCGCGAGCCTCGCCGACTTCGGCGCCTTCGTGCGGCTCGAGGAGGGCATCGAGGGGCTGATCTACAGCTCGGAGCTCGCCACCGAGAAGGTGGAGAAGCCGCAGGACGTGGTGCAGCCCGGCCAGACGGTGACGGCCCTCGTGACGCGGGTCGACCCCGTCGAGCAGAAGATCTCGCTCTCGATCCGCGCGCTCAGCGACCGCGAGCAGCGCAAGACGCTCGAGAAGCTCGCGCAGCAGCAGGCGTCGAGCCAGACCACGACGCTCGGAGATCTGCTCGCCGGCAAGCTCGTGCAGAAGACGGGAGAGGACGAGTAGATGACCAAGAGCGGGCTCATCGAGGCGGTCGCGGAGCGGACGCCGCACATCTCCAAGAAGGACACGGAGATCGTGGTCAACACGATCTTCGACTCGATGGCGAAGGCGCTGCGCGACGGTCAGCGGATCGAGATCCGGGGCTTCGGGAGCTTCCAGGTGAAGGTCCGGGAGGCGCGCGAAGGCCGCAACCCGAAGACGGGCGACCCGGTGCACATCTCGGCCAAGCGCACGCCCTTCTTCAAGGTGGGCAAGGAGCTCAAGGAGATGGTCGACGCCGCGCCGGCGCAGGCCTCGAGGAGCGAGGTGGCGTAGGGGGGAGCGATGCGGGCCCTGCGCCGCGCGCTGGCGACCTTTGCCTTCGTCGGCCTGCTGGTCGCCGGCTGGCGCTTCGCCGCCGAGCACCCGCAGCCGGTACGCCTGCACTATTGGGTCGGCGAGGCCGAGGGGACCCTGTGGGTCGCCCTGCTCGGGGCCTTCGCCGCGGGCGGGGCGATCGTGGGCGCGCTCGCCGCCTACCAGCTCGCGCGTCTCTCGCTGCTCGCGCGCCGCTACCGGAAGGCGGCGGCACGGCTCGAGGTCGAGGTCCACGAGCTGCGCAACCTGCCGCTCGTTCCCGAGGGTCCCGGGGAAGGTGACGCAGCCCCCGACGCGGCGCTCGGGCACGCGCCGCTGCGGGGCGGCTAGCCCCGTGCGCTGGCTGTCGCGGGCGTTCGGGGGGGACGCGCGCGGGCCGAGGAGCGTCGATGCGGCGCTCCGCGAGGCGCTCCTCGCCGTGCTCGATCGGGATCTCGATCGGGCCGAGGAGCTGCTCGCGGCGAGCGTGCGCCAGGACTCCGAGGCCATCTTCGCCTACCTTGCGCTGGCAAGGCTCTACCGGGCCCGCGGCGAGGTGGGGCGGGCGATCCGCATCCACCAGAACCTGCTGCTCCAGGTCGACTCGGGGTCGGTCGAAGGGCGCCGGACGCTGCTCGACCTCGCCGCCGACTTCCGCGCGGGCGGCTTCCTGCGGCGCGCCATCGCGGCCTACGAGGAGGTGCTGCGGGGCGAGCCGCGCAACGCCGTGGCTCTGCGCGGGCTCGTCCCGCTCCTCGCCGAGGCGCGCGACCACCGGCGCGCGATCGAGGTGGCACGACGGCTCGCTCGCGTCGAGGGCCGCGACGCGTCGGGCGAGGAGGCGCGGCTGCGCGTCGAGATGGCGCAGGCGGCCGCGGCCGAGGGGCGCAGCCACGACGCCAGGCGAGCGGTGAAGCAGGCGCTGCGCAAGGACCGCGCTTGCACGCCGGCGTGGATCCTGCTCGGCGAGCTCGAGGCCGAGCGCGGCAAGCCCCGCGCGGCGCTCGCCGCCTGGGCGCGCGTCCCGCGCCTCGACCGCGCGGAAGGGCCGCGCGTCTATCCTCAGCTCGAGGCGACCTTCGCGGCGCTCGGCCGCGCGCGCGACTACGAGGGCTGGCTGCGCGGCCTGCTCGCGGAGTCGCCCGCCGACCCGGCCGCCCGCCTCGCCCTGGCGCGCACGCTCGCGGCGCGCGGCGAGGTGGAGGACGCCATCGCGGAGCTGCGCGGCCTCGTCGCCGCCGACGCCGACCGCCTCGCAGCGCGCCTCGCGCTCGGGCGCCTGCTGCTCTCGGAGAGCCGCGACCCGGAGGCCGTGAAGGAGTACGCCGAGCTCCTCGACGTGCTCGAGCGCCGCGGCGAGGAGGGCTGCGGGTGACGCGCTCGGCCCTCGACACCCCGATGATGCGCCAGTATCTCGCGATCAAGGCGCGCCATCCAGACGCGATCCTCTTCTACCGGATGGGCGACTTCTACGAGATGTTCCTGCGCGACGCCGAGATCGCGGCGCCGCTGCTCGACATCGCGCTCACGACGCGCGACCGCGGCAAGCCGGACGCCGTCCCGATGTGCGGCGTCCCGGTCCACAACGCCGATCCGCACGTGAAGCGCCTCGTCGAGCTCGGCCACCGCGTCGCGATCTGCGAGCAGGTGGAGGACGCCCCGGCCGCCGGGCGCCGGCTCGTGCGCCGCGAGGTGGTGGAGGTGGTGACGCCGGGGCTGGCCGCCGACCCCGCGTCGATCGAGGCACGCGGCGAGCTCTGCCTCGCGGCCCTCGAGCCGGGCCCCGTCCTCGGCCTCGCGCTGCTCGACGCGACGACGGGCGAGCTCCGCGCCACGTCCGTTCCCGGCGAGGAGCGCGACGCCGAAGGGGGCGCGCCGATCCCGGCGGCCCTGCGCGAGGAGCTCCGCCGCGTGGCGCCGCGCGAGATCCTGCTCCCCGCCTCGGCGGGAGCCGCGATCCGCGATCGCCTCGCGCGCGCGCTGCCCGACGCCGCGCAGAGCCTCGTCGACCCGGAGAGCTTCGAGCCGCGGCGCGCGCCGAGGCACCCGGAGGGCCTGCGGCCGGAGGAGAACGGGCCGGAGGCGCGCGCCGCGGCGGCGCTCCTCGCCTACCTGGGCCGGCACCAGCCCTTCGCGCTGGCCCAGGTGACGCGGCTGCGCCGCTATCGCCTCGCCGACACGATGGTTCTCGACGAGGCCACCCGAGCCCACCTCGAGCTCTTCCGCAGCGCGGAGGACGGCTCGCGCCGCGCCACCCTGATCGGGCGGATCGACCGCACGGCGACTCCGCTCGGCGGCCGCCGCCTCGCGCGCTGGCTTGGCTATCCCCTCCTCGACCCCACGGCGGTGGCCGAGCGGCAGGCGGCGGTGGCGTGGCTCGCCGAGGGCGATCGCCTGCGCGCGCGGCTGCGCGAGGCGCTGCGGCCGGTGCGCGACCTCGAGCGGATCCTCGCCCGGGCCGCGCGTCCCACCGCCGGTCCGCGCGAGCTCGCCGCCCTCCGCGACTCGCTCGAGGCGCTCCCCGGCGTGGCGGCGGCGCTCGCGGGCGGCGGCGGCGAGGAGCGGCTCGCGGGCGCCGGGGAGGCGCGACCGGCGCTGCTGCGCCCGCCCGCGCCGGTGCCCGGGGTGGCAATGCTCTTGCGCGAGGCCCTGGTCGACGACCCGCCGGCAGTGCCGCGCGGCTCGCGCGGCGCCGGCGAGACGGGCTACGTCCGCGCCGGCTTCCACGCGGAGCTCGACGGGCTGCGCGAGGCGGTGGCCAAGGGCCGCGAGTGGATCGGCGGGCTCGAGGCGGCCGAGCGCGAGCGCTCCGGGATCGCGAGCCTGCGCATCCGCTTCCACCCGGTGCACGGCTACGCGATCGAGGTCACGAAGGCGCAGCTCGCGCGCATCCCACCCGACTACGAGCGCAAGCAGACGCTGGCCTCCGCCGAGCGCTTCACGACGCCGGAGCTGCGGCGTACGGAGGAGGCGGTGCTCGGCGCGCGCGAGCGCGCGGCCGCGCTCGAGCGCGAGATCTCCGAGTCGGTGCGGCGCCATGCGCTCGAGCACGCCGCCGCGATCGGCGACGCGGCCGACGCCGTGGCGGAGCTCGACGCGCTCTCCTCGCTCGCGGAGGTGGCGCGCACCGGCGCCTGGGTGCGGCCCCGGGTGGACGCGAGCGGCGCGCTCGAGATCCGCGGCGGGCGGCACCCGGTGGTCGAGGAGCTCCTCGCGGCGCTCGGCGAGGAGTTCGTGCCGAACGACGCGGAGCTCGGGGAGGGCGGGGCGCGGGTCCTGGTGCTCACCGGCCCGAACATGTCCGGCAAGAGCACCTATCTGCGCCAGGTCGCGCAGATCGCGCTGCTCGCGCAGATCGGGAGCTTCGTGCCCGCCGAGTCCGCGCGCATCGGCGTGGTGGACCGGGTCTTCACGCGGGTCGGCGCCGCGGACCGGCTGGCGCGCGGCGAGTCGACCTTCATGGTCGAGATGCGCGAGACGGCCGAGATCCTCGCCTTCGCGTCGGCGAAGAGCCTGGTCATCCTCGACGAGATCGGGCGCGGCACCAGCACCTTCGACGGCCTCTCGATCGCCTGGGCCGTGGCGGAGTACCTGCACGACACGCCGGGGCTGTGCCCTCGCACCCTCTTCGCGACGCACTACCACGAGCTCAGCGACCTCGCGCGCACGAAGCCAAGGGTCGCAAACGCCCACTTCGAGGCGCGGGAGTGGGGCGAGGAGGTGGTCTTCCTGCGCCGCCTGGTCCCGGGCGGGGCCAGCCGTTCCTACGGCATCCAGGTGGCGCGCCTGGCGGGGCTGCCGCGCTCGGTGATCGAGCGCGCGCGCGAGATCCTGCGCAACCTCGAGGGGGGCGAGCTCGACGAGCGCGGGCGACCGCGCCTCGCGAGCGGGGGCGCGGCGGAGGCGACCCCCGGCGCCTCCCCCGACCAGCTCGCGCTCTTCGCGGCCCCCGCGCTCCGGCCCGAGGAGGCCCTTGCCTTGCGGGCGCTCCGCGAGCACGACGCCGACCGCACGACGCCCCTGCAGGCGCTCGAGCTCCTGGCCAGACTGGCCGGACAGCTGCGGGGTGCGCGGTGAGGGCGGCGCGGCCCGCCCTCGGTCGCCGGCCCGCCCGCGCGCGGGGGTTCCGCGGCGCGCTCGTCGCGGCGCTCGCGCTCTCGCTCCTCGGCATAGCAAAGCCGCCCGGGCTCGGCGACGTCGTCGCGGTGCGCCATTGGTCCTATCCCGAGTACACGCGCGTCGTGGTCGAGCTCTCCCGCGAGGTCGAGACGGAGGTGCGGCGGCTCCCGGCGGACCGCCGGGCCGGTCGGCCGGAGCGCCTCTACCTGGACCTCGACGGGGTCTGGGTCGGGCGCGTCCCCGCGGAGGGGATCCCGGTCGGCGACGGCCTGCTCCGGGACGTTCGGCTCGGCCAGAACACGCTGCGGCGCACGCGCGTCGTGATCGACCTCGAGCGCTACGAGAGCCATCGGCTGATCACGCTCGCGCATCCCCACCGGGTGGTGATCGACGTCTACGGCCCGCGCGACGCGCCGGGTCGGCCCGACGCGGCGCGCGGGGCGCCGCTGCGCCTTCCCGCCGCGTTGCGCTCCGTCCGGACCATCGTGATCGACCCCGGTCACGGCGGCCGCGACCCGGGCGCGATCGGCGTGGGAGGGCTGCGCGAGAAGGACGTGACCCTCCGCCTCGCGCGCGACCTCGGCCGGGATCTCGCGGGGCGCGGCTTCCGGGTTGCCTTCACCCGCGAGGACGACCGCACGATCGGCCTCGAGGAGCGCACGGCGATCGCCGAGTCGGTGTCGGGCGACGTCTTCGTCTCGGTCCACGCCAACGCGGCCCGCCGCCGTTCGGTCCACGGCATCGAGACCTACTATCTGAACGAGAACCACGAGCGCCACAGCCTGAACCTCGCGGCGCGCGAGAACGGAATCCCGCGCCAGCAGGTGAACGCGCTCCAGCACACGCTCGCGCGGCTCCAGATGGAGGAGATCATGCCGCACTCGCAGCGGCTCGCGCGGCTGGTCCAGGACCGGATGGTGAACGGGCTCCCGCGCCGCAAGCGAGCGGAGGACCTCGGGGTCAAGAAGGGGCCCTTCTACGTGCTCTTCCTCTCGAACATGCCGGCGATCCTGATCGAGGCGGGATTCCTCACCAACCGCGACGATGCGGCTCGCCTGCGCGATCCGGCGTATCTCGAGCTCCTCTCCGCGCAGATCGCCGAGGGGCTCGCCCGCTACCGGGAGGCGGGGTCGACCTACGCCCGGCGCTCCGGCCCGTGACGGCGCCTCCCTCCGTCGACGGCCACTTCTCGGAGCTCGCGCCGGGGGCCGACCGCGGCCACGTGACGCCCCTCGTGCGCGAGTACCTCGCGGCCGTGCGGGCGCACCTGGCGGCCCTGCACCGCGCGGGGGCCTCGGGCGGGAGGGTCAACGAGACGCACTCCGACCTGATGGACCGCCTGGTGCGGCGCCTCTTCGAGTACGCCGAGGAGGGCTATTTCGCGGCGGGCGGCGAGGAGTTCTCGCCGCTCTGCGTGGTGGCGGTCGGCGGCTACGCGCGACGCGAGATGAACGTCTTCTCGGACGTGGACCTGCTCTTCCTCTACCGGGACGGGATCACGCCGCACGTGCGCGAAGTGGCCGAGCGGGTGCAGTACTGGCTCTGGGACGCGCAGCTCGCGGTGGGCGCGGCCACGCGCACGGTGGCGGAGACGATCCGGCTCGCGCGCGACGACGCCACGGTGCGCACCGGCATCCTGGCGCCGCGCTTCCTCGTCGGCAGCGGCGTGCTCTTCCACGAGTTCTCCGACGCCGTCCGCTCCGAGCTCCTCTCGGACCCCGCGGGCTTCATCGACGAGCAGATCCAGGCGCTGCACGAGCGTCACCGGCGCTTCGGCGACTCGCTCTACCTGCTCCAGCCCAACGTGAAGGAGGGAGCCGGCGGGCTGCGCGACTACCACGCCTCCTGGTGGGTGATGCAGGCGTCGCAGCCCGCCGCGCGCGGGCGCGAGGACTTCCTGCACCTGGGGCTGCTCACGGAGAACGAGGTGCGCGAGTACGACGCCGCGCTCGACTTCCTCTGGCGCGCCCGCAACGAGCTCCACCTGCTCGCCGGGCGGAAGAACGACCAGATGAGCTTCGAGGCGCAGGAGCAGATCGCCGAGTCGTTCGGCTACGGTCCCGCCGGCGAGCACGACGCCGAGCTCCCGGTCGAGCGCTTCATGTCGGAGTACTACCGCCACGCCCGCGCCGTGCGCGGCCACTCGTCGCTCGTGATCGAGCAGTGCCAGGCCCGGGTGGCGCGCCCCGCGAAGCGGCGGGTGGTGCCCGCGGGCCCCTTCCGGGTGGCGGACGGGCAGCTCGAGATCCCGCACGCCCGCCAGCTGCGCGAGGACCCGGCGCAGCTGCTGCTGGCCTTCGCGGTGGCCCAGGACGAGGACGTGCCGCTCACGCGCAAGGCGCAGCGCCTGGTGCGCGAGAGCCTGCACCTGGTGGACGAGGAGTACCGGCTCCGGCCCGAGACCCGCGCCATCTTCCTGCGCATCCTCGACTCGGAGCGGCGCGTCATGCGCACGCTCGTGACGATGAACGAGGTCGGGCTCCTCGGCCGCCTCCTGCCCGAGTGGGAGCACATCGTCTGCCGCTGGCAGCACGTGATGTACCACACCTATACGGTCGACGTGCACTCGATCTTCCTGGTCGAGGAGCTGCGCCGGCTGTGGCAGGGGAGGTACGAGAAGGCCTTCCCCGAGCTCAGCGATCTGATGCGCTCGGTCGACGACCGGGTCGTGCTCTTCCTCGGCTGCCTGCTCCACGACATCGGCAAGGGGCTCGGCGGCGACCACTCGGAGAAGGGAGCGGCCCGCGCCGAGGCCTGCGCGCTGCGGCTCGGCCTGGCCAAGGAGCGGGTGGCGCGGGTGGTCTTCCTGGTGCGGCACCACCTGCTCATGTCCCACCTCGCGCAGCGTCGCGACCTCTCGGACCCGAAGCTCGTGCTCGAGTTCGCGCGCACGGTCGGCGACCGCACCAACCTGCGCAACCTCTACCTCGCCACCTTCGCCGACATCCGCGCCTCGTCGAGCAAGGCCTGGAGCGACTGGAAGGGTCAGCTCCTGCGCGACCTCTTCGAGCGCAGCTCGGAGGTGCTCGAGATCGGCGCGGACGACCCGGGCCGCGCGCTCGAGGGGATCGCGCGGCAGGTGGAGGAGCGCCGCGCGTCCGCGGGCGCCGAGCTGCGCGCGCTCGGGGTCGCCGACTCCAAGATCGAGTCCTACTTCGAGGCGATGCCGCGGCGCTACTTCACGGCGCACTCGCCGCGGGAGATCGCCCGGCACGCACTCGTCGTGCTCGCGCTCGGCTCGGATCGGACCTTCTCGACCGCGGTTCGCGACCTCGAGGGATCGACCGAGTTCATCCTCTGCACGAAGGACGTGCACGGCCTCTTCGCGAACGTCGCCGGGACGCTCACGGCCCACGATCTCAACATCGTGAGCGCGCACGTCTACTCGATGCGGACCGGCCTCGCGGTCGAGATCTACCGCGTCTCGACGCCGCGCGGCGGAGCGGAAGAGCGCCGCGAGGCCTGGCGCGCCTTCGAGCTGTCGCTGCGGCGCGTGCTCGCGGGCGAGCTCGTCGTGCGGGCGCTGCTCGCGCGCCGCCGCCGGCCGCTCGGCAGCGCCCTGGCGCCGGGCCGCCGCCCCGCGAGCGTCGAGGTGTCGAACGAGGAGTCGGACTTCTACACGATCGTGGACATCACCGCGAACGATCGCCTGGGGCTCCTGCACGACCTCACGCGGACGATCTCCGACCACGGCCACGAGATCTTCGTCTCGAAGGTCGGCACGGTCCTCGACCAGGTCGCCGACAGCTTCTACGTGAAGGACGCCGAGGGTCGCAAGCTCGACCCCGAGCAGCAGGAGCGCCTGCGGATCGACCTCTTGCGGGCCGCGGAGCCCGCGGAGCCCGATGCGTCCTGAGCGCGCCGCCGGCCTCGCCGCCGAGCTCGCGGGCTTCCTCGCCTCCGCGGCGGTGGAGCGCGGGCTCGCGCCGAGCACGCTCGAGGCGTATGCGCGCGACCTCGGGCGCTTCGCTGCCCATCTCGAGCGGCGCGGCGTCGCCGCGCTCGCGGGCGCGCGCCGGGAGCACGTGACGAGCTTCGTGGCCTCGCTCGAGCGCCAGGGCCTCTCGGCGCGCAGCCGCGCCCGCTCCCTCGTCGCCGTGCGCCGCCTGCTCCGCCACGCGGGCGTGGCGGGCGGCGAGGGAGGCGATCCGTGCGCGGGGGTCGCGCTCCCGCGCTTCGAGCCGCGCCTGCCGCGCATCCTGCGCCCGGACGAGACCGCGCGGCTCATCGAGGCCGCCGATCCGTCGACCCCGCTCGGCCTGCGCGATCGCGCGATGCTCGAGGTGCTCTACGGGTCGGGGCTGCGCGTGAGCGAGCTCGTCGGGCTTCCGCTCTCCGCCGTCGATGCGCGGGCGGGCCTCTTGCGCGTGCGCGGCAAGGGGGGACGCGAGCGGATCGTGCCGCTCGGGATCCCGGGTCTGGCCGCGCTCGAGGCGTGGCTGCGCGACGGGCGCCCCCGCCTCGCGCGCAGGGGAGGGCGCTCCGGCGAGGCGGCCTTCCTCTCGACGCGCGGCGCGCCGATGACGCGCCAGAACTTCTTCCTCCGGCTGCGCGACCTGGCCGGCCGGGCCGGGATCCCCGCGGCCCGGGTGTCCCCGCACGTGCTGCGGCACGCCTTCGCCACGGACCTGCTCGAGGGCGGCGCCGACCTGCGCGCGGTGCAGGACATGCTGGGGCATGCCGACCTCGCGACGACGCAGATTTACACGCACGTGAGTCGGGCGAGGCTGCGCGAGACGGTGGAGCGCCGCCATCCGCGCGGTCGCGCCGGGGGGCGGCCGCGGTGAAGCGGGGCGGGGCGGAGGAACTCCTCGCGTCGCTCGCGGCGCCGCTCGCCGGGCTGGTGCGGCCGGTGCTCGAGGCGGGGGACGCGCGGGGGCTCGCCGTCTACCTGGTGGGCGGACCCGTGCGCGACTGGCTGCTCGCTCGCCCCGTGCGCGACGTGGATCTCGTGGTCGAGGCGAAGGGCGGCGCGGAGGAGATCGCGGCGGCCCTCGCGTCGAGGCGGCTGCGCGCCACGCGCCACGATCGCTTCGGGACGGTCGTGCTCGCGGCGGAGTCGGCCTCGCTCGACCTGACCACGGCGCGGCGCGAGCGCTATGCGCACCCCGGGGCCCTGCCCGAGGTCGAGCCCGGGAGCCTCGAGGAGGACCTGCTGCGCCGCGACTTCGCCGTGAACGCGATGGCCCTTCCGCTCTCGGCGAAGGCGCGGTCCAGCCACGCCGGCATCGTCGATCCAGCGCACGGCCGGCGCGACCTCGAGCGCCGCGTGCTGCGCGTGCTCCACCGCCGGAGCTTCCACGACGATCCGACCCGCGCGCTGCGCGCCGCGCGGATCGCGCCGCGCCTCGGCTTCGCGCTCACGCGGGGTTCGCGCAACGCGCTGCGGGCGGCGCTCCGCGACGGGGCCTTCGGGCGCGTGAGCGGCGACCGCCTGCGCCGCGAGCTCGTGAAGCTCTTCGAGGAGGCAGCGCTCTCGCTCGACCCGGCGCAGGCGCTGCGCCTGCTCGCGGAGTGGCACGTCCTCGGCGCGCTCGAGCCGGGTCTCGGACTCGAGCGTCCGGCGCTGGCCCCGCTGCGCCGGCTCGGGCGGGCCGTGGCGTCGCCCCCGTGGACCGGCCCGCGCTGGCGTCCCTGGGCGGCCGGGCTCGCGCTCTGGCTCGCGCCGCTCGCCCCGGCCCTGCGGCGCAGGGCGCTCGCCCGCTTCGCGGTCCACGGCGCGGTCGCGGCCCGCGTCGCGCGCTTCCCGCGCGAGCGCGACCAGTGGCTGCGCGCCCTCGGGCGCGCGCGCGGGCGGGGCGCGCTCGACGCGCTGCTAGCCCCGATCGACGAGGAGAGCCTGGCGGCGCTCTTCGCGAGCGCCGACCCGGCGCTGCGCCGGCGCATCGAGCGCTGGGCGCGGGAGGACCGAGGCCGGCGCAGCCCTCTCGGCGGCTCCGACCTCGTCGAGCTCGGCTTCTCCGGGCCGGCCGTGGGCCGCGCGCTCTCGCGCATCCGCGCGGCCTTCCTCGACCGCCGGGTCGCCGACAAGAGCGAGGCGCTGGCGCTCGCCCGCGCCCTTCGGGCGCTAGCGCCCGAAGGGCGCTAGCGCATTCACTCCGCTCGGCTTCGCCTCGCTGCGGGCCGAGCTCCACAGGAGCTCCGGCCCCTGCGGGCGCTCTTCGAGCGCTGCCGCAATCGACTCCGCTCGCCTGCGGCTCGCTGCGCGCGCCCCGCGGGCGCTTGCGGGCTTGATGGCGCGGCCGGGATTCCCGATACTCAGCGCGGCCTCCCCCCCGGCCCGCGAATCCTCCGGGAATCGAGCCGCGATGGACCCGAGTTCGACGTCCGACCCGACGGCGCTGCCGGTGGGGGAGCCGTTCGCCGCGCTGGCGGGCGGCGGGTCGCCCTATTCCGTCCGGCTGCCGGCCTTCGAGGGGCCGCTCGACCTGCTGCTGCACCTGATCCGGGTGAACGAGCTCGAGATCACCGACATCCCGATCGCGCGCGTGGCCGAGCAGTACCTCGAGTACCTCGACCTGCTGCGCGAGCTCGACCTCGACGTGGCCGGCGAGTACCTGCTGATGGCCGCCACGCTGGCCTGGATCAAGTCGCGGATGCTCCTCCCGCCCGACGGCGCGGACGAGGACGCGGAGCTCGATCCGCGGGCCGAGCTCGTCGCGCGCCTGCTCGAGTACCAGCGCTTCAAGGAGGCCGCCGAGCAGCTCGCGGACCGGCCGCTCCTCCTGCGCGACGTCTTCCGCGCGGTCGTCCCGGGGCCCGAGGGCCCGACCGAGGCGGAGCGCGAGCTCGAGGTCTCGCTCTTCGACCTGGTCCTGGCCTACCGGCGCGCGCTGCGCGCGGCGCCGCAGAGCGGCGCACCGCACGCCGTCGAGGTGGAGACGATCACGGTTCGCGAACGCATGCTCGCGGTGATGCAGGCGCTCGGCCTGCGCGGGAGCCTCGAGCTCGACGAGATCCTCGGGCGTCCCGGCGGCGAGGCGCCGAGCCGCGCGCTCGTGGTCGCCACCTTCCTCGCCGTGCTCGAGCTCTGCCGGCTCGCCGCGATCCACCTCTACCAGGGGACGAGCGAGGCGGGGTGTCCGCGCGGGCCGATCCACCTGCGCGTCGTGGAAGGCGGCGGCGAGTGGCGCGAGCGCGTCGCGGAGGTCATGTGAGGGAGGCGCCATGGAGCGGGCAGAGCAGCGTCGGATCGCCGAGGCCCTGATCCTCGGGGCGCCGGAGCCGGTCTCGGCGCAGCGGCTGGCGGAAATCGTGCCGGGTGTGCAGCCGGCGCAGGTGCGGGAGCTCGTCGGCGAGCTCAACGCCGAGTACGCGGAGCAGCGCCGCGCGTTCGAGGTGGTGGAAGCGGCGGGCGGCTTCCAGGTGCGGACCCGCGGCGAGTTCGCGCCCTACCTCCAGCAGACGCTCGCCACGCGGCCGCTGCGGCTCTCGCCGGCCGCCCTCGAGACGCTCGCCGTGGTGGCCTACCGCCAGCCGGTGACGCGCGCCGAGATCGAGCACGTGCGGGGCGTCGACGTGGGGGCGGTGCTGCGCAGCCTGATCGAGCGGCGCCTCGTGCGCATCGCGGGCCACCGCGAGGTGGCGGGGCGACCTCTGCTCTACGCGAGTACCCGGCGCTTCCTCGAGGTCTTCGGCCTCGCCCGCCTCGAGGACCTGCCGACCCTGCGCGATCTCCAGGAGCTCGCCTCCGCCGAGGACGCCGTCCCGGCCGCCTCCGGCGGTGCCGGACCCTGCGAGCCGGAGGCGGACGGGGAGCCCCTCCCCGACGCGCTGCTGGACGCGGCGGAAGCGGACGAGGGCGACGACGAGGACGATTCCGCGAGCTTCTCCGCGCGCGACTAGCGCCTCGGACGCTCCGCCGGCCGCCCGCGGCTCGTCGTATGGCTTGCCCATACTGGATGATATGGCTAGTATGGGTCCGTGAAGACGACCCTCGATATTCCGGATGCCCTGCTCGAGCGGGCGAAACGACACGCGCGGCGCACACGCCGCCCGCTGCGCGCGATCTTCGAGGAAGGCCTGCGTCGTGTGCTCTCCCAGCGCTCGCCGACACCCGCCTACGAGCTGCCCGACGCGAGCGTCGGCGATCCGGACGCGGTCGATCCGCTCGAGGCGCTCTCGTGGCAGGACCTGCGCGAGGAGATCTACGGCGGGCCGTCGTCGCGATGATCGCCGTGGACACGAACCTCCTCGTCTATGCGCATCGCAGGGAATCGAGGCACCACGGCGGTGCGCGCGACGCCCTGCGGGCGCTCGCGGAAGGACGCGAGCCGTGGGCGATTCCCTGGCCCTGTCTGTACGAGTTCTTCAGCGTGGTCACGAATCCACGCATCTGGAAGCAGGCAGCGAGCCACCCCGACCAGGCATGGCGGCAGATCGACGCGTGGACGGCGTCGCCGGCCCTCTCGCTCCTGACCGAGACGGAGGACTTCCTCGCGATCCTCGAGAGATTCGTTCGAAGACCGCGAGTGCGCGGGCCGGTCGTCCACGACGCGCGGGTCGCTGCGATCTGTGTCGCGCACGGCGTCGAGGAGTTGTTGACCGCCGATCGCGACTTCTCGCTCTTTCCCGAGCTTCCGACCCGCAATCCGCTGCGGGTGGAATCGATCTAGCTCAGGGCCCGGGGACGCTCGCGCCTCCCGCCGCTCCCGGCAGCAGCCGCTCGCGCTCGAGGAAGGCGAGGATCTCGTCCGCGATCCACTCGAGGCCCCTGCGGCGGAAGTGGATGCCGTCGCGGTAGAAGATGCGGCCCGGATCCTCGAGCGCCTCCGCCCTCGCCTGGAGATCGAGCAGGTAGGAGCCGGGCTCGCTCGCCACCTCGCGGACGACGTCGGCGTATTCGCGGTGCCACTGCAGCACGCGCGTCTCGTCGCTGGCGAGCCCGCGCTCGATCAGCGCCTCCGGCACGCCGAGGCGCGCGTGCGAGCTGGGCGCCGTGACGAAGACGGGCGGGATGCCGAGCTGCTTGAGCCGCCTCCCCATGGCCGTCAAGTGGGAGCGGTACTCCCGCGGCGAGACGCGGGGCACCCTGAGCGCCTTCCCCGTCTCGCGGCGCGAGAGCCGGGAGAGCGACTCCAGGAGCGCGGATCCGGAGAGCCAGCGCGCGAGCGCCGTCTGCGGCCTGGATTCCAGGACGGCCTTCTCGGCATCCGTCGTCCCGTAGGCCTGCCAGTGGTCGTTCCAGCCGTAGTAGAGGAAGGCGACGTCCGGCTCGAGCCGCTGCGCCCAGCGATCGACGAGGATGCGTCCCTGATGCGAGCTGTAGCCCGGGACTCCCAGGCTGCAGGTCTCGACGTCGAGGTCGGGGCGCCGCCTCTGCAGCTCGGACTCGACGCGAGCGGGATAGGGCTGGTAGGTGCACGAGTCGCCGAAGAAGGCGATGCGGAAGCGGCCGGGGGGCTTCGGGAGGGCCCACTCGCGTCCGAGGAAGCCGAAGGAGTTGTGCCCGTCGACGCCGGGAGGGAGCCTCCAGAAGAGCTCCGGATCGCGCTCGAGCTCGACCATCCGGTCGGGGCGCGGAAAACCGAACTGGACCACGCCGGCGCGGTCGTACTCGAACCCCGCGAGCCGCAGCCCGATCTCGGGCCACAGGAGGAGCAGCGAGAGCGTGCAGAGCGCGAGCGCTCCGTTGGTCGCGCGCGCCTGCCTCCACGCGACGCCGGTCCCGACGATCGCGACGACCAGCAGGAAGGAGGCGAACGCCCACGACGCCTTCGCGGGGTCCACGAGAACCAGCCCGCACGCCGCGGCGGCGGGAACGCCCCAGAGGACGAGAAACCACAGGGCCCGTGTCGGCACGCGCCGAACCACCGCCGGGGCCGGTCCGGCGCCGGCTACGGGCAGGGCACCGCGCCCGCGCAGGCGAGCCCCGAGGGCCCCGGGGCTTCGCCGAAGGCAGCCCCGAAACACAGGAGCTCGGGGCCACCGGTCACCGCGTCGCCGTTGCAGTCCACGTCGGCGCAGCTCGGGTCGCTCGCCATTCCGAAGCAGCGGCCGATCTCGAGCAGGTCGGGTCCGCCCACCACGCCATCGTTGGGAGAGTTCCAGTCCGCGTCGCAGATGTTGCCGTACCCGTCGGCGTTGGTGTCGAGCTGGCTGGCATTGGCGGCGATCAGGCAGTTGTCCTGTGCGTCCGCGACGCCGTCGAAGTCGTCCTCGGCGGCCCCGCCGCCCGCGGGGCAGACGACGTCGGCGAGGTCGATCGCGCCGTCGCCGTCGTTGTCGAAGCCGTCGTCGCAGTCCGGGGTCTCCCAGGCGTCGCTCGGCGCGCGGCAGTCGGGGTCGGCCGGATGGTCGGTCGCGGCGTCCGCGTCGTTGTCGAGGCCATCCGCACAGGCGGGAAGCCGGCAGAGCCGCGTGCAGGCGTCGCCGTCGAGGAGGTTGCCGTCGTCGCAGGCTTCGCCGGACTCGAGGGCCGCGTTGCCGCAGTGCGCCAGATCGCAGGCGTCGCCGACGCCGTCCAGGTCGCCGTCCGCCTGCGCGACGTTCGCGGCCTCCCGGCAGTTGTCGAGCGCATCGGGCACCTCGTCGCGGTCGGCGTCGGCGACCCCGATCACGACGAAGTCGGCGACGCAGCTCGCCTCGGGCGCGCAGCCCTGCTCGCCCGGCGGGCGCTCGGGGAAGCAGCTCTGGCCGATGTCCTCGCCGCAGCCCCCGGCGGTCTCCCCGGCCGGCGCGTAGCACTCCTCGGCCGCGGCGCACGCGGCGCCGCCGACCGTGCACGCCGCGAGGCTCCCCGCGACGCAACGCCCGGCGCCGACTAGCACCTGCTCGCCCGGCGCGGGCTGGCCCGCGTCGGGCTCCGGCGCCGCGAGCGGGTCGACGGCGGTCAGCGGGTCGCTCTCGACGGCGCTCCTCACGGTCTCGGCCGGGTCGGGATCGCGGTCGTCCAGGACCGTCGCCACCACCTCCGTTTTGCCGGTCGGAAGGTTGAAGACCTGGACCAG
The DNA here is from genome assembly GCA_964624475.1 of uncultured Spirochaetales bacterium. Lineage (GTDB taxonomy): Bacteria > Myxococcota_A > UBA9160 > UBA9160 > SMWR01 > CAZUYC01. The sequence goes on along the minus strand of CAZUYC010000069.1, from coordinate 19,411 downwards.
GAGGTCGCTCTGGTCGCCGTCGTCGTTCAGGTCCTGGCCCTGGTCGGCCTCGAGGGTGAGGAAACGGACCGTGCTCTGCGAGACGCGGTAGGGGCGCTGCGGATCGCAGGCGACGAAGCGGCACGGGATCGCGGCCTGGCCGGTGTTCACGAGCCTCGCGGGCGAGGTCTGGAGGTCGACGACCTGGAGCACGCCGTCGAGCGTGTCCTGGTCGCCGTTCAGGTCGTTGCCGGGGGTCTCCTGGGTGCGCAGCGCGAGCAGCCCTCCCGCCAGGACGAACTCCTCGGCGGCGGGAGCCGGGACGGGATCGTCGGCGTCGTCGACGAAGCTCACGAGCCCCGGATCCTGCGGGTCCGCGTCGTAGATCTGGATCGGGCCGCCCGCCGCGGCGAAGGCCACGAGGCGCCCCGAGGTCTGCACGGAGGTGGCGGCCGACCCGATCGTTGGACTCCAGCTCGCCTGGCCGCGGTCGTAGACGCGGAGCAGCGCCGAAGCGCCGCTCGGCTCGAGCGCCGCGACGACCTGCGGCGAGAGCGCGATCGCGGTCGCCTCCTGGTCGAGGTCCTGCGCGGGCGCGCCGCCGACCGAGAGCTGGACGAAGGCGTCGTCGAGATCGCCGTCGTCGTTGCGGTCGACGCCCTCCGCGGCCTCGGGGAGCAGGAAGGCCGCCGAACCGCTGGCGATGCGCACGAGGCTCGCGGGGCCGAGCGGCGTCGCCTGCGGCGAGGGGCCGGTGGAGAAGACGTGCAGCACGCGGTCGTCGAGGTCGCCGTCGCCCGAGGCGTCCGCCGCGGCGACCGAGGCGGGCGAGGTGTCCGGGCCGCGGACGAAGACGTCGCGCTGGCCGTTGCCGTCGCCGCCGACCAGGTTGGTCGCATGGCTGGAGAAGGCCACGAAGCGCGCGTCGGCGGAGACGATCGCCAGGTTGCTCGCGCCGTTGCCCGCGACGGGGCTCGGCGAGCCGTCCACGCTCACCCGCAGCGTGTGCCCCGTCACGCGATCGTGGAGGAACGCGTCCTCGACGGCGTTCAAGTCGGAGGCCACGAGGTTCGTCGCCAGGGACTGGAAGGCCGCAAAACGCCCGTCCGCGGAGATCGAGCTGCTCGCGCTGGAGCTGCCGTTGCCCTGGATGCCCGCCGAGCTCACGCTCACGCGCGTCGTCTCGGCGGTGCTGCGATCGTGGACGAAGACGTCCCTGGTTGCGTTCGAATCGCCCGGCACGAGGTCGATCGCATCGCTCAGGAACGCGACCTGGCTGCCGTCCCAGGAGAGGTCGGGACTCCCGGAGAACGCGTTGGCCTCGGAGCCGCCCGTGGTCACGCTCACCCGGGTGGTGATCGATTCCGGCCACGGCTCGTCGAAGACCTCGTCTCCGTCCGCGTCGCGGTCGCGGAGAAAGACGTCCCGGGCTCCGTTCGTATCGCCCGGAAGGATGTCGCTCGAGTCGCTCGCGAAGGCGGCGAAGCGCCCGTCGCGCGAGATCGCCCCGGAGGTGCTGGTCGGATTCGTATCGAGGCCGCCCGGGTCGACGCTGATCTGCGTCATGGCGGGCGCGCTCGGGACCTGGGGGGTCTCGTGGTCCAGGTCGTGGACGAAGATGTCCTCGTCGAAGTCGGCGTCGATCGGGAAGGAGACGAGGTCGTTGGCGAAGCTGTAGAGGAGGAGGAAGCGGCCGTCGGGCGCGAAGTCGCTGGCGCCGCAGTTCCCGTTGGCATCGGCGTCCTGATCGGGATTCAAGCAGACGTTGCGGATCGAGATCTCCCCCGGGTCGAGTGCGCCGTCCGCGTACCAGGGTCCCCCGACTCCGTCGGCGTCGAGGTCGAGGACGAAGCCGTCCGCGAGGCACGCCGAGAAGGAACAGCCCGGATAGCCGGGGTCGTAGTTGAGCGACGGAGTCAGGTTGTTCCCGGCACTGGTAAACGCGAGGAAGCGCCCGTCCATCGAGACGAAGGCGCCTGCGCTCGTGCACTCGAGCGCGGGCGGGGGAGGGATGAGGTCCGCGCAGGAGGCGAGCTCACCGTCCGGGTTGAGGTTCACCGGGACGGTGGCGATCTGCCCGGGCTCGTCCAGCGTCCCGTCCTGATCGACGTCGCGATCGTGGACGAAGACGTCGCGTCCGGCTCCGCTGGTGTCCGAGATTCCGGGCAGGAGGCCCGTCGGGAGCAGGCTCGCCGTCGCGTCGGTCTCGAACGAGACGAAGCGCCCGTCCGCGGAGATGCTGTCGGGAAAGGTCAGGCCGCCCGTTGCCTCCGCCGGCCCCGGATGGGTGCGCAGGTTCACGCGGACCGTCGTCTGGGGGGCGACCGCGGTCTCCGGCACGCGGAAGAAGACGAGCCCGTTCGAGATCACCACGCTGCGACCGTCGAGGACCGGATCGGCGTCGGCGGTGAGCCGTGGGTCGGCGGGGCTGAGCTCGCTCGCGCTCGTCGCTCCCAGGCGGTAGACCCGCAGCACCGAGTCGAAGACGTTGCCGTTCTCGCTCAGGTCCTGGTCGCCCTGCGCGGGCTCGGATTCGAGGAAGGCGAGGAGGTCCTGGCTCGTGTCGACCGCGGGGAAGCGGAAGAAGCCCTTCCGCACGCGCGTCACGGCGCGGCCCGGCGCGTTGCCGTCACCGATCGGCTGGAGGACGCCCGTCTCGCGGGCGCGCAGCGTCACGACGAAGTCGTCCGGCGACGCGTCGGCATCGGCGTTGCGCTCCTCGTCGTCGAGCGCCTCCGCCAGCACGAAGGCGAAGGCCGCGTCGCCGTCGATCAGGCCCTCGAGGGGGACCGGCGACTCGATCTGCGCCGCGTATCCGGTGTCCGCGATCGTCACGGGCCCGACCCCGCCCTGCGCGAAGCGGTCGCGGAACTCGAAGCGGTCGATGCCGCACTCGCCGCCGGGGCAATCCGCATCGGCGAGACAGGCCGAGCCGTGGCTCGCGCCGCCGTTGCAGGTCGTGGACCCGCAGGCTCCCCCCGGCGCGCAATCGGCGTCGGCGCTGCAGCGGAGCCCCGCGTTCGGCCCGCTGCTGCACTCGTGGAAGACCGGGAGGCGCTGTGCGATCCGGATCACCCCCCGGGACGCATCGACCGAACCGAAGAGGATCGTCTGGGGGTTCTGGCTCGCCGTGTCCGGGTCGGAGAGCGGTGCGAAGACGGGTGGGAGGATCACGCCCTCCGGCGAGTAGGAAGCCAGGAACCCGTCCCCCGGCAGGGCCGCGGCCTGGCCTCCTCCTGCGAAGGCCTCGAGATCCGTCGCGAGGCGCGAGAGCTGCGCGATCGGAACGCCGTTGTGGCGGAGGAGCACGCCCGCGTAGTCCATCGGCACGAGCGCGTTGCCCACCGCGTCGGTGGTGAAGCGCAGCTTGGGCTCGGCGCCCGTGCAGGTCGTCCCGGACGCCTGCGCGCACATGGCCTGGTAGTCGTTCGCGGGCGGGAGCGCCGTGAAGTGGCCGAAGGTCGCGTCCACGTCGCCCGCGGCGGTGCGGCAGGTCCCGTCGAGCGCGTAGAGCTCGTCGATACAGGCGACGACGCCGTGCGCGAAGGTCACGCCCACGAGGCTCGCGCAGCGCTGGCTCGCGAGACCGCACTGGAGCGGCCGATCGCGGCGGCTCGCGATGAGCTTCGCGGGGCCCGCGAAGGTGAGATCGTCGTCCGGCGGGCCGAGCGCGGCGTCGGTATCGGGGAAGCGGAACTGCAGCGCGCCCGGCCCTTCCACGCGGATTCCGACGGGATCGCCGGGGCCGTTCACGGGGACGCACTCGGCCTCGCCGCCGGCTCCGAGCTGGGCCTCGCAGCCCGGGAGGTCGACCGCTCCACAGTCCTCGGCGAGGACCACGGCGTGCGGGGGACCCGCGGCCTGCGGCCCCGGCGGGTCCGGCGGCACGAAGATCACCGTGACGGCGTAGTCGTCGCTCGCGATCTGGTCCTGGTCGAGGTCGACGTAGCCGGTCGAGACCTCGTCGCAGACCTCCGGGCGCACGCGCAGCTCGACGTACTCGCCCGGCCCGGCGAAGGGTCGATTCGCGCTGCCGATCGCCGCACGAAAATCCTGCGTCGCCGCGGGGATGACGTTGCACATCGCCCCGGCGTCGGACGCCGCGAGCGGGAGGGCGAGGGCAGCAGCAACGAGAGAGCCGGTCCGGCGTGAGCCTACGTGCGGAAGGCCCCGCGTCCGCCCGCGCGGCCCCGGGTCTCCCGGGTCGACAGCGCGGCGGGTCCCGGGCGGCATGCGGATCCTCTCCAGCGCGGCGGAGTCTATCAGGCGCGCGACCTACCCGCACAGTCGTCTCGCGCGGGAGGATCGGCCCACGAGTCGGGACCCCGGGGAGCGATGTCGTGTCCGCTCGCGCCAGCAGGGCGACGCGCGATCGGCGAAGCCGATTGCGCCTACCCGAAGCGGTCGGGCGAGAAGGGGGCCAGGTCGAGGCTCGGGGGCTCGCCGACGGCGAGCTGCGCCACGAGCTCGCCGGTGATCGGGCCCTGGCACATCCCGCTCATGCCGTGGCCGGTCGCGATCAGGAGCTCGGGGCAGCGCCGGCTGCGGCCGATGATGGGGAGGTCGTCGGGCGTGAGAGGCCGCAGGCCCCGCCAGGTCTCGACTACCTCGAAGGGCGGCAGGCCCGGCAGGAGCTCGCGCGCGCCCCGCTCGAGCGCGCGCACGCGCCGCGCGTTTACGCTCGTATCGAGGCCGGCGAGCTCGAGGGTGCCGGCGAAGCGGAGCTCGTGGCCCATGGGGGTCGCGATCACCTTCGCCTCGGCGAGCATCACGGGGATCTCGGGCACGCCCGGCGGGCGGCGCACCGTCACGCTGTAGCCCTTGGCGGCCTCGACGGGGAGGTGCAGCCCGACCGCACGCGCGAGGCCGGGGCTCCAGGCGCCCGCGGCGAGCACCACGCTCGCGGCCTCGAGGTCGCCGCGCGTGGTCCAGAGAACCAGGCCTCGGCCCGGCGCGCGCTGGACCCTGAGTACCTCGGTCTGGGTCGCGACGGGGACGCCGCGCGCCTCGAGGTCGCGCGCGAGCCCGCGCACGAAATCGCCGGGGGTCAGGTGCGCGTCGTCGGGGAGATAGGCGCCGCCGCGCAGGTGCGGGCCGAGCCCCGGGAGGCGTCGGCGCAGCTCGTCGCCGTCGAGGCGCTCGCAGGCACCGCCCGCGCCCTCGAGCAGGTCGAGCTCGGCGGCGAGCTCGCGCAGCCCCGCGTCGCTGCGGCAGGCGATCGCGAGCCCGCGCGAGCTCCAGCCGAAGTCGAGGCCCGGGCGCGCCGCGAGCTTCGCGTAGAGCGCGAGGCTCGCCGTCCCGAGCGCGCGGCGCAGCCGCCAGCTCTCCCGCGCGCGCTCCTCGCGGCAGGCGGCGCCAAAGAGCCAGAGCCAGCGCAAGAGCGAGGGCCGCGGAAGCGGGCGGATGTAGAGCGGGCTCTCCGGGTCGAGCAGCCAGCGCGCGCTCCGGCGCATCGCGCCCGGCCCCGGGATGGGCAGGCTGTGGCTCGGAAAGATCCAGCCGGCGTTCCCGTGCGAGGCGCCCGAGGCGATCTCGCCGCGCTCCAGCAGGCCGACCGCCACGCCGCGCTCGGCCAGGAAGTGCGCGGCGCACACGCCGATCACGCCGCCGCCGATCACCCACACGTCCGCGCGCCGCCGCATGCCGCGGGCAGCATACCGTGGCCGGGGCGAGCGCCGCGGGGACGGTGTTTAGATCTTTCGAATTTTCAGATTCTCCTGACAGAACCCCCAAGAGACCACCCGGGGGTGCAAGGAGAATCTGAAAATTCGAAAGATCTAAACACCGTCCCCGCCCGGCGCGAAGACCGCGGTGATGCGCCGGTCGTTCCAGTACACGTCCATCGGCTCGGCGAGGTCGGAGCCCTCGGGCAGCACGACGTAGCCGAGCGCGAGCTCGCCCGCGGCGAGGTCGCCCTGGCGGCCGCGCAGGATCCCGATCTCGCGGCGGTCCTGCGGGTCCGGGTGATAGGCGACGTGGCCCTGCGCGAAGGTCAGGTTGGCGTAGAACGCGTACGGAGCCAGCGCCTCGGCGGCGAAGACCAGCACGGGTCCCGCCGCCACGGGTTGGCCCGCGGCGGCGAAGGCATCGCGCAGGCGGGCCTCGAAGGCGCTCGAGCGCGCGAGGCGCAGCAGGATCTCGGGCTCGCGCGCGTCCGGCTCGACGAGCATCGCCGGGGAGCGCTGCTGCGAGAGTTCGACGATCGCGACGAGGTCGCGGATCTCATCGCTGCCGAGCGCGAGGGCGACCGGCGGGGTGGCGCGGCGAGGCAGCGTCGGGGCGCCCGGGAGGGCGGGCGCGGCGGCGGTGACCTGGGGTGCAGCACCCGCCTCCGGCGGCGGTGCGGCCGCCGGCCGCGGGGGCGCGCCGGCCGGCTCGGTGGGGGCCGGCGGAACCGGCCGCTCGCCGGCGGCGCGCCCGGATCCGACGAGGTTGTAGGGGTTGTTGGGGTCCTGGCGGGACTGGAACACCTCCCACGCGTAGGGGCGGGGCAGGTACTGCGGCTTGATCGGCGGCACGTGCTCGGGCTCGACGCGGCGCGCTTCCTCGCACGGGATCGCGCTCGCGCTTTGCACGATGAAGATGCTCCCGTCGGGGCAGACGCCGCTGATGCTCTCGGCGAGGGTCGGGCCGGCGCAGAGGCAGACCACCACGGCGCCGAGCCGCGGCACGCGCGCCCTCGCGCGCGGAGTCCAGCGTCGGCGGGTGGGCTTCATCGGGGGTACGTCAGGTAGAGCTGCGTGTAGTAGAGGGTCCCGTCCGGAGCCCGGGCGATCCCGATGCCGGTCGCATTCCACGGCGGGGCGTGGAGGTTCTCGCGGTGGACGGGCGAGGCGAGCCAGCCGACCAGGATCTCGCGGTTCGGCTCGCTCTTCGAGGTCAGGCCCGCGTTCTCGGCCGCGAGGCTCCACCCGGAGAGCCCCGCGCGCGCGAGGCGGTCGACGGGGTCCAGGCCCTCGGGCGTCACGTGGCTCAGGTAGGCGCGCCGCGCCATGTCGGCGCTGTGCGCGCGGGCCACCGCGTCGAGGTCGGCGCGGCGCCTGAGCGCGATCAGGTGGCGCGTCGCGCGCTCCGCGTTCACCGCGCGGTGGAACTCGCCCTCTTGCGCCACGAACGCGGCGTCCTCGCCGCCGGCCGCCCAGGTCGTGAAGGGCGAGAGCAGGAGCGCGATCCAGAACCCGAGCAGGAAGGCGATCGCCTGGACCAGGTTGCGGGGCATGGCTAGCGCGTCTCCGGGTCGATGATCTCACGCCGGGCGAGCCGCCCGCTCTCGAAATGCGACACGCGGTCCATGGACCCGTCGAAATCGGTGTCCTCCTCGCGCCGCACCACCTGCTCGCGGGCGTCGTAGTGGTTCACGGTGTCCGGGCGGCCGTCCGCGTTCTGGTCGACCTCGTCGCGCGCGAGGCGGCCGTCCTCGTAGAAGCCGACGCGGTCGCGGAAGCCGTCGCCGGTGGCGTCCTGCTCGTGGCGGACGATCCGGCCGCCGCGGTAGAAGGTCCAGGTATCCACGGCGCCGTCGAAGTCGGCGTCGGCCCGCCGGCGCAGGATCGCGCCGTCCCGGTACTCGGTCCAGGCGTCGATCGCCCCGTCCTCGTTCGCATCCTCCTCGACGCGCGCGACCTCTCCGGTCGCGGGGTCGTAGAGGAGCGTGCGGTCGGCCCGACCATCGAAGTTCTCGTCGAGGACGCGCCGCGCGATCTGCCCTTCCTCGCGGTAGATCCAAAGGTCCACGCGCCCGTCGCCGTCGCGGTCCACGATCCCGTCGGCGGGGCCCGCCGCCGCCGCGACCGGGGGCGGCTGCGCGCGACCTGGAGGGGCCGGCGCCGGCGTCGGCCGCGCGGGAGCGGCTCCGCCCGCCCCGGGGACGCGCTGGAGCGCGGCGAGCTCGTCGGAGATCGAGGCCTGCGCGCGCGGCCGCGCTGCGACCGGCGGGGCCGACGTGCCGCGCCGGTCGATCTCCTGCTCGAGCTGCTGGAGACGCGCCGACTCGTAGTCGACCTGCGGTCGGCTGCGCGCCGCCTCCGGCCGCTCCGGCGCCTGCTCGGGCAGCGCGGGGCCGGCCTCGGGCTCCCCGCGCACGGCATCGGCGGCGAGCTTGAAGGGAGCGGCGACAACGGCGAAGGGCAGGGTGACGTACTTCCACCAGACCGGCTCCTCGCGGATCTCGAGGTGGCGCTCCTCGTCGATCTGCGAGCCCCCGATCAGCGAGATCGGCGCGCCCTGGGCCGGCGCGGGGCCACCCGTCTCGACGCCCGGTCCCGATGCCTGGGGCGGCGCGGGGCCACCCGCCTCAACGGCCGGTCCCGATGCCTGGGGCCGCGCGGGCCCACCCGTCTCGACGGCCGGTCCCGATGCGGGCCCGGGAGCGCCCGCTCCCGGCGGCCCCACGGTCGTGGACGCGCCGGGCGCTCCGGCTCCGGGTACGGCCATCGGCGCGGACTGGCCGGGCATCAGGATCGAGGCGCCGACGCCGGCGTCGACGGTGGGCGTCCGATCGATGTCGCGGTTGATGTGCCCGTAGTAGCAGCCCGGCGCCGCGGCGCCGAGGAGCGCCGCGGAGGCGAGCCGGGACCATGCGCGCACGCGCGACTCCATTCCCTCTCACGCAGTTCCCCGGTGCGCGGCTTGCAAGAAGCGTGCACACCGGGTCGCGTCGGATCGCATTCGGGGGCGGCGGCGCGCGGCTCGGGCCCACCGATGCCGAAGGCTTGCGCATCGGCCGGGGACGCGAATTGGGAAGAGGATTGCCGCAGAAGGAGAAAAATCGCGGCACGCGGCGAAAGGTTTCCATCGCACGGACCGGGGACGCGGTACCCTCGGAACGGGAGGAGTCGCGGCGGCCGTGTGCGGACGGTTCACGTTGACCACGAGCCGCGAGGTCCTCGCGCGCGCCTTCGAGATCGACGCCCTGCCCGAGGAGCTCGCTCCGCGCTGGAACGTCGCACCCGGCCAGGAGGTGGCCACGCTGTGGCGGACGCCCGAGGGGCGCCGGGAGCTCCGCATGCGGCGCTGGGGGCTCGTCCCGGCCTTCGCGCGCGACCCGCGGATCGCGTCGCGGCTCATCAACGCCCGCGCGGAGACGGCGGCCGTCCGGCCCGCGTTCCGCGAGGCGCTGCGCCTGCGGCGCTGCCTGGTGCCCGCGGACGGGTTCTACGAATGGGCCGCGAGCGCCTCGGGCTCCGGACCCCGCGAGCCCTACCGCATCGCGCTCCCGGATGGCGCGCCCTTCGCGATCGCCGGTCTCTTCGAGCGCTGGCTCGGCGAGCAGGGGGCGCGGCTCGAGACCTGCGTGCTGCTCACCGTGGCGGCCAACGAGCGCGTGCGCGCCCTGCACGACCGCATGCCGGCGATCCTCGCCGAGCGCGATCTCGAGGCGTGGCTCGATCCCGCGCTTCGCGACCCGCGCAGGATCGCTCCGCTGCTCGTGCCCTTCGCCGGCGCCGAGCTCGAGCTCCGCCCCGTGAGCCGGCGCGTGAACCGCACCGAGCACGACGATGCGGCCTGCATCGCGCGGCTCGAGGTGGAGGGCGATCACTCCGGCAGGTAGCCGAGGGCGCGCAGGTTCGCGCGCTCCGCGTCGTCGAGCCGGCGCTCGGCGGCCCGCTCCGGCTCGGGAAGGCTCTGCAGGACCTGCTCGAGGCGCGAGCGCATCGCGCGGGCGACGTGCGGGGCCGGGGCCGAGAGGTCGGTCGTGTCGTCGCCGCGGCGATACAGGCGGCCCCGCCACGCCTCGTCCTGCCGGACCACGACGTACTTGAACTCGCCGTCGACGAGGGCGTAGCGGGGGACGCGCGCGCCGCCGAGCGTGGCGAGCAGCGGGCGGCTCGCGCCCTGCGGCGCCTCGGCGGCGAGCAGATCGCGCCCGCGCTCGCCGGGCGGGCCGGGCTCGCCCGTCGCGAGCGCGAGCAGGGTCCGGCGCAGGTCGACGAGCGAGGCGATGTCGCTGCGCTCGCGCGGCGCGCGGCCCGGCACCCGCAGCAGGAGCGGCACGCGCACCAGCACCTCGGTCAGGTCCTCGCCGTGCCCGAACCAGTAGTCGTTCTCACCGAGCGATTCGCCGTGGTCCGCCGTCACCACCACGACCGCGCGCTCCCACAGGCCCCGCTCGCGCACGCCGTCGAGGAGCCTGCCGAGCTCGGCGTCGAGATAGGCGACCTCGGCGTCGTAGCCGGCCCGGTAGAAGGCGACCTCCCGCTCGCCGCCCAGGGCCTGGTAGCTCGGGATCCCACCCGCTCCGAAGGGCCCCGGCAGGAGCGGGAGGAGCCGGCGGCCGTCGGCCTCGGCGCGCTCGCGCGCGAGGTGGCGCTCGCGCCCGCCGGGCGGCGCGTAGGGGCCGTGGGGATCCTGGTAGTGCACCCAGACCAGGCAGCGGCCCTCGGGCTTGGCGGCGCACTCCGCGACGAGGCGGAGCGCGGCGTCGGTCGTGTCGCTCGCGGCCCGCTCGGGCACCTCGCGAGCGGTCTCCTGCTGCGGCAGGCGGTCGTCGTAGACCGCGAACCCCGCATCGAGCCCACAGGCGCGGCGCAGGACCCAGTTGCTCACGACCGCGCCGGTGGAGAAGCCGCGCTGCGCGAGCTCCGAGGCCAGCGTCGGTACGCCCGGCTCGAGACGCGAGAGGTTGTCGACGACCCCGATCTCCTGCGGGAGGCGCCCGGTCCAGAGCGCCGCGACGGAAGGGAGCGTGTGGGAGGCGGGAGCATAGGCGGCGCTGAAGAGCTCGCTCTCGCGCGCGAGCGCGTCGATCCGGGGCGTGAGCCCGCGGTCGCTCCCGTAGGCGCCCAGGCGGTCCGCGCGCAGCGTATCGACGCTCACGAGCAAGAAGAGGCGCGGGACGGGCTCGCCGCCGCAACCGGCCAAGAGCAGCGCGGCCAGAATCGGCGCCCGAGCGCGCGGCATGGGCCCGAAACGTAACACGTGCGACGCGGCGGGAGCGCCGGGCCCCCCGCGGTCGAAGCGGCCTACCGCGAAGCGCGAGAGACGGCGCGGCGGATGGATCTGCGCTTCGCCGAGCCCTCCTCGACGAGCTCGGCCGCGCCGCCTGAAGCTTCCGGCCCGCGCCCTCCCTACGCGCGGAACGGATCGACCACTCGCACCGTCCCGTAAAGGCGCTCGTGCTGAAAGTCCTCGGAAAAGAGCGGCGAGAGCCCGTAGTGCTCGGCGTAGGCCCAGAAATGGGCGTCCATCCAGGAAAGCTGGTAGGCGGCGCTCCCGCGCAGCGCGGTCCGCAGCAGCGCCTCGTTCGGGTAGAGGACCGTGAACTCGGCGAGCATCTCCTCCGCTTCGCGCAGCGCCGCGTCGAGCGGGAGAAGCGGCGGCGCTCCGCGCAGGGGACGCGACACGACCTGGACGAACTCGAGGATCCCCTGGTGCGGAACGCGCACGGTGTCCTCCGCGATACCCCGGCGCAGGAGCTCGGTCGCGACGCGCTGCTTCTCCGGGAAGCGAGGGTCGAACCGGTAGACGAGGACGTTGGTGTCAACGAGAGCGGCCACGGCGGTAGAGATCCGCGCGGGTCCAGCCGCGCGTGCGAGAGCGTCTCGGATGCCCGCGGCTCGACTGCCTCCGCTTCTGGCGCGCCGTGGCGCGGTCGAAGAGGCGCAGGCGCTCGGCCGTGGAGAGGGGAGCCGGCCGGAGCCCGGCGCGCACGATCCGGATCGCGTCCCCGGCCGCCTGCCACTCGATCTCGTCGCCCGGGCGGATGCCGTACTGCTGGGCGAGGACCTTGGGCACGCTGACCTGGAGCTTGCTCGTGACCTTGGCCACGTCCTTACTGTAGCAAGGACGCGATCCTTGTCGATCGCGGCGGACCGCTGAAGAAGCTCTAGGCGCTGCGCCGCGATGTGAACTACGCTGCTCCTCTCCAGTCACGGGGAGCCATGGTTGATCGGGATCTTCGTGGACGCCGACGGCTGTCCGGTGAAGGACGAGACCTACGTCGTGGCGACGCGCTACGGCGTTCCCGTGACACTGGTCGCCAACTCCCGACTCGCCGTGCCCGAGGGCTTCGGTGTCGAGCTGGTCCTGGTGGATCGGGGGCCGGATGCGGCGGACGACTGGATCGTGGAGAACGCACGGCCGGGGGACGTCGTCGTGACGGCCGACATCCCGCTCGCGGCGCGCTGTTTGAAGGCGGGTGCCCGTGTGCTGGGCACGAACGGTCGGGTCTTCGATGAGGATTCGATCGGCTACCTGGTGGCCACGCGGGACTTGAAGTCCCAGCTCCGCGGGGCGGGCGTCATGACCGGCGGGCCCCGCGCGCTGTCCGAGCAGGACCGCTCCCGCTTCCAGTCGAAGCTCGACCAGCTCGTCCGGCTCGGCCTGCGCGGGCCTGCATCCGGGTGCTGAGCGGACTCTGCTTGCGCACGCCTCGCCCGCGTGGTCCATAATGGGTCGCGGGCGCAGCGCCAGGGCGCGCACGAGCACGTCTCGTTCGGCGGCGGCATCCACCACTGCCTGGGCGCCTCGCTCGTGCGGCTCGAGGGTCAGGTCGCGATCGGGACGCTGCTGCGCCGCTTCTCCCGCCTGGAGCTCGCCGCTCGCCGCCGAGCCCGAGTTCTCCGAGCGCATGACGCTGCGCGGCCTGCGCGAACTACGCGTCGACCTGGGCACCTGATCTCTCCCCTGCACAGAACGGGCGCGATCGCCGGCGTGACCTCCCCCGCCGCGACGGCGCGCCCACCCGGGAGCCGGAACCGACAGCGCCCTCGCGTGGAGTAGAGTAGCCGGCCATGCGCTGCGGAAGCTGTGGATTCGAGAGCGACACCTCCTGGAAGTCCTGCGGCGAGTGCGGCGCTGCGCTCCCGAAGCGTTCTCGGCCGCCCCGAGAGCGGCGGGAGGGGCCGGGCAAGGAGAATCGCGAGGGCTGTGCCCGTTCCACCGGGTAGTGTAGACGCCGGTCGCGGCTCGAGGCAGAAGGCTGGAGGGGAATGAGCGGCAGCGGTCCGGTAGAGCGCAACGTGCTCGGCTTCACGCCCTACCAGTGGCTGGTGCTCTTTGCCGCCTGGCTGGGCTGGGGCTTCGATGTCTTCGACGCGCTGCTCTTCAACTACGTGGCGCGGCTGTGCATCCCGTCGCTGCTCGGGCCCGGGACGACACCCCAGGACGTCACCTTCTGGACCGGCGCACTGACCAGCGTGCTCCTGATCGGCTGGGCGATCGGCGGGATCGCCTTCGGCCGCATCACCGACCGGCTCGGCCGCACGCGCACGCTGCTGATCACGATGCTCACCTACGCACTGGCCACTGCGGCCTGCGCCGCGGCGCCGAACCTCGCCACGCTGGTGCTGTTCCGCTTCATCGCGTCGCTCGGGATCGGCGGCGAATGGGCGGCGGGGGCGTCGCTGGTGGCCGAGACCGTGCCCGAGCACAAGCGCGTGCAGGCCGGCGCGCTGCTCTACACCGCGGCGCCGGCGGGCCTGTTCCTGGCCACCTTCGTCACCGACCTCTTCACGCGCCAGCTCGATTTCCTGGCGGGCAACCCGGACCTCGCCTGGCGCGCGGTCTTCCTCACCGGCCTGGTGCCGGCGGCCGTGGCGATCGTGATTCGCCTCAGGCTGAAGGAGTCGCAGGCGTGGTCGCCGCAGGCCGAGCGCATCTCGCTCTCCGAGCTCTTCACGCCGGCGCTGCGCCGCCGCACGCTCGGCGGCCTCGGGCTCGCGACCGCGGCGCTCGTGACCTGGTGGACCTGCAACGCGTTCATCCCGACGATCGTGACCTTCCTCGCCAGCGACGAGGCGGCGGCCGCGCGCGGCCTCGATGTCGCGGGCCTGCGCGCGCTCTACGCCACGCGCGCCACGGCCTGGTTCAATCTCGGCGGACTCGTCGGCACGCTGCTCACGGTGCCGATCGCCCTGCACGTCGGCCGGCGACCGATGTTCCTGGCCTACTTCGCGGCGAGCGGCGCCGCCATCGGCGCGATCTTCGGGCTGGACCTGGCGCCCGACGTGCGCATCCCGCTGCTCTTCGCCGTCGGCCTGCCGGTGTTCGGGATCTTCGGCTCGTTCACCTTCTACCTGCCGGAGCTCTTCCCGACACGCCTGCGCGGCACCGGTAGCGGGTTCTGCTACAACACCGGCCGCCTCGTCACCGCGCTCGGACCGTTCCTGGTCGGCGGCATCGCCCAGCGCGCGCAATCGGCCGACGAGATCCTGGCGATCCTGGCCTGGGTCGCGCTGGTGCCGCTCGCGGCGATCGTCTTCATGCTTGCGGGCTTCGGCGAGGAGACGCGGGGGCAGAGGCTCAGCTGAGGCCCGTCACCCCGCCTTCGTCGAACGCGTCTCCCGACCCCTATTCCCTATTCGGCCGGCAGCCGCTCGCGCAGGGACGCGAAGAGCGACCTGTGATCGCCGAGGCGGCCGTAGATCGCCTCGGCGAGGGCTTCGTCGTACGTGTGCGAGGTCAGGTTGCGATCGGCCAACAGGCGGCTCCAGGCCTCCTCGCTCTCGATCCACCGCTGCTTGAAGGCCTCGCGGAGGCAGGAGCGCGGCGACGTGCAGTCGCGGCCTTCCCTGCGCAGCGCCTCCTGGATGGCCTTCCAGGCGAGCTCGAAGCAGAACTCGAAGCGCTGGATGCAGGCATCCCGGACGAGGGGGGTCGCCGGCTCGCGCAGGGCCTCCTCGAGGCGCGCGAGCGCCCGCACGAAGGCACTGGTCCGGCTCACAGCTCCTTCCCGGTCCGTTCGATCTCGCGCCGCAGCTCCTCGCCCGCCTCGGCGAGGTCCACCAGGTCGATCGTGTAGAGAGTGGATAGCTCGTCGACGAAGTTCCAGAGCTCCGCGTAGTCGGCGGGATCGACGCCGCTGGGCGCGTCGACTGCGAGGTCGATGTCGGAGCCCGGTCGCGCATCGCCGCGCACCCACGATCCGAACCAGACGATGCGCGCGCGCGGACCGAGGCGCCGTCGCGCTTCGGCGACGACCGTCTCCACGAGGCCGCGAACGCGGTCCGGGACGGCCGGGTCGATCCGCGCGGCTCCGGAATGCGTGGCCATCGGTCGCCCCCCTGGCGGATCAGGAGGGTACCGCGGGCCTAGCCCTTGCGCAGGCGGTCGAGGTGCGCCGAGAGCTCCTCGACCTGGTAGCGGAGTGCGCGCTCGCCGAGCTGTTGATCGGGGGCTAGGAAGCGCGGCGCAAGCTACGCGCGCAGCGAGCCGAAGGCGAGCGAAGTTCATCGAACCAGGCGCGCTCTAGCGGCGAGCGCGCAGCGAGAGCGCCAGCAGACCGAGGGACAGGAGCAGGGCCGTGCCCGGCTCAGGGACCAGCGCGACGTTGTCGAGAATCACGTCCATGCTCACGGTGGCGTCACTCGCGTCCTGAAGGCTGAGCATCAGGGTGCTGGAATCGGCGATGAATCCGTAGGTGTAGAGGTCCCAGGTGCCGGGTGTGGCGGATCCCGTCGTATCCGAGACGTTCACGCTCAACAGCGTGCTCGCACCGATCACGCTCACGTCCAGCGACGCGGTCCCGGTTCCGAGAGCGTACTTCTGGAAGTAGAAGCTCAGCTCGTAGTACTGGCCGTCGACGACGCTGATCGACTGGGAGAGCACACCGTTGGGTGTCGTGTTGCCGCCGTTGAAATCCGCGAAGTAGATGCCGTCCTGTGGAATACCGTCGTTGTTCAACCCCGCGATGACGTTGCCGCTCGCGCTCCACCCCGAGAGGCCTCCGATCTCGAACGAGCCGTTCGTGATCAGGTTGGCCCGAGCCGCGGTGGCTCCGCCCAGCAGGAGCACCCCGGCAGCCAGGATGCCGGTCACGCACTTCATATCGCCTCCCCCGACCCGGCGGGTCGGACGACGTCGTCGAGCGTTCGGGAAGAGGTGGGGCAAGCGCGCGGGGCATACGCCCCTGCTCGCCTCGGCGCTGAAAGCCGGGTCCCCTTCCCCATCGAGATTCGCAGCAATTGCCGTGCCGATTCGGACACTTGCTGCGGCCGGTGCACGGCGAGTCCGAAATCCGTGGAGCCATCCCGGCATGTCGATTCCCGTCCCCGCGTCGCGATGAAGGTACATACTCGCCCGCGATGCGGACGGGACGCCCCCCTCCGGCCCTCGCGCTCACGGACTCCGAGCGCGCCGCGCTGGAGGGCTGGGCACGGGCGGGCAGCACCCGGCAGTCGTTGGCGCTGCGCGCTCGCATCGTGCTGGCATACGCGGCGGGAGGGACCGGCGAGTCGGTCGGCGCTGCGCTCGGAGTGACACCCCAGACCGTCGGCAAGTGGCGCAGCCGCTTCGCGCAGGCGCACCTCGCGGCGCTCGCCGACGCCCCACGGTCGGGGCGTCCGCCGAGCATCCTTCCCGGCGACGCAGAGTGGGTGCTCGTGCTCACGCTGCTCTCGACGCCCTCGTCGTCCGCCCGTTGGACGACGCGCTCGATGGCCGAGGCGTGCGGGATGACGCAGAGCTCGGTGTCGCGGATCTGGCGGGGCCTGGGCCTCAAGCCCGCGTCGACCGACTTCGCTCACCGTCGGGGCGACGCGCGTACGCTGGCGAGGTTCGCGGAGCTAGCCGCGCTCTACTTCGATCCGCGGCTGCACGCGCGCACGCGGGTTTGGCGCATCACGCCGGGCTGCGGGATGGGCGAGTGCCTCGCCGAGCTCGAGGCCAGCGCCCCCGACGACGGACCGTCACACGTGATCCTCTGCGACGCCCGCTCCGGGGACGAGACGCTGGCGCGCCGCCTGCAGCCCGGCCGCGCGCGCTTGAATTTCCACGTGGCCCCGCGGGCGCCCCTCTGGACCCAGATGGTCCCGCGTTGGTTCCCGACGGCGGACGGAGCGAGGGCTCGCGGCGCCGTGGCTCGATTCAGCGGGTATGTTCGAGCCGAGATGGACTCCCGTCGCGGTTTCGACGGGGGTTCCGGGCCCTACGTCTGGACTCACACGGGGCGGCGTCTGGTCGAGTCCGTCGCACGTGTGATCTGACGGAGTTCCGACTCGGACGCGCGACGCCGACCCGGCCGCGCGGATCGCGGAAGCCCATCGCATTGGAAGTCGATCGGGACTCAGTGGCAAAGGTCCTTCCTCGGCTCGATCGGGCATAGGGAATTTTAGCTGCGTTCTTGGCCACGTCCGATAATCGGATTTCGGTCAAGCAGAAACGAAGTGAGGGGAACAAGCCCCCGCACCAAGGCTGATCCGCTCCCGATCGCAGCCGGTCTCGTGAATCGACCGGTGCACTCGAGCTCGGTGCCAATGTGCGGCCCGGCGACGACACGCCAGAGTGAGCCCGCCTCGGGCCAGGCGGCTCACCGGGCGGCGCCGTCCGCCGCGGCGCGAGGCGCCCACGACCCGCTCCGCCAGCTGTGGCCCACGACCTCGTATTTCTCGAATTGGAACACCAGCGGCCCCGTCTTCGGCTGCGCCGAGTAGGCGGGATAGCGGTAGTGCATGCGAGGCTGCACTCGCTGGCGGTCGGAGAAGATCGGCTCGCACGCGAAGCCGTCGAACCCGAGCTCGGCCAGGATCGAGCTCGGGATGTCGCACAGCGAGACGGGCCGGTCCGAGATGCGCAGCGGCGATCGATCCGCGAATCGCTTGGCGAGGAAGAGCGGGACGCCGCGCCCGGGTGCCTCGATGCCGCCCTCTTCCCCGGGCGGACGCCCGGCGTCCTCCGGGAGCGGCGGAGAGGCGAAGGAGACGTCGATCGGCACCATCGCATGTCCATGGTCGCTCACCACGAAGATCAGGCTCCGGTCGTAGACCCCCGCTTCGTCGAGCGCCTGCAGGTAGGCGAAGGTCTTCCGGAGCATGCACTGTGCGGCGGCCACGGCGCTGGCACGCATCCAGCGCCCCATGTCCGGCTCGTCCGACGGCCCGGACCCCGCGCGACAGTCCGGATCCAGATTCACGGGCCAATGGCTGCCGTAGAAGTGGAGGAAGCGGAAGCGGGGCGCCACCGCCTGAGCCCGAACGCCGCCGATCAGGCGATCGAAGACGGCGAGATCGCGCCGGCTGTCCGGATGGATCGCCGAATCGATCCCGGGCGAGACCTCCTCCTCGAAGAGGGGGGGCAGCCTGAAGCGGCCGCCGTCGTAGACCCGCGGCTTCGCGAAGTGCGGCGCCAGGCGGAACAGGCCCAGGTGGAACATCTGGCTCGCGTCGTGCCGGGCGACCGCGGCGGAAGCCGCCCGCGGGTCGGAGGACGCGAAGCGGGCGGCGGGAACGCAGTCGACCCGAGGCGAGGGCTTCTTGCAGGCGAGAAACCAGGGGGTGAAGGTCAGCAGCGCCGAGTCGAAGCCCATCCGGGCGAGCCGAACGGCAAGGGATCGTCTCATCACCCCCTTGAGCCAGCGTTCCGTGGGAACGCCGTCCGGCACCGCTCGCGAGGTGAGCATCGACTGGAGGCTGAACTCGGTCGAGGTGTACAGCGAGACCGCGTTCCGGAAGTAGATGAACCCGGGTGGCATCGGGTTCGCGGTCTGCGCGTCTCTCATGGCCTCGGCGAAGACGTCCGATTGCAGCATGTCGAGCACGATCACGATCACGTTGCGGTCGCTCGAGTAGACGCCGAGGCCGTCGTCGTCGCCGCCCTCGTACTCGGCCTTCTCGGGGAACGGCGCCCCGCGCAGGGCAGGCTCGGCGAATGCGGCGAGCTGCAGGGCGGCGACCCCGAGCGCGATGCGCACGGCGTGGCGCCGCACGGGAGCGGGTCGCAGCAGGGCCAGGCCGTAGAACGCGGCCCAGACGGCGATCTCCGCGAGCCCCTTCGCGGAGTGCGCTTCCCAGTCGATGGGCGAGCCGTCGAGGCTGCCGTAGCGCCACACGAAGAGATTGCCCTGTGCCCAGAGCCCCGCGTGCGTGGCCACGAGCAGCGCGAGCCCCCTCGTGGGCGCGGCGACGCAGAGGGCGAAGGCCAGCGCGAGTGCCGCCGCGAGCCCGAACGCGAACGGCAGCGCCAGCTGGCGCAGCAGGGCCGAGAATCCGATGGAGAGCTCGTCCCAGTTGACGACCGCGCTCTTGAGCGGCTCCAGCAGGAAGAGCGTCGCGGCGATCAGGGAGGCGACGAACGCGACGGCGCCCGGGCGTGCAGTGCGGACGGTTACACCAGCGAGGGCTGCGAGCGGTGTGGCTGAACGCCAACCCATCGATGGAGCCAACTGTACAGCGGGCATAGGGAATTTTAGCTGCGTTCTTGGCCACGTCCGATAATCGGATTTCGGTCAAGCAGGAACGAAGTGAGGGGAACAAGCCCCGCACCAAGCGTCGGCCGCATGAGCTACCGCCAATTCGCCGGCTACAACGTTTCGGGCGCGCTCGCCTGGGTGCTCTCCCTGCTGCTGGCCGGTTATTGATTCGGCCAGATTCCGACGGTGAAGCGCAACTTCCACATCGTGATCCTCGCGATCATCGTGATCTCGCTGCTGCCGGTGGTGATCGAATATTGGCGCGCGCGGCGGGCGCCGACGGCGACCTGATCGATTCGTCCAGGCCAG
>CAZUYC010000068.1:0-10710 GCA_964624475.1 uncultured Spirochaetales bacterium | reverse complement strand
CTGACGGCCAGGCGGTCCGGCGAGAGGCCGAAGCCTTCGGTCACGAGCTCCCAGGCGAACTCGATGGCCTCCTGCTTGAAGTAGTCGCCGAAGGAGAAGTTGCCGAGCATCTCGAAGAAGGTGAGATGCCGCGGCGTGCGGCCCACGTTCTCGAGGTCGTTGTGCTTGCCCGAGACGCGCATGCACTTCTGGGAGCTCGCGGCGCGCGAGTAGGCGCGCGACTCCTCAGCGAGGAAGACGCGCTTGAAGGGAACCATCCCCGCGTTCGTGAAGAGCAGCGTCGGGTCGCCCTGCGGCACGAGCGAGGAGCTCGCCACCACGCGGTGACCGCGCGCCTCGAAGAAGCGCAGGAAGCTCTCGCGGATCTCGCTCGCGCCGAGCGGCACGGCCCGCCTCCAAGCTCGGGGGTTGGAGGCGGGACTATACCGGATTCCCCCGGGGGCCGCTCCGGCTCGGTGGGTCAGAAGCGCTGGAGGAAGTCGTCGTCGGGCTCGGCCTTCGGCGCGCTCGCCTCGGCCTTGTCCTCGACCTTCTCCGTGTCGCCCTCGAACTCTTCCCAGGTGCCGTCCGAGGTCGAGCCGATGCCGCGGAAGCGCAGCGCGAAGTCGTCGGGGTTGGAGACGTGCTTGAGCGCCTCGTCGTAGGTGACGAGCTTCTGCTTGACCAGGCTCATCAGCGACTGGTCGAAGGTCTGCATGCCGTAGGTCGTGTAGCCCTTGGCGATCGCGTCGTGGATCTCCTTGGTGCGGTCCTTGTCGGCGATGCACTCGCGGATGCGCGCCGTGGAGACCAGCACCTCGAGCGCCGGGACCCGCCCCTTGCCGTCCGCCCGGGGCACGAGGCGCTGGGAGATCACCGCCTTCAGGATCGACGCGAGCTGGAGCCGGATCTGCTTCTGCTGGTAGGGCGGGAAGACGGAGATGATGCGGTTGATTGTCTCCGTCGCGTCGAGGGTGTGGAGCGTGCTCATCACGAGGTGCCCGGTCTCGGCCGCCGTGATCGCGGTCTCGATGGTCTCGAAGTCGCGCATCTCGCCGACCAGGATCACGTCCGGGTCCTGGCGCAGCGCCGAGCGCAGCGCGGTCGAGAAGTTCTGGGTGTCGACGCCGATCTCGCGCTGGTTCACGATCGAGCGGCGATCCCGGATCAGGAACTCGATCGGGTCCTCGATGGTCATGATGTGGCAGGTGCGGTTCGCGTTGATGTACTCGATCATCGCCGCGAGCGTCGTCGACTTCCCGGAGCCCGTCGTCCCGGTGACGAGGACGAGGCCGCGCTGCTCCATCGAGATCGACTGGATCACCTTGGGCAGGTGCAGGTGGTCGATCGATTTCACGCCGAAGGGGATCACCCGGAAGACGGTGCCGACCGTGCCGCGCTGCTGGAACGCGTTCACGCGGAAGCGGCCGAGCCCCGGGATGCCATAGGCGAGGTCGACCTCGCGGGTGTCCTCGAAGCGCGCCTTCTGGACGGGGTTCATGATCGAGTAGGACATCGCCTGGATGTCGTCGGGCATCAGGCGCTCGCCGTTTTTCAGCGGAACGAGCGCGCCGTCGACCCGGAACATCGGCGGGAGCCCCGACTTCAGGTGGATGTCCGAGGCGCCGCCCTTGAGCGCGATCTTGAGGATGTCGTTGAGCTCCAAACCCACGCCCCCGCCGGACTTCCGCCCCGTTCCGCAGCCTTCTTCGTCCGCTCCGCCGCCCTGCTTGAGGCCGCGCGCCGCGCGGCCCGCCTCTCAGGTCGGGACCGCCGACGGTCGATGAGCGGGCAAGCGCGCGGAGCGCGCGCGCAGCGAGGCGAAGCCGAGCGGAGTAGCGGGCCCCCGCTCGGGCTCGGCGACCCAGGCCCGGGAGGGGAGAATGCTCCGGCGGACCCTCGTCTCGCTCGCGCTCGTCGCGTCGGCCGCGGCCCACGCCGGCTGCCTGCTCCTGCCCGTACGCAGCGCCCCGGGCGTCGAGGGCCGCGTGATCGAAGCCGCGAGCCGCCGTCCGCTCGCCGGCGCGATCGTGGTCGTGCGCTTCGACGGCCGCCACGGCGATCTCCTCCCCGACCGCGAGCACCTCGGCCATGCGGAGGTCCGCACCGACGCGGACGGCCGCTTCCGGATCGCCCGCTACTTCGAGCCCGGCGTCGCGCTCTGGCCCTTCTTCGAGGGCGAGGCGCGCGTCGTCTCGGTGCTGGCCGAGGGCCATCGCTGCCCGCGGCCGCGCCGGGTGGCCGGCGACGCTCCCCTCGAGATCGCGCTCGCGCCGGCGCTCGACGCCGCCGACCAGCGCGAGTCGTGTCGGCCGGTCGCCGCCCGTCCCGGCGAGGCGGCCGCCTACATGGCGGCCTGGCGTGGGCTCTTCGACGAAGAGGGCGCCGACCGCGAGCAGGAGGAGCAGCGTCGCCTCGAGCAGATCCTCGCCGCGCGCGCCGCCCTCGGCTTCGGCGAGAACTGCGAGGGGCCCGTGCTCGACCTCGCGCTCTCGCCCGACGGCGGGGCGGCCGCGTACGCGGTGCGCGAGCCGCAGGCGACCGCCGTCCACGTCGTGGACCTCGCCGAGAACGAGCCCGCGCGCCCGCTGCGCGCGGGCGTCTTCCCG
Source organism: uncultured Spirochaetales bacterium (assembly GCA_964624475.1). Classification (GTDB taxonomy): domain Bacteria; phylum Myxococcota_A; class UBA9160; order UBA9160; family SMWR01; genus CAZUYC01. Next base: position 8,122 of record CAZUYC010000068.1, on the reverse strand, counting down.
CGCACCCCGCCGCGCCGGCTCGCCTGGACGAGCCCCACGAAGCTCGTGCTGTGGGAGCCGGTGGCGGAGCCGCTGCGGACGGCCGCCTCCGCGCGCCTCGGCGAGGGTGCGGTCGAGGTGATCTGGCGTGCGCCGCAGCCGCGGGCGAAGGCGGCGCAGCCGCCCCGCGCGCGCAAGCCGCGCACGCCGGCCCCGCCGGCGGCGCCGCCGGCGATGCCGCTCGAGCCCGAGGACGTCTACGACGAGGGCGCCAGCCGTTGGGAGGGCCGCGGCTTCACGCTCGTGCGCAGCCTCGACCCCGCGACCGGCCTCGCCCGCGACCAGCTTCGCACCGTCGCCGGCGACGGCACCCGACACGAGATCGAGCTACCCGGCGAGCCGTGCGGCCCGACCGGCCACTTCGGGAGGCCGCAGTACCGCATCGCCGCGGACGGACGCCACGCCGTCGACCTGCGCTTCGTCCGCGGCGGCTGCCGCGCCGTGTGGATCGACCTCGACTCCGGCGCCTGGTCGCCGTTCGACTCGGCCGGCCGCGAGCATTCGGTCTGCCGGACCGAGCGGCGGATCCCGCCGGGCCACCTCGGCGTGGCCCTGCGCGGCTACCTGCGCCAGGTGGAGGAATCCCTCGGCGGAGCCGGCCTCGACCCGACGCGGACCTACGCGCTGCGCATCGATCCCTCGGGCAAGACCCACGCGGAGACGCGCGACGCGAGCGGCAAGCGGCAGGTCGTCGCCGTGGCGCCCTTCCCGGTCGCCACCCCGCTCCAGATCGTTCATGTCTCGAACGTGGCCCCTCTGCACGGAGTCGGGCCTCCCCGGCCCGGGGCCCCGCGCTCGAGCGCCACCGGGAAGCCGTCCGCGCCGCCGCGCCAGCTGGAGCCCGACCCGAACCTCGAACCCCTCTAGCTTAGATACGAACCTCCAGCCAAGGCAAGCAAAGCGCGCAGCGAGCCGAAGGCGAGCGGAGTGGGCTGCCACCGCCCAGTTCATGGCATCGTCCTCGAGCCAGCGCGCAGCGAGCCGAAGGCGAGCGGAGTGGGCTGCCACCGCCCAGTTCATGGCATCGTCCTCGAGCCAGCGCGTAGCGAGGCGGCGCCCGCTCGCGCATGCTCTGCCCGGTGTCGGATCGATGAGGCCGTCCGTCGCCGAGCCCGAGGGCAGCCTGGCCGCGCCGCGGGGCGGGGGCCTGCTCGTCGCGGGCGGCCTGCTCGGTCTTGCGGGCTGGACGCTCTTCTCCGCGTCGCTCGCCGCGGAGCGCGTCCAGTGGGCTCCGCACGAGACCCGGGGATGGGTCGCCCGGGCCGTCGCCGAGCTCGCCGCCGCCCTGGCGCGGGTCGCGGCCGCGAGCGGGATCGGCACGCAAGGGCTCCTCTGGCCCGCGGCGTTCGGACTCTCGCTGGTCGCGGCCACCGCCGGCTGGATTCTCGTCGCCCGCGCGGCTCGCGCGCGGGCGCTCTCGCTGGGCGGGGTGCTGGCCCTCGCCGTCGTCTTCGCCGCGGTCGCCAACGCGGCGCCCGGCCTGCTCTCCTCCGACGTCCACGCCTACATCCGGCTGGGTCGCATGGCGGCGCTCTTCGACCTGAACCCCTTCGTCGACGCGCCGGCCGCGCTCCGGGACGCCTACGTCGACGACCGCTGGTTCATGGCCGAGCTCACCTCTCCCTACGGTCCGCTGTGGATCGGGATCGCAGCCGCGCTCGCGAAGCTGGCCGAGCTCGTGGGGCTCGAGCTCGCGGCGTCCGTGCAGCTCTACCGTTGGCTGGCGACCGGCTGCCATTGCCTCAACGCCGCGCTGATCCACCGGATCGCCGAGGCGCGCCGACCCGGCAGCGGCATCGCGGCGAGCGCGGCCTATGCGCTCTGCCCGCTCGCGATCGTCGAGCTCTGTTCGGGCGCCCACAACGAGGTCTTCGTGATCGGCCTGCTCCTGCTCGGGATCGCGCAGCAGCTGCGCTCGCGACCGTGGCTCTCGAGCGCGCTCTTCGCGGCCGCTTCCCTGATCAAGCTCTACGCGCTGCTCGCGTGGGGCGCCCACGCCCTCCTGGTCGCGCGGACGTCGCGGAGCCGCGCCGAGGCGGCGAAGCAGGCGCTCTCGATCGGGCTCACCGGAGCCGCTCTCGCCGCCCTCGCCTACCTGCCGTTCTGGGAGGGTCCGGGCACCCTCGCGGGGTTCCAGATGCTGTTCGGGCTCCTCTTCGGGCTCGCGCCGACGAACTCGCTGGCGGAGTGGATCGGAACGCACGCGCTCCTGGGTCCCTGGCCGCCACAGCTCGGCCTGCGGGTCGCGAGCACCCTCTGCGCCGGCGCCTTCCTGGCCACCGTGGTGGTTCTCAGCTCGGCAGTCCGCGACCTGCCGTCCTTCCTGCGCGCGATCCACGGTAGCTTCTTCGCCTGGAGCGCCTTCGGCGCGGCCTGGAACCAACCCTGGTACGCGCTGGCCGCAACGGCCGTCGCGGCGATCTCTCCTCCGTCCCGGCTGCGCGCCGCGACCTGGGTCCTGTCCGTGACGGTCCTCGCCATCTACCCGCTCCACGCGCTCGAGGTGCCGGGGCTCTATTCCCAGCGGGGCCTCGTCATGGGAGGGCTCCCGTTGGCGTTTCTCGGGATCGGCCTCCTCGCGGACCGCGCCCGTCCCCGACGCCGATCGTCTCCCCCGAGCAGCGGCTAGGCGCTCGCTTCCTCATCCTCCGCGGGAGCCCCGGTCGGGACCGGGAGCTTGATGCCCTTCGCGGCGTAGACGGCGTCCGCGAGCCGATCGCAGACCTCCTGGTTCTCGAGCAGGAAGCGCCGCGCGTTCTCGCGGCCCTGGCCGATGCGCTCGCCCTCGTAGGAGTACCAGGCCCCGCTCTTCTCGAGGATGCCGCACTCGGCGCCGAGGTCGAGCAGGTCGCCCTCCTTCGAGATCCCGCGGTTGTAGAGGATGTCGAACTCGGCCTGCCGGAAGGGCGGCGCCACCTTGTTCTTCACCACCTTGACGCGGGTGCGGTTCCCGACCACCTCCTCACCCTCCTTCAAGGCCGCGATGCGGCGCACGTCGAGGCGCATCGAGGCGTAGAACTTGAGGGCGTTGCCGCCGCTGGTCGTCTCGGGGTTCCCGAACAGGACGCCGATCTTCATGCGGATCTGGTTGATGAAGATCACCGTCGACTGCGACTTCGAGACCGTGCCCGTGAGCTTGCGCATCGCATGGCTCATGAGCCGCGCCTGGAGGCCCACGTGCTGGTCGCCCATCTCGCCCTCGATCTCGGCGCGCGGCACGAGCGCCGCCACCGAGTCGATCACGACGAGCTCGATCGCACCCGAGCGCAGCAGCACGTCCACGATCTCGAGCGCCTGCTCGCCGGTGTCGGGCTGGGAGATCAGCATGTCCTCGATGCGCACGCCGAGCCGGCGCGCGTAGCCGATGTCGAGCGCGTGCTCGGCGTCGACGAAGGCGGCGATGCCGCCGCGCCGCTGCACCTCGGCCACCGCGTGGAGCGCGAGCGTCGTCTTGCCGCTCGACTCCGGCCCGAAGATCTCGACGACCCGCCCGCGCGGGTAGCCGCCGATGCCGAGCGCCAGGTCGAGGCTCGGCGAGCCCGACGAGAAGCTCTTCACCTCGCGGTTGATGGCGTCCTCGGTCATCATGAGGATGGCGCCCTTGCCGAACTGCTTCTCGATGGCAGAGACGGCGAGCGCCAGCGCCTTCTGCTTCTGGGCGTCGACCGCCTCGGCCCCGTTCCCTCGACCCTTGCCGTTCGTCGTCATGTGTTCCTCCAGATCGTCCTTAGATGGGGTGATGAATCGATGCACCGGCGAGCGGGATGCGCTCGAGCGGCGTGTAGCGCGAGCCGGCGGGCGAGAGCTCGCTGCGGAAGAGGACGGCCTCCTCGACCGCGAACTCCTCCGCGGGCAGCTTCGCCCCCGCGACGGACGGAAAGCGCCGCTCTTGCACGCGACCGAGCGTGAGATGTGCGCGGAAGCCGCGCGCCTCGGGGGCGAAACCCTCCGCGACGACCGCGCGCTCAACGGCCCCGGCGAGCTCTTCGAGCGGGGCCGCGGGCTCGAGGCGGAGCGCGACGACGCGCGGCCGTCGCGGCGTGGGAAAGAGCTCCGCGGGCCCGAGGCGGAGCGCGAAGGGCCGCAGCGCCGCCAGCTCGCGGCGCGCGCGGCCCGCGAGCGCCGCGGCGCGGGCCGGATCGATGTCCCCCAGGAAGCGCAGCGTCACGTGCAGCGCCTCCGGCCGCACCCAGCGCACGCCGTCGCCGCCGGGGCACTCCCGCAACCGTCGCGCCAGGTCCGCCGCCGCGCGCCGCGCGGCGGCCCCGAGCTCGATCGCGAAGAACGCACGGATCGCACCTCCCCCAGGCAACGCATCCTCATCGTCGAGCGCGCATCAGGGTCGGGCCGACGAGCTCCACGCCGAGCAGCGCCCGGCGCACCCAGTCGAGCGCCACCTGCGCCACGAGCATGCGGTGGCGCGGGCGGTCGAGGGGGAAGACGAACGACTCGGCGTGCGTGCCCTCGGCGCGGGCGAGCGCCACGTGCACGAGGCCGACGGGCTTCTCGGGCGTCCCCCCGCCGGGGCCAGAGATGCCGGTGGTGGCCACGCCGAGATCGGCGCCGAAGCGCCGCCGCGCGCCCTCCGCCATCGCGCGCGCCACCGGATCCGACACTGCACCGTGTCGGACGAGGAGATCCCGGGGCACGTCGAGCAGGGCCTCCTTGGCGGCGTCGGCGTAGGCCACGACGCCGCCCTTGAAGTAGTCGGAGGCGCCGGGGGTCTCGGTGATGCGCTCGGCGACGAGGCCGCCCGTGCAGGACTCCGCTACTGCGAGCGTGCGGCCGCGCTCGCGCAGGAGCCGCCCGACCACCGCCGGGAGCGTCTCCGCCTCGCCTTCGCCGTAGACGAGCGGCCCGAGCCGCGCCCGGATCGCAGCGCAGAGGCGATCGAGCTTCGCCTCGGCTTCCGCCGCGCTCGCGGCCCGGGCGACCGGGCGCAGGTAGTTGTCGGGGAAGGCGGTGCGGAAGCCGAGCGAGACCCCGCCCGAGATCGCGACGTCGGCGAGCTCCGCGTCGAGCGCGGACTCGCCCATTCCGAAGGTGCGGAGCAGGCGCGCGCGCACCACCTCGCCCCCGCCGCGCCGCTTCGCGACGCGCGGCAGCACCTGCTCGTCGAGCATGAGCGCGAGCTCGCGCGGCACGCCCGGCATGCAGAAGAAGACCGCCCCGGCGGCCTCGAGCGCGAAGCCCGGCGCGGTGCCGACGGGGTTCGGCAGGATCTCCGCCCCCTCCGGGAACCACGCCTGCTTGGTGTTGTTCTCCGTCATCTCGCGGCCTACCCGGCGGAAGAAGCCGCGGATCGCCTCGAGGGCGGCAGCGTCCTGGACGAGGCGGCGCCCGAAGGCCCGCGCCAGGACCTCGGCGGTCAGGTCGTCGCGCGTGGGGCCGAGGCCGCCCGAGACGAGGACCACGTCGGCGCGCCCCGCGGCCCGGCGCAGCGCGTCCGCCATCTCCTCGGGGTCGTCGCCGACGGTCGTCTGGAAGCGCGTCTCCACGTCCAGCCCGAGCAGGCGCTCGGCGAGGAGCGCCTTGTTCGTGTCGACGATCTCTCCGCGCAGGAGCTCGTCGCCGATGGTCAGGATCTCGGCCCTCACCGCGCGTTCACTCCGTTCCTCTGCGGTTCCCGCATCCGGCTACCCCGTCAGCCCGTCAGCCAGGCGACGCCGAAGACCACCGGCGCCGCGAGAGCGCCGGCCACCACGTCGTCGAGCATCACGCCCGCGCCTCCGCCGAGGCGCTCCGCCCGCCGCGCCGGCGCCGGCTTCCACACATCGAACACCCGGAATGCGACGAATCCGGTCACAACGGGGAGCCACGACGACCGGACCCCCGGCAGCGCCAGGGGAGCGAGTGCCACGAGCTGTCCCACGACCTCGTCGATCACGATGCGACCGTCGTCCTTGCGGCCGTAGAGGCGCTCCGCCGCGTCCGCCGCGCGGATCCCGAGCGAGAGGAGGGCCACGGCGCCGAGCGCGTAGAGCCAGGGGCCGAGGGCCGCGAGCGGGAGATGGAGGACGACCCCGACGGCCGCCCCCACCGTGCCGGGCGCCACCGGCGCGAGCCCCGCACCCCCGCCGGTCGCCACACAGAGCCAGACGGAGCGCCGCCCACCGGATATTTCTCGAGTATTTCCAGGCGCTTCGATGCCGCGACCCGGTCGGGACCGCGGTTGGAGGGACCGCGGGGGGCAGCGCCTCGGCGGGGGAGCCGGACGCCTCGCCTCCAGAGTACCGATGAACGGCGTAGAGCGTCAATGCAAAAAGCGAATAAATCGCGAAAATCCAGGATCCACCGCGCAGGCGAGCCCGCTGCGGCCGGCTAGCCTCGATCCTGTGGGTGGCAAGCGAAGCGCGCAGCGAGCCGCAGGCGAGCGGAGAGGGCTAGATGCCACTTGACCAGACCTCGTCCCAAGACTGGCTGCGTCCTCGGCATCGACTACGGCTCGCGGCGCATCGGCCTCGCGATCTCCGATCCGGAAGGCGTCTTCGCGTTTCCGGCCGGGTGCCTCGAGCGCCGCGGGGGGGGCCAGGACCTGGCGGCCCTGCGGGAGCTCGTCGAGGCCCGCGGCGTGGTCCAGATCGTGGTCGGCCTGCCGATCCATATGAACGGCCGGGAGGGCCCGGAGGCGCGCGCCGCGCGCGCCTTCGCCGAAGCCCTCGGCCGGGAGACGGGCCGGAGCGTGGACCTCTTCGACGAGCGCTGGACGAGCCGGGAGGCCGAGCGGGCCCTCCAGGAGACAGGACCGCGCCGCAAGGCCGCGCCGCAAGACCCCGCCGCAAGGCCGCGAAGCGGCCGCGCAGCGAGCCGCAGGCGAGCGGAGCGGGGAGAGCTGGATGCGGCCGCCGCAGCCCTGCTCCTGCGGACCTGGCTCGAGCGCCGCTCCCGCGGCGCGGAGGGCGAGCGGTGAGGCGCGTGCTCCTCGCCGGCGTCGCCCTCGCGGGCCTCGCCGCCGCCGCGGGCGTCGGCACGGTGCGCGTCGCGCTGCGGCCGCTCGACCCGGCCGGCGCGGAGCGGGTCTTCGAGGTGCCCTCGGGCGAGAGCCTGCCGGAGATCGCGCGGCGCCTGGAGGAGGCCGGGCTCGTGCGCCACCGCCTCGCCGTCGAGTGCCTCGGCCGCTCGCGCGAGCTCTCCGGGCGGCTCCAGCGCGGCGAGTATCGGCTCTCGCCCGCGCAGTCGCCGGGCGAGATCCTGGAGCAGATCGCGAGCGGGCGCGTGATCCACTACGAGGTCGCGTTCCCCGAGGGCTTCACGGCCGCGCAGTCCGCCGAGCGCCTCGCCGCAGCGGGCCTCGCCGACCGCGACGCCTTCCTCGCCGTCGTGCGCGACCCGGCGACCCCCGCGCAGCTCGGCGTCGAGGGCGGCTCGCTCGAGGGCTACCTCTTCCCGGAGACCTACCGCTTCCCGCGCGACCTGGCGCCGCTCGAGCTCGCGCGCGCGATGGTCGGGCAGTTCCTCGCGGTCTGGGCCGGGATCGCGCCGCGCGCCCGGGAGCGTGGGCTCTCGATGCGCGACGTCGTGATTCTCGCCTCGCTGATCGAGAAGGAGACCGGCGCTCCGGGCGAGCGGCCGCTGATCGCTTCGGTCTTCCTGAATCGGCTGCGGCGCGGCATGCGCCTCGAGACCGACCCGGCGGTGATCTACGGGATCGCCTACTTCGACGGCAACCTGCGCCGCCGCGACCTCGAGGACGCCGCGAACCGCTACAACACCTACCGGATCCCCGGCCTGCCCCCGGGGCCGATCGCGAACCCCGGCGCCGATTCGCTGCGCGCGGTGGTGGAGCCGGCCGAGACGGAGTACCTGTATTTCGTCTCCCGCAACGACGGGAGCCACAGATTCTCGAAGACCTACGCCGAACACGTCTCCGCGGTGAACCGCTATCAGCGCATGGGCGGCTCCTGACGCCAGGTCCGACGTAGCTCCGCTCGGCTGCGCCTCGCTGCGCGCCCGCTCCGCGGGCTTGTCCGACGTAGCTCCGCTCGGCTGCGCCTCGCTGCGCGCCCGCTCCGCGGGCTTGTCCGACGTAGCTCCGCTCGGCTGCGCCTCGCTGCGCGCCCGCTCCGCGGGCTTGTCCGACGTA
>CAZUYC010000067.1:0-3743 GCA_964624475.1 uncultured Spirochaetales bacterium | reverse complement strand
CGCCGTCCCCGTTCGCGGGAACACGCCTGGAAGTTGCCGTGGTGATGCATCAGCGCGGGAAACGTGGAGAGAAGGAGGGATACAGCGATGGCGCGTACAGTGGGAAGGCGATGGTTCTTGCTCGTGGCTGCGGTCGCCCTGGCGGGTCTCGTGCCTGCCGAATCCAGGGCGCAGCCGAGTTATCTGGCTGATTTTTGCTTCCGCCTCGAGCCCTATTCCGACACCCTGAGGGTCGCACTCACGAACACACAGAGTGCCAGCCCCCGCACGATCACGCCCAGCACCATCTTCGCCGCGAATGTCAGGTGGCGGGGCCCGGGATACGAGCTCGTGGGGGCTGGTAGTCTCACGGGTCCGAGCGGGGGACCGTTCCTGATGGCCTTTCAGGCGTCCGGCGGGACTTCGGGTGCGGGGATCAAGACCTGCAGCTTCACCGGTCGAATCACCGATGCCAGCTGGCCCTGGACGTCGAAGTGCCAGACCGACGAGCCCGACAACGACCCCGACGTGATCATCACGGGGGGGAGACTGAGGACGGGGACTCTGGTCCTTCTAGGCGTGGGATCGACCTGTCCCAGCACGGTCGGCGACGGCCCTGGAGCTTTCGAGTAGGAGCCTGATTCAGGCTGTCGGCGCTGGGAGACCTCTTCCGGACGGTCGTGAGAGCGACCGATCCCCTCCTCGTGCCCCGCGCCAACCGGGAGCTCGCGGCGATTGCGGCGAGCGATCCGGAGCGGCTGCGAGCCGCGGTGGGCGACGCCGTCGAGCGCGCGCTCGCCTGGTTCGAGGGGCAGGGCGAGCTCGAGGTGAGCGCGCTCACGACGCTCTGGCTCCAGCGCCGGGCGGGCTTCGAGCCGCGCCTGGGCTTCGTCGTCGACCGCGTCGAGCGCTTCCGGCGCCGCGTGAACAGCCCGCACCTGCGCCTCTTCTACCCGGACTACGATCCGCAGAGCCCCGCGGTCGCCCACCTTCCGGTGCCCCCCATCTCGCGTGATTTCCCGATCGAGGCCTCGATGATCCAGTGCCTCTACGCGGATCGTCTGGGCCTCGGCCCGGATTTCCTGTCCGAGCTCGGCGCGATCGACGATCGCGGGAGCTATGGGACGACGCACGTCGTGATCGGCTGCCTGCTCCTGAAGGACGTGAGCCGCATCCCGCACGCGGCCATCGACCGCCTGATCGCGTCGAGCGTGCCGAGCCTGCTCGCGGCGCAGCGCACGAGCCGCGCCGGCGACCTCTTCGCCGAGCGGATCATGGTGCTGCAGTGGATCGGCCGGCATGCCGAGATCGAGCCGGCGTGGATCCTCCGGCTGGTGAGGGCCCAGCTCGCCGACGGCGGGTGGCCGGGACGCCCGACGCTCCGCCCTGGCGTCTCGAACCAGCACACCTCCGCGCTGGCGTTGTCGGCCCTGGTGGAGTACCGGGCCCGGAGGTGTCCGTGACGGCGGGGCGTGACGCCCGCTCGCTGCTGCGCGCCGCCCTGGGCGCCGGCCGCAGCCTGTGGGTACGCCTTTCGAATCCCGCGCTCGAGGCGATCGCTCGTTCGCCGGGAGATCTCGCGTCGCGACTCGAGCGGGCCATCGGCCGTGGCATCGCCTACTTCGCCGGGCAGTCCGAGCTCGAGCCGGTCGCGCTCGTCCTCCTGGGTCGGCTGCTGCAGCAGGGCCACGAGCCGCGCCTGGCGTTCCTGCGCGACCGGCTCGACGCGTACCGGCGGCGCTGCAACGACCCCACCCTGCGCCTGCTCGATCGCGGCTACGACCCGTCGGCCCCGGACCGGCTCGCGCTGGAGCTCACCGAAGCGACCGATCCGATGGAGCGCCTGATGGTGCGGTGCATGTACGCCGACCGTTCCGGGGAGGGCCGCCGGCTGCTCGGGGAGCTCGAGGCCCTGGAGGACGGCGGCGGGTACGGAACGACGCACGCCGCCTGGGGCGCCTTGCTGCTCCGGGAGTTCGGCGCCGCGACGCCCGCCGAGCTCGAGCCCGTGGCCGCGCGGGCGCTGCGGCAGATGGTCCGGCTGCAGCAGCGGAGCCTGGCGAGCGACCTCTTCGCCGAGCGGATCGTGATGCTGCAGTGGCTCGGGCACCCCGAAGCCGTTTCTCCCGTGTGGATGCTCCGGCTCGCGAGAGCCCAGAACGACGACGGGGGATGGCCGCGGCGGATCCGCTGGCCACGGGAGGCGTCGAGCCAGCACACCTCGTCGCTCGCGCTGCTGGCGCTGGTTCAATACTGCCACCGCCCGGTGCGAGCGGGGCGGGACGGCATGCCTCGTGGGTCCGAGGCGAAGCCTCGTTAGTTCTTCGTGACGGGCGCCCTGTCGACGCTCAGCTGAGTGGCCGGGTCGAAGAAGTCCGCCCCCGGTGGGGTCAACACCCCGAGCCAGGCGGCCGTCCCGGGAAACTCGCCCGCGAAGCGATGGCTGAAGATCTTCACGTCGAAGACCTCCAGCAATGCCGGCACGGCAACGTTTCGCAGCAGCGGCACCGGCGTCGTCCCGAACGACGGGAAGAAGAGCAGGCCGTCGGGCTGGGCGAGGACGACGTAGAGATCCACGTTCGCCGCGACGGGCAGCGGATTCACCAGGGAGACGAACACGTTCATGGTGTCTCCCGGGTAATAGGCCGAGCGGTCCGTGTAGACGTTGAAGGGCGCGAGGGCTTGCGCGGCATCCTCCCGACCCCATCCGAAGGCGTTGTTGGGGTGCGTGGTGGCGGCATCTCCCCCGCAGCCGGCCGTGCCCAGGATGTCGGCCGCCGGGCGCAGCTTCTTCTCCGTGCTCGCAACATCCCGGCTGAGCCCTGGATACACGGACCAGAGCAGGGCCACGATCCCTGCGGTGTGGGGCGAGGCCATCGAGGTCCCCGAGAGCGAGGTGTAGCCGCTCGGCGGCACGCTGGAGCGGATGTTCACCCCGGGGGCGGAGACGTCGGGCTTCTTCCCGCCGTAGAACGTAGGCCCCCGACCGCTGAAGGGGGCGATCGCATCGTCGATGTCGGTGGCGCCGGTGGCGAAGGATTCGGGGTAGTCCCCGGGCGATCCCACCGTGCCGCATTCGGGACCGGCATTGCCGATGGAGAAGGCCGGGAAGATTCCGGCGGCCCGCCAGCTCTGGACCACACGCCGGTACCAGAGATCCCCCCCCTCACTTCCCCAGGAGTTGTTCACGACGTGGGGGCGCTTGCTCGGATCCGGGTTCGCCTTGTTCAGATCCCAGGGGGCGAGGATGAAGTCTCCGCACTCGAGCAAGGCGAAGGTCGAGCAGGAGTTGCTCTCGCACCCCTTGCAGGCGATCCACCTGGCGCGGGGAGCTACGCCGATCTGGTTCGTCCCGCCATCGTCGCCCACCATGATGCCCATGGTATGCGTGCCGTGCAGGTCGTTGTCACAGGGTACCCGGCTCGGCCTTCCGCAGACCTTGGAGGGATCCCACCAGTTGTAGTTGTGATCGAATCGGCCGCCGCCCAGATTCCCGCGGTACTGGTTCACGAGCGCGGGGTGGTCGAAGTGCACGCCCGTGTCGACGTTGGCCACCACGACGCCCTGCCCGAAGATCCCCTTGGCCCAGACCTCGGGGGCGCGGATCTTGGCGAGGTTCCACGCGGCCCCCGCGAACCTCGGCTCGTCCACGCCCGGGAAGGGCTCGGGGATGCGAATCACGGGCGCGAGCGCGATCGACTCGACCTCGGGCAGCGCCGCCAGGCTCCGCAGCGTGGTCTCGCTGGAGGTCACACCCAGCGCAT
>CAZUYC010000066.1:0-38555 GCA_964624475.1 uncultured Spirochaetales bacterium | reverse complement strand
TCACGACCCCGACCCCCCTGCAGCAGCAGGTGTTCGATCGCCTGGGAGTCCCACTCGCCGTGTAGCCAGGCCCGCGCAGCGCGTGCGGAGCTTTCCCCTGCTGCAAGAGGCGGTTACGCGTCGCGCGTGAGAAAACTTCGGGCTAGCCCGCATTTCTCACCAGGGCGCTACGCGACACGGGCGGGCTAGGCTTTCAGCGCCGGGGCCGGCCGGCCGATCCAGCGGCCTCGCCCTCCGCCCTATACTGCCGGCCTGCCCGGGGCTCCCGGGCCCGCAACGAGGTGATCCCATGCAAGGTTTCGTCCGTGTTTTCGCGCGGGTGGCGTGCCTGCCCCTCGCCTTCGCGGCCTGCCGCAGCCAGCAGGGCGGCGCGCCCGGCGAGGGCCCGCTGGAGCTCGCGGCGGAGATCGACGGCCAGGCCATCAGCGTCGCGGAGCTCGACGAGCGCATCAAGGAGGATCTCTTCCAGAGCCGGACCGGCTCGCCCGCGAAGCTCTACGAGCTGCGCTCGGACGTGCTGGAGCAGCTGATCCGCGAGCGCCTGCTCGAGGCGGAGGGCAAGCGGCGCGGCGTTCCGGCCGAGGCGGTCGTGGAGCTCGAGATCAAGGACATGGGCCCGGTCGCGGACGAGGAGATCGTCGCGTTCTACCAGCAGAACTTCGAGAAGCAGGGCGAGGTGAAGCTCGACGAGGTCCGCCCGCAGATCCAGCGCTATCTCGAGAGCCGCCGGGCCGCCGAGCTTCCCCGGCGCCTGCGCGAGCGCGCGCAGGTCGCGGTGCACCTCGTCCCGCCGCGCTTCGACGTGGCGCCCGACGGGCCCTCGAAGGGTCCGGCCGATGCAAAGATCACGATCGTCGAGTTCAGCGACTTCCAGTGCCCCTACTGCCAGCGCTCCCTCGCGACGATCGAGCAGGTGCTCGCGAAGTATCCCTCGCAGGTGCGCGTGGTCTACCGCCACCTGCCGCTCGACCGCATCCATGCGCACGCGCGCGGGGCGGCCGAAGCCGCCGCCTGCGCCGACGAGCAGGGACAGTTCTGGGCCTACCACGACAAGCTCTTCCAGAACAATCGCGCGCTCGCCAAGGAGGATCTGCTCCGCTACGCGGGCGAGACGGGCCTCGACGCGCAGCGATTCGGGGCCTGCATCGAGGAGCGGCGCTTCAAGGACAAGGTCGAATCGGACCTCCAGGCGGCCCGGGCGGTGGGCATCTCCGGCACGCCCGCCTTCGTCGTGAACGGCGTGCTGCTCTCGGGCGCGCAGCCCCCGGAGGAGTTCTACACGGTGATCGACGCGGCGCTCGCGAAGCCGGCGGCCGAGGGCGCCGCGGGAGGCGGTCGGTCGTAGGGAGCATCCCTTGGCCGGGATCTTCAAGGCCTACGACGTCCGCGGCGTCGTGCCGGACGAGCTCGACGCCGCGGCGGCCCATCGCATCGGACGGGCGACCGCGCGCCTGCTCGGAAGCCCCGTGATCGCGGTGGGGCGGGACGCCCGCGCGAGCTCTCCGCAGCTCTTCGCCGCCCTGGTGCGGGGCCTCGGCGACGAGGGCAGCGAGGTCGTCGACCTCGGGCTGGTCTGCACGCCGATGCTCTACCACGCCGTCGAGAGCCTCGGCGCGGGCGGCGGGGTGATGATCACCGCCTCCCACAACCCGGCCCGCTACAACGGCTTCAAGATCTGCCGCGAGCACGCGATCCCGATCGGGGAGGCGACCGGCCTGCGCGAGATCGAGCTCCTCGCGAGCAAGCCGGCGCATCCGCCGCGCAGCGGGCCGGAGCTCCTGTGGAGCTCGGCCCAGGCGAGCGAAGCCCCATCGGGCCGGCCGCGCCCCCCGGTGCGCCGCGTCGACCTGCGGCCGCAATACGTCGACCACGTGCTGCGGGTCGGCTCGCGGATCCCGAAGCTCCGCGTCGCGATCGACTGCGGCAACGGCATGGCGTCGGTCGCGCTCGAGCCCCTGCTCGAGCGCCTCCCGCTCGAGGTGGAGAGGCTCTACTTCGAGCCGGACGGGACCTTCCCGAACCACGAGGCGAACCCGCTCGAGGTCGAGAACCTGCGTGACGTCGCCGCGGCGGTCCTCCGCGGCGGGGCCGATTTCGGCGTCGCGTTCGACGGCGACGCCGACCGCGCGATCTTCGTCGACGACCGCGGCGAGCCCGTTGCGTCCGACCTGATGACGGCACTGCTCTCCCGCCACAAGCTGCGCGAGCACCCCGGCGGCCTCGTGCTCTACGACCTGCGCTCGAGCCGGGTCACGGCCGAGGAGGTCGTGGCGGCGGGCGGCCGGGCCGAGATGTGCCGCGTCGGCCACTCGTTCGTGAAGCAGCGCATGCGCGAGACGGGCGCGATCTTCGCCGGCGAGCTCTCCGGCCACATGTACTTCCGATTCTCGCCGACCTTCGTCGCCGACGACGGCATCGCGGCCTTCGTGGCGGTCCTGGACGCGATCGGCACCGACGGCAAGCGGCTTTCGGAGCTGGTGGCCCCGCTGCGGCGCTACTCGGCGACCGGCGAGATCAACCGCCGCGTGCGCGACATCCCCGGGCTCCTCGCCGCGATCGAGCGCGAGCACGCCGGCGCGCCCGAGGTCTCGCACCTCGACGGACTCCTGGTGCGCTATCCCGACTGGTGGTTCAACCTGCGCCCGTCGAACACCGAGCCGGTCGTGCGGCTCAACCTGGAGGCCGATACGAGGGAGCGGATGGTCGAGCGGCGCGATGCGATCCTGGCGCGGATCGCGGAGCTCGGGGGCCAGGCGCCCGCCGCGCACTGACCCGCATCGGTGGCGCGCGCCCGCGGGCGGGCACCTTGACCGCCGCCGGGGCGGGGGCCACCCTCTGCGAGAGGCGGCAACATGTTCGGAATCGGAACCAGCGAGCTGCTCATCATCCTCGGGATCGCCGTGCTCCTCTTCGGCGCCCGGCGACTGCCGGAGATCGGCTCGGGGATGGGCAAGGCGATCAAGAACTTCAAGTCGGCCCTCTCGGGTCAGGACGAGATCGACGTGACTCCGAAGAAGAAGGAGGTCACGGAGGGCAAGCCCGAGGCGTAGTCCCCTAGGAGCCCTCGGGTGGGCTCGCGCCGGGCGGCGCCACGCCCAGATCGAAGCGCCGGGCCGCGTCGGGCAGGGTCTCGACCACGGCCTCGAAGGGACGGCGCGCCCCGGGAGCGATCGGCGTGCGGGCGAGCTCGTGCGCTCCCGCCTCCCGCACGCCCCGGAGCTCGCGGGGGTGCGCCTCGCGCAGCCACGCCGCGGGGGTCGGGGGCGCGAGGCTCGTGGCCGGCGCCCCGAGCGGCGAGCCCTCGGCGTCGAGCAGGCGCAAGACGAGCCGGGCTCCCGGCGCCTTCGGCTCGCGGCCCGCGTTGTGGAGCTCTCCGCGAACGACGTAGAGCGGCCCGACGATCGCGTTCTCGACCCAGCGTCCCTCGATCCCCGTGGCCTCGAGGCCCGCGAGAGCCTGTGCGCCGACGCCCGCACCCGGCGCCGTCCGCGGGGTCGCGGTCGCCCAGAACGCCCCGGCGGCGAGGACCACGACGACGCACCAGCCGAGCGCGCCGCCCGCTCGCGCCAGCGCGGCCGGGACGCCGCGACGCGGCGCGAGCTCGAGCCGCCCGCCGAGAACGACCGGGAGCGCCTCGGCGGCGATCGGCGCCGGGTCCATCGGCTGGGCGAAGTCGAGCGATCCGGGAGGCTCGTCGAGATCGAGGTCGTCCGGCGTTGCGAGGTCGCCGAGCTCGGGCGGACCGGAGAGCTCGTCCGCGAAGGGATCCAGATCGCCGCCCTCGGCCTCGAGCGGCTCCGCGTCGGCGTCGCTCCCCAGCCCGTCGGCGTCCGCGAACGCCGGGGGCGGAGCCCCTTCGGGGTCGAGCTGCGCCTCCGCCCCGCCCTCGCTCCAGGCGGGAACCTGCCAGGGATCGTCGGCGAGCGGGAGCGGCGCGTCCTCGCCGCGAAGCCCGACCAGGGCGGCCGGAGCCGGAGGCTCCGGCGGGCCCGGCTCCGCGGCAGGCGCCGGGAGCGGCCGCGGTGGCGGGCCCGGCTCGGGGCTGCCGAGCAGATCGTCGACGGCCTCGCGCGCGGCCTCGAAGCTCTCCTCGAAGCGATCGCCCGGGACGCTGGCCGCGGTTTCCGAGAGGCGACCGCCGTCGCTCCACTCCCAGTCCTCGTCGTCGTCGCGGGAGCCCGCCGCCTCCAGATCGTGGATCGCCTCGGGCAGCTCGTGCCCCTCCGCGTGGAGCACCTCCTCCACGGCGCGCGTGACCGGATCGGAGGACGCCTCGCCGATCGCATCCGCTTGCTCGACGAAGAAGGCGTGCTTGCAGACGGAGCAGCGCACGCGGATCCCCGAGTCCGGGACGCGCGCCTCGTCGAGCTGGAATTGCGTGGCGCACTTCGCGCAGGTGACGATCAACGTGCGGCGCCCCTCCCCGGAACCCGTTGCCGGGGTGCGCGAGCCGAGCGGCCCTGGGGCCTGTGCTAGGGTCCCCGCCGACTCGTCCGCCAGCGAGCGTTTCGGAGGCGCCGCGGCCCCGCTTGAGAGCCCGAGATTCCCATGCGGGCTGACGCGCCCCCGTCGCTCCTCGAGCGCCGCCTCGTGATCGTCACGGGCAAGGGGGGCACCGGCAAGACGGCGGTGGCCGCCGCCCTCGGCGTCGCCGCGGCGCGGGCGGGGCTGCGCGCGCTCGTGGCCGAGGTGTCTCCCGACGAGCAGATTCCCGGGCGCATCGAGCCCGGGAGCCCGGACTCCGGCTACGCGGGCCGCGAGCTGCGCCCCGGGCTCACCTCGATGCAGATCGACCCGTTCGAAGCGCTGGCGGAGTACCTGGGCCTCCAGATCGGGACGCCGCGCCTCGTGCGCCGGGTGCTCGGAGCGCAGGCCTTCCGGCAGCTCATGAACGCCGCTCCGGGCTGGCGCGAGCTCATCACGCTCGGGAAGGTGTGGCACCTCGAGCAGATGCGGCTGGGCTCGCAGCCCCGCTACGACCTGATCGTGGTGGACGCTCCCGCGACCGGCCACGGCGTCGCCTTCCTGAGCGTCCCGCGCGTGGTCGTCTCGGCGCTGCGCAGCGGCCCGCTGCGGCGCCACTCGAAGCGGATCGAGGAGATGCTCGAGGATCCGGAGCGCACGCTGCTGCTGCCCGTCGCACTGGCGGAGGAGCTTCCGGCGCGCGAGACCGCGGAGCTCGTCGCGCGCGTGCGCGCCGAGGTCGGGATCGCCGTCGACCGCGTGGTGGTGAACGCGATCGCGCCGGCTCCCTTCCCGCCCGGCCTGGAGGACCTCGACCGCCGGCTCGCCGCCCTCCCTCCCGATCAGGACCTCGGCTCCCTCCCGCGCCCGCGCGCGCTCGCCGGGGCCGCCGCCTTCCTGCGCTCGCGTCACGAGCTCAACCGCGGATACACGGCGCGGATCGGCGCCTCGACGGGGCTGCCGGTCGTCCTGCTCCCGTACCTCGGGCAGGGGCTCGACGCGCCCGGGGCGCTCTCGGCCCTGGCCGAGGCGCTGCTCGCGCCGCCGCAGGCGGTTGCGTGAACGACGCGGATTTCGCCGAGGCGGCGCTCCTCGCGCCGGAGGTCGCGGTGTGCGTCGGCTGCGGCGGCGTCGGAAAGACCACGATCGCCGCCGCGCTCGGCATCGAGGCCGCGCGGCGCGGACGCCACGCGCTCGTGCTCACGATCGATCCGGCGCGGCGCCTCGCCGACGCCCTCGGCGTCGAGGCGCTCGGGAACCGCCCGCAGGCCATCCCCCAGGAAATCCTCTCCCGTCTCGGTGTCGCCGGGCCCGGCTCCCTCTCCGCCATGATGCTCGACATGAAGCGGACCTTCGACGACCTGGTCGAGCGCCTCGCCGAGAGCGAGCAGGCCCGCGAGCGCATCCTGCGCAATCCGATCTACCAGCACGCCTCCGACGCGCTCGCGGGAAGCGTCGAGTACTCGGCGATGGAGAAGGTCTTCGAGCTCTGGGAGCGCGGCGAGCACGATCTGATCGTCGTCGACACGCCCCCGGCGCAGCACGCGCTCGACTTCCTCGAGGCGCCGGCGCGCCTGCTCGACTTCCTCGACAGCCGGATCGTGCAGCTGCTGGTCCACCCGGCCTTCGCCGCGGGCCGCGTGGGCTTCCGGCTCTTCCACTCCGGCGCGCGTCGCGCGCTCCAGCTCATGGAGCGGGTCTCGGGGATCGGATTCCTCGAGGACCTGTCCGAGTTCCTGCTCGCCTTCGAGGGCATGTCGGCCGGCTTCCGCCAGCGCGCGGCACGCGTCCGCGCCCTCCTGCTCGGCCCGGAGTCCGCCTTCGTGCTCGTGGCCGGCCCGGGGCGCGAGTCGGTGCGCCAGGCCTCCGGGCTCGGCAGCCGTCTCGAGGGATTGGGGATCCGCCTGGCCGGAACCCTGGTGAACCGCGTGCGGCTGTGGCCGGGCGGCGGGCCGCTCCCGCCGCTCGACGGCGCGGAGGCGGATCTGCCCCGGCTCGCCGCCGCGCTCGCGGCGGCTTGCGGGCCGGGGCTCGCTTGCGACGCGGCCGCGCGAGCGGCGCTCGCGGCCGCGCGGGGATACGCTGCCCTGGTCGAGCGCGACGCGCGGGGGAGCGCGGCGCTGCGACAAGGGATGCACGGCCAGGGCCGCTTCTTCCGCGAGATCCCGGAGCTCCCGAGCGACGTGCACGACCTGCCGGGGCTCGCATCGATCGCAGACGCGATCTTCCGCGAGGAGAGCGAGGCGTGACTGCAAGCGAAGCGCGCAGCGAGCCGAAGGCGAGCGGAGTGCCGGACGGTCGGCTCCTCGCCGGCCGTCCGCCCGCGTGAGCGAGGTCGAAGACGCGCGCGACCCGCGGCGCGCGGGGCCGGGCGAGGCGGCTCCCGCGGAGAGCGCCGCAAGGGCGCTCGCGCGCGCCGGGAGCCACGCGCGGGCCGCGCTCGCCGAGGCGCTCCGCGCGCTGGAGGCGCTCCTCGACGCCGTCTCGCTCGCGACGAGCGGAGAGGCCGCGCAGACGCGCCGCCTGCTCGGGCCGCTCGCGCGCACGCTCGAGGGCCTCGCGGGCGATCTCGACGGTTCGAGCGAATCGCGCCCGCTGCTCGCCGCCGTCGCCGAGGCGCTCGACGCCGAGATCTCCCGCTGGGAGCTGCGCGCCCGCGACGACGCCGATGCCCGAGCGGTGCTGCGCGCCTTCCTCGGGCTGCGGGAGCTCCTCTGGGAGTTCGGCGTGCGACCCCCGGAGAGCGCGGACGCCACGGGCCCCGGCGCGCGCCCGCGCCGCCGCCCCGCGCGCCGCGCCCGGCCGCGGGTCCAGCGCGTGCGCGTCGAGGGCTGACCCCGGCCGCGGCGCTCTGCTAGCGTCGCCGCCCGAGGCGCCCCGCCGCATGACCGTGCTCATCAAGCGCTACGCGAACCGCAAGCTCTACAACACCGACTCGAGCCGCTACATCACGCTCAAGGGGATCGCCGAGCTGATCGAGACGGGCGAGGACGTGCGCGTCGTCGACAACGAGACGGGCGAGGACATCACCTCGGTCGCGCTCTCGCAGATCCTGGTCGACAGCGAGCGCGAGAACCGCTCCGTGCCGAAGACCCTCCTCTCGGACCTGATCCAGCGCAGCGGCGACGCCCTCTACGGGGCGCTCCGGCGGGGTGTCGGCGACGCGAGCGAGAGCCTCGAGGAGATCCAGCGCAACGTGCGGCGCTTCATCGGCACGCGCGAGCAGGAGGGCCACCGGCTCAGCGACTGGATCGCCTACGCCACCCCCGACTTCGACCGCGTGATCCAGAGCGCCGTCGAGCGCGTCTTCAAGGTCCTCGATCTCCCCCGCCGCTCCGACATCGACGCCCTGACCCAGAACCTCCAGCGCGTCGCCGAGGCCGTCGAGCGCCTCGAATCCGCCCGCCGCGCGCCCTCCGCCGCCGCCCCGCCGCCCTCGTCGCGCGAGACCCCCGGGACCGGCAGCTAGGCGAGGACCACCGCGAGCGGGCACCGAGGTCGCAGAACCAATCGCGAGCAGGATCTTTCGCCTGGATCGTCGATCTCCTCAAGAGGCCCGACTCACGGTTTCTGCCAGCTTCTCGAGCTTCTCGTTGGCATCCCGGCCGCGCCACCAGGGCAGCACCACCACGCGATCCACGCCCGCATCGGCGTAGCTGCGTAGGACGTCTTCGTCGAGGGGTCCCCCCTTGTGCCCCACCGTCACCTCGAACGCTTCGCCTTCCCGCCCGGCTTCCGTCAGGAGTGCGCGCAGCTTCGCGACCCGCTGCTTTGCGCTCTCGGGATCGTGCGCGACGCCGTACCATCCGTCTCCGAGGCCGGCGGCGCGCCGGAGCGCGGTTTCCGTCTCTCCCCCGAACAGGATCGGCGGATGGGGCGCCTGGATCGGCTTCGGCTCGAACTTGACCGGGCCGAACCCGAAGAACCTCCCGTGGAACTCGGGCTCCGCCTGTGTCCAGAGCGCCTTCAACGCCATCACGCACTCACGCGTTCTTGCGCCTCGGGTCCGGAAATCGATACCGGCGGCGCGGAACTCCTCTTCGAGCCAGCCCACGCCGATCCCGAGGCTCAGGCGCCCGCCGGAGAGCACGTCGAGGCTCATCACCATCCTCGCGGTGACGAGCGGGTGGCGCAGCGGGAGGATGAAGATGTTCGTGCCGAGCCGGATGCGCGAGGTCGCCGCCGCAATGTGGGTGAGCAGAATCAGCGGATCCAGGTGGGGAGTGCCGGGCTCGATGGGAGGGATGCCATCCTCCGAGTAGGGGTAGCGGCTCTCGAAACTCGTGGGCAGCACGAGGTGCTCGGGCACCCATACCGACTCGAAGCCGAGCTCCTCGGCGCGCTTGGCCACATCGACCATCTGCGTGTGGCGGAGCCGGAACAACGCAATGCCGATCTTCATTCGTGCCCTTCCAGCCGGCTTTGCGAGGCAACCGCGCAGCGGATAGCATGATCTGACGGACCGTCAAATCGGTGGACTTTCGGGCACCTGGGGGCCGAGGACCGGAGTCTCGATGAAAGCCAGGGCGCTCCAGAACAAGGCGGCCATCGTCGGCATTGGCTGCACGGAGTTCTCCAGGGACTCGGGGAGGAGCGAGTATCAGCTGGCGCTCGAGGCCGCTGTCGCCGCGTGCAGGGATGCAGGAATCTCTCCGCACGAAATCGACTGCATCACCCTGTCTTCGTATCAGAGCGAGACCGTCGACGAAGCCGAGCTGATCAACGGTCTGGGTATCGAGAACCTCTCCTACCTCGGTACCGTCGGCCACGGCGGCGGGGCCGCCTGTGCAGTCGTTGGCCATGCCGCTCTCGCCGTGGCCACGGGGATGGCCAACTACGCGCTCTGCCTGCGCGCCCTGAACTCCCGCTCCGAATTCCGCTATGGCCAGTTCGACAAGGAGCGCACGAAGGAAGACCTCGACGCGCCGATCCCTTGGTTCTATGCGTTCCTCCATCCCTTCGGTTCCTTCACTCCCGCCCATTGGTCCGCGTTCTGGGCGAGGCGCCACATGCACGAGTTCGGCACGACCTCCGAGCACTTCGGGGCGATTGCGGTGGCTGCAAGAAAACATGCCGCTCGGAATCCGAAGGCGCGCTTCTACCAGCAGCCCATCACGATGGAGGACTATCTCAACTGTCGGATGGTGGTGGACCCCTTGCGGTTGTTCGACTGCTGTCTGGAGACCGATGGAGCCTGTGCGCTCATCGTCACCAGTGCGGAGAGGGCCAGAGATCTCCCGCAGCCACCGTCCTACGTCCGGGCGATGGCCCAGGGCACCGGCGGCGCTGGTCTGTTCCCCATCACTGCCTTCAATCGAGAGCGGCTGACCGGAATGGAAGAGACGACGCGTATGGCAGACTTCCTCTTCGAGATGGCCGATCTGCGTCGAGAGGACATCGATGTAGCGCAGCTCTACGACCACTTCGGTCCGCTGGTGTTGCTGAGCCTCGAAGACCTCGGGTTCTGCAAGCGCGGTGAGGGCGGGCCCTTCGTGGAAGGGGGTCGCATCGAGCTGGGCGGCGAGCTGCCGATCAACACCCACGGCGGCCTGATCGCCGAAGCCTATATCCACGGGTTCAATCACATCGTGGAGGCGGTGCGACAGACCCGCGGCACCTCGACCGCCCAGGTGGAAGGCGCCCAGCACGTGTTGGTCACGAGTGCCGACGGGGTCCCGACGAGCGGGCTCATCCTGAGTCGATCCTAGGCGGATGATCCCTCGGAGGTGATCGACATGACATCCTCGGGTGGATCCAAGACGCCCAGACCGCGACCGAAGCTGGAACGCGACACCCGGGGCTATTGGGAGGCTCTCAGGAACCACCACCTGGTCATCCAGCGCTGCCTGGACTGCAAGGCGTTTCGCCACCACCCGAGGCCGATGTGCCCCGAATGTCATTCGCTGGGGTTCGAATGGGCGCCCGTGTCCGGGCGTGGCATGGTCTACACCTACGCCATCGTCACCCAGAAGCTGCATCCGTACTGGGCCGACCGGATGCCGTACAACGTCGTTCTCGTCGAGCTCGAAGAAGGCATACGAATCGTCTCGAATCTCGTCGATTGCCCCAATGAATCCATCCGCATCGGCATGCCCGTGACCGTCGTCTTCGAAGACGTCTCGGATGAGATCAGCCTGCCGATGTTCAAACCCGTTCCGTTGGAGTGACGGCCCGACTGTGGCAACCCATCCTCGACCCTCTGAACGCCCTGGGAGGCGATCGGGCGATGGCGGGCCTCTGCGCGGTGTGCGCGTCGTCGAGCTGGGCGGCGGCGTCGCGTGCGCGTTCGCAGGCAAATGGCTCGCGGCGCTCGGCGCGGAGGTGATCCGCGTCGAGCCGGAGGGCGGCGATCCCGCGTGGCGGGACCGGATGCCGCGGGGCCCGGGCGCGAGTGCGAGCGGAACCCGGCACACCTACCTCAACACGGCCAAGCGCAGCGTCGTCGTGGATTTCACGAACGCAGACGAACGGATGCGCGCCGCCTCCCTGCTGGCGGGGGCCGACGTCGTGCTCGACGGAACGGGCTGGTGCGCCGGGAGCTGGAGCATCGACCCGGCCACCCTGGCCGACCTGCCGACGGTGCGAGTGACGCCGTTTGGAGGCACCGGCCCGTATGCGGAGATTCCGTTCACGCCGTACACCCTCGCGGCGCTGTCCGGGCTCATGTGGCACGTCGGTGACGCGGATGGGCCGCCGCTCGTCCAGTGGGGCGACCAGCTGGAGCACCTCGCGGGTCTCCACGCCTTCGGGGCGGTGCTGGCCGTGCTCTGGGCGGGTCCCGAAACCTCTCTCGAGGTGGCGGCGTTCGAGGTTGGCGCGGCCCTCGTCGGGCACCACACAAGCCGCTATTCGCAGGTCGCCGTGGACCTGCCGCGCCAGGCGCCGCGAGCGCTCTGGCGCCTGTACCAGACGGCGGACGGCTGGGCGGGCCTCTGCTGCACGCCGCGCGACCAGGCGCGCGTGGCGGAGGTGATGGGTGTGCCGGAGATCGCCCTCGTGGCGCCGTTCATGGGGCGGAACGAGGAGGAGGAGGCGATCCTCGGACCGCTGCTGGACGCCTGGTTTCGCAAGCGAACCTGCGCCGAGGTCGAGGCCGTCGGCAGCGGGGAGCGAGTACCCCTCAGCAGCGTGCGATCGGTGCGCGAGGTTGCGGCGGCGGCGCAGCTCGCCCACCGGGAGTTCTTCACGCAGGCCGGGCACGAGGGGGGGAAAGCGGGGCTAGAGCCCGCTCGCCTCTGGCGCAGCGACGCCCACGAGTGGGTCCGCGCGCCAGCCCCGACGGCCGGTACCGACACGCGTGAGCTTCTGGATGCCCCCCCGCATCGCGTCGCGTCGTCCGGGCCCATGGCACCGCGGAGATCTTCCGAGGGGCTTCCCCTCGACGGCGTGCGCGTCCTCGATCTGGGCCAGGTCTGGGCGGGGCCCTACGCCGCGATGTTGCTCGCGGACCAGGGCGCCGACGTGATCAAGATCGAGTCGCCGACCCGCTGGGACCCGAACCGGTGTGTGGTGCCGCCCGGGTCGGGGCGCGAGAAGGAGTGGTGGAACACCTGCGCGTACTTCCAGGAGTACAACCGCAACAAGCGCTCCCTTGGCCTCGAGCTCGCGCACCCGCGTGGGCGGGAGGTGCTGGCGGCACTCGTCCGCCGCGCCGATGTCGTGATCGAGAACTACCGGGCGGGCGTGCTCGACCGCCTGGGAATCGGATACGACTGGCTTCGCGCGCAACGGGAGGACGTGATCCTCGTGAGCATGGCGGCCTTCGGACAGACGGGACCCGATCACGGGCGCCCGGGCTACGGGCCCGTGATGGAGCAGCTGTCCGGACTCGCGAGCCTGACGGGCTGGGGGGACGGACGCCCGCAACTGGCGATCGGATACGCGTACGGCGACCCCGTCGCTGCGGCGGCGGGGGCCGCCGCTTCCCTCGCCGCCCTCCTGTACCGCCGTCGCACCGGCCGGGGCCAGCACGTCGACCTCGCGCAGTTCGAGGTGCTGGTCGCGATGATCGGCGAAGCCTTCGTCGAGTGGAGCCTCACCGGCTCGGAGCCGCCGCAGCAGGGCAACCGCCGGCAAGGGTGCGCCCCGCACGGCGCGTATCCCTGCGTCGGCGACGACCACTGGGTGGCGATCGCCGTCGAGACCGACGCCCAGTGGCGGGGCCTGCGGCGGGCGATGCAGGACCCCGAATGGGCGCGCGACCCGGCCCTCGACACCGCCGACGCGCGCTTTGCGCGCTGCGCGGAGCTCGATGAACGGCTTTCGGCGTGGACGCGCCGGCAGCGCAAGAGCGAGGTCTTCCGGCGTTGCCTGGCCGAGGGCGTTCCCGCAGCGCCGGTCCACCGGACGAATGATGAGCTGCTCGAGGACCCGCAGCTGCGCGCGCGCGGGTTCTACGAGCGGGTGACGCACCCGGCGGGCGGCGAGTGGAGCATGCACGGGTGGGAGTGGAGGCCCACCGGCGCCGGGCGCTGTGTCCGGCGGCTGGCGCCGGATTTCGGGTCGGACAACGAGACCATCCTGCGCGAGGTCGCCGGCCTTTCCGACGAGGAGATCGCCGCGCTCGAAGCCGAGGGGGTGATCGGTTCCAGACCGATCGGTGTGCCGGCGCTGCCGGGATAGCGGGTCCCGGCCCCGGGGCGGCCCGGGGCCACCCGCCCTTCGCTCGGCTGCGCCTCGCTGCGCGCGCCTTCGGCGCTTGCGATTCGCGGGACCGGCCCAGGCGGCGATCACCCTCCGAGCGCAATCCCCCACGCCTCGCAGATTCGCTCCGCAGTCGACAGAAAGGCCAGGTTGCGTAGCGCGTAGCGCAGGGCATCCCGGGCGTAGGCAGGAGGAGCCCCCGCCACACAATCGGTGGGGATGACGACGGTGTAGCCGCGGTTCACGGCCTCGATGGTCGCCCCGGTGATGGCGATGTTGATGGAGACCCCCGTGACCACGACCGTCCTGACTCCGGCGCTGCGCAGCAGGACGTCCAGCCCCGTCTCGTGGAACGCGGTCAGGCCGTGGTCGCGAGAAGCCACGACATCCTGCGGCTCGGGTGCGAGCTCGGATACGATGGCGCCCCCCGACGAGCCGCGAGACGACCCCCCTTCGCCACGTCGTCCCAGCGCGCGGGCGAGGGGCGTGTTGATCAGCTGGCCCAGGCCGTCGGGCCGGCTCTCCACCGTACAGTGGTAGACGCGCGCGCCGGCCCTGCGCGCGCCGGCGAGCAGCCCGCTCAGGGTCTGGAGCACCGCGCCCTCGCGAACCGACCGGCTGAGGTCGGGGAGGAAGGAGCGCTCGCCGACGATTCCCTCCTGGCACTCGATCACCAGGACCGCGGTGCGAGCGGGCTCCAGGATTTCGCGTAGGTCGATGGGCATCGAGCCCGACTCCCTCATCAGGACGCGGCTCGCAGCCACGCCACGTGGCCAGCGTGCTCCTCGATCGCTCTCGCAAATTGATGAAACGTCAGACCCGCAACAGGATGCCGGGCCGGGTCGTTCGCGGTCAAGCGACCGCGATGGGAGGATCGGCCATCTACGACCCTCTCGGTGGCATTCGCGTTCTCGAGCTGGCGCTTCTCTCACCGGATCCGTCGCGATCTGCTGGCGCTTCGAGGATTTGACAAGTGACTACCAGAGACTACGATGGACGTGTGCGGGCGGTCGGCATCAAGCAGCTCAAGGCGCGGCTCTCCGAGTACCTCCGGCTGGTGAAGTCGGGCGAGACGATCCTCGTCACCGAGCGCGAGCGGGTCGTCGCAGAGCTCCGCCCGGCCCGCCGACAGGCGCCGGTGGCCGAGTCCCCGGAGCACGTCCTCGACGGGCTCGCGGAGGCGGGAGTGGTGACGCGGGCCAGCGCGCCGAGAGAGGGCTGGTCCTGGGCACCTCGCGGGCTCGGACTCCCGTCCGGAGCCGCGCAGGCGCTCCTCGACGAAGTTCGCGCCGACCGGTAGCCGGCTTGCCCGGCCGACCCCTCTACCTCGACACCTCGGCGGTGCTGCACGCCGTCCTCGAGTCGGGCGTGTCCCCGGAGGTCGAGAGACTCATCGCCGGCGCCTCGCTGCTGCTCACCTCGCGGCTCTCGCTCGTGGAGTCGGCGCGAGCGCTGCTCCGGCTCCGCCGCGAGGGATCGCTCCCGGAGGCGCGCCTCGCCGACGCGGAGCGCGAGATCGAGAGCCTCTGGAGTCGCTGCGAGATCTTCGAGCTCTCGGCGGCCGTCTGCGAGCTCGCGCGTCTGGTGGCGCCCACCCAGGCCCTGCGCGCGCTCGACGCGCTTCACGTGGCGACCTTCGTGCTGGCTCGGCGCCGGATCGGCGACCTCGAGCTGCTCACGGCCGATCAGCGGCTGCAGCGGGCCGTCGCCCTCGTCTAGCCGCCCGTCGCGCCCAGCTCGCGGAAGGGCACGTCGAGGTCGCGGCGGGCTCGCGCGGGAGCCCGCTCGATGCTCGAGGGACAGAGGCGCGACGCGGAGGCGCGCTGGCGCCGGAGGGTCAGCCCCACACCGAGGCGCGTTCGGCGAGGGCCACGTCGACGAGGGACTGGACCTGCGAGCGGAGCTCCTCGGTGAGGCGCGAGACGAGGAGCTCGTCGGAGGCGGCGTCGGGGGGAAGGTGGTCGATCGGGAGCGGCGAGCCCAGCCGGATCACCCACTTCGCGGGGAGCGGGAGCCCCCCGAGCGGGCCGAGCAGCGGGAAGGTCGGCGTGACCGGGACGAAGGGGAGACCCACGGCGCGCGCGGGGATCGCCCACTTGAAGAGCAGCGGATGCGCTTCCTCCGCGCCCACGATCCCGACCGGGACGAGCGGCACGCCCGTCTCGAGCGCGACGCGCACCACGCCGCCGCGGCCGAAGCGCTTCACGCGGTAGCGCTCGCGGAAGACCTTCGCGGCTCCCTTCACGCCCTCCGGGAAGGCGATCACGAAGTGGCCGGAGCCGAGCAGGCGCTCGGCGTTCTCGCGGCAGGCGCGCACGCCGCCGAGCCGCGCGAGGTAGGGCTGCACGAAGGGGAGCGTGATCAGCCAGTCGGCGACCAGGAAGCGCGGACGCGCCCGCGAGACGTGGCTGCGCTCCACCGCGTGACAGAGCATGAGGCCGTCCCAGGGCAAGAGACCCGAGTGGTTGGCGACGAGCAGCGCCGGGCCGCGCTCGGGGAGCCCCTCGATCCCGCCGAGATCGACCCGGAACCAGCGGTCGAAGAGCAGGTCGAGAATCGGGCGCATGCGCCCGACGACGACCTCGTCCATCCCGAACTCGTCCACCTCGCCGGAGCGCTCGGACATGCCGAAAGTCGCGAAGCGCCGTCGCAGATCGGTGTAGAGACGAGGCCACTCGCTCGTGCCGACCGCCTCGCGCTCGGGGCGTTGCGCCGGGAAGCGCGTGCGGATCTCGAGGCGCAGCGAGGCCAGCGCCCGCTCGAGCTCGTCGCCCTCGCGCCGCTCCTCGTCGGAGCCGGTCATGCGCTCCCCCTCAGCGATAGCGGCGCATGCGGCGCGCCGAGACGAAGGAGATCCAGGCCTCCTTGGTGGTGTAGACGGGCTCGCCGAAGGCCGCGAAGCCGCGCGCCCCGTCGGCGACCCAGAGCCAGCGCAGGTAGTCGTAGAAGGCCGCCGGGGGATCGCCCGTCTGAGCCTGCGAAGGGTAGTACGCCATCCGGTAGAGGATCGGCGCGGGCAGCGGGAGGATGCGCTTGCCGGCGAAGCGCAGCAGCGTCGAGAGCGGGGCGACGCCCCGCCCGACGACGTTGTAGACGCCCGGGTGCGGCTCCCGCGTGGCCCGCTCGAAGGCGTGCAGGCAGTCCTCCTCGTGCACGAACTGGATCAGCGGGTCGTAGCCGAGCAGCATCGGCACGATCGGGAGCGAGAAGTAGCGGGCCAGACGGTTCCAGATCCCCGGCCCCATGATCCAGCAGGGGCGCAGCACGCTGACCTCGGTATCGGGGTGGCGCAGGCGCCACTGCGCGAGGAGCTGCTCCATCTCCGCGCGGTTGCGGACGCAGTGCGCGTCGGGGTGCCCGCGCAGCGGATGCGACTCGGAGAGGAAGTTCGGGTTGTCGGCGCGCGGCCCGTAGAGCATGGTGCTCGACGCCATCACCAGCCGCTTCACCTTCGCGGCCGCGCAGGCGTGCAGGACGTGCAGGCTCCCGATCGTCTCGACCTCGTGGTCCGTCTCGAGATCGGGCGTCGGCTCGTTGCGGAAGGCGGTGTGGACGAGCGCCTCGACGCGCTCGCGCTCGAGGATCTCGGCGATCCGGCCGTCGGCGGTGGGCTCGGTGAGATCGATCCGATGGAAGCGGACGCGCGTGTCGAGGCGGAAGGGTCGCCGCTGGTCGAGCCCAACCAGGCGCAGATGGGGCGAGCGGGCGAGCAGGCGCTCCGTCAGGCGTCGCCCGACGAAGGTTGCGAGTCCGGTGATCGCGATGACGCCGGGTGCGCTCAAGGCCTCCTCCTCCTACCATGCTCGGCGATGGGCGCCCGTCGGGCAACCGTCGTCGTCGAGGACGCGCGCTACCGCGATCACCGCGGTCCCGAAGGGCATCCGGAGCGCCCCGCGCGGCTCGACGCCGTGCACGCGGCGATCGCTGCGGTCGAAGGGCGCCTCGAGAGGATCCCGGCGCGGGCGGCGACGCCCGAGGAGGTCCTGCGCGTCCACTCCCGCGCGCACCTGGCGGGGCTGGCCGAGGCGGCGCGCCGGGCCCCGCTCCACCTCGATCCGGACACCTACGTCTCGCGGGAGAGCTGCGAGGTGGCGCTGCTCGCGGCGGGCGCCGCGATCGACCTCGCGCGCCGTGCGGCCGCCGGGCGCGCGACGGCCGGCCTGGCGGCCGTGCGGCCCCCGGGCCACCACGCCGAGCCGGCGCGCGCGATGGGCTTCTGCCTGCTCAACAACGTGGCGATCGCGGCGCGCGCGCTCCAGGCCGAGGACCGGGTCGAGCGGATCCTGATCCTCGACTGGGACGTCCATCACGGCAACGGCACGCAGCACTGCTTCGAGGAGGATCCGAGCGTGCTCTACGTCTCGACGCACCAGTTCCCGCTCTACCCGGGGACGGGCGCGGCGCACGAGGCGGGCCGCGGCGCCGGCGCGGGCACCACGCTGAACGTCCCGATGCCGGCCGGCTGCGGCGACGACGAGTACCTGGGCGCGCTCCAGCGCGTGCTCGTCCCGGTGGCGCGCGCGTTCCGTCCGGAGATCCTGCTCGTCTCCTGCGGATTCGACGCGCACCGCGACGATCCGCTGGCCCAGATGGAGGTGACGCGCGCCGGCTTCCTCGGGATGACCGCGCTGGTGCGCGCGCTCGCCGACGACCTCTGCGAGGGGCGCCTCGCGCTGGTCCTCGAGGGCGGCTACGCGCCCTCGGGCCTCCGGGAGGGCACCGAGGCGGTGCTCGAAGCGCTGCTCCCGGAAACGCCGCTCCCACCCCATCCCACCGTGAAATCAGGTACTTCGCCGAGCCTCGACCGGATCGTCGAGCGCGTCGCGGCGGTTCACCGCGAGCGCTGGCGGGACCTCGGATCCGCCTGACCGCTCCCTCGCTCGAGAGTCCGAGCGAGACGCCGTTCGAAATCGATACCGCAGGATCTTGTAGGTGGAGATCGCCCGACCCCCCAACATCTGGGGTCCATCTCGCCTCGCGACCTCTGCCGCGCTCGCCCGCGCGCGCACGCAACTCCAGCGAAAGTCGCAGCGGCGAAAAAAAAACTTTCACCGGAACGTCGAAAAAACTTGCTCGCCGAAAACCAGCGGTGTATTTAGCCGTCGTGGGAAGCGGCGGGATGAAGTGGGAAAGCGAGGGCACCGGGAGCAGGAGCTGGGATCCGACCGATGTTTCGCAGTCACTTCACTCACACGCTCGATAACAAAGGTCGCGTCAGCATACCAGCGGAGTACCGGGTGGAGCTGCAAGTCGATAGCGCGAAGCCGCCCATGATCAGCAAGGGCGAGGACGGCTGCCTCTGCCTCTACCCCGACGCGTACTGGGCCGACTACGAGCAGCGCATCATCGAAGCCGCATCCTACGATCCCGACGGCGAGTCGATCATGCGGCTCACGATCGCCGGCTCGGCGCCCTGCCCGGTCGATCGCGTGGGCAGGATCCTGATCCCGCAGAAGCTCCGCGCGCACGCCAGGCTCGAGCGCGAGGTGGTGTTCGCGGGCATGGGCTACTTCCTCCAGATCTGGAACCCGTCGCTCTTCGCAGAGGACGAGGCGAGAACCTGGGCGCGCAGCCGGGACCTCCGCAGGTCGCTCGCGCCGAGGATGCTTTCGAAGAGGCCTACCAGGTTGGGGGGGCCGGAGGGGGAGAACTCCTCCGGCTAGAGGTTGGGGTGTCCCCGGGTCACCTCGCCCTGCGGGGCGGGGAGTTACTGGGGGGGACGAACCGCACTGCAGGTGCGAGGTGCCCCGGGGCACCCCAGGTTTCCGCTCCGTGACCAACCCTGCGTTCACCCACGAGCCGGTGCTGCTCCGCGAATCCCTGGAGCTGATGGGGCTCTTTCCCAACGCTACGGTCGTGGACGGCACGGTGGGCGGCGGCGGCCACGCGGTGGCCATTCTCGAGCGGACGGCGCCCGCTGGACGCCTCGTCGGCCTCGATCGCGACGAGGTAGCGCTCGCCGCGGCGGCGGCGCGCCTGGCGGGCTACGGACAGCGGGTCTCGCTCGTCCACGCCTCCTTCCGCCAGCTGGCGCGCGTGCTCGCCGACCTCGCGATCCCGCGCGTCGACGGCGTGCTGCTCGACCTCGGCGTCTCCTCGCCGCAGCTCGACCGCGCGGAGCGGGGCTTCCGCTTCGCGCAGGCGACGGCGGACACGACGCCGCTCGACATGCGCATGGACCGGAACGAGCCGACGACCGCGGCCGGGCTCCTCGCCCGGGCGAGCCTCGAGCAGCTCGAGACCTGGCTGCGCGAGTACGGCGAGCTGCCCGGCGCGCGGCGGCTCGCGAAGGCGATCGTCGCGGCGCGCGAGCGCGCTCCCCTGCTCACGGCCCGCGATCTCCTCGCCGCGATCGGCGCGGCGCGCGTCGGCGGCGGCCGCCGCCACCATCCCGCGACGCTCGTCTTCCAGGCGCTGCGCATCGCCACCAACGACGAGATCGGCGCGCTCGCGGACGGCCTCGAGGGCGCGATCGCGAGCCTCGCTCCGGGCCGGCGCGTCGCCGTGATCGCCTACCACTCGATCGAGGACCGCCTGGTGAAGAACCGCTTCCGCGACGAGCAGCGCGGCTGCGTCTGCCCCCCGCGCACTCCCGTGTGCGCGTGCGGCCGGCGGGCGCGCCTGCGCGTGCTGACCCGCCGCGCCGTGCGCCCGGGGCCGGAGGAGGTCCGAGCCAACCCGCGCGCGCGCTCCGCGCGCCTGCGCGCCGCCGAGCGCCTCGCGGAGGCGGCATGATCCGGGGAGCCTCGTCCCGGCTGGCTGCGCGCCCTCCGCTCGCGTCGGCCGCCCCGCGGCGGATCGATCGCAGCGCCGCGACCCGCCTGGTCGGGCGCGACGTCGCCGCCGAGCCCCGCCGCGGGCGCTCGAGGCTTCGCACCGCCCTTCCCGCCCTGGTCGGCGCGGCCGTGGCGATCGGGCTCGCCCTCGTCGCGCTCCGCAACGACCTGATCCGCATGCGCTACGGCCTCTCGGCCGCGATACAACAGGAGCGCGAGCTGCTCCAGGAGCGGCGCGAGCTCACGGCCCGGGTCCGCGCGTTGCGCGATCCGGCTCGGCTCTCGCGGCTCGCGCGCGCGCGCGGCTTCGCGCGGCCCGAGCGCGTCTTCGAGGTGGGGGCGTCCGGAGCTGCGGCCCCGTGAGCGGCCCCGCCGTGCGCCGCGTCGCGCTCGCCCGCGGCTGCCTGCTCGCGGCCTTCGTCGCGCTCTCGGCTCGCGCGGCGCATCTCGCCGTCCTCGACGAGCGGGGATGGGACCAGGGCAACCGCCAGATCCGCGCGGCGATGAGCCTCCCCCCGCAGCGCGGCACGATCTTCGACCGCTCGGGGCGCGAGCTCGCGCTGACGCTCCAGGCGCCGTCGGTCTACGCGCTGCCCGCGGAGATCGGCGACGCCGACGCCACGGCGGCGAAGCTCGCCGGGATCCTCGGCGTGCGCGCGAGCGACCTCGCGGCGCGCCTGGGCGGCCGCCGCTCGTTCCGGTACCTCGCCCGCTGGGTCACGCGCGAGCAGGCTGCGCAGATCGAGGCGCTCGGCCTGCCCGGCGTCGGGATCGTGCACGAGCCGCGCCGCAGCTACCCCATCGGCGATCTCGCCGCATCGCTCGTCGGCTTCGCGAACATCGACGGCCGCGGCGTCCGCGGGATCGAGCAGCAGGAGGACGCGTGGCTGCGCGGGCAGGCCCGGCGGGTCCCCGTCGAGCGCGACGGCTCGGGCCGCCTGCTCGTGTCCGAGGGCGAGGACCCGAGGAACACGGCCGGCGGCGACGTCGTACTCGCCCTCGACGCCGCGATGCAGGCGGACGCCGCGACGTTCCTGCGCGACGCGGTCCGCGAGACCGGCGCGCTGGGGGGGATCGTCGTCTCGATCGACCCGGAGAACGGCGACGTGCTCGCGCTCGCCGAGGCTCCGGGCTTCGACCCGAACCACTTCCGCGACGTCCCCTACGCGGCGACGCGCTCGCGCGCCTTCCTCGACGCCATGGAGCCCGGTTCCGCGCTCAAGGCCTTCCTGGTGGCGGCGGCGCTCGAGCGGGGCACGCTCGACCCCGACGATTGGATCGACTGCGAGAACGGGAGCTACCGCGTCCCGGGCAAGACGATCCGCGACACGAAGCCGAGCGGCTGGCTGCACCCGGCCGACGTGCTGCGCGTCTCGAGCAACATCGGCTCGGTCAAGATCGCCCTGGCGCTCGGCGCCCGCGACCAGTACGAGTGGCTGCGCCGCTTCGGCTTCGGCGAGTCCACCGGCAGCGGCTTCCCCGAGGAATCGGCCGGTCTCCTGCGCCCGCGCCAGGCGTGGCGCCCCGTGGATCAGGCGACGATCGCGTTCGGGCAGGGCATCTCGGTCACCGCGATCCAGCTCGCCGCCGCGACCGCCGCGCTCGCCAACGGGGGCGAGTGGGTCCGACCGCGGCTCGTGGCGGCGCGGCGGCCTCCGCGCGGCGAGTGGCAGCCCACCGCCGTCGAGCGCCCGCGCCGCCCGGTGGGCTCGGAGGCGGCGCGGACCGTGCTCGCCATGCTCGAGACCGTCGCGGGACCGCACGGCACGGGGCGGCGGGCGGCGCTGCGC
Source organism: uncultured Spirochaetales bacterium (assembly GCA_964624475.1). GTDB lineage: Bacteria > Myxococcota_A > UBA9160 > UBA9160 > SMWR01 > CAZUYC01. The sequence continues at coordinate 16,882 of CAZUYC010000066.1, read as the reverse complement.
AACCTCTCGGTCGCGGGCAAGACCGGGACCGCCCAGAAGCTCGAACGCGCCACCGGTCGCTACTCGGAGAGCCGCTTCGTCGCCTGGTTCCTGGGCGTCGTGCCGGCGGACGCCCCCCGCCTGGCGCTGGTCGTGGCCCTCGACGAGCCCAGGCGGCCTTCTCATACTGGGGGGGCGGCCGCGGCCCCGCTCTTCGCCCGGGTGGCCGCCGCCCAGCTCGCACGGGTCGGGATCCACACGGAGCCGGAGGTCGACGCTCCCGCCCCGCGGCAGGCCGCGCCGGCCGTCTCGGCGGTCGCCGAGGCGCCGGCCGAGCGTACCCGGACGGTGGCTCGGGCGGCGCCCGCGGCGGTTTCCGCGCGGCCCCTTCCCCAGCTGGCGGCCATGGGCGACCGCGTCCTGCTGCCCGACTTCCAGGGTCTGAGCGTCGCGGAGGTGAGGGAGATCACGGCGAGACACGGTCTCGCCGTGGAAATCTCGGGGGGCGGTCGGGCGATCGCCCAGGACCCCCCCCCGGGCACGGTGGTCGTGGCCCGCGGCGCGCGCATCCGCGTGCGCTTCGGGACTTCGGGGGACGAGATCTGAGCATGCGCCTCGCGGATCTGCTCGACGCGCTGCCCGCCGATGCGGTCCTCGAGCGGCCCGCCGAGGATCCGGTGATCCGCGGGCTCACCTACGACTCGCGCGCTGCCGCGGGGGGCGACCTCTTCTTCGCGCTGCCCGGCTCCACCGCGGACGGGCACGAATACGTGGCGCAGGCGGTGGACCTCGGCGCCGTCGCGGTCGTCGCCGAGCGGCGGCTGCCGGAGGCGGCGCTGCGCGGTCGCGCGCTCGTCCTCGTGCGCGACAGCCGGCGCAGCCTGGCGCCGATCGCGCGGCGCTTCTACGGCGATCCCGCCGCGGAGCTCCGGCTCGTCGGCGTCACGGGCACCAACGGCAAGACCAGCACCACCTACCTCGTCGAGTCGATGCTCGCGCGCGCCGGCTGGCGCGTGGGGCTCGTCGGCACCGTCGAGGTGCGCCAGCCGGGCGAGAGCCGCCGCTCGCTCAACACCACCCCCGAGAGCCTCGATCTCCAGCGCACGCTGCGCTCGATGCGCACGCACGGCGTCGAGGCGGTCGTGATGGAGGTCTCGTCGCACGGCCTCGAGCTCGGCCGCGTCGAGGGCTGCCGTTTCGACGTCGGCGCCTTCACCAACCTGACCCAGGACCACCTCGACTTCCACCGCAGCATGGACGCCTACCGCGGCTCGAAGGTCCTGCTCTTCGAGCGCCACCTGCGCCCGGGCGCCGCCGCGGTCGTGAACGCCGACGATCCCTCGGCCGGCGCCTTCGAGGCCGCGGCCCGAGCGGCGCGCGCCCGGCTCGTGCGCGTCTCGCGCCGCGACCGGAGCGCGGAGGTGTGGATCGAGGAGGCGCAGGTGGGCATGGACGGGACGCGCGCCCGGCTGCGCCTCCCCTCGGGCCCGCTCGACATGGCACTCCCGCTGCTCGGCGACTTCAACCTCGAGAACCTGCTCGTCGCGACGGGCATCGCGGTCGCGCTCGGGGTCGCGCCCGACGCGATCGCCGCCGGCGCCTCCGGATGCCCGCAGGTGCCCGGGCGCGTCGAGCGCATCGAGGCCGGGTCGGGCGAGGCTCCGACCGTGCTCGTCGACTACGCGCACACGCCCGACGCGGTGGAGAAGGTGCTGCGGACGCTGCGGCCGCTCACGCGCGGGCGGCTCATCGCCGTCTTCGGCTGCGGCGGGGACCGCGACCGCGCGAAGCGGCCCCTCATGGCCGAGGCCGTGGCGCGCTACTGCGACCGCGTGATCGCGACGAGCGACAATCCCCGCAGCGAGGACCCGCTCGCGATCCTGGCCGAGGTCGAGCCGGGGCTCGCGAAGCTCGTGCGCGTCGAGCCCGCGGCACTCGACGCCGCCGACCAGGCCTACTCGGTGCTCGTCGACCGCCGCAGCGCGATCGATCTCGCCATCCGGATCGGGCGAACGGGCGACAGCGTGGTGATCGCCGGCAAGGGCCACGAGGACTACCAGATCATCGGGCGCGATCGCTTCCCGTTCAGCGACTGCGACGAGGCGCGCCGGGCGCTGCGGCGGAGGGCCGCGCGATGAGCCTGCCCTTCCGCGCCCGCGACGCCGTCGCCTGGACGCAGGGCGCGCTCGTGCGCGGCGCCGCCGACGCGCTGCTCTGCGGCGTCTCGATCGACACGCGCACGCTCGCCCCGGGCGAGCTCTTCGTCGCGATCGCGGGCCCGCGTCACGACGGCCACGACCACCTCGGCGACGCGCTCACCCGGGGCGCCGCCGGCGTCCTCGTGGCGCGCGGGCGCGCGCTGCCCGCGGGGCTCCCGGCCGGGCTCCCCGTCGTGGCGGTCGACGAGACCACGCGGGCCCTGGGTCGGCTGGCGGCCGGACACCGCGCCGGCTTCTCCGGTGCGCTGGTCGCGATCACGGGGAGCAACGGCAAGACCACGACCAAGGAGATGTGCGGCGCGATCCTGGCGGCCGCCGGCCCGTGCCTGCGCACGGCGGGGAACCTCAACAACCACTTCGGGCTCCCGCTGACCCTCCTGCACCGCGCGCCGGAGCACCGCTTCGCGGTGGTCGAGATCGGGATGAACCACCGCGGCGAGATCGCGCCGCTCGCCGCGATCGCGCGCCCGACGGTCGCCCTCGTCACGAACGTGGGAACCGCGCACATCGAACACCTCGGTTCGCGCGACGAGATCGCGCGCGAGAAGGGGGACCTCCTCGCGGCTCTCGGGCCGGAGGGGACCGGCGTGATCCCGGCCGACGACGATTTCGCGGACGCCCTCGCGGCGCGCGTGCGCGGTCGCGTGCTGCGCTTCGGCCGCGGCCCCGGGGCCGACGTGCGCGCCGGGCGGGTCGCGGCGGAGGCCGCCGGCTTCCGCTTCGAGCTCGGAACGCCCGAAGGGAGCGCGCGCGCCTTCGTGCCCGGGCTCGGCGAGACGGCGGTCTCCAACGCGCTCGCGGCCGCGGCGGCCGCCCTCGCGGCCGGAGCCTCGCTCGCCCACGTGGTCCTGGGGCTCGCCCGCCACCGGCCCGTCGCGGGACGCCTCGAGCGACGCGAGCTCGCGGGCGGCGCGGTGCTGATCGACGACTCCTACAACGCGAACCCGCAGTCGATGGAGGTGGCGCTGCGCATGCTGGCGGGCTCCCCCGCCGCGGGCCGGCGCATCGCGGTGCTCGGCGATATGGGCGAGCTCGGCGGGGCGAGCGACAAGGCGCACCGCGAGGCGGGCCGTCTCGCCGCGCAGCTCGGCCTGGACCGACTCTTCGCGCTCGGCCCGCAGGCCCTGCGCGTCGCGGCGGGAGCGCGCGAGGCCGGCATGAGCGCCGCGCGCATCCACGTGGGCGCGAGCCACGAGGAGGTGGCCGAAACCCTTCGCGGCGAGCTCGCGGCCGGTGACTGGGTGCTCGTCAAGGGCTCGCGCTCGATGCGCATGGAGCGCATCGCCGAGTCGCTCGGGGCGCGGGAGCGGAGCTGAATGTTCTACCACCTCCTCTACCCCCTGGCCTCCGAGATCGGAGCCTTCAACGTCTTCCGCTACATCACCTTCCGCACGGGCGCCGCGACGCTGACCGCGCTCTTCATCGCGTTCCTGCTCGGGCCGAGCCTGATCCGCGCGCTCTCGCGCCTGCGCGTCGGGCAGCCGATCCGCGAGATCGGGCCGGCGCACCAGGGGAAGGCCGGGACGCCGACCATGGGCGGGCTCTTGATCCTGCTCTCGCTCCTGGTCTCGGTGCTGCTCTGGTCCAACCTCGACAACCGCTTCGTCTGGATGGTAGTCGGGGTGACCGTGGGCTATGGCCTGCTCGGCTTCGTCGACGACTACCGCAAGGTGCGCCAGGGCCACAGCGCGGGGATCTCGGGCAAGACGAAGCTCTTCTGGCAGACGGCGATCGCCTTCGCCGTGGCGCTCGCGATCTACCACGACCCGGACTTCGACGCGCACATCGCGGTGCCCTTCTTCAAGAACTTCAGCCCCCACCTGGGCCTCGCCTACGTCCCGCTCGCGGCCTTCATCATCGTGGGGACGAGCAACGCCGTGAACCTGACCGACGGGCTCGACGGCCTCGCGATCGGCCCGATCATGATCGCCGCCGGGACCTTCCTCCTGCTCTCCTACATCGCCGGGCACGCCAACTTCTCCGAATACCTCGGCATCAAGTTCGTCCCGGGAAGCGGAACCCTCGCGATCTTCTGCGGGGCGCTGATCGGCGGCGGCCTCGGCTTCCTCTGGTTCAACGCGTCGCCGGCGCAGCTCTTCATGGGCGACGTGGGCTCGCTCGCGCTCGGCGGCGCGCTCGGGACGATCGCGGTCTTGATCCGCCAGGAGATCCTGCTCGGTGTGGTCGGCGGGATCTTCGTGATCGAGACGCTCTCGGTGATCATCCAGGTGATCTCGTTCAAGCTGACCGGTCGCCGGGTCTTCTTGATGGCGCCGATCCACCACCACTTCGAGAAGGTCGGCTGGGCGGAGCAGAAGATCGTGGTGCGTTTCTGGATCATCTCCGCGATCCTGGGCCTGGTCGCCCTCTCCTCGCTGAAGCTGCGCTGATGCTGGACCTCCACGGCCAGCGCGTGCTGGTGCTCGGGCTCGGGATCTCCGGGCGCAGCGCCGCGCGCTTCGCCGCCCTGCGCGGCGCCGAGGTCGTCGCCGCCGACGAGCGGCCCGCCTCAGGGATCGAGGGGCTGGACCAGGTCCCGGCCGGCGTCGAGCTCCGGCTGGGCGCGCCCTTCCCGGACCCGGCCGCCTTCGATCTCGTCGTGCCGAGCCCGGGCGTGCCGGCCGCGCGCTGGCGCGAGCGCGCGCGCCTCGCCTGGGGCGACCTCGAACTCGCCTGGCGGGCGCTCGCGGCGCCGATCGTGGCCATCACCGGGACCAACGGCAAGTCCACCACCACGCTGCTCGCCCTGGCGATGCTGCGTGCGGCGGGGCTCCGCGCGCGCGCGGCGGGAAACCTCGGGACGCCCGCCCTCGACCTCGTCGGCGAGCCGCTCGACGCCGCCGTCCTCGAGGTCTCGTCGTTCCAGCTCGAGGCGACGGAGGGCTTCCGCCCGCGCGTGGCGGTGGTGCTGAACGTGACGCCGGACCATCTCGACCGCCACGGGAGCCTCGCCGCCTACGCCGCCGCGAAGGCGACGATCCTGGCCCGCCAGGAGCCGTCCGATGCGGCCGTGCTCTCGGCGGACGACCCGATCGTCCGCGCGATGGCCGCGCAGACGCGCGCCCGCGTGGTGCCGTTCTCGACCCGCGGCGCGCTCGAGCATGGGGCCTGCCTCGACGCCGGCGCGGCGTGGCTGCGCGAGCCCGGCCGCCCGGGGCTGCGCGTCCCGATGGAGGACCTGCGCCTCGCAGGGGCCCACAACCGCGAGAACGCGCTCGCGGCGCTCGCCGCGGTGTGGGCCTTCGGAGCCGATCCGCTGCGGGCGGCCGGCGCGCTCGCGGGCTTCGAGGGGCTGCCCCACCGCGCCGAGACGGTCGCCGCGCTGCGCGGCGTCCTCTACGTGAACGACTCGAAGGGCACGAACCCCGGAGCCGCCTGCCGCGCGCTCGAGGGTTTCTCGCGCCCGCTGGTCTGGATCGCGGGCGGCCGCGACAAGGGGCTCGACTTCTCCGAGCTCGCGGCCTGCGCGCAGGGCCGCGTGCGCGCCGCCGTGCTGATCGGCGAGGCCGCGGGCAAGCTCGCGGAGGCCCTCGCGGGGCGCGTCCCCGTGCACCGCGCCGCGAATATCGCCGAGGCGGTCCGGCGCGCGGCCGAGCTCGCGCGGCCGGGCGACGTCGTGCTGCTCTCGCCGGCGTGCGCGAGCCAGGACCAGTTCCGCGACTTCGAGGAGCGCGGGGAGCGATTCGGCCAGGCGGTCGCGGCGCTGGCGGGAAGCGGGGAGAAGGGATGAGCCGCTGGGCGCGCCGACCGGCGTCCCGGGGTCCGGTCGCGGCGCGACACCGGCTCGTGCCGCGCCTCCCCGGCGGGCGCGCCGGCGCGCCGTCGAGCGACTCGCGGCGTGCGCCGGACGGCTCCGGGCGGACGCGGAGGGCGCTCGACGGCGGCGTGCTCGCGAGCGTCGGCACGCTCGCGGGCGTCGGGGTCGTGATGATCTACAGCGCGACGGCACCGCTCGCGATGGGAAGGGCGGTGCCCCCGCACTTCGTCCGGCACCTGCTGGCGCTCGCGCTCGCGGTGGGCTGCGCGGCCCTGGCGCTGCGGGTGCCCCTGCGCGTCTGGCGGCGCCTCGCGCTGCCGCTGTGGGCGGGCTCCGCGGGCCTGCTCGCGCTCACGCTCTGCGTCGGCGTCCAGGCGAACGGAGCGCGCTCCTGGCTGCGCCTCTTCGGCGTGAGCCTCCAGCCGGCCGAGCTCGCCAAGTGGACGGCAGTGCTTGCGGCCGCCGCCGTCCTCGGCCGCTCCGGGCGGGACGCTCCGCAGATGCGCGCGATCGCCACCTGCCTGGGACTCGCCGCGCTCCCGGTGGGCCTCTTGATCTTGCAGCCGGACGTCGGGAGCGCCGCGATCCTCGCCGCCGTGATGGGCCTGCTGCTCTTCGTGGCGGGGACGCCGCTGCGGCTGCTCGCCGCTCCGTCGGCCGCGGCTCTGCTCGGTGTCGCCGGCTACGTCGCCACGCGTCCCTACGCCCTGGCGCGCTGGCGCGGCTTCCTGGCGCCGTGGCAGACGGCGCGCGAGGAGGGTTTCCAGCTCGTGCAGTCCTTCGTCGCGTTCGGCCGCGGGGGTCTCTTCGGCGCCGGCCTCGGCGACGGCCGGCAGAAGCTCTTCTACCTGCCCGAGGCGCACACCGACTTCATCCTCTCGGTGGTGGCGGAGGAGCTTGGGCTCGCCGGCGTGCTCCTCGTGCTCGGCGCCTTCGCGGCCTTCACGCTCGCGGGCCTGCGCATCGCCGCGCGGGCGCGGGACCGATTCGCGCTGCTCGTCGCCTCCGGAATGACGGCGCTCGTGGCGGTCCCCGCCGCGGTGAACGCCGCGGTGGTGATGGGCCTGCTCCCGACCACGGGCTTCACGCTGCCCTTCCTCTCGTTCGGCTCGAACTCGCTCCTGGTCTGCGGCCTCGCCGTCGGTGTGCTCCTGCGCGTCGCGGCCTGCGAGGGGGCGGTGCCCGCGCCGCGCATCGGGGACGCGCGGCCGCGCGGAGTGGTTGCGCGATGAGCGTCGCCTGCTGGGTGGTCGCGGGCGGGGGCACGGGGGGTCACGTCACCCCCGCCCTCGCGCTGGCGGAGCGGATCGCGGCTCGCGGCGACCGCGTCGTGGTGATGGGCGGGCGCCGCGGACTCGAGGTGCGGCTCGTGCCGCAGGCGGGCTTCGAGCTGGTGGCGCTCCCGGCCCGCCCGCTCGTGGGCCGCGGCCTCGGGGGGCGCCTGCTGGCGCTCCCGGCGAACGCCGCCGCCTGCGCCTCGGCGTGGGCGGCGCTCGGTCGCCTGCGCGCGGGGATCGTCGTCTCGGTCGGCGGCTACGCCTCGGTGCCCGCCGTGATCGCGGCCGCCGCGCGGCGGATCCCGCTCGCGCTCGTCGAGCCGAACGCGGTGCCCGGGCGCGCGAACCGGGCCGCGGCGCGGCTGGCGCGCGTCTGCTTCGCGGGCTTCGACGCGACGGCGCAGGCGCTGGCCCGATCGACGCGCGGGCCGGTCCTCGTCACCGGGATCCCGCTGCGCCGCGCGCTGGTGGCGGCCTTCGACGGGGCGGGGGAGCGCCGGGTTCCGGCGCCGCCCCATCGCCTGCTCGTCTTCGGCGGCAGCCAGGGCGCGCGCCAGATCAACGACGCGATGATCGAGATCGCGAAGAGCCTCGATCCGCGCGAGATCGAGATCTTCCACCAGACGGGGGAGGCCGACCGGGGCCGCGTCGCGGCGGCGTACGCGGGGGCGGGCCTCGTGGCCGAGGTGGTCGCCTTCGAGTCCGACATGCCGAGCCGCTACCGCTGGGCCGACCTCGCCGTCTGCCGCTCCGGTGCGCTCACGGTCGCCGAGCTCGCGCTGGCGGGGCTTCCGGCGCTGCTGGTCCCGTTCCCGCACGCGGCGGACGACCACCAGCGCGCCAACGCCCGGGCGCTGGCCTCGGCCGGCGCGGCCCGCGTGCTCGAGTCGCGGCCGCTGGCCGCCGACGAGCTGGCGCGCGCGCTCCGCGAGGCCTTCGAGAAGCCAGCCGATCTCGCCGCGATGGGACGCGCGGCGGCGCAGATCGCCCGCCGGGACGCCGCGGAGCGGATCGTCGCGGAGTGCGCGGCGCTGCTCGCAGCGGGGAGCTAGCCATGCGCCGGCGGATCAAGCACGTGCACTTCGTCGGGGCCGGCGGCATCGGGATGTGCGGCCTGGCCGAGCTGCTGCACACCCAGGGCTACCGGGTGAGCGGCTCGGACCTCCGCGAGGGGCCGACCGTGGAGCGGCTGCGCTCGCTCGGGATCGCGGTCGCGGTGGGCCACGCCGCGGAGAACCTCGGCGACGTCGACGTCGTCGTGTACTCTTCCGCCGTCCCCCCCCACAACCCGGAGCTTCGCGAGGCGGAGCGCCGCGGGGTCCCGGTGATCCCGCGCGCCGAGATGCTCGCGGAGACGATGCGCCTGAAGGAAGGCATCGCCGTCGCCGGCAGCCACGGCAAGACGACGACGACCTCGCTCGTCGCCCACGTCCTCTCCTCGGCGGGCCTCGACCCGACGGCGGTGATCGGCGGGCGTGTCTTCGCGCCCGACCGGGCGCCCTCGACCACGCGGCTCGGCGCGGGAGACCTGCTCGTGGCCGAAGCGGACGAGAGCGACGGCTCGTTCCTGCGCCTCGCCCCGGTGGTGGCGGTGGTGACCAACATCGACCCCGAGCACCTCGATCACTACGGATCCTACGCGGCGCTCGAGGCCGCGTTCGTCTCGTTCGCGAACCGCGTCCCCTTCTGGGGCCTCTCGGTGCTCTGCCTCGACCACCCCGGCGTCCAGGCGATCTTGCCGCGCATGACCCGCCGCACCACGACCTACGGCTTCGCCTCGCAGGCGGACCTGGTCGCGACGAACCTGCGCCTCGAGTCCCCCGGCACGCGCTTCGAGGTGCGGCGCCGCACGCAGCGCCTGGGCGAGGTGCACCTGCGCCTGCCCGGCCGCCACAACGTGCTGAACGCGCTCGCGACCCTGGCCGTCGCCCACGAGCTCGACGTCCCGTTCGCGACGGCGGCCGAGGCGCTCTCGGCCTTCCTCGGGATCGAGCGGCGCTTCGAGACCAAGGGCGTCGCCCGGGGCGTCCGCCTGGTGGACGACTACGGCCACCACCCGGCGGAGATCCGCGCGACCCTGGCCGCGGCCCGCGAGATCCACCCGGGCCGCGTCGTGGTGGCCTTCCAGCCGCACCGCTACACCCGCACCCGCGACCTCTGGAACGAGTTCGTGACGGCCTTCAACGACGCCGACGTGCTCGTGCTGACCGACATCTACCCGGCCGGCGAGGCGAAGATCCCCGGCATCGAGGCCGCCCTCCTGACCGACGCGATCCGCGCGCACGGCCACCGCGACGTGCGCTTCGCCGCGAACCTCGACGACGTGCTCGCCGAGCTGGCGGCGACGGCCACGGCCGGCGACCTCGTGCTGACGCTCGGCGCGGGCAGCATCTCGCAGATCGGCGCGCGCCTGCTGGCCGAGCTCGAGGCCAGCCCGTGATCGCGCCCGCCGCGCGTCGCGAGCTCGCTGTGCTCCTCGGGGAGCGCGTGCGCTTCGACGTGCCGATGGCGCGCATGACCTCGCTGCGCGTGGGCGGGCCGGCCGACGCGCTGGCCGAGCCGGCGGACCGCGCGCAGCTGCTCGCCGTGCTGCGCCTGTGCGCGGCGCAGCGGCTGCCCCACACGCTGCTCGGCGCCGGCTTCAACACGCTCTGCCTGGATGGCGGCCTCGCGGGCGTCGCGATCCAGCTCGGGCGGCTGCGGCGCCTGGAGGAGCGCCCCGGGGGCTCTCTGCGCGCCGAGGCGGGCGTCTCGCACAGCCAGGTCGCGAACTTCTGCGCGCAGCGCGGGCTCGCCGGCCTCGAGTTCGGCGCCGGGATCCCCGGGACGGTCGGCGGCTGGATCGCGATGAACGCGGGGATCCCCGGCCGCGAGATGAGCGACGCGGTGCGCGAGATCGAGGTCGCGAGCCCGAGCGGGAGCGGGATCCGCCACCTCGCGCGCGAGGGCCTCTGCTTCCGCTACCGCGCGCTGCGCGGGCTCGCCCCGGGCTCGGTCGTGGTCTCCGCGCTCTTCGCGGTGGAGATCCGCGCGCCCGAGGCGGTCCGCGCCGAGGCGGAGCGCCTGCTCGAGCGGCGCGCGCGCACGCAGCCGCTCTCGGTCCCCTCCTGCGGCTCGGTCTTCAAGAACCCCCGGGGCGATTTCGCGGGGCGCCTGATCGAGTCGGTCGGGCTCAAGGGAAGGCGCATCGGTGGCGCGGAGATCTCGAAGGTCCACGCCAACTTCATCGCGAACGTGGGCCGAGCGAGCGCCGCCGACGTGGTCGCCCTGATCGAGGAGGCGCGCGGCGCCGTCCTGCGCGCGACCGGCCGCCGCCTCGAGCCCGAGGTACGCATCGTGGGGACCCCGGCGGCGCCGCAAGGCCGCGAAGCGGCCGCGCAGCGAGGCGAGACCGAGCGAAGCGCGGGCCCCGGTTCGGACCTGCCGCGCAGCGAGCCGCAGGCGAGCGAAGGCGGGCCCCTGCAAGGGCCGGCAGCGGAGCCGCCGGCGAGCGAAGGGCGGGCCGCCGCCAAGGTCGGCCCGTGAGACGCCCGTCCGGCTCCAGGAGCCGGCGCCGCGGCGGCGCGCGAGGGTCGCAAGCGCGCGCCCTCCGCGGTCGGGCCACTGCCCCGCCCGGAAGGCTCCGCAACGGCCGGGTGGGCGCAGCCGTTCTCGGGCTCTCGCTCCTCGCGGGGGCGCTCCTCGCCGATCGGGTCGCTCCGGTCCCGCGCCTTCGCGCGCTCCACGTGCAGGGCACCGCGCGGCTCACGGACGCCGAGCTCGTGGCCGCGGCGGGGGTGGCGCCCGGGGACGACCTGCGCGGCATCGACGCCGCCGGCGTCGCGCGCCGGGTCGCGGGTCACGCCTGGGTGCGGAGCGCCCGCGCGGTGCGCCTGCCGACCGGGACCCTCGTGCTCGCGGTCGAGGAGCGCGAGCCGCGGGCCGTGCTGGCGGGCCCGCAGCCGCGCGCGGTCGACGCGGAGGGGAATCCGTTCGCGCCCGTGGCGCGCGATGCCTTCCCCGAGCTCCCGCGCGTCGCGAGCCGGGCGCCGGTCGCGCCCGGCCAGCCGAGCCCGGCGCTCGCCGCCGCGGTACGGCTCGCCGAGCGCCTCGCCGGCCTCGGGCTCCCCCCCGCCGCGGAGGTGGCGATCGGCTCGGGCGACGATCCGGGCGGGAGCGCGCTGCGCCTGCGCGGCCTCGCGCCTCGCTTTCTTCTCGGCCGCGATCCCGACGCGGCGCTCGTGCGCCTCGCGCGCCTCGTCGATTCCGGCCCGCCGCAGCTGCTCCTCGCGGCGACGGTGGACCTGCGCTTCCAGGACCAGGCGGTCCTGCGTCACGAGCCGCTCCCGGGAGGGGCGGCGCGAACGGCGGAGCCGCGAAGCCTCGCGGCCCCGTCCGGGGGACGGCGCGCCGGGTGATCCGGCCGCCCGAACGATGGGGGGAGAGCGAGCATGTCACGCAAGGACGGGCTGATCGTCGGCCTCGACATCGGTACCACGAAGATCTGCGTCGTGGTGGCGGAGAGCACGCAGACCGGGGTCGACATCGTCGGCATCGGGACGCATCCCTCGCGGGGGCTCCGCAAGGGCGTCGTCGTCGACATCGACGCCACCGTGGACTCGATCAAGCACGCGGTCGAGGAGGCGGAGCTGATGGCCGACTGCGAGATCACGTCGGTCTACGCCGGGATCGCGGGCGGCCACATCCGCGGCTTCAACAGCCAGGGCATGGTGGCGGTGAAGGAGCGCGAGGTCAGCGACGGCGACGTCCGGCGCGTGATCGACGCCGCCAAGGCGGTGGCGATCCCGATGGACCGCGAGGTGATCCACGTGATCCCCCAGGAGTTCATCGTCGACGACCAGGACGGGATCCGCGAGCCGGTCGGCATGAGCGGCGTGCGCCTCGAGGCGAAGATCCACATCGTGACCGCCGCGGTGACGAGCGCGCAGAACATCGTCAAGTGCGCGAACAAGGCCGGGCTCAACGTGATGGACATCGTGCTCGAGCCGCTCGCCTCGGCGGAGGCGACGCTCGGCCCGGACGAGCGCGAGCTCGGCGTGTGTCTGGCCGACATCGGCGGCGGCACCACGGACATCGCGGTCTTCGCGGACGGCTCGCTCGAGCACACCTCGGTGCTCGGCCTCGGCGGCTACCACATCTCGAACGACATCGCGGTGGGGCTGCGTACCCCCTTCGAGGACGCGGAGCGGATCAAGAAGCGCTTCGGGGTGGCCTCGGCGCGCCAGCTCACGAGCGACGACATGCTCTCCGTGCCGAGCGTGGGCGGGCGCCGGCCCCGGCAGGTCTCGCGCAAGATCCTGTGCGAGATCATCGAGCCGCGGGTGGACGAGATCCTGACCCTGGCCCGCCAGGTGCTGGTCCAGGCGGGGCTCGAGGGCCGGATCCCGGCCGGCGTGGTGCTCACGGGCGGCTGCGCGGCGCTCGACGGGCTCACGGACCTCGCGGAGGAGATCTTCGAGGCGCCGGTGCGCCTCGGGACGCCCTTGCACATCGGCGGGCTCCAGGACGTCGTCCGCGGGCCCATGTACGCCACCGGCGTGGGCCTCGTGCTCTATGGGGCGTCGCAGGCCCGGACGCGGCCGGGGACCCGCTTCCGGATCCGCGACGCGTCGATCTTCGGCCGCGTGAAGCAGCGGATGCGCGACTGGTTCTACGAGGGGCTCGAGTAGGAGGCCGACTCGAGAGGGGTGCGGAGCCGCACAAGATCGGGTATTTCCTGTTCCATTCCGCGTGAGACATCGCGCGTGGGGGGGGTGAGATGTCCAAGACGCATCGCTACGAGCCCGCGAAGGGCGCCCAGCGCGCCGCGGCCGGGGACCCCGAGGACCGGCGCGGCCAAGGCTCGGACGAGACGGAGATGCTCGCCCTCGACGACTCCAGCCAGCTGCGGGCGTCGATCAAGGTCGTGGGGGTGGGGGGCGGCGGCGGCAACGCGCTCAACAACATGATCCGCTCGGGCCTCCAGGGCGTCGAGTTCATCGCCGCCAACACCGATGCCCAGGCGCTCCAGCACAACCTCGCGCCGGTCAAGCTCCAGCTCGGCCCCGAAGTGACCTCGGGCCTGGGCTGCGGCGCCCGGCCCGACCTCGGGCGCGCCTCCGCCGTCGAGGTGCGGGAGCGGCTGGCCTCGCTGCTCGCCGGGACGGACATGGTCTTCGTCACGGCCGGGCTCGGCGGCGGGACCGGCACGGGCGGGGCTCCGATCGTGGCCGAGGTGGCCAAGGAGCTCGGAGCCCTCACGGTCGGAGTGGTCACCAAGCCCTTCCTCTTCGAGGGCAAGGTGCGGATGCGCAACTCCGACCAGGGTCTGGAAGAGCTGCACCGCGTGGTCGACACCGTGATCACGATCCCGAACCAGCGCCTGCTCGCCCTCGCCGGGAAGAACCTGGCGATCCGCGACGCCTTCCGGCTCGCCGACGACGTGCTCTTCAACGCCGTGCGAGGCATCTCGGACCTGATCACGATCCATGGCCTCATCAACCTCGACTTCGCGGACGTGCGCACGATCATGAACGAGATGGGCGTGGCGCTGATGGGGACGGGCGTCGCCCGCGGCGAGGACCGCGCGGTGGAGGCCTCCCGGGCGGCGATCTCGAGCCCGCTGCTCGAGGACCTCTCGATCGACGGCGCCCACGGCGTGCTGATCAACATCACGGGCGGCCCCGACCTGACGCTCTACGAGGTGAACGAGGCCTCGACGCTGATCCAGGAGGCCGCGCACCAGGAGGCCAACATCATCTTCGGCGCCGTGATCGACGAGAGCATGCCCGAGGGCGAGATGCGGGTCACCGTGATCGCCACCGGCCTCGACGACGGCCGCATGCGGCGGCGCGCGCCCGAGGCGACGGCCGAGCCGCGCCCGAAGGTGATGGTGCTCCGCCGCGAGGCGCCGCCTCCGGCCTCCGTGCCGGCGGCCAGCGCCGAGCGCGCCGCCCCGGCCGAGGGTCCGCTCGGACTCGGCGGCTCCGTCCGGGAGAGCGCCCGCGAGACGCGCCGGCGGGGGGGCGACGACTTCGTCTCCCCCTTCGAGGAGGAGCTCGACGTCCCGACCTTCATCCGCCGCGGCGGCCACGCCGAGACGGACGACGAGGCCGAGGAGCCCGCGTTCCTGCGCAGGTCCGCGGACTAGGAGCCTGACCCAAGACTGGCCGCGTCGTCCGGGCGCCGATGCATCGCCGCTGGCTGCGTTGCGCTCCCTGCGCCGTAGCTCCGCTACGGCTCGGTCGCGCGCCTTGCCAGCGGCGCGCCGAGGCGCCCGGGTCTTTCCGCGCCAGTCTTGGGTCAGGCTCCTAGCTTCTCCGGGTTGCCCGGCGATCGGGGCTCGGGCAGGCTCTCGCGCCGTGCCCGAGCCCCTCGTCAAGATCGAGCGCCAGGGCCACGTCGCGACGCTCTGCCTCAACGATCCCGAGCGGCGCAACGCGATGAGCCAGGCGATGGGGGAGGAGTTCGCGACCCGCGTCGCGGAGCTCGCGGCCGATCCGGGGCTGCGGGCGGTGATCCTGACCGGCACGGGGCACGCCTTCTCCGCGGGCGGCGACCTGGCGATGATCCAGGAGCGGGCCGACCGGGCGACGGCGCAGCCCACCACCGCCCGGAGCGGCGTCGGCGACGCGATGCGCTCCTTCTACCGGCTCTTCCTCTCCGTGCGCGACCTCCCCTGCCCCACCATCGCCGCGCTGCACGGATCCGCGCTGGGCGCGGGCCTGTGCGTGGCGCTGGCCTGCGACGTGCGCATCGCGAGCGCTTCCGCGCGCCTCGGGCTCAACTTCACCGCCCTGGGCCTCCACCCCGGGATGGGCGCGACCTGGACGCTGCCGCGCCTGGTGGGGCCGGCGCGCGCGGCGGAGCTCCTCTACTCGGGCCGGCTCGTGACGGGCGAGGAGGCGCTGGCGATGGGCCTCGTGAGCCGCGCCCTCCCGTCCGAGGAGGTCCTGCCGGCGGCTCGCGCGCTCGCGGCCGAGTTCGCCGCGGCCGGGCCGCTCGCGAACCGCGCCGTGAAGCGGGCCCTCGCGCGCTCGGCCGGGGCGAGCCTCGAGGACCAGCTCGCCTTCGAGGCCGAGGAGCAGGCCGCGACCCTCGCCTCGCGCGACGTGCAGGAGGGCCTCGCCGCCGCGCGCGAGCGGCGCCGGCCCGACTTCGAGGGCCGCTGACTTGCCGGAGGCCCGAGCGGCGTCGAAGCGCCGAGGCCCCGGTTGAGCCCGGCCCTCTCGCGACTGGGAAGATCGCGGCCGGCCTCGCCCTATTTCGAGGAGGGTCCGGTGCTCGCGGACGAGCCGCAGCCCGCGCAGCGGCGAGCACCAGCTGCCCCCACGCCTCGGGCCCGAGCTTCTGGGTGTCGCCGAAGGCGAGGTGAGCGAAGCCCACGGGCCAGGCGACGCAGCCGCCCTCGGTCGACGGCACCCCCGGCACCGCCAACGCGATCGCGGCAGGTGGGGACCACAGCTGCGCGATCCAGGCTGCCACCGGTGCCGTCATCTGCTGGGGAGACGACTCGTTCGGCGAGCGGCTTCGCGTTCGGCGAGTTCGACGTCCTCGCGGAGTACCGCGGGGTCGTCGGTAAGGATCTCACGCTCGCGCCCGTCGAGGAGGCCGAGCCCCTTCCGCAGCGCCAGCACGACCCGCGCGTCGCCGGCTTCGATGGCCGCGGACAGGGCTGCGACGGCTCCCTCCGCGATTCGTTCCAGGCGAGCCCGCCAGGCTCGCGTGAAGCTCGCGTCGACCGCGATGGAGGGCCGCCTGGAAGTCCCAGTCGTCTCGCACAGCGGTGGACCGTCGTTCGATCGACGCCAGCCGCGTCCGCCGCGGCGCTGACGGTGGAACCGCCGAGCAGGGCCGCGAGCACCTGCATCTGCGGGGGCCTCGGGTCCCCAGGCTCGTCTCCGAGCGTCGCGTTCTGCAGCACCCACCGACCCTGCCTCGTGGCTCGCCACGCGCGCCATGACGCCCGCTCGCGCTCCGACACGCCCATCAGGCGGCGCGTCCGCGGCCGCGCCGCCGAGGAAGCGCGTCCTCGAGCTCCAGGAGCACGCGCAGCGCCCGGTTGACCGAGCGTGAGTCGGGGAATCGTCGGGCGAGCTGCGGATCCAGGATTCGCACTAGCGCCGAAGCCTTCGCCGCCCTGGCCGCGTACTTACCCCGCACGGCCTTCGACCAGTCGTACCGATCGGGGTGCCCCTCGCGAGGTCGTGCGGACTCAGCCTTTCTCATACTTCCTCCTCTGCGCTGCCGATGCCTTGCGAGCGCTGACGATCCGGACGCGTCCGGACCGGTGGGTCTCTGTATGGACGACGAAGAGAACGCGCACAAGCTCGAATTGTCGATCGTGATCGAGCGATCGGGATCGAAAAGATCCGGCGCCGTGACAGCGACCGGGTCGGCAAGCGCCGTGAGCGCTTCCTCGAATGACACGCCGTGCTTTCGCAGATTCGCAGCGGCCTTGCGATCGTCCCATTCGAAGTCGCCGAGGACGACCGTCGCCACCTGGGGAGCTTGGCGGTCCGTCTTGCGGACGTCAAGAACCATGGCCTCGAGCAGGAACGCGATCTTTGCGCCAGCGCACCGACTCCCACTTCGAGCCCCTCGCGGCCCAAGATGTCCGAAGCCCTCGATCTCGGCCGACTGCTGCCGAGTTAGTAGGTCATAGGCCGAGC
>CAZUYC010000065.1:0-12406 GCA_964624475.1 uncultured Spirochaetales bacterium | reverse complement strand
GTAGCGAGGCGGCGCAGATGCCTGTCCTGGCACGAGATCGCGACCGAGGGAAGCGGAGGCGTAGCCGACGCTACGTCGAGCACCCGCAGGGAGCGATCTCGTGCCAGGGCGGGCAGATGCGTCGCCAAAGTCACGCCCTGGTGAGACATGCGGGCTAGGACTCGCGTGGGACGCCGCGTCGCAGCGGGCCGGGGTGAGCTACGCCCCTGGCGACGCGCCCTGCGCACGCTGCCGCGGGTCGCGTTCGGCGCGCTGCGCCACGGCGTGCTGCCGGCCGGCCTCGCGACGGCGCGCACGCTGCGCTCCGAGGGGTGGACGGGGCTCCACTGGAAGGTCCTTGGCGACGGCCTCGTGCGCTTCCTGCGCCACTCGGGGCCCCTCTTCACCAAGCTCGGGCAGATCCTGGCGACCCGCACGGACCTGCTTCCCGCGGCGCTCTGTGCACGCCTCGAGTCGCTCTACTCCGAGCAGCCGCCGATGCGGCCGGCGGAGCTCGCGCGCGCGCTGCGCCGGGCCTACGGCCGAAGGCTCCCGTTCCGGAACTTCGAGGCGACACCGATCGCCGTCGGATCGGTCGGCCAGGTGCACCGCGCGCGGCTGGCAGGCGGCGAGGCGGCGATCGTGAAGATCCTGCGACCCGGTGTCGAGGAGCGCATCGAGCGCGACCTCGCGCTGGCGCACTCGCTCCTCGACCTCTGGCTCGGGCTGCCCTGGCGCGCGCGGCCGGCGTCCCGTGCGCTGCTCGCGCGCTCCCTCGACGATCTCGGCCGCGCCTGCGCGCGCGAGGCGGACTTCGCGCAGGAGGCCCTGGCGCTGCGGGAGTTCGCGCAGCGCTTCGCAAAGCACCCGCACGTGCGCGTCCCGCGCTGCTTCGAGGCGCTCTCCTCGAAGCACGCGGTCGTCATGGAGGAGCTCCGGGGGGAGCCCCTCTCGGCCTATCGTCGGCGCGCGCAGCGCGACCCGGAGGCCGCGCGTCGCATCGCGAGCCTCGCCCTCGAGGAGATCCTGCGGCAGATCTTCGAGGACGGCCGCTTCCACGCCGATCCCCACGCCGGGAACCTGCTGGTCCTCGAGGACGGAAGGCTCGGCCTGATCGACCTCGGCCTCACCGGCGAGCTCGGGCGCGAGGACCGCCGCCGCATCGCGCGGGCGGCCAAGGCCTTCCTGGCCCGGGATGCGGAGGGCCTGATCCGCGCCCTGCTCGGCTTCGGGACGCTCCCGCCCGGCTTCGACGCCGGGAGCTTCGAGCGGGACGTCCGGCAGATGGTCCAGGGCCGGGCGCCGCAGCTGGTGGCGCGCCTGCGCGGTCGCAAGGGCGGCGGCGTGGCCGAGGAGGAGAACTCGCTGGAGGAGTTCGTGACGGAGCTCTTCGGGCTGGCCCGCGCGCACGGGATCCAGGTGCCCTCCTCGACCCTGCTGCTCATCAAGGCGCTCGTCACCATCGAAGGGGTTGCGCGCTCGCTGCATCCCGAGCTCGACCTGGCCGCCGCGGCCGTTCCCGTGGTGCTGCGATCCCTCGCGCCCCGCTGGCTGCAACGCTGGATCGGGGCGCGCGCCTGAGCCGGGCGGCTGCCTAGGGCTCGGATCCAGGCCGGGATCGCCGATGAATCTTCCGGGGGCGCCGCCGTCCAAGCGAGCGGTGAGCGGCGGGCGCGGAGCGGCCCGAACAGAGGGGGTGAGCGATGTCGCGAGGCAGTCCTTCCGGGTGGGCGCTGGCCCTGCTGTGCGCCGGGCTGCTCCCGGCGCGCGCGGCCTGGCCCCTGGACGGCGACGAGCTGCTCGGCTTCGAGCGCACGCCGCCGCGGCTCGCCTCGAGCGACGGCGAGGTCTCGTTCTTCCGGCCGGGCGCCGGGGAGTGGACGCCCGCTCGCGCGAACACCCCGCTCGCCGCGGGCGACGAGCTCTACACGGGCGACGAGGCGAACCTCGAGCTCCAGATCGGGGCGGGCGCCTTCGTGCGCGCGGGCGAGGCGACGCAGCTCGGCCTCGCGAGCCTCGAGCCCGACTTCCTGCAGCTGCGCCTGACCACGGGACGCGTCTCGCTCGACCTGCGCAGCCGCAGGGCGAGCCAGACCCTCGAGATCGACACGCCGAACGCCGCCTTCACCATCGAGCACAACGGCTACTACCGCGTCGAGGTGGACGGCGACACGACCACCTTCACCAGCCGGCGCGGCGGGCGCGCCAGCGTGACCCCCGCGGCCGGCGACTCGGCCGCGATCGCGCCGAGCGAGCAGGTGGTGGTGACCGGCAGCGACGCGCCGCAGGTCGAGACCTGGGCCGCGCCCGAGCTCGACGCCTGGGACCGCTGGAACTACGCGCGCAGCGACGACCAGATGGACGCGGTGAGCGCGCGCTACGTCCCGTCCGGCGTCGCCGGCATCGACGATCTCGACCACCACGGCGACTGGCGCATCGTGCCGACCTACGGCGCCGTGTGGGTGCCGCGCCGCGTGGCGACCGGCTGGGTGCCCTACAGCACCGGCCGCTGGCTCTACGACCCCTACTACGGCTGGACCTGGGTCGACGACGCGCCCTGGGGCTGGGCGCCCTACCACTACGGGCGCTGGGTGCACGTCTCGGGCCACTGGGGCTGGTGCCCGGGCCGCGTCGTGGTGCGCCCGTACTACGCGCCGGCGCTGGTCGCCTTCTTCGGCGGCGGGGGCTTCTCGCTCGGGATCTCGAGCGCGCCTGCGCAGCTCGGCTGGGTCGCCCTCGGCTGGGGCGAGCCGCTCGTCCCCTGGTGGGGCCCCGCCCGCTTCCGCAGCGCTCCGCGCTGGGCCGGCTGGGGCGGGCCGCGGATCGTGAACGACGTCGTGGTGCGGCACGAGACGCGGATCCAGGTGCGCGAGATCAACGTCTACCAGAACGCGCACGTTCACCACGCGATCGTCGCGGTGGATCGCGATCGCTTCGGGCGCCGCTCGCACGCCGAGGCGAAGTTCGTCCGCGCGCACGCCGGGAAGCTCGCGCCCCTGCACGGCGATCTCGGCGTCGAGCCCGATCGCACGAGTCTGGCCGCCGCGAGCGGCCCCGCCCGGCGCCCGCCGCGCGAGGCCCTGCACCGCTCCGTCGTCGCCACGCGCGAGGCGCGGTTGGACGGGGATCCCGCGGTCCGCTCGCCCGGCGCGGAAGGAGCGGCGCGCGCGCACCAGCGCGACGCGGAGCTCGACCTGCCCGCGGCGAAGCCGCCGGCGCGCGTGGTGCAGCCGCCGCGCGCGGGCCGACGCATCGAGGTGTCGGGGCGCCCGCCCTTCGGGCGCGGCGGCGAGGCCGAGCGCCGCATCCCGCCGCCGGCGCCGCGCTTCGAGGCCTCGGGGCCGGGCCAGCCGGCGGAGACGCGCGCCGAGCGCCCGCGGGAGCGGGCGGCGAAGCCCGCGATCTCGCCGCGCGCGGCGATCGCCCCCGACCGGGATCGGATGCCGGGCGCCGGAGCGCGCCGCGAGGCGCCCTCCGCAGCGCCGCGCCCGGAGCGGCGGCCCGGACGCATCGAGGTGGACCGCGCCGGCCGCGAGGCGGCCTCGGGTCGACACCGGGAGGCGTCGCCCGTGCCGCGCGAGCTCCCGGGCGAGCCCGCGAACCGCGTCTACCGCCAGCGCTCGGGCCCGGCCGGGAACTCCCGCGCGGCTAGATGAGGCTCTTCAGCATCTCGAGGGCGGCCTGCTGCTTGCGCGAGACCTCGATCCCGGCGTCCAGGAGCTTCGTCGCCGCGCTCTTGCCGACGCTCGAGGCCCTCCGCCTCACGGCGTCCCGGGTCGAGACGACCCGTTGCGACAACGCGCCGGCCGCGCGCGTGCCGGCCTGCCGGGCCCTTCCCTTCGCCGCGCGCCCCTTCGAGGCCACCTGCTCCGAGACGTAGCCCGCCACCCGCTTGCCCGCCCGCTTCGCCCTGCGCCGGGCTGCTTCCTTGTTCACAGAGACGATCTCTTCCGCCACGTACTCCCTCCCGTTCGCCAGTCGGCGACCTCAGGTCGATCCCGCGCGTTCGAGCGCGGGTCCGCGCCAACGCACTCCCGGCGCCTTCATCGGCAGCCGTCCGCAGCACCTGTAGGCCGGGCCGGAACGTCCCTTTCCGCCCCTCGGAGCCCTCGCGCCCACCCGGCGCCCCGCGCAGCCGATGCGCTATCCACCTCGGCGTGCTCCTCGACGGCCCCCCGGACGCCCGCACCACGCTGGTCCTCGCCCACGGAGCCGGCACGCCCATGGATGCGCCCTTCCTCGACGCGGTGGCGCGCGAGCTCGCCGCGCGCGGCATTCGCGTGGCGCGCTTCGAGTTCCCCTACATGGCGAAGCGGCGCGAGGAGGGAAGGCGCGGCCCCCTGGACCGCCGCCCCGTGCTCCTCGCCGCGTGGCGCGATGCGCTCGAGAAGCTCGGCGGCGGGCCCCGCCTCGTGATCGGTGGCAAGTCCCTCGGCGGGCGCATGGCGAGCCTGCTCGCGGACGAGGTGGAGGCGCGCGGCCTCGTCTGCCTCGGCTATCCCTTCCACCCGCCCAGGCAGCCCGAGCGGCTTCGCACGGCGCATCTCGAGCAGATCCGCACGCCGACCTTGATCGTGCAGGGCACGCGCGATCCCTTTGGCGGGCCCGAGGACGTCGCGGGCTACCGCCTCTCCCCGGCGATCCGTCTCGTGTGGATCGAGGACGGCGACCACGACCTGCGCCCCCGAGGAGGCGCAGGTCGCAGCCAGGCCGAGAACCTGCGCCAGGCCTCCGACGCGGTCGCCCGCTTCCTCGCCGAGCAGAAGGAGACACGACCGTGAGCACGCCGGCGAAGACGATCTACTACTTCGCGCTATACCTCGTGGGCGCGGGCTTCACCTTGCTTCTCTTCCCCAGGTTCCCCCTCGCGATCTTGAGCCTCGAGATCGAGGGCCTCGCGTGGATCCGCATCCTCGGAATGCTGGTCCTCGTGTTTGCCTACTACTACCTCAACCTCGCGCGCCACGAGGTGACCGCCTTCTTCCGCTGGACCGTTCACACGCGATTGCTCGTCCCCCTCTTCTTCGCCGCCTTCATCCTCCTCACCGGGATGCGGCCCGTCCTCATGCTCTTCGCCCTCGGCGATCTCGCGGGCGCCCTCTGGACCGCTTGGGCCCTCCACGGCGCCGGCGTCCAGATCTACCAGCGGGGCGACAACCCCTTCCTCCCGCCCCCGGTGCGCAGCGCGGCGTCGTAGCGCCCGCGCCGATCAAGCCCGTCCGCCTCGACCCGCGTGCGGCGAGTCCGCCCTAGCGGAAGACGCGGCTACCGGTAGCCCGCCGCCTGCAGCGAGAAGAGGTGCGCGTAACGGCCGCCCTGGCGCAGCAGCTCCTCGTGGGTGCCCTGCTCGGTCACGCGCCCGCCGTGAAGGACCAGGATGCTGTCGGCCATGCGCACCGTGGAGAATCGGTGCGAGATCACGATGGCCATCTGCTCGCGGGTCGCCGCGCGGAAGTGCTCGAAGATCCGGACCTCGGCCTCGGCGTCCATGGAGGCCGTGGGTTCGTCGAGGACCAGGATGTCGGCCCGCCGGCGCATGAACGCACGCGAGAGGGCGATCTTCTGCCATTCGCCGAGCGAGAGCTCGCGGCCGTCCCGGAACCAGCCGCCGAGCTGCGTGTGATAGCGCTGCGGCAGCTCGCGGACGAAGAGCTCGGCCATGCCGAGCCGCGCCGCCTCCTGCCAGCGCTCCTCGTCGGCGAAGGCCGCGTCGTCTCCCACGCCGATGTTCTCGCCCACGGTGAACTGGTAATGGACGAAGTCCTGGAAGATGACCCCGATGCGGGCGCGCAGGGCGGAGGGGTCCCACTCGGCGAGGTCGAGGCCGTCGAGGCGGATGCGCCCCGCCGTCGGCTCGTACATGCGCGTCAGGAGCTTGATCAGCGTGGTCTTGCCGGCACCGTTCTCGCCGACCAGGGCGAGCTTGCCGCCCGGGGCCAGATGGAACGATACGTCGGAGAGGGCGGGCCGCTCGGCGCGGGGATAGCGGAAGCCGACGCCCTCGAAGCGGAGCCCGTCGCCGGGCTCGGGGCCGCGGGCGGCGCTCCCGCGCGGCCGCGGGACGTCGAGCTCGAGGAAGCCGTAGAGGTTCGAGAGGTAGAGGTTGTCCTCGAACATGCCCCCGATGGCGGCGAGGGAGGCCGAGAGCGCCGACTGCCCCTGCTTGAAGACGAGCACGTACATGGTCATCTCGCCCAGGCTGATGCGCGCGAGCATGGCGGCGGCGATGATCCAGGCGTAGGCGCCGTAGAAGGCGACGGTACTGAGCAGCCCGAGCAGGAAGCCCCACAGGCCGCGGCGCAGGGTCAGGTTCCGGTCGTCGCCGTACATGCGCTGGAAGATCCCGGCGTAGCGGTCGAGCAGCCGCGGCCCGATCCCGAACAGGTGCACCTCCTTGGCCGAGTCTTCCCGGGCCAGCAGCGTCTCGAGGTAGAGCTGCTCGCGCGTCTCCGGGGTCTGCCACTCGAAGAGCCGGAACGCCTCGCCCGAGAAGCGCGTCTCGGCCAGGAAGGCCGGCAGCGCCGCCAGCACCAGGACGCCCACGGCCAGGCTCGAGAAGTGCAGCAGGAGCGCGGCGTAGGTCGCGAGTGAGAGGGCGTTCTGTGCCAGGCCGAAGGTCGCCACCACCAGCGAGAGCGGGCGCGTGGACGCCTCGCGCCGCGCGCGCGTCATCTTGTCGTAGACCTCCGAGTCCTCGAAGTGCGGGAGCGCGAGCGTCAGGGCCTTCTCCAGGATCATCACGTTCACGCGGTGGCCGAGCTGCGCGCGCAGCAGCGACTCGCACATGGAGAGGCCGCGCTGGCTCGCGGCGAGCACCACGACGATTCCGAGCTCGAGCGCCACGAAGCCGAAGGCCGCGTCGCGATCCGCGACGAGTCCGCTGCGCGCCGCCAGCACCACCGCGTCGACGATGAGCTTGCCCACGTAGGCGATGGCCGCGGGGAGCACCCCGGCGAGCAGGCTCAGGGCGACGAGGGCCAGCGTGAGCCGCCGGCTGGTCGTCCACACGAGGCCGACGGCGCGTCCGCCGTAGCGGAACACACCGAGCGTCCCGGCGAGACCCGGGGGAGCCGGCCGCGCCGTCGTGTGGGTCGACAAGGTCCCCTCCGCCGGCGAGAGCCTAGCCGGACCCGGGTGTCGCGGGCCGCGCGGGCCTATGCTGGTTGGTAGGAAGCCAGCCGTGGACGAACACCCCGGCGAACCGCGACCCTGCGTGCTGCGCCCGCGCGTCCCGCACGGGCTGCCTCGCGGCGGCCCTGTTCACACTCGCACAGAGGGCCTTTCGTGAAGCTCTTCGCGCAGAGGTCCTGGAAGGGAGGGGAGCCCCTCGTCCTCGTCGAGGTTCCGACCCCCGAGCCGCGCGCGGATCAGCTGCGCATCGCGGTCGAGGCCATCGGCGTGAACCCCGTCGACTGGAAGATGCGGGAGAGCGGTCCCTTGCGGCTCGCTGCACGTTTGCTCGGTCCTGCTCCTCCCATCGTCCTGGGCGTCGACTTTGCCGGCGTCGTCGACGCCGTCGGAGCGAGAGTCGCCGGAGCGCAGGTGGGGGATCGCGTCCTGGGTGGCACGGATTTCGCGCGAGGGCAGCGGGGCTCGTACGCGGACACCGTCTTCGTGCGCGCGGACCAGGTGTGCGCGCTGCCGACGCAGCTCGCCTTCGACGTCGCGGCTGCGCTTCCGGTGGCCGGCGTGACGGCCTGGATGTCGGTGGTCGAGCTCGGCCAGCTGGCGCCCGGCCAGAAGGCGCTGATCCTCGGTGCTTCCGGCGGTGTGGGACAGCTGGCGTTGCAGATCGCGAAAAACGTACGCCGGGGCTTCGTCGTCGCGGTCTGCTCCGGGAGGAACGCCGCCCTCGTGCACGGGCTCGGGGCCGACGTCGTCCTCGACTACAGCGAGCGTGACGCGCTCGAGCAGGCGAAGCCCTTCGGTCCGTATCAGGTGGTCGTCGACTGCGTCGGCAGCTACTCCGGCGCCGGCTGCCGCGCCCTGCTCGAAAAGGCAGGGCGACACGTCATCGTCAGCGGCGATTCCATCGGCGCGCTGGCCCAGCTCTTCGTGCCGCCGTTCTCGTCGAAGGCGGTGCTGGGCCGGCCCAACCGCGAACGCCTCGCGCACGTCGTCGGCGCGGTCGCCGCCGGCCAGGTGACGGTGAACATCGCGCACCGCTTCGGGCTCCTCGAAGCGGAGCAGGCCCACCAGCAGAGCCGGACCGGGCGGGTGACGGGCAAGATCGTGCTGCTCCCCTAGCCTGCTCAGTGCCTGGGCACCGCGCCCCAGACCGCCTCGAGCCGCGCGTCGCGCCCGCAGCCGTTGCGGTAGAAGCGGTAGCGGAGGGGGTTCTTGCGGGCGTAGTCCTGGTGGTACTCCTCTGCCGGGTAGAAGGGGCCGGCGTCGAGGATCTCGCTCGCGATCCTGCGGTCGAAGCGTCGCGTCTGCTCGAGCGTTCGCTTCGAGGCCTCGGCGAGCCGCCGCTCTTCGGCGCCTGCGACGAAGATCGCGCTGGCATAGTGGGGGCCCCGGTCGCAGAACTGGCCGCCGTCGTCGAGCGGATCGACGTTGTGCCAGAAGACGTCGAGCAGCTGCTCATAGCGGACGCGCGCCGGGTCATACTCGACGCGCACCGCCTCGCGATGGCCGGTCCCGCCTGCCGACACCTGCTCGTAGCTCGGGCTCGCGACGTGGCCTCCGGTGTAGCCGGAGGTGCTGGAGACGACGCCGTCCAGCGCGTCGAAGGGCGGCTCCATGCACCAGAAGCAGCCGCCTGCGAAGACGGCGAACGCAGTCGCCGGGGCGTCCGGCTTCGCGTCAGCACCTGCCGGCGTAGCGCCGAGAGGCGCGAGCGCGAGCAGCAGCGCGAACCGCCTCACGCGTCGCTCCGCAGCGCGGGCAGCGCCTCGCCGTCGGCGGCGAAGCGCAGCGCCACGCCGTTGTTGCAGTAGCGCTGGCCCGTGGGCGCCGGACCGTCGTCGAAGACGTGGCCCTGGTGGCCCCCGCAACGGATGCAGTGGTACTCGGTGCGGGACAGGAGCAGGCCGAAGTCGCGCCTCGTGCCGAGCCGACCTGCGATGGCGGCGAAAAAGCTCGGCCAGCCGGTGCCACTGTCGAACTTGGCTTCGGAGCGGAACAGCGGCAAGAAGCACGCCGCGCAGAGGTAGGCGCCCGCGCGTTTCTCGTGCAGCAAGGCGCTGGTGAACGGCCGCTCGGTCGAGTCCTCGAAGAGGACGGCGTACGCCTCCGCCGGGAGCAGCTCCCGCCAGCGCTCGCGCGGCAGCTCGAGGCGCTCGATCGGGGAGGAGCCGGCCTCGGCTTCACCAGCACCGGCGCCAGTCGTCCAGGCCGCGGGCGCGAGGGCACCGAGCAGGGCGAGAAAGGCGCGACGGGTCGAGCGCATGGACCATTCCTCCGGGTGGCGTACGGACTTCGATGCCGGAGCCGCGGATCGGTCACAGGACGCGGCAGCGCTTCGCTCCGTCCTCGTGGCTCGGCTGTCGCGCCGAGATCGCTATGCGATCTCGATCTTGACGTCTTCGCCTTCGACTCGAACGTCGTAGCGGCCGACTCCCTGAGCCGCGGGCGGCCCGAGGACCTCGCCGGTCGTGACGTCGAAGCGGGCGCCGTGCCAGGGACAGGTCACGACCGTGCCGTCCAGCTCTCCTTCGGAGAGGGGGCCTCCACGGTGCGTACAGGTGCCGTCGATGGCGTAGAAGCGGCCGTCCACGTTGAAGAGCGCCACCGCGCGCCCCTCCAGGTCGACGGCCAGCGCCGTCCCAGGCGGGACGTCCTTCGTCTCCGCAACCCTGACGATTCTTCCCATCCGGCTCTCTCCCTCGGAAGCGGAGCTACGCGGCGTAGCCCCACTTCTGCTTGTTCTCCTCCACCTGGGCGGGGGTCGGGAGCAGCTTCTCTTCTTTCTCCGGCACGGCGCGCTCGTCGGAAGCGCCCATGATCTTGGCGTTCAGCCCGATGTCCTCCTGGAAGAGGCCGGGAACCTGCGCGTCCTCGAAGATCGCCTGCCACGGGCACTCCGGCTCGCACACCCCGCAGTCGATGCACTCCTCGGGATCGATGTAGAGCTGGTTCGGGAACGTCTCGCGGTCCGACCCCGTGTACTCGTAGATGCAGTCGACAGGGCAGACCTCGACGCAGCTCTGGTCCACGCAGTCGCGACAAAGACGGGTGATCACCCAGGTCACGCCATCCCTTCCTCGATCGGATGTTCCCCACGGGGGATGAGGCGGTGTCAATATTGACAGATATGTATTCTTTAGCAACCCTTCGTCCCGATGCACATCCTGGCTCTCGAGGAATACGGCCTTCGCTGCCTGCTCCAGGTGGCGCTGCGGGACGCGGAGGGGCCCGTCTCGGCGCAGGAAATCGCCCGTGCGGAGGGCATGGGGCCGGAGTACGTAGCGCGGATCTTGGGGACGCTCCGCGCCGGGGGCCTCGTGGAGAGCACCCGCGGCGCGGGGGGCGGCTACCGCCTGGCCCGCCCCGCCAGCGAGATCAGCGTCTGGGACGCCGTCACCGTGCTCGGCGGCGAGTTCTTCCCGAAAGGCTTCTGCGATTGCCATCCCGGCCGGCGCCGCGAGTGTATCCACGTGACCGATTGCTCGATCCGCGCCCTCTGGCGGAAGACGGAGGGCGTCCTGCGCGAGGCACTCGAGAGGATCTCGCTCCAGGACCTGCGGCGCGACGAGCGCGCGATGGTGGCCTGGCTGGACCTCCAGGTCTGTCCCGCCCCAGCTCGGCAGGAGCGACCATGATCACGCTCACGCAGCGCGCCGCGGCCAAGGTGAGAGAGCTGCTCGAGCGGGAGCGGAGCTCGACTGCGGCGCTCCGCCTCCGCGTCACGGCGGGGGGCTGCAGCGGCTTGCGCTACGAGCTCGCCTTCGACGACGCGCGGGACGCCGACCAGCACTTCGAGCCGCACGGCGTGCCGGTGGTCGTCGACCCGAAGAGCGCCCTGCACCTCGCGGGCTGCATTCTCGACTACGCGGACGGCCTCAACGCGAGCGGCTTCCAGATCGAGAATCCCAACGCTGCAACTACCTGTGGCTGCGGCGAGAGCTTCGGCGTATGAGCCTCTGGCCGAGACGTCAGGGAAGGGAGCAGAATCCGATCGAGCGGGATTCGCGGCCCGCACCCGCCTCCGAGGCCGCAGTACTCGAGGCCCTGCGCCCCATCGTGGACCCCGACTTCGGCAAGAGCATCGTCGATCTCGGATTCGTGAAGAACCTCCGGATCGACGGCGCAAACGTCTCGTTCGCGATCGAGCTGACGACCCCCGCTTGTCCCGTCAAGGCCGAATTCGAAAAGGCCGCACACGAACGGGTACTGGCGCTCGACGGCGTCGAGAACGTCCATGTGACGATGACCTCGAATACCCGGGGCCGGAACCTCTCCGCGGGACCCCAGCCCGAGGTTCTTCCCGGCGTCCGAAACGCGATTGCCGTGGCCTCAGGCAAGGGCGGCGTGGGCAAGAGCACGACCGCCGTGAACCTGGCCCTGGCCTTGCAGCGAGCAGGCGCGAAGGTCGGTCTCATGGACGCGGACGTCTACGGACCCTCGCTCTCGCTCCTGACCGGCGTCGCAGGCCGGCCCCGGGTGACGGCGGAGCGGCGCATCCTTCCCCACGAGGGCTACGGCCTCAGGCTCATGTCCATGGCCTTCCTGGTGACGGACGACTCGCCGGTGATCTGGCGCGGCCCCATGGTGCACGGGCTGATCCGCCAGTTCCTGACCGACGTCGAGTGGGGCGAGCTCGACTACCTGGTCGTCGACATGCCGCCCGGGACCGGCGATGCCGCCCTCACGCTGACCCAGCAGGCGCCGCTCTCCGGGGCGGTGATCGTCACCACGGCGAACGAGCTCGCGTTGATCGACGCGCGCAAGGGCCTCAAGATGTTCGAGAAGGTGCAGGTGCCGGTGCTCGGGATCGTCGAGAACATGGCGTACTTCACCCCGCCCGATCTCCCGGACCGCCGCTACCACCTCTTCGGCGAGGGCGGCGCGAGGCGCGCCGCCGAGGAGCTGGGTGTGGACTTCCTCGGCGAGGTGCCGTTCGACCCGCGGATCGTCCTGGGCGGCGACGCGGGCCGGCCGATCCTGGTCGACGCGCCGGATTCGGAGGCGGCGCGGGCATTCGTGCAGATCGCGGAGAAGATCGTGCGCAAGCTCGCCGTGCTGGCCGCGCGCACCCCGCCGCTGGCCGACGCCAACATCACGTGGGTCACCACGTGACGGCTGACCCCGTGGGCGCCGCCATGTACCACTGCTTCGAGTAGCCGCCTCCTGCTTATCCGGTTGTTTCAGCATCACACAACGGGTAGCGTGGCGCCGTGCCGAGACCATCGTTCCCCAGGAACCTTCGGGAGTTCCAGGCCCGGTTCGCGAGCGAGGAGGCGTGCGCCGAGTACCTTGCGGCGTG
>CAZUYC010000064.1:0-18826 GCA_964624475.1 uncultured Spirochaetales bacterium | reverse complement strand
GCCGATCTCGCAGTCTACGGAATGCTCTTCGTACTGCGCATGGACGCGATGGCCGGCTCCGCCCGCCTGTTGGCGAGCCGTCCCACCCTGATCGAGCTCATGCGCCGCGTCGAGGACGCGACCGGCGGCTAGCGCTGGCTCGCCTACGGCGAGCCCGATGAGCTTCGCTCGCCTGCGGCTCGCTGCGCGCGCCTTCGGCGCTTGCCCGATGCTCCGCTTGCGCGCGCTACTTCTCCTCGAGAAGCGCGTCGGCCTTCGCCGCGAGGACGAAGTCGCTCTCGCTGAGGCCGCGGATCTTGTGGGTCCAGATCTCGAGCCGCACGCGGCCCCAGGCGAGGTGGATGTCCGGGTGGTGGGACTCGCGCTCGGCGAGCTCGCCGAGGCGGTTCGTGAACGCGAGCGCCGACCGGAAGTCGGGGAATCGGTATTCCTTCTCCAGATGATGCTCGTCGACGGCGCGCCAGCCGCCGCCGAGTTCGCCGAGGAGCCGCCCGAGCGCCTCGCCTCGCAGCGGAGGCGTATCGCCCCGACACGGCACGCAACGGCGCGCCGCGAGTACGCTCGCCATGGGGATCCTCCCGGCGTCCAGGATAGGGGACCGGCTATGGTAGCCCGCATGTCTCACCAGGGCGCGTAGCGAGGCGACGCAGATGCCTGTCCTGGCACGAGATCGCGACCGAGGGAAGCCGCCGTGACGCGCGCGGAGAAGGCCCGCAGGATCCAGCGGATCCTCCGCGAGCTCTACCCCGAGACGAGGATCCCGCTCGCGCACGAGGACCCTTTCACGCTGCTCGTCGCGGTCGTGCTCTCGGCGCAGTGCACGGACGCCAAGGTGAACCAGGTGACGCCCGCGCTCTTCGCGCGCGCGGCGACCCCGGACGCGATGGCGAGGCTCCCCGTCGCGGAGATCCGGCGCATGATCGCCCCGCTCG
This sequence comes from uncultured Spirochaetales bacterium, assembly GCA_964624475.1. GTDB lineage: Bacteria > Myxococcota_A > UBA9160 > UBA9160 > SMWR01 > CAZUYC01. The sequence continues at coordinate 17,894 of CAZUYC010000064.1, read as the reverse complement.
GCCTCGCCCCGACCAAGGCGCGCAACCTCGCGGCGCTCTCGCGCCGCCTCCTGCTCGAGCACGGCGGGAAGGTCCCCGAGGGCTTCGAAGCGCTCGAGGCGCTCCCGGGCGTCGGCCACAAGACGGCGAGCGTCGTGATGGCGCAGGCCTTCGGGCGCCCCGCCTTCCCGGTCGACACCCACATCCACCGGCTCGCGGCGCGCTGGGGCCTCTCCTCGGGCAGGAACGTGGTGCAGACCGAGCGCGACCTCACGCGGCTCTTCCGGCCCGAGTCCTGGCGGGATCTCCACCTCCAGATCATCGCCTTCGGCCGCGAGCACTGCCCCGCCCGCGGCCACGACCTCTCCGCCTGCCGCATCTGCTCGTGGGCCGCGTCGCGCGCGCGCATCCGCCGGGAGGCGACGCGGAAATCCTAGTCTTCCTCGAGATAGCCGAGGGCGCGCAGGCGCTCCCTCTCCTCCTCGGAGAGCTCGCGCCGGGGTGCCGGGGCGGCGGCCAGCGCGCGCGTGAGCTCGTTCAGGCGGTTGCGGTGGGCGAGGACGCGCAGCGCGCTGCTCCCCGCGAGGTTGTGCTGCTCGCCCGGATCGGATTCGAGGTCGTAGAGGAAGGCGCGCCCGGTCGAGCGCTGCACCGTCGTCTTGAAGCGTCCCTCGCGGTAGGTGCGGTAGTGGAGCTCGCCGACGAAGAGCTCGTCGGCCCTCGTATCCGCCGCGGGCTCGGGCGCAAGTCCCGCGATCTCGAGCACGAGCCGGTAGAAATCCTGGGTGCGCACGAGCCGTTTCGCGTCTGCGAAGACCGGCGGCGCCACGATGAGAGGCACGCGCAGCTCCTCCTCCCACGAGGGGTTCCCGTAGTGGCCGTAGCTGTTCGCCACCTCGCCGGGGATCCCGTGCGCCTCGCCGAGGCGCTCGCCGTGATCGGAGGTCACCACGACCACGGCGTCGTCGAGGAGCCCCTGCGCTTCGAGCGCCCCGAGGAGGCTACCGAGCGCCTCGTCCGCCACCCGGACGGCGTCCGCGTAGCTCATCTTCTGGAAGCGCCAGTCGTGCACGTCCACGTAGTGGACGTAGAGGAAGAAGCGCTCCGAGGGGCGGCGCGCGAGCGCCCGCGCCACGCCGCGGTTCACGGACGTCCAGTGCCGCGACCTCCACGGGTTCTCCACCCCCACCCGCGAGGCCTGTCCGGTCGCGGGCTTGCGCTCGTCGACCTCCGTCCAGTCGTCGAAGCCGCGCCCGAAGCCCGACGGCTCGTAGAGGAACTGGTTCGAAGCCACGCCGATCGTCCAGATGCCCGCCTCCCGCAGCCGCTCCGCGAGCGTCGCGAGCGCGCGCGGAACGCAGAGGTCGCCCTCGCCGGAGCGGAAGCGCGCCATCCCGCACCAGGTGGAGCCGTTCCAGGGCAGGGTCTCCCCGGGCGTCCCGGTCTCGATGCTCGGCGTGCGCCCCGTGAACATGGCCGCCATCGACATCGAGGTCTGGTGGAAGGAGGCCACGGCATTCTCGAAGAGCTGCCCGCGGGCCGCGAGGGCGTCGAGGTTTGGGGTCGCGACCTCCCCGCCGTACGCCGAGACGTGGTCGCGGCGCAGCGTGTCGATCACGACGAAGACGATCCGCTCGGGCCCGCGTCGGCCCTGGACCCCGAGCCAGCCGGCGGCCGCCACGGCGCTGAGCGCCGCCGCCCCGGCGGCGACTCCGATCCAGCGCGCCTTCCCCTGCCGAGCCACGCCACCCCCTCGCGCTCCGACAGCGCCGGGCGAGCCCGGAGTGTAACGGCGCGGGAGCTACGGCCCGATGCGCAACACCTGCACGACCGGGCCCTCGGGGTCGCGCTCCCCGCGCAGGTCCACCCGCCCGTGGATCGCCCAGAGGTGGTCGCCCTGCGGGTCGACGAGGACCTGCGTCACGTCGAAGACGCGCGGCTCGACCGCTCGCAGCTGCGTGTGCCGGGCCTGGCGGGCGTCGGGGGTGAAGCCGAGCTCGGCGTACTCCGCGAGGAAGGGCGCGAGCGCGGCGCGGAAGCGCTCGGCGTCCCAGGCCAGGTCTCCCTGTGCCACGAGGCGCGGCGCCTCCTCCCATTCGCCGCGGGAGAAGGCGCGCACGAGCGCGTGGAGCTCCGCGCGCACGCGCGCGGCGAGCGCGCGCGCGTCCTGCGCGAGGTCCGGGGCGGGGCGCGCCGCCGGCCCGGCCGCCGCGGCGGCGCGGGGCGCGGCAAGCTCCTCCCAGGCCGCGAAGAGGCTCGAGTCGACGCCGCGCACGAGCGTGCGCAGGTAGGCGATCGCGTCGTGGAGCTCCTCGGTCTTCGCCTCCTCGGGGACGGTCTGCACGAGCGTGTGGTACACCTGGCCGAGGTAGCGCAGCAGCACGCCCTCGCTGCGCGCGAGCGAGTACTCGCGCACGTAGTCGACGAAGCCCAGATAGCCCTCGACGATCTCGCGCGCGATCGACTTCGGGCGCAGGTCCGCGGCCCCGACCCACGGGTGCGCCTCCGCGAAGATGCGGAAGGTCGCGGCGAGGAACTCCGCGTCCGGCTGCGGGTGGGTCACCGCCTCGAGCTCGCGCAGGCGATCCTCGTACGGCACGCCCTCGGCCTTGAGGCGCCCCACGAGGTCGCGCCGGAGCTTGCGCACCTGCTCAACCAGGATCGCGCGCGGGCTCTCGAGCACGGCCTCGACGACGGAGAGCACCAGGGGCGCGTAGCTCGCCGACTCCGGATCCAGCGCCGCGACGGCCTCCACGACGTAGAGCGAGAGCGTCTGGTGCAGCCCGAAGTCGAGCTGGAGCTCCTCGCGCACGAAGGCGCCGAGGCGCTGGCGGTGATCGGCGCGCGCCACCTCGACGATCCCGGCGCGCCGCAACGAGCGGAAGAGCGCTGCGGCGCGCCGGCGCAGCCGGCGCTTCGACGCCTCGCTCTCGTGCGAGCGCGCCACCAGCTCGATGAGATCCCGGTAGCCCTGCCCGGGCCCGGCCTCCGGCTCGCGGCGCTGGAGCACGTTCACGAGCATCCCGTGGCCGACCTCGAAGCGGGACTCGAGCGTCTCGGGCGGGCGCGCGACGAGCCGCTCGAAGGTGTCGCGGTTCCAGGGCACGATCCCCTTCGGGACGGACCGGCCCGGCGCCGCCCTGCGCTTCCCGGCGGCCCAGCGGGCCTGCGCGCGCCGCTTCTCGATCACGTGCTCCGGCGCCTGGGCCACCACGAAGCCGCGCTCGTCGAAGCCCCGCCGCCCCGCCCGCCCGGCGATCTGCTTGAACTCGCGCACGGGCAGGATCGCGACCTTCTCGCCGTCGAACTTGCAGAGCTTCGCGAAGAGCACGCTGCGGATCGGGATGTTGACGCCGACGCCGAGCGTGTCCGTGCCGCAGATCACGCGCAGCAGCCCGCGCTGCGCCAGGCGCTCCACCAGGAGCCGGTAGCGCGGGAGCATGCCGGCGTGGTGCACGCCGATCCCGAAGCGCAGCCAGCGCTGGAGGTCCTTCCCGAACGGGGTATCGAAGCGGAAGCCGGAGATCGCCTCCGCGATCCGCTCGCGCTCCTCTCGCATCGCGAGCCGCGCGCTGGTCAGGGCCTGCGCCTGCTCGGCGCACTCGCGGTGGGTGAAGTTCACGACGTAGACGGGCGCGCGCGCGCGGGCGACGAGGTCCTCGAGCGTCTCGTGGGCCGGGGTCTCGCGGTACTCGAAGTCGAGCGGGACCGGCCGCACGTCGGAGTGGACCTCGTCGACCGGCACCCCCGTGCGCGCTGCGAGCCGCTCCGCGATCGGCGCGGTGTTGCCGAGCGTCGCGGACATCAGGAGGAAGCGTGCGCGCTCCAGCACGAGGAGCGGCACCTGCCAGGCGACGCCGCGCTCGCGGTCCGCGTAGTAGTGGAACTCGTCCATGCAGACGTAGGGCGCGTCGAGGGCGGCCCCCTGCCGGAGCGCCATGTTCGAGAGCACCTCGGCCGTGCAGCAGACGATGGGCGCCGCGGGGTTGATGCTCGCGTCGCCGGTCAGCATCGCCACGCTCTCGGGACCAAAGTCCTCGCACGCGGCGAAGAACTTCTCGCTCACCAGCGCCTTCGTCGGCGCCGTGTAGAAGGAGCGCGCGCCCGCGCAGAGGGCCTCGAAGTGGAGCGCCGTCGCGACCAGCGACTTCCCGGAGCCGGTCGGGGTCGAGAGCACGACGTGGTGGCCGAGGGCCAGGGCGAGGATCGCCTGCTCCTGCTCCGGGTAGGGCTCGAGGCCGCGCTCGGCGACCCAATCGAGGAAGCGACCGAGGATCTCGCTCGGGTCGCGCGTCCCGCCGGCGGGAACCCGCTCCCGGAGCGATGCGACCGCGACGCTGGCCCCCCGCACGGGCGACACGATAGCCTGCCGGCCCGCGCGCCCGGACGACGCGCGTGCCGACGAGGAGCCGCATGGACGGCGCGACCTGGCACGAACTCTATCGGAGCGACCTCCAGTCGGTCACCGCGCTGGTCGCGCTTCCCGCGCTCTTCCTCGTCTACCTGGCGACCCGCGGGCGCCTGCGCGCGGCGCGCCCGGCCGACCCGCAGGCGCGCTTCGTCTTCCTCTACTCGGTCGCGTTCACGCTGGAGACGATCCTCGACCCGATCGCGACGGGGCCGCTCGCGCGCGCGCTCGGCCTCTCCGGCGCCGCGCAGACGATTGCGATGCTCCCCTTCGTCCTCCTCGGCGACTGGCGCGTTCTGCTGCTCGTCTTCGCGCTCGCTGCGGCGCCCGAACGGAGGGCGCAGGCCTTCGTGCAAAGCGCCGCGTTCTCGCTCGCCGTTCCGGCCTTCGCCTGGTCGACCGACGCCCTGCTCCGGCTGCGCTTCCCGGCGCTCCCGGGGCAGGTGCTCTGGCTCCTCTACGAGCTCGGCTTCCTCGTCCTGGCGCTCGGGCTCCGCGCGCTGGCGGTCCCTCGGCTCGCCGCGGGCGCCGGCCCCCGGATCCAGCGCGTCCTGCGCGCCGTGCTCGCCTTCGCGGCGACCTACTACGCGCTCTGGGCGCTCGCGGACGCGCTGATCCTCGCCGGCTTCGACGCGGGCTGGGCGCTGCGCATGCTCCCGAACCAGCTCTACTACGCCTTCAGCGTGCCCTTCGTCTTCTTCGCGTACTTCGGGCGGGAGTGAGCGTCGGCCGGGGCTCGAGGGACTTCGCTCGCCTGCGGCTCGCTGCGCGCGGCTTGCGCCGCTTGCTGTCCCGCGCTCGAGCCGCTCGTCGGCTAGTCCGCAGTAGCGCTCTGGTGAGACATGCGGGCTAGGGGCTCTCCGGCGCGCGCGGGTCGCGCTTGCGCTGGCTCATGGCGCGGAAGTAGGCGACGAGCGCGTCGAGGTCGGCGTCGGAGAGGTGCGGGTTCGCGGGCATGCTCGTGTAGCGGAAGCTCTGCGGGTCGCGCACGAAGGCCGCGATCTGCTCCGCCGGGCGGTACTCGACGATGCTGCGCGGGAGGTTGAGCTCGGGCCCGACGGAGCCGCCCTCGCCGTTGATCGCGTGGCAGGCGACGCACTCGCGCCGGAAGATCGCGAAGCCCCGCCACGCGGTGGAGCCCTTCGGCTCGCCGTCCGGCGCCGTGTGCGGGTAGCGCTGCTCGAAGGGCGCGATCTCGATCGCGACGAGCTGATAGGGCCAGGGGTAGCGGTGCGGGTCGGCCTGCGCCGCGCCGGTCCAGACCAGGTAGAAGGGTCCGGGGTCGACCTGGCGGCGATCGATCGGCTCGAAGCCCGGGTCGGCGCCGCGGGCGCGCTCCGCGTCGGCGAAGGCGACGTAGGCCCCGGGCTCGGCCAGGAGCTCGGCGGCGGCCGGCTTCGTGTAGCCGTCGCGCGCGCGGAAGAAGACGTTCGCGGAGCCGAGCGCGCTCGGTGGGACGCCGAAGCCGAGCACGAAGACCTGCGCGAGCGGGCACGCGACGAAGCTCTTGCGCTTCCCGTAGTAGGGATCCCGCTCGACCGCGATCCGCGTCTCGCTGCATTCCTCGCGGAGCTCCGCGAGCGGGATCTCGCGCACGAGCCTCCCATCCCGCTCGAAGCGCAGCGAGTCCGCCGCGGGTCCGGCGCCGGTCAGGACCGCGCAGGCGATGCCCGCGGCGGCGAGTCCGAGGGACGATCGCATCGCCGGCACCTCCTATCCCGCGCGCCGGATCACGACGAGGCGGCCGACGAGCTCCGGCGGCGGCTCGAACTCCGCCGCGCTGAGCTCCACGCGCGCGCCCACGCCCTGCACGACGCGAAGCCCCTCGCGCGTGCGCACGAAGCCCTTCACGCGCAGCGCGGCGCGCTGCCGGAGCCGCGCGAGGAGCTCCTCCGCCGTGACGCCGGACTCGACGGCGATCTCCTCGGCCTCGAAGCGCTCGTGGCGGTGGTCGTGTTCCGGCGGCTCCCGGCCGGGGGCCGCTGCGCGGCGGCGCGCGCGCTTCCCGCCGGGGTCCGGCGGGAAGAGGAGCCGCGGGTCCACGTCGGCGTGCACGGCGCGCAGGAGTGGGGCCTCGGGCTCGATCTCGCGCAGCATCGCCTCAAGCCGAGGGATGGCGGCCTCCGGCACGCGGTCGAGCTGGTTCAGGACCACGAGGTCCGCGGAGGAGACCTGCTGTTCGAACGTGCCCTCGACGTCGCGCCCCGCGGCGAGCTGCTCGGCGTTCACCACGACCACGACCGCGTCGTCCGCGATCCAGCCCGCGACGGGCTCGCGCCAGAAGTTGAGCTGCGTGTCGTAGGGGAGCGCCACGCCCGAGGTCTCGACGATCACGCGGTCGGGGTCGACGCGCCGCCGCAGCATCTCGAGCGTCTCGACGAGCTGGTCGGAGAGCTTGCAGCAGACGCAGCCGCCGCGGAGCTCCACGTAGTCGTCGCGCATGCGGCCGAGGAGCGCCGCGTCGATCCCGAGCTCGCCGAACTCGTTCGAGACCAGCGCGACGCGCACGCCGTTCGCCTGCGCGTCGGCGAGGAGCCGGCGCACCAGGGTCGTCTTGCCGGAGCCGAGGAAGCCCGAGACGACGAGGGCGGGGATGCGCCGGCTCACGCCTTCTCAGGCTCGCTTCGCAGCTCGGCATACACTCCCAAGTGATCCGACGGCCAGACGCCCGCCTCCGGCTCGTCGCAGACCACGCGGCAGGCCTGGATCTGGCCCACTCCGTCGCGCCGCGGGAGCCCGGCGAAGACGTAGTCGATGCGGCGGTCCGGCTCCCGCTCGGTGCGGGCGTAGGAGTTCGCGTTGCTCCAGGTGACGCCGCGGCCGGGCCCGCCGGCCACGCGCCAGGCGTCGAGGAAGGCGACACTCCAGCCCCCGATGGACTGCAGCCCGGTCGCGTAGCGGATCTCCGCGGAGTCGGGCTCGGCGTTCATGTCGCCGACCACGATCGGCGGGAAGCCGTCCTTCGGACGCCGCCGCAGCGCGAAGTCGCAGAGCGCGACCATCTGCTGCTCGCGCACCCAGCCGTGGTGGAGCTTCCAGTTGAGGTGCGTGCAGGTGAAGGAGACGGGGCCCGGCGGGGCCGCGGCCGTGACGGAGATCGCGCAGCGCGTCTCGCCGTCGCCCGCATCGGGGAGAGCGATCACCTCCTGCGACGCGATCGGGTAGCGGCTCGCCACCGCGTTCCCGAGCTGGCCGCGCTCGCCGGCGCGCGAGAAGGGCGACGCCGCGGCGAAGGCCACGTGATAGGGGCGGTCCTCCAGCAGCTCCGCGACCTGGTCGAGCCACGGCACGCGCAGCGCCTCCTGGAAGCCGATCAGGTCCGGAGCGAGCCGGTCGATCCAGCCCCGGATGCGCTTCGCCCGCTCCGGCCAGGGCCCCGAGTCGTGCCAGAGGTTCAGCGTCAGGACCGAGAGCGTCATCCCGGTGAACTCCGCTCGCCGTCTCTGCGGGGGTCCGCCTGCGCTCGCCTTCGGCTCGCTGCGCGCTCCGCTTGCGCTCGCTGCGCGCGCTCCGCGCTTGCGCGGGCCCCGGTCACGCGAGCAACCCGCCCGCCTCGGCGAGCGCGGCCCTTGCCGTAGGATCGGGCTCGTAGAAGGACCAGACTCCGTTGCGCGACGCGCGCAGGAGCCCCGCCTCGCGCAGCACGCGCAGGTGGTGCGAGATCGTGGGCTGGGACAGGCCGAAGTGGTCCACGACGTCGCAGACGCAGGTCGGGCCGCGCTGCGCGGCGAGGAGGCGCAGGATCTCGAGACGCGTCGGGTCCGCCAGCGCCTTGAAGACGCGGACCAGCCGGTCCTGCTCGGGCGCCGGCAGGGGCGCCACCCGGCGCGGCGGGCAGCAGCCCTCGGGCCGGGCGCGGGTCTGGCGGACGCGACGGGCGGTGGCCATGGGATATATATTGACAGATATCGATGCCGTGTCTAGACTCCGACGCATCGACATTGATCGATGCGTTTCGCCCGGGAGGCCTGGCCGCTCCCGGGCATGGAGGAAGGAAGCCATGCGACTCCAGCTCGCCCTGAACGTCCGCAACCTCGAAGAGGCCATCGACTTCTACACGAAGCTCTTCGATACCCCCCCGCGCAAGCGCAAGCCCGGCTACGCGAACTTCGCGATCGAGAAGCCGCCGCTCAAGCTCGTGCTCTTCGAGAACGCGCAGGCCGCCGAGCGCATCAACCACCTCGGCGTCGAGGTCTTCGACGACGCCGACGTCCACACCGCGACCGACCGGCTCAAGGCCGCCGGCATGGAGCACCTGGTGGAAGACGAGAGCACCTGCTGCTACGCCACCCAGAACAAGGTCTGGGCGCGCGAGCCCGAGGGGCTGCGCTGGGAGTGGTATCGCGTGATCGAGGACGCCGAGACCTTCGCGAAGTGAAGCTCCGCGAGGCGACGGTCCGCAGCATCCTGACGCGCACGTCGGGCTACCTGCGCGCCGTCACCTCGCACTCGCTCCAGCCCTACCGCGGCTGCTCCTTCGGGAGCGCGCTCTGCGGCGTCGGCTGCTACGTGCGCGCGAGCCCCTGGCTCACGCGCGGCGAGGAGTGGGGGAGCTTCCTCGAGGCGCGCACGAACGCGGCCGAGCGCTACCGCGAGCAGGCCCCCCGCGAGCGGCGCTGGGCGCGGCGCGAGCGGGGGGCCTTCTCGGTCTTCCTCGCGAGCTCGACCGACCCCTTCGTGCCGCAGGAGCGGGGCCTCGGGATCACCCGCCGCGTGCTCGAGGCGATGTGCGACGAGCCGCCCGACGAGCTCGTCCTCCAGACCCACACCCACCGCGTGACCGACTGCCTCGACCTCTACCCGCGCCTCGCGCGCGCGACCCGGCTGCGGTTCCACCTCTCGATCGAGAGCGATCGCGACCGCCTGCCCGGCCTCCCGCCGCCGGCGAGCTCCGTCGCGCGCCGGCTCGCCGCGGCCGCGGCGCTCCGCGGAGCAGGGCTCCGCGTGGTGGTGACCGTCTCGCCGCTGCTGCCGATCGCCGATCCCGAGGGCTTCTTCGCGCGCCTCGCCGAGGTGGCCGACGCGGTCGTGATCGACCACTTCATCGGCGGCGACGGCACGCCGGACGGCTCGCGCACGCGCCGCACAGAGCTCCCCGCCGCGATGGAGGCGGCGCGGCCTGGGTCGAGCGGGCTCGCCTACCGCGACGAGATCGTCGCGATTGCAAGGCGTGCACTCCCGGGGCGCGTCGGCGTCGGCGCGGAGGGCTTCGCCGGGCGCTGGCTCGAGTGACTCCGCTCGCAGGCCCTGCAGGGGCCTGCCTTCGCTCGCCTACGGCTCGCTGCGCGCTTCGCTTGCGGCTCGCTGCGCGCGCTTCGCGTTTGCGCCGGGGGGCCGGCGTCAGCGGGCGGCGAGCTCGGCGACGAGCGCGAGCGAGCGCTCGGCGAGCTCGCGCGGAAGACCCGGGATCTGGGCGCGGACCACGAGGTGAGTCATGCCGAGCTCCTCGCGGTAGCGCGCGATGCCGTCCGCGACCGCCTCCGGCTCGCCGACGAGGGCCCACTCGTCGACGCCGACCTCGGCGAGGCGCCGGAAGGCGGGGCCCGGCGCGCGCGCGAGCGCGGCCGACTGGCGGGCCAGCGCCTCGCGCACCTCGTGCAGGCGCGCGGCGCTGCGGCTCGCGAAGACGGTGCGCATGATCGGCACGGCAAGAGGCGCCGCGTGCGCCGCCTCCGGGAGGGCGTCGCGGTGGCGCGCGTAGTTCTCCGCGAGGCGCGAGAGCGGCTCGATCGGCGACGCGAGATAGGGGAGCCCGAGCCGCCCCGCCTGCGCCACGGCCTTGGGACCGAAGGCCGCGACCCAGACGGGAGGGTGCGGGCGCTGCACCGGGAGCGGCGCGAGGAGCACCGGCTTCGGCGCGCCGCCCGCGGCGTCGGCCTCGAAGGCCACCGGCTCGCCGCGCCAGGCGTCCCGGATCGCGCGCAGATTCGCCTCGAAGCGGTCGCGCTTCTCGGCGGCCGGCACGCCGAAGGCGGCGAAGAGCGAGGCGCGGAAGCCGCGTCCCACGCCGAGGATCACGCGCCCTCCCGAGAGGCGGTCGAGGACCGCGACCTCCTCGGCCACGTGGATCGGGTGGCGGACCGGGAGCAGCAACGAGGTCGTAGCGACGCGCAGGCGCGTCGTGCGCGCGGCGACGGCGGCGAGGAGCAGCAGCGGTGCCGGGATCGCGCCTCCCGCGCCGAAGTGGTGCTCGGGAAGCCAGAAGGAGCCGTAGCCGAGGCGCTCGGCGAGCTCTCCCTGCGCGGCGAGCTCTGCGGCCGAGCCCTCGGGGTCGGAAACCCAGGGCGTGGTTCCGATCTCGAGGTCCGGGGCGGAGCTCACCCCGCGGAGCCTACCGCGAACCGGCGCCGTAGCCCGTCCCCCGACAGGCGGTCGCGGGCCGCGGCATCGTGGATTATCATGCTTCGACCCGGCGGCCCGGTCGCGCCCGGGTCACCTCCAGCCCGAGCTCGTCGCCGCCGCGCGGTCCGGGGCGAACGAGAGCCTGAGAGTCGTGTCGAGCAGCGCGCAGAGCAAAGAGGCCTTCGAGGCGAGGATCCGCGCGTACGAAGGGCTCGAGGAGGGCCCGCCGTACACCTGCCCGGACGCGGTGAACGAGGCCATGATCCGCCACTGGTGCGAGGCCATGGGCGACACCTGCGCGGCCTATCTCGATCCCGCGGCCGCGAAGCAGACCGTCCACGGCGGGATCGTGGCGCCCCCCGCGATGCTCCAGGTCTGGGACATGCGCGGCTACCCGATGCACGACCTGGGGCTCCTGCCGACGAACAAGCAGCGCGAGCTCCACGCGGTCTTCGATGCGCAGGGTTACACCGGCGTGGTGGCGACCGACACGGAGCAGGAGTTCCGGCGCTACCTCCGCCCCGGCGACCGCATCACGGCCCACACCCGGATCGAGAGCGTCTCGGAGGAGAAGGCGACCGGCCTCGGCGTCGGCTACTTCGTCGTGACGCGCACGCGCTTCACCGATCAGAAGGGCGAGGAGGTGGGCTCGCTCTCCTTCCGGGTGCTCAAGTTCCGGCCCAACCAGCCCGCGGCGCAGCCGGCGGCCGCGGGCGGCGTCCCAGCCAGGCCCCGGCGCATCCGCAGCCCGCGCGGCTTCGACAACGCCTGGTGGTGGGAGGCCTGCGACCAGGGGAGGCTCCTGATCCAGAAGTGCTCGCATTGCGGCGCGCTCCGCCATCCGCCCCGCCCGATGTGCGGGAGGTGCCAGTCGACGCGCTGGGAGGGCGTCCCGGCCTCGGGCCGCGGCGCGGTCCACAGCTACACCGTCCTGCACCACCCGCCGATTCCCGGTTACGAGCTCCCGCTCCCGGTCGGGCTCATCGACCTCGAGGAGGGGACGCGCGTCGTCGCGAACATCGCCGGCTGCCGGCCCGAAGAGATCCGCATCGGGATGGCGGTCGAGTGCCTCTTCGAGGACGTGGACGAGTCGATGAAGCTCCCGTTCTTCTACCCGGTGAAATAGCCGATGCGCCTCTCCGACGTCTCGGTGGGCGACGCGCTCCCCGCGCTCGCGATCCCGCTCACCACGAGCCTGATCGTCGGCGGCGCCCTCGCCTCGCGCGACTATACGCCCGTCCATCACGACCGTTCGGCGGCGCAGGCGGTCGGCATGCCCGACATCTTCATGAACATCCTCACCACGAACGGCCTGCTCGGCCGCTACGTCATCGACTGGGCCGGCCCGAACGCGACGATCCGCGGCGTGCGGATCCGCCTCGGCACGCCCAATCATCCCGGCGACACGATGACCCTCTCCGGCGAGGTCGCCGCCAAGGAGGGCGACGAGGTGCGGGTCGAGGTCGTGGGAAAGAACGCCTGGGGCAACCACGTGACCGCCAGCGTGCGCGTCGCGCTCCCGACCCGATGAAGCTCCGGGACAAGGCCGCGATCGCCGGGATCGGCCAGACCGAGTTCACCAAGAACTCGGGGCGCTCGGAGCTCGCGCTCGCCTCCGAGTGCGTGAAGAGCGCCATCGCCGACGCGGGGCTCCGCCCCGCGGACGTCGACGGCCTCGTCACCTTCTCGCTCGACACCTCGGACGAGATCGAGGTGGCGCGCTCGGTCGGGATCGGCGACATCACCTTCTACAGCAGGATCCCGCACGGCGGCGGCGCCGCGGTCGGGATCGTCCACCAGGCAGCGATGGCGGTGGCGACGGGCGCCGCGACCACCGTGGTGGGCTACCGGGCGCTGAACGGCCGCTCCGGCCAGCGCTACAGCATGGGCGTCTCGGGCGACATCGTGACGAGCGACCTGATCCACTGGGGCTGGTACATGCCCTTCGGCCTGCTCACGCCGGCCTCGTGGGTCGCGATGTTCACGCAGCGCTACATGTTTGTCAGCGGGTGCAAGAGCACCGACCTGGCACAGGTCGCGATCTCGACGCGCCGGCACGCCGTCACGAACCCGAAGGCCTTCTTCCATCAGCGTCCGCTCTCGCTGCAGGACCACCAGACGGCGCGCATGATCGCGGATCCGCTGCGCCTCTACGACTGCTGCCAGGAGACGGACGGCGGCTGCGCCTTCGTCGTGACGACTCCCGAGCGGGCGCGCGACCTGGCGCAGCCGGCGGCGCTGATCCGCGGCATCGCGCAGGCGGCGGCCGACGACCAGGAGTCGATGACGAGCTTCTACCGACCCGACATCGCACGGCTCCCGGAGATGGAGCTCGTGGCGAGGCAGATCTACGCCATGTCCGGGCTCGGTCCGCGGGACGTGGACGCCGCGATCATCTACGACGCCTTCACCTCGATCGTGCTCTTCCAGCTCGAGAGCTTCGGTTTCTGCGCCTTCGGCGAGGCCAAGGACTTCGTGAAGGACGGTGCGCTCGAGGTGGGGGGGAGGCTCCCGACCAACACGCACGGGGGTCAGCTCTCCGAGGCCTACATCCACGGCATCAACGGCGTGAACGAGGGCGTGCGGCTCGTCCGCGGCAGCTCCGTGAACCAGCCGGCGAAGAACGAGTGCGTGCTCGTCACCGCCGGCGTCGGCGTGCCGACGAGCGGCATGCTCCTGGGCAGGCTCTGAGAGAGGAGGAGGCGATGCGCGAGGCGGTGATCGTCGAGGCCCTGCGGACCCCGATCGCTCGGGGCAAGCTCGGGCGCGGAGGGCTCTCGGGGCTCCACCCGGCGCGCCTCTTGGCCCGGATGCAGGAGGCGGTGGTCGAGCGCTCCGGGATCGACCCCAAGGACGTCGAGCAGGTGATCGGCGGCTGCGTGACGCAGGCCGGCGAGCAGGCCGGCAACGTGGTGCGCCATGCCTGGCTCGCGCGCGGAAACGGCTGGCACACGGGCGGCACCACCGTCGACACCCAGTGCGGCTCGGGCCAGCAGGCCAACCACCTGGTCTCGGCGCTCGTGCGCGCCGGCCAGATCGACGTCGGGATCGGCTGCGGCGTCGAGGTGATGAGCCACGTCGGCCTCGGCGCCAACGTGATCAACGGCCCCGGCTTCTTCCTGCCCGAGGGCTACCCGTGGGACCAGTGCCCGAGCCAGTTCGACGCGGCCGAGCGCATCGCCCGGAACCGCGGCATCACCCGCGAGGACGTGGACCGCTTCGCGCTCGGGTCGCAGCAGAAGGCCGCCCGCGCGCGCGCCGAGGGCCGCTTCAAGCGGGAGATCCTGCCCGTCGAGACGCCCGTCCTCGGCGACGACCTGAAGCCGACGGACGGGACGCGCGTCGCCGACCAGGACGAGGGCATCCGCGAGACCACGCTCGAGGGTCTGGCCCAGCTCAAGCCCGTGCTCCCGACCGGCATCCACACGGCCGGAAACTCCTCGCAGATCTCGGACGGGGCGGCGGCGATCCTGTGGACGACGCCGGAGAAGGCCAGGGAGTATGGCCTGCGACCCCGCGCGCGGATCGTGCAGGGCGTGGTCGTCGGGACCGATCCCTACTACCTCCTCGACGGACCGATCGACGCGACGCAGGCGATCCTGCGCAAGACGGGGATGAAACTCTCGGACTTCGACGTGGTCGAGATCAACGAGGCCTTCGCGGCGGTGGTGCTCTCGTGGGCCCGGGTCTGCGAGCCCGACATGGACCGCGTCAACGTGAACGGAGGCGCCATCGCGCTCGGCCACCCGGTGGGCGCGACCGGGACGCGCCTGCTCGTGACCGCCCTCCACGAGCTCGAGCGCCGCGACGGGACGCTCGCCTTCGTCACCATGTGCTGCGGCGCGGCCGTCGGCACCGGCACGATCCTCGAGCGGCTGTCGTAGGGGGGGCGGACGTGCAGGGGGAGCTCGAGGGAAAGGTCGCGATCGTGACGGGCGCCGGAACCGGCCTCGGCCGGCTCCACGCGCTCGAGCTCGCGAGCATGGGCGCCGCCGTCGTGGTGAACGACCTCGGCGCGGCGCTGGACGGCGCCGGGCGCGACGAGTCGAAGGGGCGCGCCGTGGTGGAGGAGATCGAGAAGGCCGGCGGGCGCGCCGTCGCGCACTTCGGCGACGTGGCGGACTGGAAGACGGCCGAGGGCCTGGTCGCGACGGCGATCGAGAGCTTCGGCGACCTCGACATCCTCCTCAACAACGCCGGCTTCACCCGGGACGCGACGATCTTCAACATCGGCGAGGAGGAGTTCGACTCGGTGGTGCGCGTGCACCTGAAGGGCCACTTCGCGCCCTCGAAGTTCGCCTGCATCCACTGGCGCGAGCGGGCCAAGGCGAGCGGCAAGGCCGTCTACGGCCGGCTGCTCTCGACGGCGTCCGAGGCCTTCCTCTTCGGGAACCCCGGCCAGCCGAACTACGCCGCGGCCAAGGCGGGCATCACCTCCTTCACGATGGGGATCGCGCAGCTCATGCAGAAGTACGGCGTCACCGCCAACGTGGTGATGCCCCGCGCGCGCACCCGCATGACCATGCAGGGGCCGAACATCCCGATCTTCAAACAGCCCGACTCCGGCTTCGACACCTTCAACGCCGAGCACGTGCTCCCGCTCTTCGCCTACCTCTGCACGCCGCGCGCCGCGCGCATCTCGGGGCACCTCTTCATCGTCTGGGGCCGCGAGATCAAGGTCATCGGCCGCCCCGAGCCGAAGCAGGTCTTCCACGTCGAGGAGCGCTGGACCGTCGACTCCGTCCACGCGAAGCTCGGCCCGTACTTCGAGAAGCTCGAGCCCGTGAAGGACGGCTTCACGGTGCCGCCGATCTGAGTCCGAGCCGGCACGAGTCGGCTGGCCGCCCGGCTCCAGCTGCGCTATCAACGGCTCACTCGGTCCCGAGGCAGCGCTTCAGCGTGTCCACCGGCACCTCCGTGCCCCCGCCTACCGGTCCGCCTCGGCTCCTCGATCGCGTGCGCCACGCCGCCCGCCTGCGGCACATGAGCCGTCGCACGGAGGAGACGTACGTCGGGTGGATCCGCCGCTTCATCCTCTTCCACGGGAAGCGCCACCCCGACGAGATGGGCGCGCCGGAGGTGATCGCCTTCCTCTCGGACCTCGCGGTCCGGCGACACGTCGGAGCGACCACCCAGAACCAGGCGCTCTCCGCCCTCCTCTTCCTGTATCGCGCGATCCTCGGCCGCGAGCTCGAAGGCCTCGACGCCGCTGCGCGCGCGCACTCCTCGCGCTCGCTCCCGGTGGTGCTGAGCCGCGACGAGGTGCGTGCCCTCCTCGCTCAGCTCCCGGAGCCGCACCGCCTCGTCGCGACGCTTCTCTACGGCAGCGGCCTGCGCCTGCTCGAAGGCCTTTGCCTGCGCGTGAAGGACCTCGACCCCGACCGCCGTCAGATCGTCGTGCGCGACGGCAAGGGCGACCGCGACCGGCGCGTCCCCTTCCCGACGCGCCTGCGCCAGCCGCTCGAGCTCCACCTCGAGCGCGTGCGCGCGCTCCACCTGCGCGACCGCGAGCGCGGCATCGGCCCGTGGATCCCCGGCGCGCTCGAGCGGAAGTACCCGAACGCGCACCTCGAGTGGGCCTGGTACTGGGTCTTCCCGGCGCAGCGACCCGGCGTCGACCCGCGCACCGGTTCGCAGTTCCGCAACCACCTCCACGAGACGGCTCTCCAGCGCGCCGTGAAGAAGGCCGCCGACGACGCCGGCATCCGGAAGCGCGCCACCTGTCACACCTTCCGGCACTCCTTCGCCACGCACTTGCTCGAGGACGGCTGCGACATCCGGACCGTGCAGCAGCTCCTCGGTCACAGCGACCTGCGCACGACCATGATCTACACCCACGTCGTCGATCGCGGCCCGCTGGGCGTCACCAGCCCCGCCGACCGGCTATGAGCGACTCGGAGCTCGGGAGCTCGCCCGCTCTATGCACCGCCGTCCGACGCTCGCTCGCCGCCGCTCCCCGCCAACCCTCGAGTCCGCCCGCGAGGCGGCCCGGCCGCGAGGAGAGACCGCGCAGCTTTCGGCGACCGGATCGTTCCGGCCGAATACCGAGAGCCGTCGGCCACTTGCCGCCCCGCACCCCAAGCGAACGCGCGATATTGGGCTGCGCTCCCGCAGCCCCCACGCTTCCGCGCCTCCCCCGCGGAGATAGGCCGCGAGCTCTCGCAGCCCATCCCCATCCGGCCCCCGCAAAACCCGGTGCCAGACCGGCGAATCTCCGCCCGCACCGTAGAATAGAGCTGCAACGCCCCGCGCGCCTGGGAGGACCAGTCCGCAAGCGATTATGTAGTTAGCCCGATGTGGTCAACGCCAGAGCGCACAAGTGTGATCACCTGCACCGAGCTCTGTGCCTTGGTCGGGCGATCCAGATGAGACACTGCCACGACCAGTAAGGCGCTCCAGGAGGCTAGATTCAAACCTATGGGCAAGTTCACGACACTTTCACTCTTCTCTGGCGGGATGGGGCTGGATATTGGTCTCGAGCGCACAGGTCTGTTCGAGACTGTTGCGTGCATCGAGGCCGTACCAGCCTTCGCCGAGACAATCCGGCGCAATCGAGATGCGGGTAGACTCCCTTCCAGACTCAAAGTGTTTGAGGGGGACATTCGCGGGCTTTCCCCGCAAGAGGTTCTCAATTCGTTAGGGATGGAGCGAGGTACCATCGACCTTGTCGTAGGCGGACCACCGTGTCAGTCATTCAGCACAGCTGGAAGACGCGGAACCGTCCAAGATCCGCGTGGAACATTGCTCTGGGAGTTTCTTCGTTTCATCGACGGCATCCGCCCGCGCTTCTTCCTCATGGAGAACGTGCGCGGACTTATGTCGGCGGCGCTCCGGCACCGACCTATTGCAGAGCGACCAGAAGCGGGTGGACCGCCGTTCTCTACCGAGGAGGAACCCGGGTCTGTCGTTCGCCTATTCGCGCAAGACCTCGCGAATGTGAGCGGAGATGGATACCACCTCGACGTCTTCGAGGTTAATGCTGTCAACTATGGTGCGCCTCAGCTCAGAGAGCGCGTTCTCTTTGTCGGCAATCGGTTTAACGCTCAAGTTGACCTGCCGCCTCCCACGCACGGCTGTGCCCAAGCGCAAACGGACCTCAGTCTGCCTGGCCTCGGGAACGACGACACTCGTCTTCCATGGCGAACACTTGGAGACGCCCTTGCGG
>CAZUYC010000063.1:0-37846 GCA_964624475.1 uncultured Spirochaetales bacterium | reverse complement strand
CGGAGGCGTGCTCCGGCGAGGGGCGCAGGTACTGCCCGATCGTGACGAAGTCGACGTCCACCGCGCGCAGGTCGTCGAGGAGCGCCGTCACCTCGGCCCGCTCCTCGCCGAGGCCGAGCATGAGCCCGCTCTTCGTGAAGATCCCCGGCTCGACCTCCTTCACGCGCGCGAGGAGCCCGAGCGATTCGCGATAGCTCGCGCCCGGACGCACGCGACGGTAGAGGCGCGGCACCGTCTCGACGTTGTGGTTGTAGACGTCCGGGCGCGCCGCCGCCACCGCCTCCACGGCTCCCGGCTTGCGCCGGAAGTCGGGCGTCAGCACCTCGACGCTGGTGCCGGGCGCGGCGAGCCGGATCGCCTCGATCGAGCGCACGAAGTGCCCGGCGCCGCCGTCCGGGAGGTCGTCGCGGTCGACCGAGGTCACGACGACGTGGCGCAGGCCGAGCTGCGCCACCGCCCGGGCGAGCCGCTCGGGCTCGTGCGGGTCGACCGCCGCGGGAAGCCCGGTGCGCACGTTGCAGAAGGCGCACGCGCGCGTGCAGACGTCGCCGAGGATCATCACGGTGGCGTGCCCCGCGGACCAGCACTCCGCGATGTTCGGGCAGGCCGCCTCCTCGCAGACGGTGTGGAGGCGGAGCCCGCGGACGAGCTCGCGCGTGCGCGCGTAGCCCGCGGAGGGCGTCGCGGGCAGGCGCACACGGATCCACGGCGGCCTCTGCGCGACCCTGCGCTCCTCGCTCGCGGTGTCCATCGGATCTACCCCACCCCGGAGCGTACCGCGGGGCGCCGGGAGCGGCCCGCGCCGGGTCGGAACGGAGCCGGGGCTTCGGAGCCCGTCAGGCGGCCGGCACCGAGACGCGCTCGGCGTGCGAGCCGTGCATCATGATCGCGACCACGCGATCTCCGGGCTTGCGCTCCCGCACCTGCGCGCCGACCTCGCGCACGGTGCCGGCGCACTGGTAGCCGACGATGTGCGGCACGCTGGCCAGCTCGCCGCGCGCGCGGTTGCCGACGTCGCCGCCCTCGATCGAGATCGCCTCGACGTCGATCGAGACGCCGTCCGGCGCGCAGACCGGGTCGGGCACCTCCTGGTACCGGAACACGTCGGGCGGACCGGTGTGGTAGTAGACGGCTGCCTTCAGGTCGTCGTAGGTAGCGCGCGGTCCTCCCCGCTGCACGCTCGCGCGAGCGGGCGATCATGAACCGGCGCGCGCCAGGGAGAGCCCCCACGCACTGCGACGCTCACGGTCGGATGGGCGCTCGCCCCGGCGCCGGCCGGCGGCAGCGCGGCCAGGAGCCCGGCGAGGCAGGGCGGGCAGATCCCGTGGCTCGCCGGCTCCTCCGGCTCGTCCGGGCGGGCAGGCACCGGATGCCGGCACCACGCGCAGACCCGCGCACCCCACCGCGATCCGAGCCGGCGATCCCCGCTCGCGTGCACTGCGACCCGCTCCATCGTCAGTCCCTCCCCATCATGACCTTCGAGACACCGCCCGACGGCGCGGAGTTCCGGAGAAGCGCGGATCAGATCTCGTAGTCCTCGACGAAGACGCGCTTCTGGCGCGGGCGGACGAAGACCTCCTCGCCCCGCTTCAGCCGGAGCACGTCCTGCTGCTCCTGCGTGAGCTCCGCCTGGAGCCGGCCGCTCTCCTCGGTCGCGAGCTCGACCTTCACCGTCGGACCGGCTGCGTGCACGCGCAGGACCCGCGCCCGCAGGTCCTCGGGCCGCGAGGAGAGACGGTGGACCTCGAGCAGGTGCGGCCGCACGTAGACCCTGGCCCGCTCGGCCCGCGTTCGCTCGCCGATCAGGAACATCGCGCCCTCGACGCGGGCGAGGCCGCGCTCGACGCGCGCGTGGAAGACGTTCACGTCGCCGAGGAACTCGTAGACGAAGCGGGTCGCGGGCTCGTGGTAGACCTGCTCCGGCGTCCCCTCCTGCTCGATCCGCCCGTGGTTCATCACCACCACGCGGTCCGCCAGCTCGAGCGCCTCCTCCTGGTCGTGCGTCACGAAGACGCTCGTGATGTGGAGCTCGTCGTGGAGCTGCCGCAGCCAGCGGCGCAGCTCCTTGCGCACGCGGGAGTCGAGCGCCCCGAAGGGCTCGTCGAGGAGCAGCACGCGCGGGCGCACAGCGAGCGCGCGCGCGAGCGCCACGCGCTGTCGCTGTCCGCCCGAGAACTGCGAGGGGAGGCGCCCGGCGAGGCTCTCGAGCTGGACGAGGGCGAGGAGCTCCTCGACGCGCGCGCGGATCTCCGCGCGGCCCGGCCGGGTGCGCCGCGGCTTCACGCGGAGCCCGAAGGCCACGTTCTCGAAGACCGTCATGTGCCGGAAGAGCGCGTAGTGCTGGAAGACGAAGCCGACGCGCCGGTCGCGCGCGCTCCGGTCCGTGGCGTCCTCGCCGTCGAAGTGGACGCTCCCGACGTTCGGGAACTCGAGTCCAGCCAGGATGCGCAGCAGCGTCGTCTTGCCGGAGCCCGAGGGCCCGAGCAGGGCGAGGAGCTCCCCCTCCTTCACCTCGAGGCCGACGTCGCGCAGCGCCACGAAGTCGCCGAAGCGCTTGGTGATCCCGCGGGCTTCGATCGTCACGCGCGCCGCCTCGCGCGACCCATCCGCCATTCGAGGACCTGCTTCGCGACCAGGGTCGCGACCGCGAGCAGCGCGAGCAGCGAAGCCACCGCGAATGCCGCCGCGCCCTGGTACTCGTTGTAGAGGATCTCGACGTGGAGCGGGATCGTGTTCGTCTGCCCGCGGATGTGGCCCGAGACCACGGAGACCGCACCGAACTCGCCCATGGCCCGCGCGTTCAGCAGCACGATGCCGTAGAGGAGGCCGAGGCTCACGTTGGGGAGCGTGACGCGCCGGAAGGTCTGCCAGCCGCTCGCGCCGAGCGAGACGGCGGCCTCCTCCTCCTCGCTCCCCTGCTCCTCCAGGATCGGGATCAGCTCGCGCGCCACGAAGGGGAAGGTGACGAACGCCGTCGCGATCACGATGCCCGGCACGGCGAAGATGATCCGGATCTCGTGCTCCCGGAGCCAGGGGCCGAGCAGGCCCTGCGCGCCGAAGAGCAGCACGAAGATCAGGCCCGACACGACCGGCGACACCGCAAAGGGGAGGTCGATCGCGGTCACGAGGAGCGACTTCCCCCGGAAGTCGAACTTCGCGATCGTCCAGGCGGCCGCCACGCCGAAGAGGGCGTTCACCGGCACGGAGATCGCGGCGACGAGGAGCGTGAGCCGGATTGCGGCGAGCGCGGTCGGCTCGCGGATCGCGTCGAGGTAGAGCCGCCAGCCCCTGGAGAAGGCCTCGAGGAAGACGGTCGCGAAAGGGAGACACAGGAAGAGCGCCAGGAAGGTCACGGCGAGGGCGATCAGCCCGAGCCGGAGCCAGGCCGGGTCGGCGACCGCGCCGGCGGGGCGCGCCCGCGGCACCGCGAACGCCGTCCACTCGATGGCTCGCTGCGAGGCGGCCCGGATCACGGCGCCTCCAGCGCGCCGGCGAAGCGGCGGCTCCCGAAGCGTTGCAGGGCCTGGATCGAGAGCAGCAGGACGAAGGAGACCACGAGCAGGACGGCGGCGATCGACGTCGCGCCCGCGTAGTCGAACTCCTCGAGCCGGCTCACGATCAGCAGCGGCGCGATCTCGGTGCGCAGCGGCAGGTTGCCCGAGATGAAGACCACCGACCCGTACTCCCCGACCCCCCGTGCGAACGCCAGCGCGAAGCCCGTGGCGAGCGCCGGCCAGAGCGCCGGGAAGATCACGCGGGCGAAGGTCTGCCCGCGCCCCGCGCCGAGGCTCGCCGCGGCTTCCTCGAGCTCCGCCTCGAGGTCCTCGACGACCGGCTGCACGGTGCGCACCACGAAGGGCAGGCCGATGAAGATCAGCGCGACGACCACGCCGAGGGGCGTGTACGCCACCTGGATGCCGAGCGGCTCGAGGACCCGCCCGACCGTCCCGTTCTTCCCGAGGAGCGCCGTCAGGGTGATGCCCGCGACGGCGGTCGGGAGCGCGAAGGGCAGGTCGACGAGGGCGTCGAAGAGGCGCCGGCCCGGGAAGCGATAGCGGACCAGCACCCAGGCCACGACGAGCCCGATCACCGCGTTCACCCCCGCCGCCACGAGCGCCGCCCCGAAGGAGAGGCGGTAGGCCGCCAGCGCGCGGGGCGACGCCACCGCGGTCAGGAACTCGCCCGGCCCGAGGGAGGCCGACCGGACGAAGAGCCCCGCCAGCGGGATCAGCACGAGCAGGCCGAGGTAGCTGAGCGTGAAGCCGAGCGTCAGCCCGAAGCCGGGCAGGACCGAGCGCTGGCGCAGCAGGATCGCCATGGCGCCGCCTAGCGACCCGGCTGGTAGATCTGGTCGAAGACGCCGCCCTCGTTGAAGAACCTGGCCTGCGCCTTGGCCCAGCCGCCGAACACCTCCTCGATCCCGAACAGGCGCACGTCGGCGAAGTGGCTCTTGTAGCGCGCCAGGGCGTCAGGATCGCTCGGCCGGAAGTGGTGCTTCCCGATCAGGTCCTGCGCCTCCGGTGTGTAGAGGTACTGGAGGTAGGCCTCGGCCACGGCGGTCGTCCCCTTGCGGCGCGCGACGGCGTCCACCACCGCGACCGGAGGCTCGGCGAGGATGCTCACGGAGGGGACGACGATCTCGAACTCGTCGGCGCCGAGCTGCTCGCGGGCGAGCAGGGCCTCGTTCTCCCAGGCGATCAGCACGTCGCCGATCCCGCGCTCGGCGAAGGTGGTGAGCGAGCCGCGGGCCCGTGTCGAGCACCGAGGCGTTGCGGTAGATCCCTCCGACGAGCTCGCGCGCCTTCTCCTCGGAGCCGCCCCACTTCTCGAGGGCGTAGCCCCAGGCGGCGAGGAAGTTCCAGCGCGCGCCGCCGGAGGTCTTCGGGTTCGGCGTAATCACCTCGACGCCGGGCTTCGCGAGGTCCTCCCAGTCGCGGATGCCCTTGGGATTCCCGGATCGCACCAGGAAGACGATCGTCGAGGTGTAGGGGCAGCTGTTCTTCGGCAGGCGCTTCTGCCACGCCTTCGGGATCAGCGCGCCCCGCTCGTAGAGCTGGTTCACGTCCCCGGCGAGGGCGAGCGTCACGACGTCGGCCTCGAGCCCGTCGATCACGGCGCGGGCCTGCTTGCCCGAGCCGCCGTGCGACTGCTGCACCGAGACCGCCTCGCCCTTCGTCTCCTGCCAGTGCTTCGCGAAGAGCGCGTTGTACGCGTCGTAGAACTCCCGGGTCGGGTCGTACGAGACGTTCATCAGCGTCTGCTCGGCCCGCGCTGGCGCGGCGAGCGCCACCCCGAGCAACGCCACGGCGAGTGCGCCGAGCCAACGATTTCCACTCATCCTTCGAACCTCCTCTAGAACGCGAGCTGCGTGCGGAAGAAGAAGACCTTCTCGTCGTCGCGGTCTCCGGGGTTGGCGAGGGTGCCGCCGCCACCGTCCTCGAAGAAGGTCTGCTCGTAGTCGAACATGAGCTTGATCCAGCGGTTCAGATACCAGTTCACGCCGGCGCCCCAGGCGCGGGCACGCTGCGCCGAGACGAGCGGGTTGGCGTAGCCGTCGTCGAAGGCGTCGGGATCCACGCGCAGCTCGTTGTAACGCGCTGCCAGCTCGAAGGCGCCGAAGCTCCCCTTCTCGACGGAGAAGCTGTCGCGAGGGAGGACGCCCCTGTAGGAGGCGTTCTCGCCGGTCAGGACGTACGCCATCGCCACCTGCCAGGCCTGGTTGCGGTACTCCTCCTCGCCCGCGCCGGGCCGAGTCACGCCGGTCGTGGAGCTCACGTACTCGCCGAGGAGCCCGAAGGGCCCCCAGGTGTAGTAGAGCTGCGGCGAATAGCGAAGGCGGTGGTCGTCGAGCTGCGTGCCGGCCACGTAGGAGAAGAAGGTCGACTGCCCCGCGGTCCGGTAGACAGGCGGCGTGCCCGGAGTGTCCTGAGCTCCGTAGTTGAAGGCGACGCCTGCGCCGAGGCCCGAGAGCCAGCCTTCGGTGCGGCCCTGGAAGGGGTGGGCGAAGATGCGCGCCACCACGTCCTTGCCGTCCCCGTTGTCCACGTCGGCGCTCCCGCCGTCGATCACGCCGTTCATGAAGGCGAGCTGATACTGGAAGAGCCCCTCTCCCAGGTTGCCGTGGACCATCAGGCCGAGGTCGCGGTTGGGGACGAGGTTCGTCGGGAGCGCGCGCTCGACGAAGGAGAGTGCGGTGGCCGACTGGAGCCGCTCGAGGCCGAAGGGCGCCTTGTACTTCCCGGCCTGCAGGTTGGCGGACGGGAAGTAGCGGAAGTTGGCCCAGGCATCCTGGAGGACGAGCTGGCTCCCGGCGAAGTCCGGCATGATGCGGAAGTCGACGACTCCGCCGAGCGTCCCTTCCAGGATCGGTCGCACGCGGCGGAAGAGCCAGGTGTCGACGTAGTCCCCGTCCTCCTCGGCGTAGTAGCGCCCGTCGAACTGCGTGTAGGCGCGGAGCTTCAGCTCGAACGCGCGGTCCGCCGAGCGCAGGGTGAAGCCGTCGGCCCCGGCGCCCACGGTCGGCTGCGGCCCCTTCGCGGCCGTCGCCTCCTCCTGCACCTCGAGCTTTCGGCGCAGCAGCGCGACCTCGCGCTGGAGCTGCTCCACCACCTCGCGGAGGTCGCCGTCCGAGGCCCCCGGCTCGGCCGGCCGCGCAGGGACCGGAACCATCAGGGAAGACACTAGGAATCCCACGCCGATCGCTCGCCCGAGGTCCACGCAAGCCTCCGTTCGCTGCGGGTCAGGCGCCGCGAGAGAGCAAGGGGCGTGCCAGGGCCGGGACGGGCTCTGCGCGCTTCTTGGAGCTCATCCCAGCGAATATGCTGGATATGATTTTCATATTTGACGGATATCCATCATATGCTATGGATCGGACTGGAATCTCGCTCGGAGCGAGCACGGCCATGCAGCGCCTCCACGCCACCTTGCTCGATGCCTGGCGCGAGGCCGGTCGTCATCTCGAGATCGGCGATGCCGTCGCGCAGGTGACGCCCCAGCTCGCGCGACGCCTGCCCCTGGACCTCCTGCTGGTGCGCTGGTTCGACGTCGCGCGGACCTGTGTCGAGACGCTCGCGGCGAGCGCGTGCCGCGGGGCTCCGATCCCGGACGCGCCGCGCTCGGAGCTCGATCCGCAGCAGCTCGAGGCCGTGCTCGCGTGGTGCCGCCAGGGGCGCGTGCTCCACCGCCGCGCGCACGCGCTGGAGGAGCGCCTGCCAGGGGCGCTTCCCCCGGGCCTCGACGGAGACGCCCTCCTCGGGCCCCTCGCGAACGAGGGCGGGCCCATCGGAGTGCTCGTGCTCGTCGCGCGCCGGCCGCGAGCCTTCACGGCGGAGCACGCGACCCTGGCCCAGGCGCTGCTCGAGCCGTTCGGCGTCGCGCTAACGAACGACCGGCGGCTCCGCGAGACGGAGACGCTGCGCGAGGCGGCGGAGGCGGACCGGCGCTCGCTCCTCTCCCGCCTCGGGCGCAGCGACCTCCGGGAGACGATCGTCGGCGCCGAGGCCGGATTCCGCGCGGTGATGGAGCGCGCGAGCCTCGCGGCGCCGTCGGACGTGCCCGTGCTGATCCTCGGCGAGACCGGTTCCGGCAAGGAGGTCGTGGCGCGCGCCATCCATGCCCGCTCGCGCCGAGCGGAAGGCCCCTTCCTGCGCGCGAACTGCGGCGCGATCCCGGCCGGCCTCGTCGACTCCGAGCTCTTCGGCCACGAGCGGGGCTCCTTCACCGGCGCGGCGGCGCAGCGCAAGGGCTGGTTCGAGCGCGCGGACGGCGGAACGCTCCTGCTCGACGAGGTGGGCGAGCTTCCGGCGGCGGCGCAGGTGCGGCTGCTCCGCATCCTCCAGGACGGGACCTTCGAGCGCGTCGGCGGCCAGAAGACCCTGCACGCGGACGTGCGCATCGTGGCCGCCACGCATCGCGACCTGCGCGCGATGGTCGCCGGGGGGAGCTTCCGCGAGGACCTCTGGTACCGGATCGCGGTCTTCCCGATCGAGCTGCCTCCCCTGCGCGAGCACCCCGAAGACATCCCCGCCCTGGCCAACCACTTCTCCCTTCGCGCAGCGACGCGCTTCGGCACGCCGCCGCGCATTCCCACGCCGGAGGACCTCGAGCTGCTGATCGCCTATCCCTGGCCCGGCAACGTGCGCGAGCTCGCCGCGGTGATCGAGCGCGCGGTGATCCTCGGGAACGGCGAGAAGCTCGAGGTCGCGAAGGCCCTCGGTGTGGCACCGGCGATGGGTTGGTCGGAACGCGCTGCGCCGCGCGCGCCCGGAGCCGGGAGGGGGGAGCGCCAGCGCCCCGCGGCCGATCCCGAGGCGGCTTTTCCCACGCTGGACGCCACCATGGCTCGGCACATCGAAGCGGCGCTCGCGCACACCCGCGGAAGGATCGAGGGACCGGGGGGCGCGGCCGCCCTCCTTGGTATCAACCCGCACACGCTGCGCGCGCGCATGCGCAAGCTCGGAGTGGACTGGCGGCGCTTCCGCACGCCCTGAGGCCCCCCCCAGCGACCCCGCGGGGGGTCCTGGGGCTCGGATCCGCCGATCAGGAACCGCAACCTCCCGGCCCCGCACGGGTTGAGAGGTCAGGGACCGAACCCATCCGAACCGAACCCGAGGCCCAGTGGAGGATCCTCCATGACCCGTCGAACTCGAGTCCTTTGCACCCTGGCAGCCGCTCTGATCGCCGCCGGAAGCCTGCCGGACCAGGCCGATGCGCGGAGCCGACGCGGGAAGGGGAAGGCCCCGGCCAGCCAGGAGGCGCGCTCGGGGAGCGTGCATCGCGAGACCACGCGGACCGGGCCGGGCGGCGAGACCCGCACCCGCCAGAAGGATACGACCTGGCAGCGCGGCAACGGCCAGGCGACGCGCGACACGACCTGGACCGGCGCGAACGGCAAGACCGCGACGCGCCACAGCGAGGCGCAGAAGACCGAGACCGGCCGCACCAGCCACAGCACCTTCAGCGGCCCGAACGGGAACACCGCCACCCGCGACGCCACCGTCGTCCGGGATCCCGAGGCCGGGACGCGCACCAAGGACGTCACCTGGACGGGGCCCGAGGGCAAGACCGCGACGCGCCACAGCGAGGCCCAGCGGACCGAGGACGGATTCGACCGCACCACGAGCGTCACGCGGCCCGACGGCTCGACCACGAGCCGGAGCACCTCGGTCTCGCGCGCGCCCGGGAGCGAAGAGGCTTCGAGCGCGGACGCGCCGCCGGGCGAGTAGCCGGCGGACGGCTAGCCTCCGCCCGCTCCCGTGTCACCCTCCGCGCCGGGAGGAGCGCGATGGGGCGCCTGGCCGGGACCTCCGCGTAGCGAGCCGCAAGCGAAGCGCACAGCGAGCCGAAGGCGAGCGAAGCTCATCGAGCTACGGCGTCTCGCGCCAGTAGAGCAGCCGCGCGCCGGCCGGGATGTCCTCCTCTTCCCAGCTCTCGAGGTCGGCGCCCGACTTCTCGATGTAGACGCGGTTGTTCTTGCCGCCGACGCCTACCGAGATCCGGGGATCGGTGGGGAGCCCCACGCCCAGGTCGATCTCGCGCATCGGATTCCCGCCACCGTCGTAGAAGAAGCCTTTCCCGGTGAGCAGATCGAAGACGTAGCCCGTCGAGACGCCGCGGGCCGCGCAGGGATCGAGGCTCGGCGTCGGCGTGAACGAGGCCGCGATCACCTTCCCGGCGAAGATCAGCGGGTTGGTCACGAACTTCTCGCCGTCGTCGGCCTTGATGAAGAAGCCGCGCTGCGTCGAGATCGTAACGCCGCCCGCGTTGCTCGTGGCGTCCAGCAGATCGCTCTCGGTGACCGTGCCGAGCGGCGTCCCGAGGCGCTCGTACGGATCGGGGTCGAAGACGACGTAGAAGCGGTTGTTCTCGTCGGCGCCCGCGCCCGAGTCGCCCTCGTAGGGCAGGTACTCGCGCTCGCCGGCGCCGAAGGCCACCCAGAGCTTCCCCCCGTTCAAGGCCGCGGCCGGCGAGGTGAAGAAGTTCTGGTAGTAGTCCTCGCCGCTGATCGTCTCGACGGGGGCCTGGAAGAAGAGCTTGAAGGGCCAGTTCGGCTGGTCCACGTCGTCCCCGCTGCCGCTCCCGTTCACGGGATCGCCGCCGAGGTCCCCGATCACCCACTTGAAGACCCGGCCGCCCAGGTCGCCGACGAGCACGAGGTCCGCGAAGGCGTCGCCGTTCAGGTCGAAGACCGCCGGCGTCATCACGGTCGCGTACTCGAGGTCGGTCTGGGCGTCCGTCGCGGTGGCGTCGAGGACCTTGCGCGCCAGGACCTCGCCCGACTTCATGTCGATCATGAAGACGCCGCGCCCCTCGCTCTGCGTGGCGTCGTAGAGGCTCGTGCCCCCGGTGACCGAGTCGGGATTCGGATCGCCCGTCTTGTCGTAGCCGGCGGTCACGATCGCCACCCAGCGCTCGTGGGCCACGCCGTCGTCGTCGACGCTGACGCGGACCCGGGTGACGATCGGCTGCCCCCAGGTGAAGCCCATCTTCGCGAGCCAGCCGTCGGGGTCGCCCTCCGGCGGGAACTCCCAGCCGTAGGCGCCCTCGCTCACGCTGGCGGCGTCGAAGCCCGGGTAGTCGAGGGTCGTCCCGCCGGGACCCACGATGCCGTCGGGGTTCGTGATGTCGAGCGCGAAGTACTGCCGCCCGCCGAGGCGCATGCCCGTGACCAGCATGCTGCGCCACTCGCTGCCGTCGGAGGCCTTCGTGGTGGCCGTGTCGCTCGGGTAGATCCAGACGTCCGCCGCCTGCGGCGAGCCGTCGACGTAGTTGGTGCGGTCGGTGGCGAAATCGATCGGGAAGTTCTTGATCCGGCTCCGCGCCGTCCAGGGCATGAACCCGAAGCGCTCGGCGCCCGTGCCGACGCCGTAGCGCGGCGGCGTCGCCAGCGGCTGCCAGGCGCCGGCCTCGAAGGCCTCGAGCAAGCCCGCGTTCGTGCCGGTGTAGAGGTAGCGGGTGCGCCCGCCGTAGGCGGTGGCGAAGGCCTGGAAGGAGGGATCGCGCAGGAAGCTCCGCGGATGTCTCACCACGATCGGGTTCGAGTGGAAGACGTCGCCGAGGCGCGACGGCCGGTCGAGGCAGCTCTGCGGCGTCTGGGTCAGGCTGGTGTCCGTGACGCCGGTCGCGAAGAAGCAGCCGCGCGCGTACTGGATCACCTCGTCGGCGAGGCCCTCCTCCGTCTTCGCCTGGCTGCCGCGAAGCTGGTAGAAGGGCGAGTTCGGCGCGATGTCCGGCGGGTAGATCGAGTCGTCCGTGAACGGGGCGATGTTCATGTCCACGGCCTCGAGACCCGTATCGAAGGGCACCAGGGTGGGAATGCCGCTCTGGAGCTGCGTTGTGAAGAGGTTGCGGGCCGAGGCGCTCGGCATCTCGTCCGCGGCGTCCCAGTGGTACTCGGCCGTCGACAGGAAGGGCCCGCTGTTGCACTCGCCCGCGTCCGGGTCGACGAGCGCGCAGTCGCCGTTCTTGTCGAGGATGTCGCCCGCGGCGTTGAGCCTCCAGGCGCGCACGTGCCCTTCCCAGTTGGCGCCGCTGCTGCGTGGGATGAAGAAGCTCTGGTAGAAGTCGCCGCCGTCCACGGTACGGGCGGACGGCACGGCGGCGGCGGTGAAGGACGCCGCCTTCTCGATGATGTCGTTCAAGGCCGCGATCAACGCGAAGGCGAGCTCGTCGCCGTCTTGGACGTGGAAGAAGAGGCCGTTGCCGAGCTCGGCGGTGCGCCCGAGGAAGGCGTCGGTGGCGGCGTCGGTCGCGAGGCCGATCGTGTAGGTGTCGACCGTCTGGTCCCCGCCGAGCTCGGGGCGGAAGTCGTTCTCGTTCGCGTACTTGGCGATGTCGTCGAGGTAGTAGGTGGCCTCGGTCGGGTCGCCCGGGTTCTCGGTCTCGCCGTCGGCGTGGTAGTCGCCGATCAACGCGCCGAAGTTCGCGAAGCCCTGGGAGGTGCTGGCCGGGTTCGGGTCGAAGTCGTCGCGGTTCGAGAGGCCGTCGGTCACGATCACGACGAAGGCCTTCTCGCACGAGTGCTCGAAGGGGTCCTCGAGCAATGGAGGGGAGTTCCAGTTGCACTGGTTGTCGTAAAGGTATGCGGGAAACTGGGTCACGCCATCGGCTCCAGTCGGCATGACGGCCGGACTCCCCGCATCGATGAGGCCCTTGGCGTCGCCGTCGGTGTCGCGGCTCATCCAGAAGGTGTAGATCTGGAAGAGGCTCTCCGAGAGCGGCGTCGCCTCGACAGTGGTCGAGTTGAGGGTCGAGTTCTTGATCGCGGCCTCGAGCTGCGCGGCGTGGTTCGGATTGGAGCGCCCGAGGTCCTCGACGATGCAGGCGCCGTTCGGGTCGTCGTTGCCGAGGGAAAGGGGGATCAGCGTGGGGAGATTCGCCGGCTCCCGGTAGTAGGCGAGGGCGAAGCGCACGTTCTTGGGCTCGGCCACGCAGAGCAGGTCCAGGAGCACCTGCTTCGTGGCTTCGAATCGGGTGCGGCGATACTTCTCCGCGAAGAACTTGGCGCCGCCGGCCTGGGTGCAGCCCTCGACGTTCGCCTCGGCCGTCTCGATGTCGGTGATATGCGGATCGGCGGCGTCGCTGAAGTACCAGTTCAGGTAGCGGCCGGACCAGAGGGTACCGCTCTCGGGGCCGAAGATGGTCCGGGTGTTCCCGCAGTGGGTCTCGCTCGTGTCTCCGTTGTAGACGTACTCGGTTGCGTTGACGAAATCGCTGCACCCGTAGCTCGCCGCTCCGTTGTCGAAGGCCGGGTGCCACTCGATGTGGTTCATCGAGCGCGAGTTGTCCATGAGCAGGACCACGTTCGGCGAGGTGGTGGTCGTGAGCAGGAAGACGTCGTCGCCGGACGCGTCGATCGGCGGCGGGGGAGGCGGGGGAGGCGGGGGCGCCGGGGCACCGAGCAGCGGTGCGCAGAGGGCGAACGCCAGCAGGCGGGCTGTGCGGCTGCGGAATCGATGGCTTCGCATGGCGGGTCCCCCGGCGGTGGCTTGGCTCGACCGCTCTGCGGCTGGAGAGAGCAAGCCCCGTGCCACGCGGGCCGATTCGGCCAACCCGCCGGAAACCTTGAACTTTCCGATCTGGTGGAGCGGGCGGGCGACCCCGCGCCTACGCACCCGGCTGCGCGGCCCCGAAGCCGCCTGCGCAGCGCGGGCGAGCCGGCAGCGCTAGGCCGCGCGCCGGGTCCACGCGCAGGGCATGCGCTTGATGCCGTGGATGAAGTCCGAGCGCAGGAGCTCCGGCGGGCCGGTGATCTCGAGGTCCGGGAGGCGCCGGAAGATCTCGCGGAAGAGCACGCGGATCTCGCGGCGCGCGAGGTTGGCGCCGAGGCAGTGGTGCGGGCCGGGGCCGCCGAAGCCCACGTGCTCGTTCGGCTGGCGCAGGACGTCGAAGCGGAAGGGGTCGGCGAAGACGGCCTCGTCGCGGTTCCCCGAGCCGTACCACAGGACCACCTTCTCGCCGGCCCGGAGCGGCTGGCCCGAGAGCACGGTGTCCCGGGTCACGGTGCGCCGGAAGTGCATGACGGGCGACGACCAGCGCACGATCTCCTCGACCGCCGTCGGGGCCACGCCCTCGAAGTCGGCCGCCCAGCGCCGCCGCTCGTCCGGATGCTCGCAGAGCGCCTGCATGCCGTGGCTGATCGCGTTGCGCGTGGTCTCGTTGCCGGCCACGACGAGGAGCACGAAGAACGAGGCGAGCTCCTGCGGCGTCAGCGTCTCGCCGTCGATGGAGGCGTCGAGGAGCGCGGAGGTGAAATCGGTCCCGCCCTTTCTCTGCCCGGCGAGGTCGCCCATCAGGTCCGCGAGCGCCTTGCCGGCGCCGAGCGCCGCCGGGATGATCTTCGACGGCTCGGACACGTACTCGGGGTCGCCGAGGCCGAGGATCACGTTCGTCTGCTCGAAGACGAACTTCGTCTGGCTCTCGGGGATCCCCATCAGGTCGCAGATGATCGCGAGCGGGAGCGGCGCGGCGATCTCGGCGACGAAGTCGCAGGCCCCCGCGTCGATCACGCGGTCCAGGGTCTCCCGCGCGCGGCGCTGCACGTCCTGCTCCAGCCTCGCGAGCTGGCGCGGCGTGAAGCCGCGCGAGACGATGCGGCGCAGGCGCCCGTGGCGCGGGTCGTCCATGTTGATCATCGACCCGAAGAACTCGTTGAAGGCAGGGGGCAGGTCGGGGATGTTGGTGCCCCGGCCCGAGCAGTAGAGCTCCGGTTGGCGGCTCACCTCGAGGATGTCGGCGTGACGGGTGAGCGCCCAGTAGCCGGGACCGCGCGGCAGGGGAAGGCCCGGCGGCGGCTCGAACTCGGCGTGGAAGGAGATCGGCTTCTCGCGGCGGAGCGCGGCGAACGCCGCCTCGCGCACCGGGGTCGGGCGCATCCAGAACTCGGGGTCGGACAGGTCGATCGAGTCGACCGACGGGAGCGGGGGCAGCTTCACGACCAGGGTCCTCCGGTGGGAGTCGTCGCGGGGATGGTACCGACTCGATGACGGATCGGAAGCCGGGTGGTAGCCTGCGGACCGGGAGGAGGTCCCATGCGGCTCGCCACCTTCACGCACGGCGGCGCGACGCGCATCGGCGTCGTCGTGGGAGACGAGATCGTCGACCTGGCCGAGGCCGATCCGGGCCTGCCGCGCGCGATGGAGGCCTTCCTCGACGCCGGGGCGCCGGCCCTCGCCGCGGCCGAGCGAGCCGCCGCGCGCGCCGCCGGCCGCATCCCGCTCGACGACGTCCGTCTCGAGGCGCCCGTGCTGCGCCCGCGCAAGATCCTGGCCGTGGGGCTCAACTACGCCGACCACATCGCGGAGTCGGGGCAGAAGCCGCCCGAGGTCCCCACGATCTTCAACAAGCAGGTCACGTCGGTGACCGGGCCCTACGACCCGATTCATTTTCCCCGCGCGTCGCGCGCCCTCGACTACGAGGGGGAGCTCGCCTTCGTGATCGGGCGCCGCTGCCGCCACGTCTCGCGCGAGCGGGCTCCCGAGGTGATCGCCGGCTACATGGTTCTCGACGACGTGACGGTGCGCGACTGGCAGCTTCGCACGCCCACCTGGACGATGGGGAAGTCCTTCGACACCCACTGTCCGATGGGGCCGTGGATCGTCACCTACGACGAGCTCGGCGACCCGCACTCGCTCGGGATCCGCACCTTCGTGAACGGCGAGCTGCGCCAGGACGCGAATACGAAATCGCTCGTGCACGACTGCTTCGCCCTCGTGGAGCACCTCTCGACCGCCTTCACCCTCGAGCCAGGCGACGTCGTCACGACCGGGACGCCGGGAGGCGTGGGCATCTCGATGAAGCCCCCGCGCCTGCTCGGCGTCGGCGACGTGGTGCGGGTCGAGATCGACCGGATCGGCCAGCTCGAGAACCCGGTGATCGAGGAGCCGGCGGACACGCAGACGCCGTAGCCCGCATGTCTCACCAGCGCGCTACTGCGGCGACGCATCTGCCCGCCCTGACACGAGATCGCTCCCTGCGGGTGCTCGACGTAGCGTCGGCTACGCCTCCGCTTCCCTCGGTCGCGATCTCGTGCCAGGGCAGGCATCTGCGCCGCCTCGCTACGCGCCCTGGTGAGACATGCGGGCTAGTGTCCCGCTGCGCCCGCTTCCTCGCCGCGTGCGCGCTCCTCTTCCCCGCCTGCGCGACCCCTCCGCCGCCGGCGGTCGAGACCGGACAGCTCTTCCTGTGGGAGGTCGCGCGCGCGGACGGTCGCGGCGGCGTCGCCCACCTGATGGGCTCCGTCCACCTCTCCGACGCGGCGATCCTCTTCGATCCCGCGGCCCTGGACGCGCTCGCGGCCGCCGAGACCCTCGTGCTCGAGGTGGACCCGGAGGAGCTCGACCCCGCCCGGATGGCGCGGCTCACCGCGCAGGCCGGGTTCTTCGGCGACGGCCGCACGCTGCAGGGCGTCCTCGCCCCGGAGACCTTCGAGCTCCTCGAGGAGCGGCTCGAGGGCTACGGCCTCCCCCCGGACGCCTTCCTGCGCATGGAGCCGTGGCTCGTCGGGATGACCCTCCAGCTCCTTGAGCTCCAGCGCCGGGGATACGATCCGGATCGGGGCGTGGACCTGGCGCTCGCCCGCTCGCCCGAAGCGGAGGGCAAGGCGACCCTGGGCCTCGAGACCGCGGACGCGCAGATCGCCGCGCTCGACTCCCTCCCGCTGGCGACGCAGGAGCTCATGCTGCGCGACCTCCTCGAGCAGGAGGGAGGCAGCGAAGAGGGGATCGCCCTCATGCTCGACGCCTGGCGCAAGGGCGACAGCGCGCGCATCGAGGCGGAGGTCTTCGCCGGTCTCGGCCGCGACCCCGCCCTCGACGCCTTCTTCGAGGCGCTCTACTTCGAGCGCAACCGCCGGATGGCGCGCGCCGTCGCCGAGATCGTGGACGGCGGTGGGCTCGCCTTCGTCGTCGTGGGCGCGGGCCACGTCGTGGGCGCGCGCGGCGTGCCGGCGCTCCTCGCGGAGGCGGGCTTCGCCGTGCGGCGTTTGCCCAAGACCCCGCGCTAGAGAGCCCGATGGACTCCGCTCGCCTGCGGCTCGCTGCGCGCGCCTTCGGCGCTTGCCGATGGACTCCGCTCGCCTGCGGCTCGCGGCGCGCGCCTTCGGCGCTTGCCCGATGGACTCCGCTCGCAGGCCCTGCAGGGGCCTGCCTTCGCTCGCCTTCGGCTCGCTGCGCGCGCCTTCGGCGCTTGCTAGCCCGCCGCCGCGGCCGCGATGCTGCGCAGGAAGGCGTGGACGTCGAAGAAGTCCGCCGGCTCCAGGTCGACGAGCTCCTCCGAGAGAGCGCGCGCGAGCCGGAGCAGGCGCGCGTAGGTCTCGCCGTTCACCGCCGGGCGGAAGCCGAGGTCGAAGCGCAGTGCCGCGGCGGCGAGCGGCGTCTCGCCGGGGCGCAGGAAGGCGTGCTGATCGGGATGGCGCGCGAAGGCGAAGAAGGTCGCGAGGCTCCAGCGACAGGCGCCGATCCCTTCGAGGGCCACAGCGAAGCGCTCGACGCGCGTCTCGGGGGCCTGCCGGGAGTAGAAGAGGTCGCTGAGCGCGGCGCCGAAGCGGGTGCGCGCGCCGCTCGTCTCGAGCGCGCGCCGCAGCAGCGCCCCGTCCGCGGCCGGCACGAGCTTCGCCGCCGAGAGCGCTTCGCAGGCCGCCCTGCAGATGGGCTCGTAGCGCCGGCTGCGGCCCGCCGCGCGCAGGCTCTCGCGCGAGAGCGCTGCGCGCAGGATCGCGTGAGCCGCCTCGAGCGGGGAGCGCTCGCGCCGCAGGTAGCGCGGGTCGCGGAAGCCTCCGGGGTTGGCGAGCAGGAAGCGCTCCGCTGCCTGGCGCGGGCTCGTGTGGGGCCGCTCGGGGGCCACCGGCTCGAGGCTCAAGAGCTCGAGCCAGGCGTCGGCCCGCTCGTGCTCGGCGATCGGCTCGAGCTTGGCGTGCAGCAGCGAGAGCGTGCGAGGGCCCGCCTCCCGGAAGAGCACGCAGACCTTGCCGCCGTTCGGCGCGCTCGCGACGCGACCGGGGCCCCACTCGGGTCGCGCGGAGCTGCGCACGCGATCCCCGATCGCGAGATCGGGCAGGGGGACGGAGCTGCGCGCCAGGAGGTTCATCGACTCCGCCTCCTAGGCAGCGTCCGCGGCGTCGCAGAGCTCGCGGAACGAGGCGTCGATCGCCACGACGAAGTCGTGCAGGTCGGGGACGCACTCCCAGTCCGCGTTGAATCCCCAGTAGAGCCCGCCCGCGTAGCTCACGAGCGCGATCCCCAGGCACTGGTTGGCCATGAGCGGCACGATCGGATAGGCCTCGGTCATGCGTGCCCCGAGCAGGTAGAGCGGGACCTGGGGGCCCGGCACGTTCGTCACCACCACGTTGGCGGCTCGGTAGCCGCTCGCGAGCCGCGCGGCGACGGAGACGAGCGTGGGCGCGCTCCACTCGCTCACGGAGCTCAAGAGCTCTCCGGAGAGCGCCTGCCGCGAGCGCTTCAGGTCTCCTGTCACCTCGACCACCCGGCGCAGGCGGGCCTGCGGATCGCGCTCGGCGACCGGCAGGCGCGCGATCATCGCGGAGACGCGGTTGCCGAGCGTCCCGCGCTCCGCGGCGCTGCGCACGCTCACCGGGCAGAAGGCGCGAAAGTCCATCGTCGCGAGCTGGTGCTGCGGGACGCCGCGCTGGCCGAGGAAGCGACCGACGGCCCCCGCGACCGTGGCGAGGACCACGTCGTTCACGGAGCCGCCGAGGGCGCGCTTCACGCGGCGCACCTCGTCGATGTCGAAGCCGAGCCAGTCGAAGCGGCGGTGGGGGCCGATCGGCCGGTTGATCGGGGTATCCGCGGCCTGGGTCAGAGCGGATCGCGCCAGCGCGACGAGGGACGAGGCGCCGTCGCGCACGCGCTCGATCGCCAACTCGGGCTCGCGCAGGGCGCCGCGCACGGCGCGCAGCGCGCCGAACGGCATCTGCACCCGGCGCATCAGCGCGTCGCGGAGCAGGCGCGGGCCGCTCGGTCCCGGGTTCGGGTACCAGGCCGCCGGAGGATCAAACTCCTTCTCCGGCGTCGGAGAGAGCAGGACCTGGAGCAGATCGACGCCCGAGACCCCGTCCACCATGCAGTGGTGGACCTTGCTCACGAGCGCGACGCGATCGTGCTCGAGGCCCTCGACGATCCACATCTCCCAGAGCGGCTTCCCGCGGTCGAGCTGCTGCGAGAGGATCCGGCCGCAGAGGCGCTCGAGCTGCCGGTCGTCGCCCGGATGCGGCAGGCCGGTGTGGCGCACGTGGTACTCGACGTTGAAGCGCTCGTCGTCGACCCACACCGGGTGGTTCTCGATCGGGACGCGGACGATGCGCTGGCGGTAGCGCGGGATCAGGTGCAGGCGGGACGCGACGTACGCGCGGAGGCGGTCGATGTCGATCCCGCCCTCGGGCCGGCGCAGCGCCCCGCCCTCGAAGAGGAAGACCCCCGCGACGTGCATGGGGGTGTTCGCCCCTTCGACGTCGAGGAAGATGCGGTCGAGCGCACTCAGACGGTCGTAGACCGCCATCGCTCCTCCGCCCCCGCACGGACCAGCATATCGAGATCCGCTGCCGCCCGCCCGCGCTTTCCGGGCGAAGCGCCCGCTGTGGGGCTTCCGGCCCCCGGCGAGCCTGCATCTCCGCTCGGCTTCGCCTCGCTGCGCGGCCGCTTCGCGACGAGTCCATCACCCGCCTTGCGCGCCGCTGCGGGAATCCGGGCCGGTGCGCAGCGCTGCTAGCCTTGCCGAGTGGAGACCCCCGGAGCCGCGCCGCTCGCGGGCGGCTGAGCGCATGGCCGAGATGCAGGTGCATGCCCGCGGGTTCGCGCCGATCGCCGCCGCCTACGTCGCGCTCTAGGGACGCGCATGCCGGTCTACCGGCTCGGACGCGAGCTCGCCTTCCCGCCGCCCGAGGCGGCGGAGCCCGACGGGCTGCTCGCCGTCGGGGGCGACCTCGAGCCCGAGCGGCTGCTCCTGGCCTACGCGCAGGGCATCTTCCCGTGGTACGACGAGGGCCTGCCGATCCTCTGGCACTCGCCGGACCCGCGCATGGTGCTCCTCCCGCACGAGCTCCACGTCTCGCGAAGCCTCGCGAGGACGCTCCGGCGGAAGACCTTCGCATTGACGCTCGACGGGGCCTTCGCGCGCGTGATCGCGGCCTGCGCCGAGACGCCCCGCCGGCGCGGCGAGGGCACCTGGATCACGCCCGAGATGCGCGCGGCCTACCTGCGCCTGCACGAGCAGGGCTTCGCCCACTCGGCCGAGGCCTGGCGCGAGGGCGAGCTCGCCGGCGGCGTCTACGGCGTGGCCCTCGGCGGCTGCTTCTTCGGCGAGTCGATGTTCGCGCGCCGCTCCGACGCCTCGAAGGCGGCTTTCGCGACCCTGGTGCGCCAGATCGAGCGCTGGGGCTTCGACCTCCTCGACTGCCAGATGCCGAGCTCGCACCTCGCGCGCCTCGGCGCCCGCGAGTGGCCGCGCCCCCGCTTCCTGCGCCATCTTCGCCGCGCCCTCGCGCGCACGACCCGCCGCGGTCCGTGGCGGCTCGACGCCGACCTCGGGGGCGGAGGGGAGACCCGGTGACGCTCGCCGCCGCTGGGCCGAACGCCGAGCAGATCCGCTACTGGAACGAGACGCTCGGACCGCGCTGGGTCGAGCAGGAGGCGATGCTCGACGCGCAGATCGCTCCGCTCGGGCTGGCGGCGATGGAGCGCGCGCACGTGCTGCCGGGCGAGCGCGTGATCGACGTGGGCTGCGGCTGCGGCCAGACCTCGCTCCAGCTCACGGAGCGCGTCGGGCCCTCCGGCAGCGTCCTCGGGATCGACGTCGCGGCGCCCATGCTCGAGCGGGCGCGCGCCCGCGCCGACGGCCGCGCGAACCTCTGCTTCGCCCACGCCGACGCGCAGACCCACCGCTTCGACGCGGCCTTCGACCTCGCCTTCTCGCGCTTCGGCGTGATGTTCTTCGCCGATCCGGTCGCGGCCTTCGCGAATCTCGCCACCGCGCTCCGCCCGGGCGGTCGCCTGGCCTTCGTCTGCTGGCAGGCGCTCGACCGCAACCCCTGGCTCCTCGCGCCGCTGCGCGCGATCGCCGGGATCGTCGAGCTCCCGCCGCCGTCCCCGCCGGGCGCGCCGGGGCCCTTCTCGTTCGCCGACCCCGAGCGCGTGCGCGGGATCCTCTCGGCGGCGGGCTTCTCGCAGGTCGCGCTCGAGCCCGACCTGGGCGAGCTCGCGATCGGCGCGGGGGGCGACCTCGAGCGCGCCGTCGAGTTCAGCATGCAGATGGGTCCGGTGGCGGCCGCGCTGCGCGAGGCGGGCGCCGCGGGCCTTGCCGCGCGCGGCCGCGCGGCCGCCGCGATCCGGGCCGCGCTCGCCCCCTTGGCGACGCCGACCGGGGTGCACGCGGGCTACGCGGCCTGGATCGCGACCGCACGGAGGTGACGCCGTGACGACAGCCCCGAGCTGGGGCAAGGCGAGCTGGGGCGAGGCGGTCCCGATCGACCCGATCGACGGCGAGGTCGCGATCGCGGGCGTCGGCGAGGCGGACCACACCCGGGCCAGTGGCCGCACGCACCAGGAGATCGCCGCGCAGGCGATCGGCCGCGCGCTCGCCGACGCGGGCCTCGAGCCCGAGGACGTGGACGGGATCCTCTACAGCGGGGGCATGGGTGCGGAGTTCACCGAGAAGGACTTCCACGTCCACTTCGGGACGAGCCACCGGATCCGGACGGCTCCGCGCGGCGGCGGCATGGTGTGGGCCGGGACGGCCCCCGCCGCGGCCGCCGAGTGGCTGCGCCGCGGCGAGGTGCGCCACGTCGTGAACGTCTTCGCCGTCTCCTGGGCCACGCAGCGCGACAGCATGGTCGGCGGCCCCGGCCACTTCCACGCCCACGAGCCGATGAAGCGCCAGCTCGAGGTGCCCTTCGGCTGGTTCCCGCAGCCCGTGTACTTCGCGACGATCGCGCGCCGGCACATGCACGAGTACGGTACAAAGCCCGAGCAGCTCGGCGCGATCGCGGTGGCCTGCCGCCGCCACGCGAACCTCCACCCCGGGGCGGTGATGCGCGACAAGCCGCTCACGCTCGAGGACTACCTCGCGCGCCCGATGCTCGTCGATCCGCTGCGCGTGGAGGATTGCTGCCTGATCTCGGACGGCGGCGGCGCCTACCTGATGACCTCGGTCGAGCGCGCGCGCGACCTCGGGAGGCCCCTGGTCGTGGTCGAGGGCATCGGCGAGGGGCGCTCGGGCTCGGGCGTCTACTGGGCGCTCCAGGAGGCGTTCACGAGCACGCCGCAGGTCTTCTCGGCACCGGCGGCCTTCGAGATGGCCGGGATCCGGCCGCGCGACGTCGACGTGCTCGCGCTCTACGACCCCTTCACGATCGCGGCGCTGCTCCAGATCGAGGACATGGGCTTCTGCGCCAAGGGCGAGGGCGGCGCCTTCGTCGAGGGAAACGCCCTGCACTACGACGGAGGGAAGCTCCCCTACAACACGCACGGCGGGCTCCTCTCGCACGCCTACGTGCTCGGGATCTCGCACGTGGTGGAGCTCGTGCGCCAGCTCCGCGGCGAGGCGGCGGCCCAGGTGCCGGAGGCGGAGATCGCGGTCTACGGAGGCTACACGGGCGCGCAGGCGAGCACGCTCGTGCTCCGGCGGGAGTGATGAGCGCGTTCCCGATCCCCGACCCGGCCTTCGAGCCGACGCGGCCCTTCTTCGAGGCCGCCGCCCGCGGCGAGCTCCGGATCCCGCGCTGCGGCGAGTGCCGCCGTTTCCAGTGGTACCCGCCCGAGCGCTGCCGCGCCTGCGGGAGCGAGCGCCTCGCCTGGGAGGCCACCTCCGGGCGCGGGACGGTCTTCTCCTTCGCCGTCGTGCGCCGCCCGCTCGTGCGGGAGTTCGCGCCGCTCGTCCCCTTCGCGACGGGGATCGTGGCGCTCGCGGAGGACCCGGCGATTCGCCTCGTGACGCGTTTCGTCGACTGCGACCCTGCGCGGCTGCGGATCGACCTGCCGGTGCAGGCGGTCTTCCGTCCGCTCGGGCACCCGCAGGTCGCCGACTGGAAGATCGTGGTCCCCTTCTTCACGCCTGCGGAGTGAGGTTCCCATGTCCGAGCGTTTCCGCGACGTCGCGAGCATCGACTACCCGATCCTCGACTGCGACGCCCACGTGAACGAGCCCCCGGAGCTCTGGCAGGAGCGCGTTCCGGCGCGCATGAAGCAGCGCGCCCCGCGCGTCGAGCGCGTCCCCGACGGCGAGGTCTGGGTCTTCGACGACGGCAAGGAGCGCTGGCCCGTGGGGCTCACGGCCGTGGCCGGACTCTCCTTCTTCGACTACAAGCCGATCGGCGTCACCTTCCCGAACGGCTCGATCGATCCCAGGCCCGAGGACGACCGCTTCTGGGCGCGCTGCGAGGAGGCGGAACTCCCCGTCGCGGTCCACATCGGGAGCTTCGTGCGCGGGGGGCTCGCCACGCGGCGCGAGAGCTGGTCGTCGCTCGCCTTCGTCGGCATGGCGGCGCTCACCAAGGCCGGGGGGCAGACGCTCCCCGTCGTCTGCGACCTCCTCTTCTCGGGGATCTTCGCGCGCTTCCCGAGGCTCCGGATCGTTCTCGTCGAGTCGAACATCGGCTGGATCCCGACGCTGCTCGAGCAGGCCGACGACATGTTCATGCGCTACCGCTGGTACACGAAGGCAGTGCTCGAGCAGAAGGCCTTCCCGAGCGAGCGGTCCGACTGGCCGAACAGCCGCGTCACGATCGAGCGCGTCTTCCGCGACGTCCCGAAGGAGCAGGTGCGGAAGATGCTCCACGCGAACTGCAAGGAGCTCTACCGGCTCGACCACGTGCCCGATCGGCTCGCGGACCTCAGTCCCCGCGGCTGAGCGCGCGGATGCGTTCGGACGTCGCGGGGTGCGAGGAGAGGTAGGCGGCGAGGCCCTCCCGGCCCTGCGGCCCGCCCTGCTCCGCCTCGAGGCGCGCGAGGAGGTCCGCGAGCGGAGTCGTATCCAGCCCGTTGGCCCGGAGCAGCTCGGCTGCGTAGCGGTCGGCCTCGCGCTCGAAGTCGCGCGAGTACTGGGCCTCGAGCACGAAGGCGGGGAGCGCCGTCGCGAAGCTGCCCACGTCGCCGAGCCAGACGGCGACGAGCATCCCGACGGCCGAGGCCTGGATGAGCCCGCGCAGCGCGTGCCGTGCGCGCAGGTGGCCGAGCTCGTGGGCGAGCACGCCGAGCACCTCCTCGTCGCTCCGAGCGAGTCGCACGAGGGCGTCCGTCACGACGATCTCGCCGCCCGGGAGGGCGAAGGCGTTCGCCGAAAGCGCCCCGGCGCTCCGGAAGTGGAGCGTGTAGGCGGGAGGATCCCCTGCGGGCGGGCGCAGCGCCGCGAGCCGCGCGGCGAGGCGGTCGCGCACTTCGCCGTCGAGCTCCGTGGCCTCGAAGACCGCCTCGTCGAGAGCCGCGAGAGTGTGGGCTCCGAGGAGCTGCACCCACTCCTCGGGCAGGCCCTTCGCGACGCCCTCCGCGAGCCGAGGCAGACCGTAGCGGTAGCCCGCGGCGGCGAGCGCCAGCGTCGCGAAGGCACAGGCGAGGGCGAGGCCCCAGTGTCGCTGCCAGCGCGACACGCGCCCCTCGTCGTGACCGAGGAGCTCGAGCAGGAGGTCGAGCGCCGCCCCCGGCTCGACCTCGCAGCGCGCTCCGCCCGGAAGCTCGAGCACGCGCGGTGCGCGCGCGAACGTCTCGGAGATCCGGGCCTCGCGCAGCGGCACGAGCAGGCGCACGCCCTCGCCCTCGACGGCGAGCTCGCCGGCCTGTCGGGAGAGCACGACCTCGCGCGCCTGCGAGGTCCTGCCGTCGTAGAAGCGGGCTCGGACCATCCTGCGCCCCCGCTAGAATCCCACGTCGAAGCCGAAGAGCTCGGCGATCTCGTCGGCCGCCGCGCTCGAGGCCCCCGCCGCGCCGATCACGAACTCGTCGAGGCCCGCGCCGGGCACGAGCTCGAGGCGCCCTGCGCGGTAGCGCGCGGAGCGCACGAGGGCCCACGGCCGCAAGAGCCCGACCGTCGCGACCGTGGCGACGAGGTTCCCGAGCTGGAGCGCGAGGAAGGAGGCCAGCGTCTGGTGGCTCCGGAAGCGGTGCGGCCCGAGGCGCAGCTCGTTCCACACGAGATTGTGAAGGCGGACCCGGAAGTAGGCGCCGGCCACGACGAGGGCCGCGAGGAGCGCCGCGATCGCACCCCCGAGGCCGAGGAACGGATTCGGATCCGCGCCCAGGATCGGAAGGCCTCCGAGCGCGCAGCGGGCCGCGAGCGCGATCCCCGCGACGCCCACCAGGACCCCGACCATCCCGAGGTAGATCCGGTACACCTCTCCGACCGGAACCTGGCTCTGGAAGCGGCTCGCGCCGAAGGCGCTGCGCCCGTAGACGAAGCGCTGCTGGCGCTGGACCGCGACGGGCAGCAGCAGGCCGAGCGTCGCAGCGGCCGCGAGCGGCCAGAGCAGGAACGCGCGGGCGGCCTCGCCGACGCGCCCGCGGAAGCCGAAGCGCAGCCCGCGGTGGAGCGTGTGGTGGAGCCGGAAGCGCAGGGCCGCGGTCACCATCCACGGGAGCACGGCGACGAAGAGCACGCTCGCGAGCACGCTCACGACCGGGCTCCACTGGCTGCCGAGGTTCAGGAGGACGAGGAGCGCGACTGCGAGGAGCCGCCCGCGCAGGATCGCGATCGGCCGGGCGTCGAAGTCGAAGCCGGCCCCGGCGAGGCGCGTGTTGCGGTGGAAGTACTGCTCGCGGCGCACCTTCGCCCAGGGCGAGTAGAGGCCGAGCGTCGCCAGCGTGAGGGCGAGGTTCACGATCCAGATGCGGAAGTACTCGCCTCCGCTGCCGAGGAACTCGGCGCGAGCGGGCGCAGGCGGGGGGACCGGGACGGCGGGCGGCGCGGGCTCCAGGGTCTCCCTCCAACGGGGAATCCTACACCCCCGCCGCGCCGGGCGCGGCAGCGGACCGGGCAGCTCACGACCGCGCCGACGGCGAAGCTCCCTGGGAGGAGCGCGTGGGTCCCGGCGGGAACCGATAGGACCTGGGGCCCGATGCAGTCGGACCGCCCGTTCCCATCGCTACCGGAGGCTAGCGCTACTTCGCCGCCTCGAGGCGCACGCGCAGGGCTTCGAGCTCCTGCTGGAGCGCGCGCGGCACGCGGCCGCCGAACTCCTCGTAGTACTCGCGCACGCCGTGCGCCTCGGCGAGCCAGCCCTCGACGTCCACGCGCAGGAGCTCCGCGAGGTCCTCGCGCGACACGTCGTCGAGGCCGGTCAGGTCGATCCCGCCCGGGGCGGGCAGGTTCCCGATCGGCGTCTCGACGGCCTTGGCCGTGCCCTCGCAGCGCTCGAAGACCCACTTGAGCACGCGCCCGTTCTCGCCGAATCCCGGCCACAGGAAGTCGCCGCCGCGGCTCTTGCGGAACCAGTTCACCATGTAGATGCGCGGGAGCTTCGCCCCCGGGCGCGCGCCGGTGTGCAGCCAGTGGGCCCAGTAGTCGGCCATGTTGTAGCCGCAGAAGGGCAGCATGGCCATCGGGTCGCGGCGCAGCTCGCCCACCTTGCCGGTCGCGGCCGCCGTCTTCTCGCTGCCCATGATCGAGCCGAGGAAGGTGCCGTGCTGCCAGTCGCGCGCCTCGTTCACGAGCGGCACGGTGTGCGCGCGCCGGCCGCCGAAGAGGATCGCGCTGATCGGCACGCCCCGCGGATCCTC
Organism: uncultured Spirochaetales bacterium; assembly: GCA_964624475.1. Taxonomy (GTDB): domain Bacteria; phylum Myxococcota_A; class UBA9160; order UBA9160; family SMWR01; genus CAZUYC01. The sequence goes on along the minus strand of CAZUYC010000063.1, from coordinate 11,633 downwards.
CCACTCCGGCGCGATCACCGGACACTGCGCCGCCGGCGCGGTGAAGCGTGCGTTCGGGTGCGCGGCGACCGAGCCCGTGTGGGGCGTCCAGTCCTTGCCGTACCAGTCGACGAGGTGCGCGGGCGGCGCGTCGGTCATCTCCTCCCACCAGACGTCGCCCTCGTCGGTGAGGGCGCAGTTGGTGAAGAGGCAGTTGCGCTCGAGCGTCAGCATGGCGTTCGGGTTCGACTTCATGCTCGTGCCCGGCGCCACGCCGAAGAAGCCCGCCTCGGGGTTGATGGCGTAGAGCCGCCCGTCGGCGCCGAACTTCATCCAGGCGATGTCGTCGCCGATCGTCTCGACCTTCCAGCCGGGGAGCGTCGGCGTCAGCATCGCGAGGTTCGTCTTGCCGCACGCGCTCGGGAAGGCCCCCGCCACGTAACGCCGCTTGCCCTCGGGGCTCGTGAGCTTGAGGATCAGCATGTGCTCGGCCAGCCAGCCCTCGTCGCGGGCCATGACGGAGGCGATGCGCAAGGCGAAGCACTTCTTGCCGAGCAGCGCGTTGCCGCCGTAGCCCGAGCCGTAGGACCAGACCTCGCGGGTATCCGGGAAGTGCACGATGTACTTGTTCTCGGCGTTGCAGGGCCAGGGCACGTCCCGCTCGCCGGGGGCGAGGGGCCTGCCGACGGAGTGCAGGCAGGGAACGAAGGCGCCGTCGCCGAGCGCGGCGAGGACGCGGCTGCCCATGCGCGTCATGATGCGCATGCTCGCGACGACATAGGGCGAGTCGCTGATCTGGACGCCGATGTGGGCGATCGGCGAGCCGATCGGTCCCATGCTGTACGGGATCACGTAGAGCGTGCGGCCGCGCATGCTGCCGCGGAAGAGCCCCTCGAGCGTGGCCCGCATCTGCGCCGGGTCGGCCCAGTTGTTCGTGGGGCCGGCCTCGTCCTGCGTCTTCGAGCAGATGAAAGTGCGGTCCTCGACGCGCGCCACGTCGCCGGGGTCGGAGCAGGCCAGGTAGCTGTTCGGGCGCCGGCGCGGGTCGAGCCGGCGCAGCGTCCCGCTCGCCAGCATGAGCTCGATCATCCGCTCGTACTCGCGCTCCGAGCCGTCGCACCAGTGCACCCGGTCGGGTTGGCAGAGAGCGCGCACGCGCTCGACGAAGCCCAGCAAGGCCTGGTTCCCGGTCGTCGCCGTCATCGCGATGTGTCTCCTGGGAAGCGGTTCGGCGAGCCCCGCGCCGGCCCCCGGCGCGGCCCCCCCTCGGTCGCCCTGGACGAAGGGTCGCCAGTATATCCCACAGTTCGGCAAATCGTAGACGAACTGTGAGTGCCCCCTAGGGGGTCTTCGGTTGCAAGATCACCCCTCCCGGCTCCCTGGCGCCTCGGCGTGGCGCCGGAACCACTCCAGCATACGCCGCCAGCCCTCCTCGGCCGGCAGCGGGCGGAAGCTCTCTCGGTAGTCCGCGTGGAAGGCGTGGGGCGCGCCGGGGAAGACCACGATCTCCGACGGGCTTCCGGCCTCGGCGAGCTGCTTGCGCATCGCGAAGACGCCCTCGAGCGGGATCCCGGCGTCCTCCGCCCCGTAGAGGCCGAGCACCGGAGCCTGCAGGCGGTCGGCGAGGTGGATCGGCTGCTCCGGGGTGAGCGTGCTCGCCGTGCCGGTGAGGCGGCCGTACCAGGCCGCGCCGGCCGTGAGATCGCGCCGGTGCGCGGCGTAGAGCCAGACGATGCGACCGCCCCAGCAGAAGCCGGTGATGAAGAGGGTGCCCGGCTTCCCGCCGTCCGACGCGGCCCAGGCGGCGGCGGCGTCGAGGTCGGACATGACCTGGGCGTCGGGGACGCGGGCGACGATCTCCTGGAGGATCGCGTCGACGTTCGGCTTACGGGTCGGATCGCCCTGGCGGGCGTAGAGGTCGGGCGCCAGCGCCAGATGGCCCGCGCGCGCGAGGCGGCGGCAGACGTCGCGGATGTACTCGTGCAGGCCGAAGATCTCGTGGACTACCAGGACGACGGGAAAGGGCCCCGCCCCCTCCGGTCGCGCGCGGTACGCCGCGATCCGCCGGTCGCCCGCGGGGATCTCGACCATGCCGGCCACGAGCCCCGCCGCATCCGTACGCACGACCTCGGCCCGGATCGGCCCGGCGGCGAGCGCATAGCCCGCCGCGACCGCGCCCGTCCGCAGGAGCTGGCGGCGGGTGAGGCCCGGGCCCCGACCGGATTCAGGCGACCCAGGCACGCAGCGCCCCGAAGGTCGCGCCGAGGAGGAGCAGCGTGTTCGCGAGCAGCGTGAGCCCGAAGCCGGGCCCGCGCTTGGCGGGGTCCTGGACGTAGCCGCGCGCGTAGAGGGCGCGCCCGACGATGAAGACGATGCCGAGGGCGGCCGCCCAGCCGGAGCTCACGAAGTGGGCGAAGCCGAAGAGCGCCGGCAGGAAGATCACGAGCTGCTCGATCGTGTTGTATTGCACGCGGAGGTAGCGCTCGAACTCGGGGTGACCGGTCATGGCCGGGGCCGGGACGCCGAGGCGCCCGCGCGCGCGCCCGCACTGCAGCGTGATCACGAAGTACTCGATCAGGGCCAGGCTGGCGACGAAGGTGACGAGCGGCTCCATCCGGATCCTCCCCGGGGTCGCGCCCCTCCCTCATACCACCGGTCGCGGCTCCAAGACAATGCTTCCCTGCGCGGCCGAGCTCCACAGGAGCTCCGGCCCCCCGCGGGCGGTCAGCAAGGCCGCGGAGCGGCCGCGCAGCGAGCCGCAGGCGAGCGGAGGCCAGTTGGAACGGTCAGGGCCGCGTAGCGGCCGCGGAGCGGCCGCGCAGCGAGCCGCAGGCGAGCGGAGTGCCTGACGGCCGGCTCATTGCCGGCCGTCAGCCCGCTCAGAAGGTGTAGCGGAGGCGCAGGAAGAGCTCGTCGCGGTCGCGGATCTGCGAGAGGCCGTTCTCGACGTAGGCGTGCTGCGAGCCCCGACCGGCGCCGCCGGCGGCGGTCCCCGGGGAAACCAGCGGCGCCTCGAGGCTCCGGACCTCGCCGTAGAACGCGTTCGCCCCGACCTGGATGCTCAGGTTCTCCGTGTAGCGGTAGCTCACGCTGAACAGGACGGCCCCCGAGTGGGAAGGGAGGTCGTGCACCCAGGTGAGCGCCGGAACCAGCCGGTCCTGGTAATAGCCCGTCGCGATCGTGAAGGTCGCGAGGGTGTTCACGGGGCCGTCGCGCGGGAAGCTCTCGCGATAGCCCGCGACGTACTGGAGGAAGACCTGGAGGTTCATGAAGAAGGAGCGCGAGCGGTTCAGGAAGCGCACGAAGGTGAGCCGGTCCACGGAGATCACGAGGTTGTAGAGGTCGACGTGAGTGAGCGCGTCGAAGGCGTCGTTGTCCGCGACGAGAACGCCCGGGAACCAGGTGAACTCGAGCCCCCAGCTCGTCTTGGTACGGTCCTCGGCGAAGTCCATCGCGAAGCCGAGGATGTCGCGCTCCTGGTAGTCGAGCACGGCGGCGGCGCCGCCCGCCCACTGGAAGTCGCGCCGGCCGAAGCGCCCGTTGCCGCCCGCCTGGACGGTCCGCTTCTGCGCGGCGCCGAGGCCGAGCAGGCTCGCGACGTTCTTGCAGATGCTCGGGTTCACGTACGAGCAGCCGTCCGTGCGGAGGGGAAGGAGCGGATCGAACTCGTCGAAGCGATAGGGGGTGCCCGGCGGCGGGCGGTCCGCCACGCCGTCGCCGTCGCGGTCGTCGGGGAGCGAGAGCGTCACGAAGACCATGAGCGCGTTCCAGGAGAGCGCGGCCATCTCGCTCTGGAAGCTCTGGAAGGTCGGTCCGGTGAACGGACGCAGAAGCCCCGCGCCCAGGGCGCAGCCGGGCAGGACCACCACCGCGCCGCCCTCGTAGCGCGTGCACACGGGCCCGCCCGCGAAGCCGGTCGTCCCGGGCTGCGCGCGCGCCGGGTCGTTCGCGAGCCAGACGCCCCCCTCCGTCCCCTCGAAGCCCGGCCAGGACTGGAAGAAGGCGCTCCCCTCGGTGTTGAAGAGGTCGAAGCCGGTGATGTCGCAGTGCGTCCCCCAGTAGGAGCGCTGCGTGAAGGACTGCGCCGGGGCCGGTCCCTCGGAGCTGCCGCAGCCGAGCAGCGCCTCCTGCGCCTGGCTCAGCACCGGTGCGAGCCCCCCCAGGGCCCAGAAGTCCGTCCAGAGCGGGTCCGGCGGCAGGCCCCACGCGGCGAGGTCGGCCGTCGAGAGCGGCGGCCCGTCGCCGGGGTCCGCGACGAGCGGGACGAGCGGGAGCTGGCTCGGGCTCGTGATCGCGGTCGATCCCTGGGCCTGGAAGTCCCCGAGGCTGAAGAGGATCGTCTTCCCGTTCAGCAGCGCGTTGCCCGTCCCTCCAGCGAGCATCGCGGTGAAGGCCATCGAGAGGCGCGGGGAGAGCGCGAAGAGCGGGTCGCCGGGCGCGAGCGCGGGCGCGGTCGAGTTCCAGACGTTGAGCGAGCAGCCGGAGGGGAGCAGCGTGGTGAAGCCGAGCGTCGACGCGCAGATCACGTGGAAGAGCTGCTGGTTCGAGGGGTGCTGGCGCAGCACGTTCTCGACCTGCGCAGGGTTCGAGAGGCTGAACTGCGGGGTATTCCCGGCGAAGGCGCCTAGACACCCAGTGGTGTCGGGAGACCCGACGAGCCCGTCGGGGTCGCAGCGGCTGCGCGCGCCGGCCTTGCGCGGGCGCCCCGTCTGCGGATCGACGTTGCGCTCGAAGACGAAGACCGGCTGCACGTGCGGGAAGTCGTCGTAGCCGCGGAACCAGCTGAGCGCGAAGCTCACGCGGTCCTCGCGGAACTCGAGGCGCGCGCCCCACTCGAGGCTCTTCGGGTCCTCCCAGAAGGGCGGCGGGCGCCGCTCGCCGGCCAGGCCCGTGCCAGCGAGCGTGTAGCCGAAGAAGCCGAAGGCGCGCGTGCAGGTCGCCGGAGGCGCGTAGGGCTCGCCGCAGCGGCCGATGTCGACCGGCTCGAACTCGTCGAGGTTCGCCGCCAGCTCGAGCCGCACGTCCTCGAGGAAGCCCACGTCGTAGAAGGACCAGACTCCGCGCAGCGACCAGAGCGGGACCCGCGACTCCTCGAGGGAGGGGAGCGAGGTGAGGCCGAGGTCCTGCGGGTTCCACTGGTCCTGCGAGCGGAAGATCTCGGTCTTCCCCCAGACGATCGTCTGCTTGCCGCCGCGCACCCACAGGCGCCCCTCGAAGAGCTCGAGATCGAGGTAGGCCTCCTTGAGCTCGCGCTCCGAGCCCTGGCTCGCGCCGTGGTTCCACGCGAGCGCGCTCTGCGAGAAGTTGGTGTCGTAGAAGCCGAAGCGGTCGCTCCCGATCAGGCCCTGGAAGGCCAGGTTCGGCAGGAAGAGGCCCTGGGCGGCGTCGCGCGGCGCGCTCTCGTCGATGTCGTAGATCGGCGCCGGCCGGAAGGGGAGCTGGCCCTGGCCGAAGAGGCCGAGCACGGGCTGCTGGTCGTCGGGGTTGAGCGGGTTGGCGCGCAGGCGCACCCGGTCCGCCGCCGGGATGCGGTCGCGCGGCCGCCAGGGCCCGAGCACGCGCGCCTGGCTGCCGTTGTTCGGCCCAGGCAGGTCCTGGAGCCCGAACAGGTAGGGCGAGATCTGGTGGCCGGCGCACGGCACCTGGCTCGGCGGCGGGACGCCCGGCACCGGCAGGCCCGCATCGAACCGGCTGTTGCAGCCGTCGACCACGTAGAGCCCCGGATCGTCGCTGGTCCCGAACTGGAAGTCGGGCCCGCGCCCCGCGAAGACGAGCTCGCCGAGCCCGGTCACGTTCCACAGGCGGCCGAGGTGGCGCTGGTCCGGCGTCGGGAGCGCGAAGCCCGCCTCCGCGCCGAAGACGGCCTGGCGCTCCGCGATCGGGATCCGGATCAGCGGGCGCACGTCGGAGAACTGATCCGGCACGGTCACGCCGACGAGGCCCGTCTTGTGCGCGTCGGAGAGGCGCTTGGGCAGCCGCTTGGCGTCGTCCCCGTAGGTCGGCTCGAGCCGCAGCATCCCGCAGCCTGCCGTCCAGACGCAGTCGTAGCGCGCCTCGACGCGCACGTAGGCAGAGATCAGGTCGAAGGGCCCGACGCCGTCGGGAGCGATGTCCCACTCGCCCTCGACGTTCAGGACGTTGTACCACTGCGTGAGGTCGTAGCCGTCGTCGGCGCTGTACTCGTTCGCGATGACCCGGAGCTGCTCTTCGAGGTAGCCGTGGATCTGGACGCGGCCGTTCAGGAACTCGAGCGCCGTCGCGCGGCCCGCTGGGAGCAGGAGCGGCGCGAGGAGCGCGAGCCACGTCAGGGCCGACCATCCGCAGCCGCGCTCTGCCCTCGCCAAGCCACTTCCCCCGGCGCCCGCAGTCTACGCGAAACGGGGCCGTCCGTGGGCGGCGAATCGACGCGGGGCCGGGTTCGATCTCAGGCAGGACGGAGCGGGCGGACGAGCCCCTCCTGGACGACCGAGGCGACGAGGGCGCCTTCGCGCGTGAAGAGCCTCCCCGTCGCGAAGCCTCGGGCGCCGGCGGCGATCGGGCTCTCCTGCGCGTAGAGGAGCCACTCGTCGGCGCGCAGCGCGCGGTGGAACCACATCGCGTGGTCGAGGCTCGCGATCTGCCAGCCCTCGTCGGTCCAGGCGATCGCGTGGGGGAGCGAGACGGCATCGAGGAGCGTCATGTCCGACGCGTAAGCCACCACGCACTGATGCAGGAGCGGCGCAGCGGGAAGGTCGCCCGCCGCCCGGATCCAGACGAGGAGGCGCGGCGGGAGCTTCTCCGGGTCGAGCGGATCGAACCAGGTGACGTGGCGCGTATCGATCGGGCGGTCGCGCAGGAGCCACGAGCCGAGCTGCTCCTTCGCCCTGGCCGCGATCGGCTCCATCCGTTCCCGCCAGGTCGGGAGCGACTCGGGATCGGGAACGTCCGGCATCGCCTCCTCGTGCTCGGGGCCGCGCTCAGCCCCGTGGAACGACGCCTCGAGGTGGAAGATCGCCCGGCCGCGCTGGATCGCGGTCACCCGCCGCGTCGTGAAGGAGCGCCCGTCGCGCGTGCGGTCCACCTGGTACAGGATGGGCGTCGCCGGATCCCCGGGGCGCAGGAAGTAGGCGTGGAACGAGTGCGCGGGCCGCTCGGCCGCAACGGTGCGACCGCCGGCCACGAGCGCCTGTCCGAGCACCTGCCCGCCGAAGACGCGCTGCGAGCCCTCCTGCGGGCTCCGGCCGCGGAAGAGGTTCACCTCGAGTTCCTCGAGATCCATGAGCGCGAGCAGCGCGTCGAGGGCCGTGGGCATGGGGCAGCGCAGGGTAACCCGGGCGCTCCGGCCCCGCCCCGGCCGGACGGGGCGGGCGCGGCGTGGTACAAAGGGCCGCCGTGAGGCCGCCCGCCGCGAGGCTCCGCGCCCTGATCGAAGCGCCGGGGCTGCGCGTCATGCCCTGCTGCTTCGACGCCTGGTCGGCGCGGCTGATCGAGCAGGCGGGCTTCCCCCTCACCTTCATGAGCGGCTTCGCGGTCGCGGCCGCGCGGGCCGCGCTGCCGGACACGGGGCTCCTCTCCTACGGCGAGATGCTCGACCAGGGCCGGGAGATCTGCGCGGCGGTCGAAGTCCCCGTGATCGGGGACGCCGACACCGGCTACGGCAACCCGCTGAACGTGAAGCGCACGCTGCACGGCTACGCGCGCGCCGGATTCGCCGGCGCGATGATCGAGGACCAGCGCTGGCCGAAGCGCTGCGGACACACGCAGGGCAAGCAGGTGGTGGACCGCGACGAGGCGCAGGCTCGCGTCCGCGCCGCCGTCGAGGCGCGCGACGAGGGCGCCGGGATCCTGGTCCTCGCGCGCACCGACGCGCGCGACCCGCTCGGCCTCGACGAGGCGCTGTGGCGGGTGCGGGCCTTCGCCGACCTCGGAGCCGACATCGTCTTCCTGGAGGCGCCGCGCAGCGAGGAGGAGATGCGCCGCTTCTGCCGCGAGGCGCGCGTGCCCGCGATGGCGAACCTCGTGGAGGGAGGCGAGACGCCGCTCCTCCCGCCGGCGCGGCTCGAGGAACTCGGCTACAAGATCGCGGCCCATCCGCTGACCCTGCTCTCGGCCGCGACGCGCGCCATGCAGCGGGCGCTCGCGGCGCTGCGGGGCGGCGAGCCCTGCCCCGAGCTGGTGCCCTTCGACGAGCTGCGCCGCCTCGTCGGCTTCGACGCCTACGACCGCGAGCTCGCCCGCTACGGGCCCGCCGGCGGGCCGGCCGTCCGCTCGACGAGCCGGCGGTAGAAGCGCACGCCGGAGACGAGGTTCTCGAGCGAGATGCGCTCGTCGGTGCCGTGGGCGCGCTCGAGCCCGTCCCGGCCGAACTCGAAGGGCGCGAAGCGGTAGAGGCGCGGCGTGAGCCCCGCGTAGTGGCGCGCGTCGGTGCCGCCGAGCACCAGGAAGGGGACCGCGGCGGAGTCCGAAAAGATCTCCCGCGCGGCGCGCGCGATTTCGCCGAAGGCTTCGGAGTCGACCGGCGAGGCGGCGGTCGGCTCGCGCGGCTGGCTGCGGAGGCCCACCGTGAGCTCGATCCGCTCGTCGTCGACCACGCGGCGCACGTGCTCGACCACGGCGTCGATCGAGTCCGAGGGATGGATGCGGAAGTTCACGACCGCCCGCGCGCGGATCGGGAGCACGTTCTCCTTGACGCCTCCAGAGGCGAGCGTGGCCGCCGTGGTCGTGCGCAGCATCGCATCGCTCGCGGGGGTGCGAGCGAGCGCGAGCTCGAGCAGCGGCCCGAAGAGCCAGCGGTTGGCAAGGAGCGCGCGGAACGGCAAGGAGAGCTCCGGCCCGAGGTGGTCGAAGAAGAGCGCCGTCGTGCCGTCGATTCGCCCGGGCATCGGGTGGCGCTCGAGCGCCGCGACCGCCGCCGCGACGATTCCCACGGCCGTGTTGCGAGGCGGCGTGGAGGAGTGGCCGCCGTCGACGACGGCGTCGAGGGCGATCGAGACGGAGCCCTTCTCGGCGATCCCGATCACGGCCGCGCGCCGGTCGAAGCCGGGGAGGTAGCCCGGCTCCACGACCATGCCGCCCTCGTCGAGCACGAAGGCGAGGCGCACGCCGCGTTCGGCGAGGAGCCGCGCCATCTCCGCTGCGCCGCGCTCGCCGCCCAGCTCCTCGTCGTGCCCGAAGGCGAGGTAGATCGTTCGCGCCGGGGCGAAGCCGTCTGCGAGCAGTCCCTCGACGGCTTCGAGGATGCAGAAGAGGCTCGCCTTGTCGTCCATCGAGCCCCGCCCCCAGACGAAGCCGTCGGCCACGACCCCCGCGAAGGGCGGGTGCGTCCAGTCGGCCGCGCTCCCGGCGTCGACCGGCACCACGTCCTGGTGCGCCGCGAGCAGCACCGGAGGGAGCGAAGGATCGCGGCCGCGCCAGGTGTAGAGGAGGCTCAGGTCGTTCACCGTCTCGCGGGAGAGCTCGCGGTGCACGCGGGGATGGATCGCCGCGAGATGGCGGTGGAAGCCGCGGAAGGCTGCGGCATCGAGCTCTTCCGGGTCCTGAGACGAGATCGTCGCGAAGCGCAGGCCCGATGCCAGGTGGCGCGCCACGCCGTCGGCCTCGACGGAGAACGCCGCGAGCGCCGCCACCTCCGGCTGGTGCGAGCCGAAGCGGGCGGTGCGGACCAGCGCGACGGCGGCGAGCGCCGCGAGCGCGAGAGCGGCGAAGCGCCGCGAGCGCCTCACGCCCGCCCCTGCGCTGCGCGGGCGCCGCGCGGGCGCCAGCCGTGCGCGGCGAGATCCACGCGTCCGCCAGGGCCGAAGACCACGCCCTCGCGCTCGAGGAGCGCTCGCTGCACCCGCGCGGCGGCGGGCTCGCCGCGCGCGCTCACCTCGCCGCGGGCGTTGAGCACGCGCTGCCAGGGCACGTCGCTGTCGTCGTCGAGGGCGTGCAGCGCCCACCCCACCTCGCGCGCCCGACGGGGCATGCCCGCGAGGGCCGCCACGCGCCCGTAGGTCGCCACGCGGCCGCGCGGAATGCGCCGCACCACGGCGTAGATCCGCTGCCAGCCCCGCTCTTCCCGCCGACCGGGCATGCGCGCGGGAGTGTGGACCAACGCGGCCCTCGCCGTCACCACCTCCCGCGGCGAGCCTTTTTCGGAGGCCCCCGCGCGTTTGGAGCGCGGCGCCGCCGCCCGTATCCTTCCGCCCGCGCACCCGCGCGCAGGAGCCACACACCGTGGCGCAGCGGATCACCCTGTACGGACCGCGGAGCACGCCCTACACCGAGAAGGTGCGCCGTGCCCTGGTGCTCAAGGGGCTCGACTTCGAGCTGCGCGAGCCGGCGAGCCCCGACGACTACAAGCGCTGGAGCCCCGAAACCGGGCTCCTCCCGGTGCTCGCGATCGACTCCGAGCTCGTCTCGGACTCGACCCGGATCCTGCTCCGCCTCGACGAGCTGCATCCGAAGCCGCCGCTCCTCGCCTCGGACCCGGTGGTCGCGGCGCAGCAGCGGCAGCTCGAGGACTGGGCCGACGCATCCTTCCTCTGGTACTGGAACCGCTGGCTCGTGCTCGCGCAGCGCCGCGAGGCGACGGAGAGCACGCGCGCGCGGCGCGGACCGCTGCGCCTGGCGGGCGTGCGGCGGGGGCTCGCCTGGCTGCGCACCGGCGGCACCTGGGAGCGGCCCGAGACGGCCCTGCTGCGCGGCGTCGAGGACCGGCTTGGCGACCTCGTGAACCTGCTCGGCTCCCGGCGCTTCTTCTACGCGGACCAGCCGAGCATGGCCGACCTCGCCGTCTACGGGATGCTCTTCGTGTTGCGCATGGACGCGATGACCGGCTCCGCCCGGCTCCTCGCGAGCCGGCCGACGCTGATCGAGTTCATGCGTCGCGTGGAGGAGTCCACGGGGGGGTAGGCGTGCGGGGGCGGGGGCGTCTTGGGAGGGGGACTTCCCGATTGACTCCGCTCGCCTGCGGCTCGCTGCGCGCGAGGCGCTGCCGCGCCTCGCTTGCGAAGACCCGGCCGGAAGACGGTGCGGGTGGTGCGTGGCTTGGCCTATCCCCGGGACGTGTCGTAGGCCGACCCCGCATCACCGGGGCCAGCGTTCCGGCGCGCGGCTTCGCAAGCGGAGCGCGGCAGCGCGGAGCGCGCAGCGAGCCGCAGGCGAGCGGAGTAAAATCGGGACGCTCCCCCCACCGGGGCGGCTACCCACCGCGCAAACCCAGCGCGCCCGATCAGACCCCAGGCTCCGCGTACACCTCGTCGATTTTGGCGGCGAGGATGAAGTCGCTCTCGGTGAGGCCGCGGATCTTGTGGGTCCAGATCTCGAGGCGCAAGCGGCCCCAGGCGAGGTGGATGTCGGGATGGTGGAACTCGCGCTCGGCCAGCTCGCCGAGGCGGTTCGCGAAGCCGAGCGCGGAGAGGAAGTCCGGGAAGCGGTACTCCTTCTCGAGGTGGTGCTCGTCGACGACGCGCCAGTCGTTGCCGAGCTCGGTCGTGAGCGCGCGCAGGGCGGCACCCTTCAGCGGCGGGACACCGCCCTTGCACGGCACGCACTGTTTCGATGCCAAGTCGCTCATGCAGCGATGCTAGCCCAACCTCGACAGTTCGGCACGGAAAATACCTTGCGGTCTGGCGAGGTGAGGTTGGTCGGGGACCCTACGAGTACTGGGTGTCGCGTCGTAGGATGGGAGGTCA
>CAZUYC010000062.1:0-104677 GCA_964624475.1 uncultured Spirochaetales bacterium | reverse complement strand
CGACGTAGCTCCGCTCGGCTGCGCCTCGCTGCGCGCCCGCTCCGCGGGCTTGTCCGACGTAGCTCCGCTCGGCTGCGCCTCGCTGCGCGCCCGCTCCGCGGGCTTGCCTCGGCGCCGGGCCGCGGATCAGCGTCCATCAGCCGATCCGAAGCCGGACCGGGGCGATCCGCTCCTCGCGGCAGACGGGGCAGCGCCCGGGCGTCGAGAAGCGCTCGCGCTTGCGGAAGGCGAAGCCGCAGGCGATGCAGTGCGCGGGCTCGACGAGCAGGCGCCGCGGGCCGCGGCGCAGGCTCCGCTCGAGGTGCGCGAGGTCGTCGTCGAGGTCGCGCACGCGCGCCTGCGTCTCGCGGCGCAGGTCCTCGAACGAACGCTCGCCGCGCTCGAGGATCACCACCAGCTCCTGCCGGCGCGTGAGTCCGTCCACAGCGCGCGAGCGTAGCCGCCGCGAACGCAGGCGACCTGCGCGCGAGCTGCCGCTGCGCGCAGCCGGCTCAAGCCGGGGGGGCCCCGAGCCGATCCCCCTGCTCCCCCCGACGGGCGAGCTTCGCCCGGGGGCGGACCGTCTCCGGGAGGAACGCTTCGATGACCGCCACGCCCCGCCGCGCGCTCGCGCTCGCCCTCGCGGCACTCGCCTGCGCCTCGCCCGGCACGCAGGACGCACCGACGGCGCCGGGATACGGCCGGGTCGTCGTGGCGCCGCTGAACCTCGGCCTCGCCGCGCCCGCCGAGCTCGCGGGCGGCGGCGCCCCGGTGTGGAACGAGCTCCTCCACTACCTGCGCCGGCTCGACCGTCCCCTCGCGGTGCTCGACGCCCCGGGCGCGGGGCGGCTCTGGAGCTCGGCCCGCGTCGAGCTCGAGGGCTCGGGAGCCGTCGTCGATCCGCGCAGCACGGCGTCGCGCTTCGCGGAGCGGCTCGCGGAGCAGGTGGACTACGGGGTGCTCGTGATGCCCTCGCTCGTGGTGCGGAAGGCCCGGATCGGCGGCTACCAGGCCTCATGGGACGGCGTGCGCCGGGACCTGCCGCTGCGCGGCTCCCTGCCGATCGCGTCCGCCCTCCAGGATGCGGTGAGCGGCGTCGCGGTCGCCGGCTACCGGGGCAGCATCGCCGCGGCATCGCTCTACGTCCTGATCCTCGCCTCCGACGGGGAGCCGCTCTACGAGAGCCTCGCCGGCCTCGACCTGATCCAGGAGATCGCGCAGGTCGCGCGGATCCATCACGCTCCGAAGTGGTCGCTCGAGCCGCGGCGCGACTCCTTCGCCGACACCGCCGGGCTGCGCCAGGGCGTCGAGCGCGCCTTCGAGCGGAGCCTCCCGGCGACGGCGCGCGCCCGCTAGGCCGGGGGCGTTCCTCCAGACGAACTCGTGAACCCGCGTCCACGAGTTCGCCTTCAAGAACGTCCCCGAGCTTCGCCGAGGTGCTGCTGCACCACGGCGAGGAAGCGCTCGCCGTGGCGCGCGATCCGCGCCGGGCCCATGCCGTAGATCCGCGCGAGCTCGCTCGCGTTGCGGGGCTTCTCGCGCGCGATCTCCGTGAGCGTGCGGTCGTGCGCCACCACGTAGGGCGGAACGCCCGCCGAGCGCGCGGCCGCGAGCCGCTGCGCGCGGAGCGCCTCCCAGAGCGCACGCTCCCCGGCGGAGAGTTCGTCCGCTCCCCCCGAAGCCGCGCCGCGCCGCCGCCGGGGCGCGGCGGCGTGCGCGGGGGGCTCGGCATCGCGGCCCGATGCGGGACGGGCGCGCGTCGGCGGGAGCTCGATGCGCGCTGTCCGCTCGCCGAGCATCACCGCGCGGCCCGCCGGCAGGAGGCGCAGCACCGGCCGCTCGTCGCCCTCGAAGTCGACGAAGCCCGCGCTGACGCAGCGGCGCAGCAGGCGCCCGAGCCACTCGTCGCTGCGCTCGGCGAGCACCCCGAAGGTGCGCGTGCGGTCGAGCCCCGCGCGGACGAGCCGCGGGTCGGCGGCGCCGCGCAGCAGCGCCACCGCGGCGCCGAGCCCGAAGCGCCCGTCGACGCGCGCCACGGCCGAGAGCGCCTTGCGCACGACCAGCGCGACCTCCTCGGCGTCCGACCCGGAATCTTCGGCGTCCGCGAGGCGCGCGCACACGTCGCAGATCCCGCAGCCTGCGAGCGCCTCGGCCTCGTCGCCGAAGTAGCGGAGGATGGCGTCGTGGCGGCAGCTCCCGCCCTCGACGAAGCGGACGAGCTCGAGGAAGAGGTTCCACTTGTGCTCGACGATCTCGGGCGAGGGCGATCCGCCGTCGGCCGCCCTCTCGATGAGGCGCCGCCGGAGCGGCAGGTCGTTCGGCGAGAGCAGCAGGAGCCCGAGCGCGCGCCGGCCGTCGCGGCCCGCGCGCCCGACCTCCTGGTAGTAGGCCTCGATCGAGCCGGGCGGCCCGAGATGTACCACCGCCCGAACGTCGGGCCGGTCGATCCCCATGCCGAAGGCGTTGGTCGCGACGACGATCTCGAGCTCCCCCGCCCTGAAGGCCCGCTGCACGGCGTCGCGCGTCGCCCCGTCGAGCCCCGCGTGGTAGGCGCGCGCGCGCCAGCCGAGCGCGGCGAGGCGCAGGGCCTCCTCCTCCGCGCCGCGGCGGCTCGGCGAGTAGACGATCGCCGTCCCCCGGCCACGGGCCGGGGCGCCGAGGGCCTCGGCCAGCGCGCCCTCGACCGCGGCGCGCCGCTCGCGCGCGCCCGCCACCTCGGCGGCGCGCAGCGAGAGCTCGGGGCGGGCGAAGCCGTGCACGAGCTGAGGCGTGTCGGCGGGCAGGCCCAGGCGCGCGAGGATCTCGTCGCGGACCACCGGGGTCGCGGTGGCGGTGCAGGCGAGGACGCGCGCCTTCGGCAGGCTCGCGACGACCTCGCCGATTCCGAGGTACTCCGGGCGGAAATCGTGGCCCCATTCGCTGATGCAGTGCGCCTCGTCGACGGCGAGGAGCGGGCAGTCGAGGTCGGCGACGAGCGCGCGGAAGCCCGGGAGCGCCAGGCGCTCGGGCGCCACGTAGACGAGCGAGCACTCGCCGCGCGCCACCGCGGCGAGGCGACGCCGCACCTCCCCGGCGTCGAGCGTCGACGCGAGGTAGGTCGCCGCGACGCCGCAGCGCTCGAGCGCGGCCACCTGATCCTGCATCAGCGCGATCAGCGGCGAGACGACGAGGGTCGTGCCCGGGAGCAGGCACGCCGGAAGCTGGTAGCTGAGGCTCTTGCCGCCGCCCGTCGGCGCGACGAGGAGCAGGCGCCCCACGTCGAGCAGGGTCTCGATCGCCTCGCGCTGTCCGGGGCGGAACGCGGCGTGCCCGAAGCGCGCGAGCGCGACCTCGAGCTCCGCACCTGCCGAGCTGCCTGCGCGGGGACGGTGTTTAGATGTTTCAGATATTCAGATTCTCCTTCACCACGGGGGCCTCCTGGGGGCTCGCTCCGGAGAATCTGAATATCTGAAACATCTAAACACCGTCCCCGCAGCCGCCGTAGCCCTCCAAAGCGGCCCCGGAAGCGCCGCCCGGTGCGGACTGGCCGAGGATCCAGCCCTCGATGCGGCGGATCTCCGGGTCCTCGGGCTCGCCCGCGGGATGGCGGCCCGTGACGACGCCGAGCATGCCGAGGACGCCCACCGTGGCGTCGAAGCGATCCTCGCCGTCGGGCCGCTTGCCGAAGCCGTCGTCGATCTGCGCGCGCAGCTCCGGCGCGAGCTCGACCTCGAGCTCGCGCGCCGCGGCGACGAGGCGCGGCGCCTGTGCCGCGCGCGACGCCTGCACGCGCTTTCCGGAGGGCCCCTCCTCGGGCGACGCCGCGAGGTCGACCCCGAGGCGCGCGTAGTACTCGGCGGGATAGGTTTCGGCGACGACGACGCGACCGGGCGCGAGGAGCTCCGGGAGCGCGCCCTCGAAGGGCCAGAGCGCGACGTCGAGCGCGCCGCGGAGCGCCGGGATCAGGACCTCCTCCCAGCCCGCGATCGCGGCCTTTCCGACCTGCTGGGGACCGAGCGTCCAGAAGAGCGGCGCGGCGGCGCGGCGCGATCCGGTGGCGCGCTCGCACGCGCGCAGCAGCTCGTCGGCCGACGCGAGCCCGAGGCCTTCCACGAGCTGGCGCTGCGACGCGCCGCCGGGCCGCATCGGGTAGAAGGGACGCAGGAGCGAGATCTCCTCCGGGCGCTCCGCGACCTCGAAGAAGGCCCCGCCGAGGACGGGCAGGAGCCGGCGGAACTCGCGGAGGCTCGCGCGGCGCGCGTAGGCGAGCGGGAGGCCGATCGGGAAGTCGAAGCCCGCGACGACCGCGCCGTTCCTTCCGGCCTCGCTGGCGAGCCCCGGGAGCAGCCGCCCGGGCGCCTCCACGCGTACGGGCGCTCCGACCCGCCAGCGCCGGCCCTCGCGGCGCGCCGTGACGAGCCAGCGCTTCGCCGGCTGCGAGCCCCAGTCGGCGTGGGCGAGGAGGAGCGGCAGGGTCGGGGACGCGGGCATCGCGCCGCGTCTGGTTAGCGCAGCCGCGCGGAGCCCGCGAGCGAAGCGCTACGGCAGCGAGACCTCGCGCAGCAGGGCCATGTTGTCGAGCGCGATC
Organism: uncultured Spirochaetales bacterium; assembly: GCA_964624475.1. Lineage (GTDB taxonomy): Bacteria > Myxococcota_A > UBA9160 > UBA9160 > SMWR01 > CAZUYC01. Next base: position 100,131 of record CAZUYC010000062.1, on the reverse strand, counting down.
CCCGCGCCGTGGACGACGGCTGTGAAGGGGTCCTCGCTGCGCAGGATCGGGAGCTTCGTCTCCTGGCGCAGGACCTGGTCGAGCTCGCGCAGCAGCGAGCCGCCGCCGACCAGCATGATGCCGCGGTCGACGATGTCGGCCGCGAGCTCCGGCGGCGTCTTCTCGAGGGTCAGGTGCACGGTCTCGACGATCGCGTGGATCGGCTCGACGAGCGCCTCGCGGATCTCGTCGGAGGTCGCGACCACGACCTTGGGGATCCCCGCGACGAGGTCCCGGCCCTTGATCTCCATCGTCTCGGTCTTGGCCGTGGGCGAGGCGGTGCCGATCGTCATCTTGATGTGCTCGGCGGTCCGCTCGCCGATCAGCATGTTGTACTTCCGCTTCACGTAGTTGATGATCGCCTCGTCCATCTTGTCGCCGCCGCAGCGGATCGACTTCGACGTCACGATGCCCGAAAGCGAGATCACGGCCACGTCGGTGGTGCCGCCGCCGATGTCCACCACCATGTTGCCGGTGGCGGCCGTCACGTCGAGGCCCGCTCCGATCGCCGCCGCCATCGGCTCCTCGATCAGGAAGACCTCGCGGGCGCCGGCCGAGAGAGCCGACTCGCGCACCGCGCGCTTCTCGACGCTGGTGATGCAGGGAGGCACGCAGATCACCACGCGCGGGCGGACGAGCTTGCCGCGGTTGTGCGCGCGCTGGATGAAGTAGCGGAGCATCGCCTCGGTGATCTCGAAGTCGGCGATCACTCCGTCCTTGATCGGCCGGATCGCACGGATCCCGCTCGGCGTGCGGCCCAGCATTTCCTTGGCCTCGTGACCGACGGCGAGGACCTTCTCGCCGCGGCCGTTCGGGTCGGCGGTCACCGCCACGACCGAGGGCTCCGAGCAGACGAGTCCCTTGCCGCGCACGTAGACCAGGGTGTTGGCCGTCCCGAGGTCGATGGCCAGGTCGTGTGAGAACGTCCCCGCGATGGCGTCGAACAGCATCGCCCCTGCGCTCCTCCCCGCCGCGCGCCGCCGCGGCCCGTGGGCTGCGTATCGGCGCAGGAACGGCAGGAGTTGAGGGGAAGCGGCGACGGAAGGGCGGATTCGGCGGGCGGGCCGTGGAAGCCGGGCTAGGAGGCCGACGCGAGAGTCCGCCTCCGCGCAGCGGGCGCAAGCGGGCCGGAGCTCCTGTGGAGCTCGGCCCGCAGCGAGCCGAAGGCGAGCGAAGGCAGGCCCCTGCCGGGCCTGCGAGCGAAGCCCATCGGGCTAGGGGCGCGGCTCCCCGGCGGGGGGCGCGAGCGGGTCGCCCTGGACGAGGGCATCGAGCCGGGCGACGGCGCTGCGCACCTCGTCGAGCCGGGCCTCGTGCGCGCCGAGCGCGGCGCGGGTGCGGACGAGCTCGCCCGAGAGCTCGGCCAACCGCGCCTCGAGGCGGGCGTTGCGGGAGAGCTCCGTCGCGAGCCCGATCGCGCAGGCGACGAGGAGCGCTGCCAGGGCCGCGAGCGCGAGCCGCTCGCGCCGTCCGGGGCGGGCGGGCGCGCCGGCGCCCCGCGCGGGCGCTGGGCCGGCGGGGGGCACGGCGGCGAGCTTCCGCCCGAGATCCGACGCCACTACGACTGGATCACGAGCTTCGAGAGGCTCGTCTTGCGCAGGTTGGTCTTCTGGATCGTCCGCACCAGCTCCGCGACCTTCTCGATGTCCGTCTCGAACGGATTGTTGCAGATCACGCGGACGTTCAGCAGGTTGCCGAGCCGGATGTTCGACCAGTCGAGGTCGTACTGGATCGAATTCTGGCGCGCGAGCTTGATGAACTCGCCGCGCATCCGCGCGCGGGTGTCCGGCGGCGGCTCGGTCTTGGCCTTCTGCACCTCCTCGTCCTCGAGCACCCGCTCCACCTGGCCGTTCTTCTCGAGCAGGTAGTAGAGGCCCCGGTTCATGCGGATGTCGTGGTACTGCAGGTCCAGCATGAAGACGCGCGGGTCGTTCCAGGTGGTGTTGCGAGCGTCGATGTAGGCCTGGATCATCCGGCGCTTGATCACCCAGTCGACCTCGCGGTCGAGCTTGTCCGGATCGCTGTCCAGGCAGTCGAGCACGTGCTGCCACATCGTCACCGCCTGCCGCACCTGGTCGGAGACGGGGTACTGCTCGATGTACTTCTGGGCCATCTCGCAGTACTCACGCTGGATGTTGATCGGCGAGTACTCGCGCCCGTTGTCGAGCCGCAGCTTGCGCTTGCAGGTCGTGTCGTAGGAGATGTCCTTGATCGCCTTGACCGGATTGCGCAGCGTGAAGTCCTGGTTGATGTAGTTGTCCTCGATCATCTGGAGGACAACCGCGCAGGCCCCGATCTTCAGGAAGTTCGTGTAGTCGGACATGTTGGAGTCGCCGACGATCACGTGCAGGCGCCGGTACTTCTCCCGGTCCGCGTGGGGCTCGTCGCGGGTGTTGATGATCGAGCGGTCGTTGGTGGTGGTGCCCGAGATCTTCTGGTAGATGTGCTGCGCCCGCTGACTGACGCAGTAGTGGATGCCGTCCTGGGTCTGGAACACCTTGCCTGCGCCCGTGTAGATCTGGCGCGTCACCAGGAACGGGATCAGCTGCTCGGCGAGGTAGTAGAAGTCCACGTCGCGGTCGACGAGGTAGTTCTCGTGGCAGCCGTAGGAGTTGCCGACGAAGTCGGTGTTGTTCCTGAAGATCGAGAGCTTGCCGGTGATGCGCTCCTCGCGGATCTTCTCCTCCGCGTAGAGCTGGAGGTCCTCGAGGATCCGCTCCCCCGCCTTGTCGTAGAGGACCACCTGGCGGGGCGAGGCGCACTCGGGAGTCGCGTACTCGGGGTGGCAGCCCGTGTCCTGGTAGAAGCGGGCGCCGTTCTCGAGGAAGACGTTGAGGAAATGCTCGGTCGTGATCAGCTTCTCGAAGAGGAAGCGGATCGCCTTCTCGACGGGCAGCGTCTTGCGCCCCTCGGGCGTGAAGATGATGCCGTACTCCGTCTCGATTCCGTAGATCCGCTTCTGCACGCTCGCCGTCCGACCGGCTCTAGGTCCCCTGGGTCGAGAGCATCTCCTGGAGCGTATCGGTGTGCAGTCGCCGGAACTTGCGCCCGACGCGATCGCGCTCGAGCAGGCAGACCTCGAGATTGTCCGGAGTCACGTTCGGTTCCCGATCCGCCGCCCGCTGCAGCGCCCGGTAGCCGAGGCGCAGGGCCTCCCTCAGGGGAAGCCCGCTCCGGTACTCGGAACGCAACAGGCTCCCGAGCTCCTCCGCGGCACCACCGATCACGCAGAACCCCTCGTAGTCGCTGATGCTGCCGTCGAACTGCACACGGTAGATGGCGTTCTGCTCGTGACCGGCCAGGGTGTCGTCCCCGACCTCGACCACGATCACCTCCACCTCCAGGGGCTTGAGCTCCCGGGTGAACACCTCGCCCATGGCCTGAGAATAGGCGTTCGCCAGCGCCTTCGCCCGCACGTCGTCCCGGCTGTAGGCGTAGCCCCGGGTGTCGGCGTAGCGGACGCCGAGCTTCCGGAGCTGGTCGAACTCGCTGAACTTCCCCACGCCGGCAAAGGCGATCCGGTCGTAGATCTCGCCGATCTTCGAGAGTGTCGAGGGGTTCTCCGCCATCAGCAGCATGCCCGCATCGTACTCGAGCGTGACGCTCGGCTTGCCGCGACCGATGCCCTTGCGCGCATACTCGGCCTTGTCCTGCATCACCTGTTCGGGGGAGACGTAGAAGGGCATCGTCATCGGCGCACCCCCCGGGCGTTCGGTCGCCGCCGCGCCGCCAGGATCTCGCGGTAGATCCGGTCGATCTCCTCGTCGCTCGCGCGCTGGATCCCAGCCGCCGTGCAGGAGTCGACGATCGGATAGATGCCGCGCTCGAGGTCCACCCCGCCGGTGGCGCGATCCTCGTCGGCGGCGTCCGCGAGGGCCAGGATCGCGGCGCGCAGCCCGGCCTCGCGGGAGGCCGCGGGATCGTGGGACTTCTTGAGCGACTCCCGGGCGAAGAGCCCTCCGGAGCCGGTGGCCTCGTAGTCGGTCTCTTCGTAGCGGCCCCCGGTGACGTCGAACTTCCAGAGGCGGCCCTGCCGGCGCCGGAGGTCGTAGCCGGCGAAGAGCGGCACCACCACCATCCCCTGCATGGCGGCCGGGAGGTTGGCGCGGACCATCTGCGAGAGCCGGTTCGCCTTGCCGTCGAGCTCGAGGCGCTCGCCCTCGATCTTCTCGTAGTGCTCGAGCTCGATGCGCATGAGCCGGGCCATCTCGAGGGCCGGGCCCGCGGCGCCCGCGATGGCGATCAGCGAGTGGTCGTCGGTCGGGAGCACCTTCTCGATGTCCCGGGACGCGACGCGGTTGCCCTCCGTCGCCAGCCGGTCGCCCGCCACGAGGACCCCGTCGGCGTACCTGAACGCGAGCACGGTCGTGCCGTGGGGCAGGCGCTCGGGGTCCAGGCCGGGCAGCGCGAGCCGCCCCCAGTCCGGCACCAGCTGCGTGTGATCGCTCGCCAGGAGCTCGATGAAGCTCGAGCCCCGGTACCTGCCGCCGAAGCTGATCGGCAACGCCCCCCCTCCAAGCCTGGTGCTGGACCAGGGAAGGAGAAGTCTACTCGCCGCCCCGCTGGACGTAGTTCTTCACGAACTCCTCGGCGTTCTCCTCGAGGACCTCGTCGATCTCGTCCACCAGGGCGTCCATCTCCTCCTTCAGCTCCTTGCCGCGCTTGGCGAGCTTCTGGGGTCCGGCGGCGTCCCGGTCCTCGGCCTCCCCACCGCCCTTCTTGGGCGTCTTCTTCTGGGTCGAGTCGGCCGCTCGATAGATCGGGAGTGCATCGCCCCTCGCCGCGCGCTCCGCTCCGGTCGTCGACTGCACTTGCATGGCGCCTCGCTTCGCGCGCCCCTAGGCGCGCAGGTTCCTGACCAGGTCCGCCGCCGTCGGCGACTGGTTCAAGAGCTCCTCCACGTGGGCTCGCGACCCCTTCAGCGGCTCGGTCATCAGGATCCGCTTGATGGGCTCGTCGTCGACGCTGAAGGAGATCGAGTCCCAGTTCACCCCGAAGACGGCGGAGCCGTAGCGCCGGAGACACTCGCCCCGGAAATAGGCCCGCGTGTCCTCGGGGGGCCGGCGGATCGCCGTGGCGATCTCGGCGTCCGTGACGATGCGCTCGGCCCGCCCCTTCCGCTCGAGCATATAGTATAGGCCCTTGTCCGGCCGGAGGTCGTGGTACTGGAGGTCGAGCATCTGGACCTGGGACGCTCCCCACGAGAGCGACTTCCGCGTCATGAAGCTCTCGATCATCGCCTTCTTCATCACCCAGTCGATCTGGCGCTCGAGCTGCATCGGGTCGCGCCGGAGGCCCTCCAGCACGCTCTGCCACTTCGAGAGCACGTCCTCCGTCTCGTCGGAGACCTCGCGCGCGGAGCAGTAGGCCCGCGCCATCTCCAGGTACTCCGCCTGGATCTCGACGGCCGTGAGCTTCTTGCCGCTCTCGAGGTGCACCGCGCGCCGGCAGAGCGGGTCGTGGGAGATCTCCTTGATCGCGGCGACCGGATCGCGAAGCGAGAGGTTCTTGCGGACCGCGCCGTCCTCGATCATCGAGAGCACGAGCGAAGTTACGCCGGTGCGCAGGTAGATCGTGTACTCGGAGAGGTTGGCGTCCCCGACGATCACGTGCAGGCGCCGGTACTTCTCCCGATCCGCGTGCGGCTCGTCGCGGGTGTTGATGATCGGGCGCTTGACCATCGTGTCGAGCGCCACCTCGGTCTCGAAGAAGTCGGCCCGCTGCGAGATCTGGTACTCGCAGGGGTGACCGCGGTTCTCGCTCCCCACCTTCCCCGCGCCGCAGAAGACCTGGCGCGTCACGAAGAAGGGCATCAGGTGCTCGACGATCTGCTTGAACGAGGTCCGGCGGTCCATGAGATAGTTCTCGTGGGCGCCGTAGCTGTTGCCCTTCCGGTCGCTGTTGTTCTTGTAGAGGAGCATCTGGGCGCCGGCCGGAAGCAGGCTCGACGCCTCGCGCCGGCTGACCTCGAGGATGCGCTCGCCGGCCTTCTCGTGGATCACGAGCTCGCGCGCCGTCGTCACCTCGGGGGTCGAGTACTCGGGGTGCGCGTGGTCGACGTAGTAGCGCGCGCCGTTGATCAGCGTCTTGTTGCGGGCGATGTTCTCCTGCTGGTTCGGCGTGTACTTCTCGCCGTCGACCTGGAAGCCGCGGGCGTCCGCGAGCGGGTTCTCCTGGTCGTAGTCCCAGAGGATCTCGCCGGAGTGCTCCTCCCGGTAGCAGTTCACCAGCAGCACGCAGCTCGAGATCGGATCGAAGTCGGGGTCGCCCTTGACGGTGATCCCGTACTCGATCTCCGTCCCCATCACCTTCGGAATGGCCATTCGGTCTCCCGCGCGCTGCGCGCGTGGCTAGAGATACTGGCCCGAGGTGATGTTCTCAATCGACCGCTCCTTGCGGCTGATCCCCGTCATCAGCGTGCGCACGTTGATGATGCGCTCGCCCTTGCGGCCGGAGATGCGGGCCCAGTCGTCCGGATTGGTGGTGTTCGGGAGGTCCTCGTTCTCCTTGAACTCGTCGTTCACGGCCTCGAGGAGGTCGTCGAACTTGATGCCGCGCTCGCCGTGGGCGATCGTCCGCTTCACGGCCTTCTTCTTGGCCCGCGCGACGATGTTCTCGATCATCGCGCCGCTGGAGAAGTCCTTGAAGTAGAAGATCTCCCGCTCGCCCTTGGCGTAGGTCACCTCGAGGAACTTGTTCTCGTCGCTCGCCGCGTACATGCGCGAGATCGTGTCCTCGATCATGCTGGCGACCAGCCGGGCCGGATCGTCGCCGTAGAGCTGCGTCGCGCTGGCGTGGAACGGCAGCTCGGCCAACAGGTACTTCGAGAAGATCTCGCGCGCCGCCTTGGCATCGGGTCGGTTCACCTTGATCTTCAGGTCCAGCCGCCCCGGGCGCAGCACCGCCGGATCGATCAGGTCCTGGCGGTTGCTGGCGCCGATCACGATCACGTTCTTGAGCGACTCGACGCCGTCGATCTCCGAGAGGAACTGCGCGACGACGGTCGCCTCCATGTCCGACGAGATCCCCGAGCCGCGCATGCGGAAGAGGGAGTCCATCTCGTCGAAGAAGATCACGACCGGCACGTCTTCGCTGGCCTTGTCCCGGGCCTTCTTGAACACCTCGCGCAGCTTGTGCTCGGTCTCGCCGACGTACTTGTTCAGGAGCTCCGGCCCCTTCACGTTCAGGAAGTAGGGCGTCGTGTGACGGCCGGTGCGCTGCTCGATGCTGCGGGCGAGGCTGTTGGCCACCGCCTTGGCGATCAGCGTCTTGCCGCAGCCCGGCGGTCCGTAGAGCAGGATGCCCTTCGGCGGCGAGAGCCGGTGCTCGGCGAAGATCTCGGGATACATGTAGGGCAGCTCGACCGAGTCGCGCAGGATCTCGATCTGCTCGCCGAGCCCGCCGATGTCATCGTAGGTGATGTCGGGGATCTCCTCGAGCACCACCTCCTCGACGGTGGACTTCGGCAGCTTCTCGAAGGCGTAGTGGGTACGCGGGTCGAAGAGCACGTGGTCGCCGACCTTGAGCTTCTCGCGGCGGAGCGGCTCGGCGAGCGTCACGACCCGCTCGTCGTCGGTGTGGCCGAGCACGATCGCCCGGTTGTCCGCGAGCAGGTCGACGATCGAGGCGATCTCGCCGCGCGCGATGAAGCCGGCCGGCTCGACGACGTTCATCGCCTCGTTGAGCCGCACGAGCTGCCCTTCCTCGAGGGTGAAGGAGTCGAGGTTCGGGTGGACGTTGACCCGCATCGCCCGCCCGTCGACGAAGATCTCGGCCGTGCCGTCCTTGTTCGGCCGGCTGAAGATCCCGTAGGTGTTGGGCGGCGCGCAGAGCTTGTCGACCTCCTCCTTCAGGACCTCGATCTGCTGCTTGGCCTCCTGGAGCACGGAGACGAGGCGCTCGTTCTGGCGCTCCGAGTCCGCCGCCTGGTCGCGCGTCAGCTGATGGCGTCGGCGCAGTGCGTCGAACTCCGCGATCAGGCGGTCGAGCCGGCGGCGGAACTCCTCGGAGTCGCTGCCGAAGACCCGGATCGCGTCCTGGAGATCCTCGACCTCGTCCTGATGCGGCCGGCCGGCGCCGCGCTCGCGGTTCGGCTCGGGGCTGTCCCCGCCGCGCGGCCCCGCGGCCGAGATCCGCCGCATGACGTCGTGCACGAAGCCCTTTTTGGGAGATCCCGAATCCGCTTCGCTCATTCCGCCATCTCCTCGCTCCCGCGCGTCCCCAGCGCGTGGGGTGCGCTCGTGAGCGAGCAGTGCAAGCCGCGTGCCGCGCCTGCGTCACCGCCGGGCCGCGCCTCGCGGTGCCGCGAGCGCTCCCGTCGTAGGAACCTTCCCACCCCAGTGTGCAACTGAAACGCAGCGCGCGCACGGGGGCGCGAAAAGAACCGCCGGAGCCCCCCGGGCGAGCGCGGCGCGATGCCCGTCATCGAAGCCCTCCGCGCGGTGGGAGAGACACCGGCGACCGGCCATCCGAGCGCAGGAGCCAGTTCCGAGCGCGCCATGCTGGGAGGGTGGGAAGCACACCAAACACCGCGAAAGATCGAATCTTTTCGCGATTCCGAGTTTATCAGACGCCCCTTGCCTGTCAACCGGCGCGGGCGGCTTCGACGCCCACCGGCAAGCCGCCGGAGAGAGACCCGCGCCGCCCGCGTCGGCGTCCCCAGGCCGCGCGCGCGAATCCCCACGGGCGGCGGCGCGCCCCCCCCGCCTTCCGGCGCACTTTCCGGTGCGATGCACCGGAGGTGCCGCCCGGTGATGCGAGGCGGCGCCGGATTCGCCGCCTTCTTGACGCCTCCGTCGAGGATCGAACGCTCTTTTCGATCCCGGCCCACCCCGCCGAACTTTGCGGCACCCGCGATTCGCGGAACCGGTTTTCTGAGTTTGGGACTTCCTCCTCCTCTCGGCCCGCCCTCAGCGGCCCGGCTCGAGCTCGATCACGCGGACGCCGGGGGGGGGCTCGAAGCGGAAGAGCTTCGGGTCCGGGCCCTGGTTCACGCGCAGCTCGCGCAGCGCGACGGTCGTGGTGTTGCCGAGCAGATCCACGACCGTCGTCTCGAAGAGCTCCCCCGAGCGGGGGTCGGTGCGCGCCCGCAGCCGCTCGTAGCTCGCCGGCTGGCGCGGCACGAGCTCGAGCAGGACCGACCCCTCGCTGCACTCGAGCGCACGGACCTCGAAGTCGCGCCGGATCTCGCCGGCTCCGAGCAGGAAGCTCAGCGCCGCTCCCGAGAGGTAGGCCTCGGTCACGGCCAGACGCTGCGCCTCGCGATTCGCCGGGTCGTAGATCCAGAGCTCCGAGCCGTCGCTCACGACGAGGCTCGGCTCGGGCTCCTCGTAGGTCCAGCGCATGCGGCCCGGCTTCGCGATGACGACGCTGCCGATGGACTTCGCCGTGGCCGCGGGGCCGCCCAGCGCCACCGAACGGCTGGTCTGCTCGAAACGCGCGGCGAGATCGCGCACCGCCTCGTAGCGGCGCTGCAGCGCTCCTACCGCCCGCTCCGCGCACTCGTTCGCCGCCGGGGGAGCCTCCGCATCCGCCGGGGCCGCCGCGGCGAGCCACGCCGCGGCGAGGACTCGGGCGCGCGCGTGCATGCCGCGTTGGACGCGGGAAGGGCGCCCCGGATTCACGGCTCGAGCGAGCTCACGTGGACATCGCGGGGCTTGGTGCCTTCCTGCGGCCCGACGATCCCCTCCGCCTCCATCTGCTCGATCATGCGGGCGGCCCGGTTGTAGCCGACCTTGAGGCGGCGCTGGATGTAGGAGATCGAGGCATTGCGGGTCTCGGCCACGATCGCGACCGCACGATCGTACATCTCGTCGGTGTCCTCGTCGCGCTCCTCCTTCGCGTCGGCCTCCTCCCGCATGCGGATCAGCGTGTCGTCGAAGAGCGGTCGGCCCTGCGCGCGCAGGTGCACGGCGAGCCTCGCCACCTCCTCCTCCGAAACGTAGGCGCCGTGGATGCGCTGGAGCTTCGAGGTGCCGGGCGGGAGGAAGAGCATGTCGCCCTGGCCGAGCAGGTGTTCGGCGCCGTTCTGGTCGAGGATCGTGCGCGAGTCGGTGCGCGAGGAGACCTGGAAGGAGATGCGCGCCGGGAAGTTGGCCTTGATCACGCCGGTGAGCACGTCGACGCTCGGCCGCTGCGTCGCGAGCACGAGGTGGATCCCCGCCGCGCGGGCCATCTGGGCGAGGCGCTGCAGCGCCTCCTCCACGTCCCGCGCGGAGACGACCATCAGGTCGGCGAGCTCGTCGATCACGACCACGATGTACGGGAAACGGCGGAACTCGACCTCGGCGCCCTCCTCCTCGCCGGGCTTGGGGCGCAGCCGGAAGGTCTTGGTGCCCGCGGCGAGCTCGCGATCGACCCGCGCGTTGTACTGGTCGATGCTGCGCACGCCGAGCGCGGCCATCACCTGGTAGCGCTCCTCCATCTTGTGGACGATGCCGGCGAGCGCCGCCGCGGCGCGCTTCGGGTTGGTCACCACGTCGGCGATCAGATGCGGGATGCCCTCGTAGACCGAGAGCTCGAGCAGCTTCGGGTCAACGAGCAGGAGCTTCAGCTCGTCCGGCGTGGCGCGCGAGAGGATCGAGCAGAGCAGCGCGTTCAGGAAGACGCTCTTGCCCGTGCCCGTCGCCCCCGCCACGAGCAGGTGCGGCATCTTGGCGAGGTCGGCCTGCGTCGTGTTGCCGAAGATGTCCTTGCCGAGCGCCAGCGAGAGCTTCGAGCGGCTCGACCGGAACGACTCCGCCTCGAGCACGTCGCGGATGTAGACGGTCTCGCGCTCGGGGTTGGCGACCTCGATCCCCACCACCGACTTGCCGGGAAGCGGAGCGATGATGCGCACCGAGAGCGCACGCAGGGCGAGCGCCAGGTCGTCGGCGAGGCTCACGATGCGGTTCAGCTTCACGCCCGAGGCGGGCTCGAACTCGTACATGGTGATCACCGGGCCCGGGTGGACGGTGTTCACCTGCCCGCCGACGCCGAAGTCGAGCAGCTTCTTCTCCAGGATGCGCGAGTTCATGATCAGGCTGTCGCGGTCGTAGCTGCGCCCGCGCGGCGGCGGCTCCTGGAAGAGCGCGAGATCCGGGAGCTTGAAGGGTCCGCTCGGCGCGTGCTCGTCGAAGTGGAACGCCTCCTGCGCGCCCGAGCGCGCCGCCGCGCGCTCGGCGCCGTGGTCGACGATCGTCGGGTCGCCGGGGCGCGGACGTCGCGGCGGCGGCGTCGCGGCCGAGGCCGCCGCGGGACGCGGCCCGGCTCGGGCCGCGGGCTCGGGCGCGAGCTCGGGCTCGGGGGGGCGCGCCGCGGCCACCCGCCGGCGGCGGGCGCGCTGCTCGCGCCAGACCTCGAGGCCGCGCACCCCGCGCAGCACGCCGCGCAGGAGACGGATTCCCGCGCCGCGCACGCCCCGCGCGAGCCCGAGCGCGGATCGGCCGAGGTTCTGCACGGCGGCGACGGCGAGCGCGCCGCAGGCGCCGGCGATCGCCCCGACGGCCTCGAGCAGGGGCCCCATCGAGACCCCCGTCGCCGCGAGTGCGCCGATCGCGAGCAGCGCCGCGTTGGCGACGAGTCCGCCCCACCTTCCGACCAGCAGCACCTCGGCGTCGGCGAGGGCGCCTCCGAGCGCTCCGCGCGGCACGTCCCCGACCGACGCGCCCGTGGGTCCCGCGAAGATCGCGGGCAGCGCCGCGCTCGACACGAGCAGGCACGCGCTCGCCGCCCAGAAGCGCGAGAGGGGGCCCGGAACGCCGCGTCCGAGTAGCAGCCTCCCGCCGAGGACGGCGAGCGTCCCGGCGACCACCCAGGCGCCCGCGCCGAAGGCGCGCAGGCAGAGCGCCGCCACCGCCGCGCCGAGCACGCCGGCGCGGTTCGCGACGGCGGTGCGCGAGAAGATCGGGTCCGCGGGGTCGAAGCTCGCGAGGCCGAGCGCCGCGAGGAGCGCAGTCCCGAGCAGCGCGATGCCGGCACACTCCTCCAGCACCCGGCGGGAGAAACCCGCCGCGCCTCGCTGTCGGGCCCGGCGACGGCCGACCGCCGCCCTAGCCATGGAGCGCTCTCGACATCGCGCCTCCCACCCCCTGGGAGGAAAACCGGGAGCTTACCGCGTCCGCTCAGTCCCGGCCCTGGCGGGCGGCTTCGCCGCCTTGCTGGAGCCCTGGATCGAAGGCCTTGAGGATGGCCTCGCGGACCTGGCGCTTGAGCTCGGCCCGATCGTCGATCTCGAGGTCCCCCGTCGGGATCGGATCGCCGTAGCGGACGAGCACCCTCCCGCTCTCGATCCGCAGCGAACTCCTGGGCGTGATCCTCCACGAGCCCGACACCGCGACGGGGACGATCGGCGCCCCGGCCTGGATCGCGAGATGGAATCCGCCGCTCTTGAACTCGCGGAGCGATGCGTCGGGGCTGCGGGTTCCCTCGGGGAAAATGATCACGTTGGCGCCCGCGCGGACGCGCTCGGCCGCTCGAGCCAGGCTCCGCACCGAGGACTCGCGGTCCTGGCGGTCGATGATGATCTGGTCGCCGAGGGCGAGCGCCCAGCCGAAGAACGGGATCCAGGTGAGCTCGCGCTTGGCGACGAACTTCCAGGGCACCGGCAGCGTCGCGACGATGGCGACGGTGTCGAAGACGCTCTGGTGGTTCGACATGTACACGCAGCCGCGATCGCGCGGGACGTTCTCGATCCCGTCGACCTCGACCCGGACGCCGCAGGTCCGGAGGATCCAGCTCACCCAGTGGCGCCCGACCCACACCACCGACAGGCCGTCGCGGTCGAACGGCGCCGCCAGGCACGCGACTCCACCCCAGAAGACCGTGTAGAGGACCGCGAGCAGGTAGCGGACGACGTAGATCACCGCAGAGTGGATGCTAGCCGTGAACGCACGGCCTCGCGACTCGAGTAGAACGTCGTTCTCTCGAGCTCTCGCCGGGGTGACCCACCCGTCGCCCGGCCTCGCGCCTGCCTGGGCGGCTTCACGCCGGAGTCCGGTTGACGGAGGCGCACCGGAACGGGATCATGTCTGCATCCCCAGTCCCGACGGAGAGCCCCTCTCATGGCAAGCATCAACAAGGTCATCCTGATCGGCAACCTCGGCCGCGACCCCGAGCTCCGCTACACGGCGGGAGGTCAGCCGGTCGCCTCGTTCAGCGTCGCCACCAACGAGCGCTGGAACGACCGCGAGGGCAAGCCCCAGGAGCGCACGGAATGGCACCGCATCGTCGTCTGGGGGAAGCAGGGCGAGAACTGCGCCAACTACCTCGCGAAGGGCCGCACGGTCTACATCGAGGGCCGCCTCCAGACGCGCGAGTGGGAGGACAAGGAAGGCCAGAAGCGCCAGACGACCGAGATCGTCGCGCAGACGGTCCAGTTCCTGGGCTCTCGGGAGGGCGCCGGCCGTGGGGCCGCGCCGCGCGGCGCCGGCGAGGCGGGTCCGGCGAGCGAGCCGGAGCCGACTGCGGGCCCGGCGAGCGGGCCGGAGTCGAATCCGGGCCCGGCGGGCGGCAGCGGCGACGACATACCGTTCTGAGGACGTTGCGTCGAACTGATTGATCGTGCTTGCTCCGCTCGCCTGCGGCTCGCTGCGCGCCTCCGCTTGCCGGTCCGGTCGGGGCGCGGCGGGGTGGCGCGGTGGGTCGTCGCTCGGGGCTCCTGTTCGTGTCCCTGCGGCTCGCTGCGCGCTCCGCTTGCGTTCTCCCCGCGCGCTGAAAGCGGACGAGCCGACCGGCCGTAGCCAAACCCGCAGCGCGCCGCCCCGCTGCCACGACGGGACCGGCAAGCGGAGGCGCGCAGCGAGCCGCAGGCGAGCGGAGACAGCACAGCCACACGAATCGACGCAGCGTCCTCAGGACTGCCAGGTGGAACCGTCGCCGAGGCCCGTCTCGCGCAGGCTCGTGTAGCCCCGCTCCGCGACCACCACGTGGTCGATCACTGGGATCCCGAGCAGCTCGCCCGCGCGCACCAGGCGGGCCGTCACCTCGCGGTCCTCGGCGCTCGGCGCCGGATCCCCGCTCGGGTGGTTGTGCACCAGCACGAGGGCCGCGGCCGACTCGCGCAGCGCGGGCCGAAAGACCTCGCGGGGGTGGACCAGGCTCGCGGTGAGCGTCCCCTGCGACACCAGCTCGTGGCGCAGGAGCCGGTGGCGCCCATCGAGGAGCACGACGAGGAAGCGCTCGTGGGCGGCGTCGCGCAGCGTCGGGTGGAAGTGGCGGAAGACGTCCGCGGGGCCGCGCAGGGGGGTTCCCGGCGCGAGGCGCCCCGCCGCCAGGCGCCGGCCCAGCTCGAAGGCCGCGCGCAGCGTCGCCTGCTTCGCGGGCCCGACGCCGGCCGCGGCGGAGAGCTCGCGGCGTGATGCGCGCGCGAGGCCGAGGATCCCCCCGTGGCGCTCGAGCAGGCGCGACGCCACCACCCGCGCGTCCGCGCCGCGCCCGCCCGTTCGCAGCAGGAGTGCCAGGAGCTCGGCGTCGCTCAGGGCATCGGGCCCGACGGCGTCGAGCCGCTCGCGAGGTCGATCGATCATGTCGGGATTCCCCGGGACCGGGGACGAGTCGAGTATAGCCTTCCGGCCCCGACCCCGCATCACGGCGCGGGCCCTCTGCGGCGCTCCCCGAGGCCGATCGACCGGCAAGCGAAGCGCGCAGCGAGCCGCAGGCGAGCGGAGTGAGCTGCCACCGCTCAGATCCACGCAACGTCCTCGGGCCAGCGCGCAGCGAGCCGCAGGCGAGCGGAGCAAGCACGATCAATCGAATCGACGCATCGTCCTGAGACAAGCCCGCTCGCGGGCCTCGGCGGCCTCGAAGGCGGCGTCGAAGGCCGGACGCGGGAGCTCCGGCGCGACGAGGCCGCGCAGGACCTCGCGCCGGTGGTCCGCCGTCTCGAGCTCCGCGACGAGCCGTCGAAGCAGAGCGAGGTAGCCCCTGGCCTGCGCCGGCTCACTCGCCGCAGCGGCGAGCTCGAGCGGGAGCGAAGGGCGGTAGCGTCTCCCGTCGCCGAGCTCGATCGCGCCCCCCGGCGAGACCTCGCCGAGGCGCCGGAGCGCGGCGCGCAGGAACGGATCGATGAAGGTGCCCCGTGGCGCGAGCGCGCGCGCCAGCTGCTCGGGGTCGAGACCTGCCCGGAGCGCCGCGTCGAAGGCGACCGCACAGCCCGCCACGTCGGCCGGGGCGATCCGCGCGAGCGCCTCCCGCGCGCGCTCCACCGCGCCAGCGCCTCCGTCCGGCGGCACGAGGTCGACGGCGAAGCTGTGCAGCCCGCGCACCGGGTCCTGGCCCTGCCGCGAGCGCAGCTCGTAGCCTCCGTTGCTCCCCAGCTCGGTCAATCCGATGCGCACGACGAGATCCTCGCCGAGCTGCTGCGCAGCGAGCGAGGCGACGAGCGCGCCGTGCACGCCCTCGAGGCTCCCGCGCGCGTCGGCAAGCGCCGAGGTCTGCGGGAGGATCAAGGACGGGCCGGCGGCCCCCTGTTGCATGCGGAAGGCGATCGGCTCTCGGGTCAGGAACTCGAGCGTGGCGCGGCTCGCGAGGCTCACGTGGGAGAAGGCGACGAGGGAGTTGGGAACGGGCGCGAGCTGGATCTCGATCCGCGTCTCGCGCGAGCGGATCCGCACGTTCGCTTCGCCGTGCCGGTAGCCGTCGAGCGCGGCCCGAACCACGAGCGTGTCGCGAGGTCCGGCTTCGATCCGGCTCGGGAGCAGCACCGTGACCGGCGACTCGGCCTGCTCGAAGCCCTTCTGGAAGTTCCGGCGCACGTAGAAGAGATCGAGGAGCGCCCCCGTCGGGACGGTCTCGATCTCGATCCGACGGGGCGCGTACCAGTAGCCGGGCCCTCCGAGGAAGAGACCCGTGATCGGCGCGAAGACGTTGGTGAGGCTCCAACCCGCGCGGTCCTGGGGCACGAGCTCGACGGTCTCGCCGCCCTGCGACACGCGGGGCGCGAGGACGCCGAACGCGAGCGCAAGGCAGAGGAGCGGGCGCGGGAAGCTCACGCGGCCGCAAGTTACCCGCGGAGAGCCGTCCGGCAAGGCGCCGGAAGCGCGCCGACGAGCCCCGCTCGCCTGCGGCTCGCTGCGCGGCGGCTTCGCCGCCGCCCGAGCGGGGGCCCGCACTTCGCTCGCAGGCCCTGCAGGGGCCTGCCTTCGCTCGCCTGCGGCTCGCTGCGCGCTTCGCTTGCCGCTCGCTGCGCGGCGGCTGCGCCGCCTTGCTACCGCCCCTGCCAGGCGACCGCGATGGCCTCCGCGGGCTGCTCGAAATGCGCCGCGAACGATCTCGAATGCGGGTGGCCTGCACCGCGCAGGCGACGCGCCAGGAGGTAGCCCTCGGGCCCTCCAGACGCGACCAGTGCCGCGGAGGGAACCGGGCCGACCAGGCGCGGCACGATCGGGAGGCCCTTCGCCGCAGCCGGCCTGGCGCTCGCCACCTCGGTGCCGAGCCGCGGCTCGGCGAGGTAGACGACCGCGGCCGCCGCAACCGCTGCCGCTAGCGGCGCCGCGACCATCGGTGCGGCGAGATTCGCCAGCCACTCGCGCCAGCCCGCGGGCTGGGCCTCGCCGTCGCGGATCCTCGCCAGGACCCGCGCCGCCAGGTACGGCGGGGGATCCGGCGCGGGCAGCCGCCGCAGCAGGGCGACGGCACGGCGCAGACCCTCGAGATCCGCGCCGCAGACCTCGCAGTCCGCCGCGTGGGCCTCCACGGCCGCGCACTCGCCATCGCCGAGATCCCTCTCGAGATAGGCGTTCAGGAGCTCCTGGGCTCTCGCGTGGTTCACGACTCCACTCCTTCGGATTCAGAATGCGCGAGCGCCCTCAGGCGATCGCGCAGCGCGATGCGCGCGCGGTGGATGCGGGACTTGACCGTGCCCTCGGGGATCCGGAGCACTCGCGCGATCTCCCCGTAGGACTGCCCCTCGATGTCGTAGAGGACCACGGCCATGCGCAGGTCCTTCGGCAGCCCGAGGAGCGCGGCCTGGACCCGCGCCTGGATCTCGCCTCCCGAAGCCGCGTCCTCGGGATCGCGCGGGGTGCTCGGGAGATCGTCGCCCGCGTCCTGGCGGTGGGACAACGCCTCCTCCCGAGCGCGCCGGCGCCCCAGGGAGCGCCGACGATTGAGTGCGGCGTTGGCGGCGACCCGGTAGACGAAGGTCGAGAAGCGGGCCTCGCCGCGAAAGCGACGGCCGTGGCGGTGCAGCGCCAGGAACGCTTCCTGGGCCACGTCCTCCGCTTCCTGGCGACTTCCGAGCATGCGGAACACGAGGCTGAACACCCGTCTCTCGTGCCGGCGAACGAGCGCCTCGAAGGCGCCGAGGTCGCCCTCCTGCCAGCGCAGGACGAGCTCGGCGTCGGGGTCGATCGTCCCGACCGTGGTTTCGTTCACCGCGACCGCGTGGGCGACGGTCGCAGCCTGGGCTACTTCGCAACTCACGGTGCGCCTCGCCCCGGTGGGACACCGGTCGTCGGGACCAGGTTCGAACGGGCCCGAGGACGGGTGCGTCACGGTCATCCCCCGGGGGTACCATCGGCCGGCTCCTCGCCCGGCCGCACCCAGGTCCCGCTCTTTCCCCCGGTCTTCGCCACGAGCCGCACGCGGTCGAGCGTCATGCTGCGGTCGGCGGCCTTGCACATGTCGTAGATGGTGAGGCCCGCGGCCGCCGCCGCGACGAGCGCCTCCATCTCGACGCCGGTCCGCGCGTGCGCCGCAACGCTCACCTCGATCGCGACCCGCGACCGCGCCACATCGGGCCGCAGCTCGACCTCGATCCCATCGAGGGGCAGCGGATGGCAGAGCGGGATCCATTCCGCGGTGCGCTTGGCGGCCTGGATCGCCGCGATTCGAGCGGTCGCGAGCACGTCGCCCTTCGCGACCGTCCCCTCGGCGATGCGCGCGAGCGTCTCGGGCGCCATCCGTACCTCGGCTCGCGCGACGCAGGCGCGCCGGGTCACGGCCTTCTCGCCGACGCCCACCATCCGGGCGCGACCCTGCGCATCGAGGTGGGAGAGATCAGCCGGCACGTCCCGCCTCCTGCCCGGACGCGAGCGAATCCGCTACGGCGGGGCGCGCGGTGGCCTCCGTGCTCCTCATCCAGCCGAGCACGTCCTCGAGGACGGTCTCCCGCTCGGGCTCGTTCAGGATCTCGTGACGAAGCCCCGCATAGATGCGCAGATCGCTCGCCGGCGCGCAGAGGCCGGCGTGGAAGCGGCGGCTGCCCTCGGCGCGACAGAGCGTGTCGTCGGCCCCGTGCAGGAGCAGCATGGGCACGCGGACGGCGCCCGCCGCGGACAGCGTGAGCAGGGCGGCGCCGAGGAAGGCCGAGCCGAGGCCGAGCGTCATCCGGCGCAGCACGAGCGGATCCTCGGCGTAGGCGCGGCCGACCTCGGGGTCGCGCGAGAGCGCGTCGGTGGCGATCGGGCGATCCATGCGCAGGCGCGGCGCGATCCGGGCGACGAGGCGCAGGACGGCGAGACGCGCCCGGGACGGGACGTCGGCGAGAGCGAGCGCCGCGCCCGAGGTGACGGCGCCGGTGATCTCGGGATCGCGCTCGGCCGCGAATGCCGCCACCACCAGCCCTCCCATGCTGTGGCCCAGGACGAAGGTGGGGAGCGCCGGGGCCTCCGCGCGCGCTCGGGCCAGCGCGATCTCGAGATCGTCGAGGAGGTCCGCGAAGCGCCGCGCGTGGCCGCGGGGACCCGCCGAGCGGCCGTGGCCGCGGTGATCGTAGGCGTGCACCGCGCAGCCGCGCGCCGCCAGCCAGGCGCCCACGTGCTCGTAGCGCCCGCTGTGTTCCGCCCAGCCGTGGACCAGGAGCACGCTGCGCTCCGCACGCTCCGGAATCCAGGCTCGGCCGAAGAGATCGAGCCCGCCCGCCCCCTCGAAGAGGAGCTCCCGCCGCCGGATCCGGGGATCCTGCACGCCGTGCAGGCTACCCCGCCCGCCGCGACGGCCGCCAGCAGCGAGCCGCAGGGACACGACACAGGAGCCCCGAGCGACCGCCACCCCGCCGCCCCGACCGGACCTGCAAGCGGAGCGCGCAGCGAGCCGCAGGCGAGCGGAGGCAAGCACGATCAAGCGGATCGACGCATCGACCTGCAAGCGGAGCGCGGGCGCCCGCTAAACGCAAGGCGGCGAAGCCGCCGCGCAGCGAGCCGTAGGCGAGCGAAGGGCGGGCGCCCGCTAAGGCTAGGACTCGGCCTGCGCCCGCATCGCGGCGCGCGCCGCCTGGACGCGCTGGAGGTAGGAGGCGCCGCGGATGTCGGATCCCCAGAAGTAGGCCGAGATCCCGTCCTCCTCGCCGAGCCGGCGGATGTTGTCGGCGAGGATCATGCAGCCGGCCTCCACGTTGCTCTCGACCGTGGTCAGGTTGCCCGCGAAGGCGAGCGGCGAGGCCATGTGCGGCATCACCTGCATGAGTCCCACCGCGCCCTTCGGGCTACGCACCCAGGGGCGCGCCGTGCTCTCGACCCGCATCACGGCGGTCACGAGCCGCGGGTCGAGGTCGTACTTGGCGCTGTACTTGAGCACGGCTGCGGAAATTCGCCGCAGCTGCCGCTCGGTCAGCGTCGAGTTGAGGCGGCGCAGCTGCTCCGCGATCTGCTCCTCGCCGAAGCCGGTGGTCAGACCGCTCGAAGCCCTCTCCGCTTCGGGAGCGACACCCGGCGGCGCAGCGTCGAAAACCAGCGCGGCGCACACGAGAGCGAGCGCGACGGTTCCCGAGCGACGCATCCGATCCCTCCTCGCTGCGCCCCCCGCGGGGTGCGAAAACGACGCGGCGGACACAGGAAGACTAGTCGAGCGAACGATTCGGGACCATGAGACCCCGCTGGGCGACGCGCGGGCCTCTCTGCGCACGCGCGGACCGAGGGCTGCGCATCCGCCGCGCGGGCGCTGCCGATCTTCGCGTTGACCCCCCGTTCGCGCGAGTGGTAGGATTCCGCTGTCCGGGTGGGGATGGGAGTCTGAAGGAGCTGCGGGCGCTCGGAGATGCCGCTGCAGCAGGACGATGCGGTCCGTGTGATTCCGGCGTTGAGAAGGAAACCGCCCGCGAATTCCTTTAGAGGGTTCAACGAAGGCGAATGAGCGCCCAGCCTCGCACCCAGGCGGCGATCGCGGACTCCACTTCCGCGCGCAAACTCGTCGACCTCCTCTCGCGCATCCACCCGCTGCTGCTCGTCTTCGACGCGCAGGGGATCCTGCGCTGGATGAGCGACGCGTTCCGCTCGCTGTGCGGCGATTCCCCCGCCCGGATCGGGGAGCCCCTGCGCTCGATGCTCCCCAGGCTCTCGATCGAGGAGCAGCTCGGCGAGCTGCGCAGCCGCTTCGAGGAGCGCGGATTCCTCCCCAACCTGCGCCTCGAGCTCGAAACCCACCGCGGAGCCCGGCGGCCGCTCGAGGTGAGCGTGCTCCGCCTGCCCGAGTCGGAGGGCGAGGCGCTCTTCGCGGTGATCGCGCGGCCCGGAGACGCGCCGAATCACGCGCCGTCGAAGGACGCCGAGTCGATCCTCGAATCCGCCCCCGACGCGATCCTCGCCGTGGACCCCCACGGCTTCGTCCGCTACGCGAACTCCGCGCTCGCGCGACTCGTCGCCGAGGAGCGTGCGCAGCTGCGCAACCGCCCCCTGGCGCTCTTCGCGTCCTCGAGCCGCGACATCGAGCGCCTGCTCGCGCCGCTCGGCGGCGAGGGGCCTTCGGGCGAGATCGAGGTGCGGCTGCGCCGCGCGGAGGGAGGTCCCCTCCCGGTCGCGATCACCGTGAGTCCCCACCGCGGCAGCGATGGGAGCCCGCTCGGCGCGATCCTCTGCGTGCGCGATGCGACGGCGCAGCGGCGGCAGAACGAACTCGCGCGGCGAAACGACGAGCTCGAGCACTGCGTGCAGACGCTGGCCCACGACCTGCGCTCTCCGCTGGTGGCGCTGCTCGGCTTCTCCCGCCTCCTGCGCCAGGACTACGCCGATCACCTCGACGACACGGGGGCCCACTTCATCGACCGCATCGAGCAGGCCGGGCGCACGATGGAGGCGCTGATCCACGATCTGCTCGAGCTGTCGCGGATCGGGCAGCCGGGGGAGCGCCCCGCGATGGTGGATCCGCGCGCGGTGCTGATCCAGCTCCACGCCGAGGTGAAGCCGCGGCTGGAGGCGTCCGGCATCGAGCTCGTGCTCCCGGCCGATCCCCCCCTCGTCTACTGCGATCGGACGCGCCTCTACCAGGTCCTGTCGAACCTGATCGGAAACGCGATCCATCACATGGGGGCCGCTGACGCCCCGCGCATCGAGGCCGAGGTGATCGAGGACGAGGAGTTCCACCGCATCAGCGTCCGGGACAACGGCCGGGGAATCGCCCCCGAGCACCTCGAGCGGATCTTCGAGGTCTTCCAGAGCCTCGGCGCCCGCCCGGACGGGAGCCGCGGCTCGGGGATCGGCCTCGCCATCGTGCGCAAGATCGCCGAGACCCACGGCGGACGCGCCTGGGTCGAGAGCGAGCCCGGCCGCGGCGCCACCTTCCACGTCACGCTGCGCCGCCGCTAGCAAGTCGAGCGGAGCGCGGACCCCGCCATGCAAGCGCGAAGCGCGCGCAGCGAGCCGCAGGCGAGCGAAGGGCGGGCCCCGCCAAGGTCGGGACGGCGCGCTAGCCTCGCCGCGCGTGTATCCCGAGCTCTTCACCATCCCCGGCATCGACTTCACCATCAGCACCTTCGGCGTGATGCTGGCGCTCGCCTTCCTCGTGGGCACCTGGATCACGAGCTACCGGATGGGCGAGGAGGGGCTGGAGTCCGACGCCACGACCCTGCTCATCTACGTGATGAGCGGAGGCATCGTCGGCTCGAAGCTCTACTTCGCGATCGACGTCTACCTGCGCACCGGCACGCCCTTCTTCGAGCTCCTCTTCGCGCGAGAGGGGATCACCTGGTACGGAGGGCTGCTCGGGGCGACGCTGCTCGGGGCGATCGGATGCCGGATCCACGGGATCCCCGTCAAGACCTTCGCCGACTGCACCGCGGTCGCCGGTCCGATCGGCCAGGCGATCGGGCGTCTCGGCTGCTTCCTCGTAGGCGACGACTACGGGCGGCCGACCGACCTGCCCTGGGGCGTCGCCTTCCCGCGCGGCGCGCCGCCCACGGAGCTGCCGGTGCACCCGACGCAGCTCTACGAGGTCGCCTGGCTGCTCCCGGTGGCCGCGCTCCTCTGGGTGCGGCGGCGAAAGAGCCCGTTCCTCTTCGGCGAGTACCTGGCGCTCAACGGGCTCGGACGCGTGTGGATCGAGCACTGGCGGGTGAACCCGCGCGTCGCTCTCGGCCTCACGGAGCCGCAGTGGATCGGGATCGCGCTCGTGATCCTCGGTCTCGCGGGCTGGCTCCATTACGCGAGGCTCAGCGGGCGGGAGCGGCCGCCGCGCGCAGCACGCTGAGCCGCTCGACGAGCGTTCCCGACGCTGCCAGGATCGCGGCGCGCTCGCTCCCCTGCACGAGCCGGTCGAGCTTCGAGAGCGCAGCGTGCGCCGGGCCGGCCAGGAAGGCCTCCGCGGGGGTCGCCTCGCGCGCCCAGGCGGCGAGCTGCGCCACGCTCTCCCCGTAGTCGCCGGCCAGGTAGGCGCGCATGCCCCGCGCATAGGCGGCGAGGCGCCGCAGCTCGGCGGCATCGCCACCCCGAGACTCCGCCTCGGCGAAGGCCTGCTCGGCCTCGCCGTAGTGGCCGCTCTCGAGGTACGAGCGCCCGGCGAGCGCGAAGCCCCGGGCGGCGCGGCCGCGTTGCAACCGGGCGAGCAGCGCGTCGAGGCTCTCTGCGAAGACCTCCTCCACGAGCTCCCGATGCTCGATCAGGCAGCGCATCACGAGCCCGTCGTCGGCGTGCTCGCCGAGGAGCAGCGCGAGCTGCGAGCGCGTCTGCGCGAGCAGGGCCAGGGCCTCCTCCAGGCCCTCGCCGAGGCGCGCGGAGACCGCAGCCAGGATCTTCTCGAACTCCTCGAAGAGCGCGTCGGCCTCGTCGTGCGCCTGGTCGCGCACCGCCCGGACCTGCGGTCCGTAGACCTCGCGCTGGTAGAAGTTCTCGCGGAACTTCATCACCTCGTGGAAGAGCGAGCCGACCGCCAGGTCGAAGAGCACCTCGCGATGGCGGGCGGCGTGCGGTCGACCCGAACGCGGCCGGAAGAGAGCGTGGCAGCGCTCCTTGAGCCGGAAGAGCACGCTGCCTTCGGCGTCGACGAAGACGGGATCGAGGTCCTCGAAGCGAAGCTTCCCGGCCCGGAAGAGCGCGAAGAGGCCCCGCAGCTCCCGGTGGGCGGAGAGGAAGTCGCGAACGACGTCGACGAAACCCTGGGGCGCGCTCGACACGGCGCCATTATATATTGGGCGACGCATGGAGGACGCCCCGGGGCTCGCAGCCGCCGCCGACCGCGAGGGGCCGCCTTCGGCGCGGGGATGATCGTGGGCCCGATGCTCGGGGGGCTCCTTCGCCGCGGGGCGCGCGGTCCGGGGCGGGCTATCCTGGCGCGAGACGCCCGCGGAGGCCCCCGATGAGCCAGCCCGTCGAACGCGAGAGCATGGAGGTCGACGTCCTCTACGTCGGCGCCGGCCCCGCGACCCTCGCCTCGACGATCCACCTGATGGGCCGCGTCGAGGCCTACAACCGCGAGGCCGAGGCGCGGCGACTGCCGCCGATCGAGCCGCCGAGCGTCCTCGTGCTCGAGAAGGGCGCCGCCGTCGGCGACCACATGCTCTCGGGCGCGGTGATGAACCCGAAGGCCCTGGCCGAGCTCGTGCCGGACTTCGCGAGCCAGGGGTTCCCGACGGAGTACGTCTGCGACTACGCCGGCTTCTGGGTCTTCCACCCGAAGGGGAAACTCTCGGTGCCGCTGGTACCCCCGAACTTCCGCAAGAAGGGCTACCACGTCGTCTCGCTGAACCGGGCCGCGAAGTGGCTGGCCGAGCGGGCCGAGGCGGCCGGCGTCGAGATCTACCCCGGCTTCGCGGGGGAAGAGATCCTCGCCGAGGGCGGCCGGGTCGTCGGCGTCCGCACCGGCGACATGGGAGTCGACAAAAACGGGCGCCCCAAGCCGAACTTCCAGCCGGGCATGGACATCCGCGCCAAGGTGACCGTGATCGGCGAGGGCGTGCGAGGCTCTCTCGCCAAGCAGCTGATCGAGCGCTTCGGGCTCGAGGGCGAGAACCCCCCGACCTTCGAGGCCGGGATCAAGGAGATCTGGCGCATCGATCCCGGCAAGCACCGCCCGGGGCGCGTCGTGCATGGCTTCCTCTTCCCGGAGATCCTGAGGCGCTTCCACGGCATGTGGCTCTACGACATGCAGGACCACCTGATCTCGTACGGCTTCGTGACGCTGCTCGACTCGGAGGATCCGCACTGCGACCCGCACCTCGAGGCCCAGAAGTTCAAGACCACGCCCTGGATGCGCTGGCTCCTCGAGGGCGCGGAGCTCGTCCGGTACGGCGCCAAGGTGATCCCGACCGGCGGGCTGCGCGCGCAGCCGAAGCTCTACACCGACGGCGCCATGCTGATCGGCGACTCGGCGAGCTTCTGCAACGCGCAGAACCTGGCGGGGATCCACCTGGCCATGAAGTCGGGAATGCTCGCCGCGGAGACGATCGTCGACGCGCTCGCGCAGCAGGACTTCGGCGCCAAGACGCTCGGCGCGTATGCCGAGCGCTATCGCCGCAGCTGGGCGTTCGCCGAGCACTGGCAGGCGCGCAACTTCGGTCCGTCGATCGAGCGCGGCCCGGCCTTCTTCGGCCTGAACGAACTCCCGCGCATGCTGACCGGCGGCCGCGGGCTCGTCGAACCGATGCATGCCGAGCCGGGCCACGCGCGGATGCGCCGCCTGGCCGAGCTCCCCGCCGCGAAGCGCGTGAAGGAGCCCTTCGAGTTCGACGGCAAGCTCACCTTCTCCAAGGAGCACCTGGTCCAGTGGAGCGGCACGCAGCACGAGGTGGACCAGCCCTCGCACCTCGTGGTCGCGGACACGAACCTCTGCAGCACCGTCTGCGCGGAAGAGTTCGGGAACCCCTGCGAGAACTTCTGCCCGGCGGCCGTCTACGAGATGATCGACGACCCCGAGCACCCAGGCCGCAAGAAGCTCTTCATCCACCACGAGAACTGCGTCCACTGCAAGACCTGCGACATCGCCGACCCCTACCAGGTGATCACCTGGACGCCGCCCCAGGGCGGCGAGGGACCGGACTACGAAAGGATGTGAGCTGCGCGCGCTTCGCGCGTAGCGCACCGGTTTTCGCCTCCGCTCGCCTTCGGCTCGCTGCGCGCGCTTCGCGCTTGCCGGCCCGCGCTCCGTGCTCGGCCGCTCAAGCCGGGCGCTGGGGCTGACGAAGACGGGAGCGACGGAGGACCCCTCATGCGGCGAAGCAGCGCCGTCGCCCTGGCGCTCGCATGCGGCTTCTGCACCCCCGCCTTCGCGGGCGAGCCCGCCCGAGCGAAGCCGGGCCAGGAGCGCGCCGTGGTCGCCTTCGAGGACTTCGCGCGCGACTTCATGGCCAGGGTGCGCAGCCAGGAGGAACGCGAGCGGCGCCAGCCGAAGGTCGCAGCCGGCCCCGGGAGCGCGGTCTTCACCTATCGCGGCTACGGCGAGGAGTTCCGAACGGAGCTGCGACCGACCGGTCAGGCCGCGGCGCCCTACGTCGGACTGCTCCACTACACGGAGCACGTGTACAGCTGCCGGGATCTCGAGGGCGGCTCGTGCACCGTCGCGGACACCGTCCCGGTGACCGAGGTCTTCCGGTACCAGCGCGGACGCTGGTCCTACTGAGCGGGGGCCCGTTACCCGCTCGCCTACGGCTCGCTGCGCGGCCGCTTCGCGGCGTCTTACTGAGCGCGGGCCCGTTACTCCGCTCGCCTACGGCTCGCTGCGCGGCCGCTTCGCGGCCTTGCGGGGCGGCGACCCGGGCTCGGCTACGGGAGCCCCGGCGCCCAGAGGAAGTAGAAGCCGGGGCTGACCGCCAGGGCCCGGGAGCCCGGGAACTCGAGGCGCAGCTGCGGGGCGAGCGAACCGTTGCGCGTGTAGAGGTTGTTCGCGTACTCCCGCGGCCGGTGGTAGCGCACCACGCGGGCCTCCGAGAGGCCGGCCGCGAGCCGGGCGCGCGCCACCGACTCCTCGAGGTCCGCGACCGCATCGACGAGCCCGAGCTCGAGCGCCTGGCGCGCGCTGAAGATGCTCCCGTCGGCCACGCGCTCGAGCGCGCCGGGCGGAAGGTCGGGCCGACCCTCCGCCACCACCTGCGTGAAGCGAGCGTGGAGATCGTCGAGCACGCTCTGCAGGTGCGCCCGCTCCTCGGGGCGGAGCCGGCGCAGCGGCGAGCCCGCGTCCTTGTGCGGCCCCGCCGTGAGCGTCTGGTCCTCGATCCCGAGCTTCTCGAGGAGCCCCGCGAGGCTCACGCTGACGAACCGTACCCCGATCGAGCCCGTGACGGTCGTCGGGTGGGCGACGACGAGGTCCGCGGCCATCGCGACGTAGTAGCCCCCGGAGGTGGCGAGGCCCATGAGCTGCGCCACCACCGGCACGCCGCGCTCGCGCTTGAAGCGCAGGATCTCGGAGTAGACGAGGTCGCTCGCCGTCGCCGTGCCGCCGGGGCTGTTGATGCGCAGCAAGAGCGCGCGCACCTCCGGGTCCTCGCGCGCGCGATCGAGCTGCTCGCGCACCCGGGACACGGGGTTGTCCTCGGAGGGGCCGAAGAGCTCGGGCTCGGGCACCTGCTCCACGATCACGCCGTCGATCGCGAGCAGCAGGATCTTGGGCCCCGCCTCGCCGTGGACCACCGTCTCCTCGAGCGGGCGCGGCAGGCCCCAGAGCTGCACCCGGATGCAGGAGCCGAGCAGCAACGGAGCGCAGAGCGCCGCGACGAGACGCCGGGTTCGACGATGACTTCGCTCGCCTTCGGCTCGCTGCGCGCGCTTCGCGCTGGCGCGACGATGACTTCGCCAGCCTTCGGCTCGCTGCGCGCGCTTCGCGCTTGCCTGGGCCGTGTAACCCATCGCCCCAGCCCGTGCTCAGCTACACCCGCTCGTGCCGCCGCAGTTGAGGCACTTGTAGCAGGCGCCGTTCCGGATCATGATCGCTCCGCAGTCCTGGCAGCTCGGCGCGTCGGCCTGGTTCACGATGCCGAACGCCCCGAGCGGCGCGCCGGAACCGCCCGCCACGGCGGAGCGCAGCCCCGGCGCGGGCACTCCGACCGTCGCGGCCCCTTCGGCCTCCTGCTCGTCGGCGACCTCGGGCTCGCCCTGGAGGAAGCGGCTGCCGAGGTAGCGGAAGACGTAGTCCATCACCGACTTGGCGATCGGGATCGAGCGGTTGTTCGTGAACCCCGAGGGTTCGAAGCGCGTGTGGCTGAACTTGTCGACGAGCGCCTTCAGCGGCACGCCGTACTGGAGCGCGATCGAGGTCATGGTGGCGATCGTGTCCATCAGCCCCGAGACCGTGCTCCCCTCCTTCGCCATGCGCAGGAAGATCTCGCCCGGCTGTCCGTCCTCGTAGAGGCCGATCGTGAGGTAGCCCTCGTGGCCCGCGATCGAGAACTTGTGGGTCACCGCCTTGCGCTCGTCGTCGAGCTTGCGGCGCACCGGGCGCAGCGTCGCCGGAGCGCGCGCCTCCTCGCGGTCCTTGCCGGCGTTGAGCGGCTGGGTGCGCTTGCTGCCGTCGCGGTAGACGGCGAGGGCCTTGAGGCCGAGCCGCCAGCCCTCGACGTAGGCCGCCTCGATGTCCTGCGCGGTGGCGTCGGGGGGGAGATTCACCGTCTTGCTGATCGCACCCGACAGGAACGGCTGGACCGCGCCCATCATGCGCACGTGGCCCATCCATTCGATGCTTCGCGTGCCGCTCGCCGCGCGGAAGGCGCAGTCGAAGACCGCGAGGTGCTCGGGGTGCAGGCCCGGGGCGCCCTCGATCGTCTCCCGTGCGTCCACGTGCAGGCCGATCGCGCGGACCTGCTCCTCGGCGTAGCCGAGGCGGCGCAGCGCCATCGGGACGGTCTGGTTCACGATCTTCAGCACGCCGCCGCCGACGAGCTTCTTGTACTTGACGAGCGCGATGTCCGGCTCCACGCCCGTGGTGTCGCAGTCCATCATGAAAGCGATCGTCCCCGTCGGCGCGAGCACCGTGACCTGGCCGTTCTTGTAGCCGTGACGGCTCCCGGCCGCGAGCGCCTCGGCCCAGCTCTCGCGCGCGACGCGCAGGAGATCCTCCGGGACGCCCGCGGCCGGAATCGCGTCGGCGGCGGCCTTGTGCAGGCGGATCACCTCGAGGAAGGGCTTGCGGTTCATCCGGAAGCGCGCGAAGGGCCCCATCGCCTCGGCGATCTCGGCGCTGGTCCGATACGCCTGCCCGCACATCACCGCCGTGAGCGCCGCCGCGAGGTTGCGCCCCTCGTCGCTGTCGTAGGGCAGCCCCGAGGCCATCAGCAGCGCGCCGAGGTTCGCGTAGCCGAGCCCGAGCGGGCGGAAGAGGTGGCTGTTGCGCGCGATGCGCTCGGTCGGGTACGCGGCGTGATCGACGAGGATCTCCTGCGCCAGGATCGCAATCCCCACCGCGTGCCGATAGGCGGGGACGTCGAAGCGGCCGGCGGCGTCCACGAAGCGCATCAGGTTCAGGCTCGCGAGGTTGCAGGCCGTGTCGTCGAGGAACATGTACTCGGAGCAGGGGTTGCTCGAGTGGATCCGCCCCGACGCCTTGACCGGGTTCCAGCGGTTGATCGTGGTGTCGTACTGGATGCCCGGGTCGCCGCAGACGTGGGCCGCCTCGGCCATCTCGCGGAGCAGCGCACGGGCGTGCAGCCCGTCCGCCAGCTCGCCCGTCGTCACCGTGCGCGTCTGCCACTCGCCGTCGGCGAGCACGGCGTGCATGAAGGCGTCCGTCACGCGCACCGAGTGGTTGGCGTTCTGGTAGAAGACCGAGTCGTACGCCCCGCCCGCGACGTTGAAGCCGCCGTCGTAGCCGGCGTCGATCAGCGCCCAGGCCTTCTTCTCCTCCTCCGCCTTGGAGCGCACGAAGTCGAGGATGTCGGGGTGGTCCGCATTCAGGATCACCATCTTCGCCGCGCGCCGGGTCTTGCCGCCCGACTTGACTACGCCGGCGAAGGCGTCGAAGCCGCGCATGAAGGAGACCGGCCCCGAGGCGGTCCCTCCGCCGGCGAGCCGCTCGCGCGAGGAGCGGATCCGGGAGAGGTTCGAGCCGGTGCCGGAGCCGCCCTTGAAGAGCATGGCCTCGGTCTTGGCGAGGTCCATGATCGACTCCATGGTGTCCTCGACCGAGTTGATGAAGCAGGCGCTCGCCTGCTGCGGCGTGTCCTCGACTCCGAGGTTGAACCAGACGGGGCTGTTGAAGGCCAGGCGCTGGCTGACGAGCAAGCAGGCGAGCTCGTCGCAGAAGGTCTCGCGATCCTCGGCGGTGCGGAAGTAGCCCGAGGCGGAGCCCCACTCGGCGATCCGGCCGACCACGCGCTCGATCAGCTGGCGCGCGCTGTGCTCGCGTTCGGGCGTGCCGATGTGGCCGCGGAAGTACTTGGAGACGACGACGTTGGTGGCGAGCTGCGACCAGCTCTTCGGCACCAGGACCTCGGTCTGCTCGAAGACGGCCTCGCCCTGCTCGTTGCTGATGCGGGCGCTGCGGAGCTCCCACTCGACCCGGTCGAGCGGGTTCTCGCCGGCCCGGGTGAAGAAGCGCGGGACGCGCAGGCCCTTCGGGCCGCGACGCGGCTTCGGAGTGCTCCCGACGGCGCGCAAGCTCCCAGCTCCGTCGCTCCCCGGCATGATCTGCGTCCCTTCGCTCGTCTCCCGTCCGCTCACTTCTCACCCCCCCCTCGGTTCCGTTGACGTTGCGCGGCGGCCCCCTCCGCCACGACGACTCCCCCCCGCCCGGGGCCGGCCCTCCGGCCCCGATCCCTCCCGCGCCCGCGCTGGTCTCGTGTTCCGACCAGGAACGCCCGCCCGGCCGCCGATGCGCCGATGCGCGGTCCGCTGCACGCGGACGGGCGGGAAGCCACCGGAGATGAGAGAGGCGCCGGAACCCCCGGCGCCCCCGAGCCGGATTCGGGTCCTCCTTCCCGTTTCCGGCTCGCTTCCCCCCGACGACCGCCTGTCTCAAACCCCCCAGGCCGCCGAGGGGACGTGTCTCATCCCCGACGGTCTAGTTACTTCGCCGGCAGGGTCGCGTCAACGGAAAAAATACAAAATGCGGGGCTCGAGACCCTCGTCGACCACAACCCCTTGAGGTTCCTATCGATCGGCGGGTCACGGCCGGGGCCCCGCGCGCGCTGCGCCGCGGGCAGTGGCTCGGGCATGTCTCTAAGTATCTGAAATTGCTCGGATCACGGGTCCGGTTCGGGCGCCGCGAGGGTCAAGCGCGGGGCAGTCCCGTGAACCGGATCCCGACCCCCTCGGGCACCTCGTAGCGGGCGTTGAGCCCGATCAGGAGGGCGGTGATCGCCTCGACGATCCGGGCGTTCGCGAGCGGCCCCCCGTCGACCGCCCGCAGCCCCGGAACGAGCGGGCAGAGGGCCATGACCTGTTTGCGCGCCGCCGGCGGGCCCGAGACGACGACGTCGCACTCGACCTCGCTCTCGAGGTGCTGGAGGCGGTGGGCCGAGACGTTCTGGAAGGCGGACACGACCTCGACCCCCTCGGGCGCGAGAGCCGCCAGGAGCTCCGCGCAGGAGCCCTGCCAGACCCCGAGCAGGCGCGTGGCGGCATCGCCGATGGCGGTGGCGAGGGGCACGCCCATCGAGACCACGACCTGGCCGGCGCGCAGCCGCGAGCGGATCGCCTTGAGCGTTGCCGCGCAGTGCTCGAAGGGCACGGAGAGGATCACGATCGGCGCCCGCTCCGCGGCATCGCCGTTCTCGAAGCCGAGGACCCCCGCGGCGCCCGGCACGCTCGCGCTCACCTTCTCCGCCGCCTCCACGGCGCGCTCGGGCCGGCGCGACCCGATCACGACCGGGCGCCCCGCGCGGGCGAAGCGCAGCGCGAGCCCCAGACCCTGGTCCCCCGTGCCGCCCAGGATCGCGATCGCGTTCTCGTCCACGGCAGGCCCCTCCTCGCTGCGCGGCGCAGGCTAGCAAGCGCGAAGCGCGCGCAGCGAGCCGTAGGCGAGCGGAGGCGGGCTCCCCGCCAAGGCCGGCGCGAAGCGCGCACAGCGAGCTGAGCCAGCAGGAGGGCAAGCGAAGCGCGCAGCGAGCCGTAGGCGAGCGGAGCCAAGCACAGCCACCCGACTCGACGCACCGTCCCAAGGCCCGCGCGAAGCGCGCGCAGCGAGCCGCAGGCGAGCGAAGCTACACTCGCCGGGCGATGTCCGACGCCGAGGAGGCGCGCTTCACCCCGACGGGCATCCGCCAGCAGGGCCCCCGCGAGCTCGCGATCACCTGGGGCGACGGCCGCGAGAGCGTGTTCGCGGTGCGGGAGCTCCGGCTCGCCTGCGGCTGCGCGAGCTGCGTCGACGAGTGGACCGGCGAAGGACGCCTCGACCCCGCGAGCGTGCCCGCGGACGTGCACCCGCTGCGCATCGCCCCGGTGGGGCGCTACGGCATCCAGATCCACTGGAGCGACGGCCACGAGACGGGCATCTATCCCTTCCGCCGCCTCCGCGAGCTCGACCCCGCGGCCTGAGGCGCTGCCCCTGCCCGCGCCCCACCGCTGGCTCCTGCGCACAGCGCCGTGGGCCGGGCTCGCCGTCCTCGCGGCCGCGCTCTCGCTCCAGGACCTCCGCTCGCTCGACTACTGGTGGCACCTGCGCGCGGGCGACCTGATCGCCGCGACGGGGGAGATCCCGCGCAGCGATCCCTTCACCTACACGGTCCCCGGCGCGCGCTGGATCGACATCCACTGGCTGCACCAGCTCGGCCTGCACGCGCTGTACGCGATGGGCGGGCACGCCGCGGTCGTGCTCGCGCAGCTCGCGCTGGTCCTCGTCTGGCTCGCCGCCCTCGCGCCGATCGGCGCCCGCCGCGACCGCGCGTGGGTCTCGGCCGGCGCGCTGGCGCTCATGCTGCTGGTGGCGGCCAACCGGCTCCAGGCCCGGCCGGAGCTCCCGAGCTTCGTGCTCCTCGCGGGCGTGCTCCTGCTGCTCGACCGATTCGAGCGCACGGGGGGTCGTTCCGTCTACGCGATCGTCCTGCTCCAGCTCGTCTGGGTGAACCTGCACGGGCTCTTCGCCGTGGGCCTCGCGGTCTCGCGATCCATCTCGCCGGGGAGCTCCTGCGCCCCTTCGGGCGCCCGGGCGAGGGCCTGCGCGTGGACCGGGTGCGCCGGCTCGCGGGCCTCGTCGCGCTCGCCGCCATGGTCTCGCTCGCGAACCCGAACGGGCTCGACGGAGCGCTCTATCCCCTTCCCCAGCTCGACATGGTGGGCTCGGCCGAGCGCCGCGGGGCCTTCGGAATGCTCATCGACGAGCTGCAGCCCCCGCTCGGATCGCTCCCGCCGCTCCCGCTCGGGCTCTTCCTCGGCCAGGCCGCCCTCGCGCTCGGCGCCATCGTCTCGAACCGGAGCCGCGTCCGCGAAGCCGACCTGCTGCTCTTCGTGGCCGCCTTCACGCTCGCGCTCGGCGCCAAGCGCAACACGGCGCTCTTCGCGGTCATCGCCGCGCCGATCCTGGTCCGGAACCTGAACGAGGCGCTCGACGCGCGGCCGCTCGCGCCGCGCTTCCACGCCGCCGCGAGCGCGCTCACGACCGCGCTCGCGCTGCTCGTGGCCTTCGACGCCGTGCGCGGGCGCTTCTACGCGCGCATCGGCCCCTACGGCACGCCGGGGCTCGGGGTGATCGAGGGTCTCAACCCGATCGGTGCGGCGGAGTGGATCGACCGGGCGCGCCCGCCCGCGCCGATCGCGCACTCGATGGCGGACGGCGGCTACCTGATCTGGCGCCTCTGGCCCGCCTACCCGGTGATGAGCGACGGCCGCCTCGAGGTCTTCGGGCCCGAGCTCCTGCCGCGCCTGCAGCTCCGCGACGTGCAGGCCTTCGCGAGCCTCGACGCCCGCTACCGCTTCGGCACCGTGCTGCTGAACCACCGCCGCCAGGACGTCGGCGAGCTCGCGGCCTGGCTCCACGCGAGCCCGCAGTGGCGGCTCGCCTACCTCGACGACGTGAGCCTCGTCTTCGTGCGCGAGCCCGCGGGCGGGGGGCGCTTCGCCGCGGTCGATCTCGACGCGCCGGGCCTCTTCGCCCCGCTGGGCGCCGTGTTCGAGATCCCCGCGCGCGATCGGCTCACCGCGCGCACGCGCCTGCTGCGAGCCTTCGGCCGCCCGGACCTCGCGCTGCGCGCGTGGGAGGAGCTCCTCGCGCGCGTCCCCGACCTGCCGCGCGGGCGTCGCGTCCTCGTGCAGCTTCGCGCCGAGGCCTCCGCGCGGGCGGCGCCGGGCGAGAGCTTGGCGCCGCATCCGCGCCCTACCTACCCTGGCCCGCCATGACGCGTCTCGACTTCGAGGCGATAGCCAAGGCGGCGGAGTCGGCCGCGGATGCGGCGCGGCGCGAGGTGCTGCCGCGCTTCCGCTCCGTCGCCGTCGAGACCAAGGCCGACGGCTCGCCCGTGACCGACGCCGACAAGGCGGCCGAGCGGGCGATCCGCGCGCGCCTGCGCGAGGCCTTCCCGGGCTTCGCGATCCACGGCGAGGAGTACGGCGCGGAGGGGCCGGCGGACGGCCCGTGCTGGCTCGTCGATCCGATCGACGGGACGATCGGCTTCTCGCGCGGGATCCCGCTCTTCTCGACGCTGATCGCGCTCGTGGACGAGGGCGAGCCGGTCTTCGGCCTGATCGATCTCCCGGGCGTCGGCGAGCGCTACGTCGGCTGGCGCGGCGGCGGCGCCTGGCGCAACGGCAAGGCGTGCCGCGTCTCGCAGGAGACGGACCTGCGCCGGGCGATCGTCTCCCACGGCGACCCCTTCTGCTTCGAGCAGTGGGGTGCCTCCGCCGCCTTCCTGCGCATGGCGCGCGAGATCCCGCTGCTGCGCGGCTACACCGACGCCTTCGGCCACGCCCAGGTCGTGGGCGGCGGCGTCGGCGCGATGGTGGATCTCCTGCTCAACCCCTGGGACGCCGCGCCGACGCAGGTGCTCGTCCCGGAAGCCGGCGGCCGCTGCGTGACGCTCACGGGGCCGGGCGGCAAGCTCGGCCTCGTCTTCGGAAGTCCGGCCCTGGTCGAGCAGCTCGCGGCGTGGCTGGAGGGCGGGTGAGCGGAGCGGCTACTTCGACGGCAGCACCACCAGCGTCGCCGCGCGGTGGGGCGGGTGCATGTGGCAGTGGATGCGCAGCACCTGCCCGCCGTGGAGCGGCGGAAGGCTCACCACCACCTCCTCGCCCGGCGGGAGCACCAGCTCGATCCCGAGCGCCGCGATCGCGAAGCCGTGCGGCATCTCGGTCGCGTTGAAGAGCGAGAGCGAGCGCGGGCCGCCATCGGTCACGACGATCGTCGACGGGATGAAGACGTTCTTCCCGCCGACGAGGGCGCTCAGCATCTGCACCGTCGCGACGTCGCTCGAGTAGCCCGCCGGGTGGTGCGCCTCGTGCATCTCCATGCGCGCGGCGCACCCCGCCGCGGCGAGCGCGGCGCAAAGGACGAGCGGGCGGATGGGGCTCTGGCGGATCGGCATGCGTCCCTCCTGCGCCGGAGCGGCGCGACCCGGCCACGCTATCCTACGCCCCCGCCGCAGAGAAGACCCCGGGGAGACCGCGATGAACGCCAGCGCCAGCCTCGACGACGCGCGCGTCCTGCTGCGCGCCGCCGACCGCCTGCTCGGGCGCGCCCTCGAGCGCGCCCGCGAGGTCACCGCGGGCGGGAGCCTCATCGACGACCACCAGGTGCCGGTCGAGGCGGTGGCCTACGCGGCGACCGAGGGCCGCGCGGCGCACGAGCTCCACGATTTCGCCGCCAGGGCCCTGGCGGAGGGGCGCGCCGTGCCGATGCTCGAGACGACCGCCGCCGCCGGCGTGGCGGAGCTCGTGCGCAGCCTGCGCGTGCGCCTCGAGCCGCACCTCGAGAGCCTCGGCCTCGGCGAACCCGAGCTCGACGCGGCCTTCCCCGCGGAGCTGCGCGCGTTGCTCCGCCGCACGGCGCACGAGTCGGTCTTCCGCGCCATCGGCCGGCATGCCGCACAGACGCGCGGCCGCAACACGACCCCGCTGGACGAGGTCTCGGAGCAGGTACGCGAGGCGGTGCGCGAGTTCGCGGAGCGCGAGGTGGCGCCGCACGCCGAGCGCATCCACCGCCACGACGAGCTCGTGCCCGAGGAGTTCATCGCGAAGATGGCCGAGCTCGGCTACTTCGGCCTCGCGATCCCCGAGGCGTACGGCGGCTCGGAGCTCGGCAACCTCGCGATGATCCTCACCACCGAGGAGCTCTCGCGCGCCTCGCTCGCCGCCGCCGGCTCCTTGATCACGCGGCCGGAGATCCTGACCAAGGCCCTGCTCCAGGGCGGGACCGAGGAGCAGAAGCGGCACTGGCTCCCGAAAATCGCCGCCGGCGAGGTCATGGTCGGGATCTCCGTCACCGAGCCCGATGTCGGGAGCGACGTCGCGTCGCTCAAGTGCCGCGCGGAGCCCCGCCGGGTCGACGGGCGCGAGGTCTGGTCGCTCACCGGCCCGAAGGCGTGGTGCACCTTCGCAGGGCGCGCCAACGTGCTCGCGGTGCTCTGCCGCAGCGACCCCGACCCGGCCAAGGGCGCGAAGGGCCTCTCGCTCTTCATCGTCCCGAAGGACGCCTCGAAGGGCCACGCCTTCGAGATCAAGCAGCCGGGCGGGGGGAGCCTCGTCGGCAAGGCCGACGCCACGCCGGGCTATCGGGGCATGCACTCCTTCACGCTCGCCTTCGAGAGCTACCTCGTGCCCGCGGAGAACCTGGTGGGCGGACCGGCCGGCCAGGGCCGCGGCTTCTACCTCCAGATGGCCGGCTTCGCGGCCGGGCGCCTCCAGACCGGCGGCCGCGCCTGCGGGCTCGCGCAGGCGGCGCTCGAGAAGACGGCGGAGTACGTCGAGGATCGCCAGCAGTTCGGCCGCAAGCTCGCCGAGTACGGGCTCACGCGCTACACGCTCGGGCGTATGGTGGCGTCGCTCGCCGCCTCGCGCGCCATCACCTACGCGGCCGCCCGCGCCATGGACGAGGACGAGCGGCGCGCGGCGCCGCTCGCGGCACAGGCGAAGCTGCTCGCCTGCGACATGGCCGTCTCGCTCACGCAGATGGGCCAGCTCATGCACGGCGGCTGGGGCTACGCCGAGGAGTACCCGATCAGCCGCTACGTCGTCGACGCGCAGGTGCTGCCGATCTTCGAGGGCGTGAAGCCCGTGCTCGAGCTCAAGGTGGTCGCGCGGAGTTTGCTCGGCGAGTGAGCGGCGGGTTTGCGCGGTGGGTAGCCCCCCTGGTGGGGGGACCGTCCCTATTGACTCCGCTCGCCTACGGCTCGCTGCGCGCTCCGCGCTGCCGCGCTCCGCTTGCGAAGCGCCCGTCCGGAAGACGGTCCGGGTGGTGCGCGGCTTGGCCTATCCCCGGGTCGTGCCGTAGGGAATCCTCGCATCACTGGGGCCGGCGTTCCGGAACGCTCTTCGCAAGCGAGGCGCGGCAGCGCCTCGCGCGCAGCGAGCCGCAGGCGAGCGGAGTAGATCGGGACGGCTCTGCCCTTCCCCGCTACGCCTCCCCACCCCCGCACGCCTCGGGTCTACGTCGTGGCTCTACTCACCGACCTTCCCTGCGCTCGCGCAGGCCGCGCACGGTGTAGTAGGCGGCGAGGAGCCCCGAGACGGCGAAGCCGCCGCGGTTGAACTTGATCCACTCCATCTCGGGGTTGAACCAGCCGTCGTAGAGGAACCACGCGGCGAAGAGCCAGAGCAGGACCGGCAGGAAGAACGGGTTGTCGAAGGGGGTCGAGGCCGGACCGTCCTCGTCGTCGCCATCCGCCTCGCGCGGCTCCTCGGCCATGCGGCCACCATAGCCGAGGCGGTTGCGCACGGTCCACTGCGCCGGTGGTCCGACCAGCGCAGGCTCCGCGCATGCGGCCCCTACGCGCCGGCCTGGAAGCGGCGCAGGACCTCGATCATCGGGCCCACGTCGGCGGTGCCGGCCATCTCGCGGCAGGAGTGCATCGAGAGCATGGGGCTGCCGACGTCCACGGCCGGGATGCCGACCCGCGCCGCCGTGATCGGGCCGATCGTCGAGCCGCAGGGGATGTCGTTGCGCGTGACGAAGTGCTGCGGAGCGATGCCCGCCTGCGCGCACAGGTCCGCGAAGTGCGCGGCGGTGCGCGCGTCGGTCGCGTAGCTCCGGCCCGCGTTCTGCTTGATCACGGGCCCGCCGCCGATCAGCGGCCGGTGGGCGGTCTCGTGGCGGTCGGCGAAGTTCGGGTGGACGGCGTGGGCCATGTCCGCCGAGACGAGGAGCGAGCGCGCGAGGGCGCGGGGCAGGCCCTGCGGCGAGCCGCCCTTGAAGCCCGCGACCGTCCGCTCGAGCGCGGAGGCCAAGAGCGTACCGGCGGCGCCTTCGGCGCTGCGGCTCCCGATCTCCTCGTGGTCGTAGAGCACGAGGACGCGCGTCGCGCTCGGGAGCTCGCCCGCGGCGGCGGCGAGGAGCGCGGCGAGACCCGCGTGGCAGGAGCCGAGGTTGTCGAGGCGCGACGAGTGGATGAACTCGCCGCGCACGCCGGCCACCACGGCGCGCTGCGTATCGTAGGTCATGAGGTCGTGGGCGAGCACGTCGCCCGGCTCGG
This sequence comes from uncultured Spirochaetales bacterium, assembly GCA_964624475.1. Lineage (GTDB taxonomy): Bacteria > Myxococcota_A > UBA9160 > UBA9160 > SMWR01 > CAZUYC01. The sequence goes on along the minus strand of CAZUYC010000062.1, from coordinate 62,429 downwards.
CGGCGGCGATCCCCTGCGCGCGCAGCTCGACGACCACGAGCGCGGCGAACCCCGGCGCCCCCTCGAGCCCGGCGACCGGGACGAGGTGCGCCTGCGGGTCGACGACGAGCCCGCGCTGGTTGACCTCGCGGTCGAGGTGGATCGCGAGGTTCGGGATGCGCAGCAGCGGCCGCCCGAAGTCGAGCAGCACCGTGCGCAGCGCGCCGCCCTCGCGCAGCGTCACGCATCCCGCCACCGAGAGGTCCCGATCCAGCCAGCTGTGCAGCAGCACGCCGCCATAGGGCTCGACGCCGTAGCGCTGGTAGCCGGCGCTCGCCGCGTCGGCGCGCGGCCGCAGGCGCAGGTTCGGCGAGTCGGTGTGGGCGCCGACGACGCGGAAGCCGCCCTCGGCCGGGGAGACCGAGCCGATCTGGAGCGCTACGAGGCTCCCGCCGCGCACCACGAAGCGCCGGTCGCCGGGGGCGAGGTCCCAGGCGTCGGCCTCACTGAGCTCGCGGAAGCCCGCGGCCTCGAGCCGGCGGCGCGCCTCGGCGACGGCGTGGTAGGGCGTCGGCGAGCGATCGAGGAAGGCCAGCAGGTCGGCGACGGGATCCCGCGGGTCGCCGGGCGGACGCGCGCCCGCCTTCGCCTCGCCACGCGCGTCGCTCGCACCCACGGCGGCCGAGCATAGCAGTGGGCATCGGCGCCTCAGCGGCGACCGGTCTCCTCCACGGCGAAGCGTTCCTCGGGCGAGAGGACGAGGCGGTGGCGTCCGACGAGCGCGAACCAGGCGAGCCCGAGCGCGTACCAGACGGCCGCGCCGACGGCGACGCGCCGGTACACGGGATCGGAGACGAAGAGCGCGACGAAGGTCGCGGCGGAGATCGCGAGCGCCACGAGGGCGCCGGGGACCCCGAGCGGGCTGCGAAAGGGACGCGTGAGGTGGGGCAGGCGCCGGCGCAGCAGCACGAAGGAGAGCATCTGGAGGGCGTAGGAGATCACCGCGCCGAAGACCGCCATGTTGAGGAGCACCGCGCCCACGGGATGCCCGGGCCCGAGCCCGTGGATCGCGAGCGCCGCGGCGTAGCCGAGCGCGGCGCCCGTGACGAGCGCCGCGTGCGGCGTCTGCCGACTTCCGTGCGTGAGCGAGAGCCAGCGCGGGAAGTAGCCGGCGCGCGAGAGCGAGTAGATCTGGCGGCCGTAGGCGAAGATGATGGTGTGGAAGCTCGCGACGAGTCCCGCCACGGCGAGGAGCGCGAGCGCCCGCGCGCCGATCCCGCCGCCGAGGATCGTCTCGAAGCCGGCGAGGAGCGGCTCGTCGGAGGCGGCCAGGGCCGCGGCTCCGGGCGCCATCCCGGAGGAGAGCACGAGGGTCGCGAACGAGCACACGACGAGCGTCGCGAAGCCGAGGAGCAGCCCCTTCGGCAGGTCGCGCTCCGGCGCGTGCGCCTCCTCGGCGGCGAGCGGCAGCTCCTCGATCCCCAGGTAGAACCAGATCGCGAACGGCAGCGCCGCGAGCACGCCCTTCCAGCCGAAGGGGAGCCAGGGGCTCTCGCCCGGCTCCGGCGGCACGTCGAGCGCGAAGCGCGCGAGATCGAGGTACGGGAGCGCGCCCAGCCAGAAGCCGATCAGGATCGCGAGCGCCGCGAGCGTGATCGCCACGGCGAAGCGGAAGGTGAGCTCCACGCCGGCAACGTTCAGGCCCACGAAGACGGCGTAGGCCGCGAGCCACCAGAGCGGCGCCGCCGATTCGGGCGTGCCGAAGATGGCGCCGAGGTAGCCGCCGATCCCGACCACGATCACGGCGGGGGTCAGGATGTACTCCATGTTCTCGGCGAGCCCCGTCACGTAGCCGCCCCAGGGGCCGAGCGCCGAGCGGGCGAAGGAGTAGGCGCCCCCCGTGTGCGGGAGCAGGCTCGCCATCTCTGCGATGCCGAGGCAGAGGCACAGATACAGGATGCTGACCACCACGGTGGCGAGCAGCAGACCCCCGAAGCCCCCCGCGGCGAGGCCGAAGTTCCAGCCGAAGAAGTCGCCCGAGATGACCGCGCCGACGCCGAGGGCCCAGAGCGAGCCCACGCGCGCATGGCGGCGCAGGCGCCGGCGCTCGAAGTAGCCGTCGTCGACCTCGCCGTAGCGGACGCCCCGGTCGTGCTCGCGCTCGCCCAACTCGCCCTCCGATGTACTTCGCTCGCAGGCCGGGCAGGGGCCTGCCTTCGCTCGCCTTCGGCTCGCTGCGCGCCCCTTCGGCGCTTGCTGGAGTGGGCCTCCTGGTCCCAGATCCGAACGTCGGATCCGGGCTACCCGGCGAGCGACGCCGGGCCGATTCTCGCGCCGATGCGCTCGGCGTGACCGCGGGCACCCATCGCGAGGGCGAGGCGCCGAGCCTCGCGCAGCGCGGCCAGGTACCCGCCCGCGTCGCCGCTCCGCTCGGCGAGTTCCGCCCGCAGGCAGAGCAGGCCCGGCCACGCCACGGCGCCGCCGGTCTCGGCGACGAGCGCGTCCGCGCGGTCGAGCTCGGCGGCGATGCTCTCGCGCGGGACGCCGTCCGGACGCGCGGGCGCGGCGAGCAGGGCGCGCGCGAGGGCGGCGTGGGCGTGGATCTCGCGGAAGCGCGTGCGCAGGCGCTGCGCGGCCGCGACGGCCGCCTCGGCCGTACGGCGCGCGTTCTCGGCGTCGCCAGAGCCCGCGTAGGCCTCGGCCAGCGCCGCGAGCTGCTCGCCCTCGGACTCGAGCGCGAGACCGTGCTCCCGCGCCGCTGCGAGCGAGCGCTGGAGGAACTCGCGCGCCGCTTGCGGGCGACCCGAGAGGAGCTCGGCGCGACCCAGCGTGAAGAGCGACACGATCCCCGCCCACGGCGAGCCGGTGCGCTGCGCGAGCGCGGCGAAGTCCTGGGCCGCGCGCAGGCTCTCTGCCGCGTCGCCGCGTGCCAGCGCCAGGGTCGCGCGCACCAGGGCGTGGATGTGCACGTTGCGCGACCAGTCGGTCGGACTGCGAGCGGCGTCGCCGAGCGCGCGGAAGCGCTCGAGCGCCGCCGCACACTCGTCGAGGCGACCCAGATGCTCGAGGGCGTTGGCGCGGGCGAGCAGCAGGTTGCCCAGGCGGTAGCGGCCGGGGTCGCTGCCGCCGACGCCGGGATCGCGCTCGGCCAGGGCGATCCCCTCCTCGGCCAGCAAGAGCGCCCGCTCGAAGTCGCCGTGGTGGAAGTGCGCCACGAAGGTGCGCTGGAGGATCAGCAGGCGCAGCTCCGCGTCGGGCAGGCCCTCGGCCAGGCGGGCCGCCTGCTCCAGATGCTGTCGCTGGGCGTCGAGGTCCCCGGCCTGCGCGAGCCGCGTCGCCAGCGACTCGTGCAGGCGCACGCGCGCGCCCGCGTCCCCACAGCCGCGCGCGAGCGCGTCGCCCTCCTCGAAGAGCGCCGTCGCTTCCGCCACGGAGACCCGGCCGCCTCGCACCGCGTTGTCGAGGAAGCGGTGGCAGGCGAGCAGACGCAGCGCGCGCGTCTCGGCGCCCTCGGGAAGGAGAGCCGAGAGGCGGCGGAGCTCGGCCCAGTGGTGCAGCGCACCCGGGACGTCCACGAAGCCGGTAGCCTCCGCCGCGCGGCGGTGCCACAGGGCGGCGCGGCGCGCGTCGCCCGCGCTCTCCCAGTGGTGGGCCAGGAGGGCGGCGCGCGCGCCCGGCCGATCGCGGTCCCGCTCCTCGAGGGCGCGAGCCACCTGCGCGTGCAGGCGCGCGCGCGTCGCCTCGAGCTGCGAACGGTAGGCGACCTCGCGCGTGAGCGAATGTCGGAAGCGATACTCCGCTCCCGAAGGCACGCCCTCGTCGACCAGGAGCTCGGCGTCGACGAGGGCGTCGAGCGAGCGGCGCCGCGCCGCGTCCGGGAGGGCGGCGACGCGCGCCAGGAGCCCCGCGTCGAAGCGCTCGCCGATCACGGCGGCGCCCTGGAGCACGAGCTTGGCCGGCTCGTCCAGGCGGTCGATGCGCGCCGAGAGGAGCGCCTGGATGCTGGCCGGGATCTCGATCCGCTCGACCGGCTCGACCAGCCGGTAGTGGCCGCGCTCCCCGGAGAGGACGCCCGACTCGGCCAGGGAACGCGCGATCTCCTCCAGGAAGAAGGGGTTCCCCGCGGCCCGCTCGCGGATGCGCTCGGGTAGGCGAGCGAGCGACGCATCGGATCCGAGCCACTCCTCGAGCAGCGCGTCCGCGGCCTCGGAGCCGAGCGGGCGCAGCGCGATCTCGCCGCGACCGGGCGCGCGCGCCCACGGCGCGGAGGCGCCGGGCCGGAAGTTCACGAGGAGCAGCGTGCGCGTCGCGGGCAGCGCCTCGGCCAGGCGCGCCAGCAGCGCCTCGCTGCTCGGGTCGATCCAGTGCAGGTCCTCGAGCAGGATCACGGCAGGCTCCGCGCCGCCGGCCTCGAAGAGCAGGCGCTCGAGCATCTGGAGGAGCTCGCCTTCGCGCCCTTCGGCATCCGGCGCGAAACCGGGACGCTCCGTCTCCGCAACGGCGAGGAACTCGAAGAGCCGCGGCAGCGAGGCCTCGAGGCCGGCGCCCTGCAGCACGAGGGCTCCGGCGATCTTCTGACGAGCCTCGCGAACGTCGTCGCCCTCGCGCACGCCGCAGGCGGCGCGCGCGAGCTCCGCGAAGGGCAGGAGCGGCAGGCTGCGCCCGTGCGAGACGCCGCGCGCCTCGAGCGTCCGCAGGCCGCGCGCGCGGCAGCGCTCCAGGAACTCGAGGCAGAGCCGGCTCTTCCCGACGCCGGCGTCGGCGACCACGGCGAGGCACTCGCCCTGCCCGCGCGCCGCGCGGGCGAGCGCGGCCTCGAGCTCGGCCAGCTCCGGCTCGCGCCCGACGAAGCGCGAGAGGCCCCGCGCCCGCGCGGCGTCGAGCCGCGTGCGCAGGGGCCCCCGGCCCACCAGCTCGAACACGCGGGCCTGCGGGAGGCCCCGGAGCTGGAACTCGCCCAGGTCCTCCAGGCGGAAGTAGCCCTCCGCCAGCTCCGCCGTGGCCTGCGAGAGGTAGATGCGACCGCCCTCCGCGATCTGCTGCAGCCGCGCGGCCAGGCCCACCGAATGTCCCTGCGCGGTGTAGTCCATGCGCAGGTCGTCGCCGATCTTTCCCACCACCACCTCGCCCGAGTTCATGCCCATGCGCACGCTCCAGTCGAGGCCGTGCTCGCGGCGCAGCTCCCGCCCGAACTCGCGCAGCTCGGAGACGAGGGCGAGCGCGGCGTGGCAGGCGCGCTGCGCGTGGTCCTCGTGGGCGATCGGCGCGCCGAAGAGCGCCATGATGCCGTCGCCGGTGTACTGGTTGATGGTGCCCTCGTAGCGGTGGATCTCGCGCGAGAGGATCTGGAAGAAACGGTCGAGGATCCGGTGCCAGAGCTCGGGGTCGACGCGGGCGGCGAGCTCGAGCGAGCGCTGCACGTCGGCGAAGAGCACCGTCACGAGCTTGCGCTCGCCCTCGATCGAGCTCCGGCTCCTGAGGATGCGCTCGGCCAGGTGGCGCGGCGTGTAGTCTCGGGGCGGCCCCGCGCCGGTGTGCGCGGGCACGCTGGCCAGCACCGCACCGCACTCGTCGCAGAAGCGGGCGCGCTCGCGGTTCTCGTGTCCGCAGGCCAGGCAGCGCACGGCGGCTCCGGGTCGCGCCGGACGCGATCCGCGCGCCGGTGACCCCCGGCTTTCTAGCCCGGGGTGTGGGGTCCGCTCAAGGGGGCCCGGCGGGAGCTCGGGACGGGATCTTCGCTAGCCTTGCGCGCCATGGCGTGGAGCGAGGCCGAGATCCCCGACCAGCGCGGTCGGATCGCGATCGTGACCGGCGCCAACGGCGGGATCGGCTTCGAGACGGCGCGGGCGCTGGCGGCGAAGGGCGCACGCGTGGTGCTGGCCTGCCGGAACGAAGCCAAGGGGCGCGACGCGGAGCGTCGGATCCGGGCGGCGCTGCCTTCCGCCGACGTCCGCTTCGAGCCGCTCGATCTGGGCTCGCTCGCTTCCGTGCGGGCCTTCGCCGACGGGTACCGCGCGACTTCGGAGCGCCTCGACTGCCTTTGCAACAACGCCGGCGTGATGATGACGCCGCGCGGGCGCACGACCGACGGCTTCGAGACGCAGATCGGCACCAACCATCTCGGTCACTTCGCGCTGACGGGGCTCCTGCTCGAGGCGCTCCGGCGCACCCCGCGGGCGCGCGTCGTGAGCGTCAGCAGTCTGGTCCACTTCGCGGGACGGATCGACCAGGGAGACCTCCAATCCGAGCGCTCCTACAGCCCGACGCGGGCCTACGCGCAGAGCAAGCTCGCGAACCTGCTCTTCGCCCGGGAGCTCCAGCGCCGCTTCGAGTCCGCGCAGATCGACGCGCTCTCCGCCGCGGCGCATCCGGGCTCGACGCGCACCGATCTCCAGCGGCATTCGCGCCTCATGTGGGCGGTCGTCCAGGTCTTCTCGCACGAGGCGCGGAGCGGCGCGCTCCCGACGCTCTACGCCGCCACCGCGCCCGACGTGCGCGGCGGCGAGTACTTCGGCCCGAGCGGCCTCGCGGGCTGCCTCGGCCCGCCCGGCCGCGCCCGCTCGAGCCGTCGCTCGCGCGACGCCGCGATGGCGCGCCGCCTCTGGGAGCTCTCGGAGAAGCTCACCGGCGTCTCGTACGCGTTCTGACCCCCGAGCGCGCGATCGCGCGCCGCCCCCGCCCGGCCCGTCGCTCTCACACGACGGACTTTCAAGGGACATCCGGGCTAGAGAGGGGCTAGAGATCCGTCCCCATCACGTCGAACTCGCCGCCGAGGACGCGCTCGATGCGGCCGGTGCGCCAGCCCCGCACGCCGTCGCGCACGAGGGGCGAGGGCTCCGTGCGGTAGCGCCTCACGATGCGCGGCTCGGCGCGATCGCGCCGCGCGAGCGCCTCGTCGGCGCCGCGGCGCAGCGCGGCCGCGCTGCCGTCGCCCGGATCGCCGAGCTGCGGCACCACGGCGACGTGCGCCCGGGCGCGGTCGAAGCCGCGGCCCCGCTCCGCCGGCGTCTCGAGCACGTGCAGTCCGTCCTCGGTGGCGAGGATCGTGTGGGAGCCGAAGCCGCCCACCGCGAGGAGCAGCCGGAAGGGCTCGCGTTCGCTTCCGCGCTGCTCGTGGAGCACCTCGACGCGCATGTGGCGCTTGTCGCCCCAGGCCCGGTACATGCGGCCGATCTCCTCCGCGAAGCGGTCTGACTCGAGGTCGGGCAGCCCCGCGTCGCGCCCCGCCTCCACCAGCAGGAACGCCGCCTGCGGGCGACCCTGCTCGACATCCCCGCGCGCGACCTCGAGGAGCAGCAGCGTCTGCGCGACCGAGGCGAGCAGGTGGGTGGGGAGGCGATCGCGGTGCCGGCGGCGCAGCCGCTCGAGCAGCGAACCGATGCGCCGCATGCCGGCCTCGATGCGCGCCTGGTACTCGTAGTTCCCGAGAATCTCGAAGCGATCCGGCGAGCGCCAGAAATCGGCAAGGGAGGTCATCGCGAGCGCCGTCTCCTTGCGCTCGCGCCAGCTCTCGCTCTCGACCGCCGCGCGCAGGCGCTCGAAGCGCACCTCGAGGAGCGCCAGCTCCTCGGCCGCGCCGCGGGGATCGCGAGCGATGGCTTTCAATCCGGCGGCGCCGTGTTCGTCCAAGGCCGCCGCCTCCGGCTCGGAGGCCGGCTGCGCGGGATCCACCTCGGCCGGGGCGTCGGGATCGATGAACTGGACCTCGAGGACGCCTTCGCGGAGCGTCACGTAGAGGAACTGGTCGCCGGTCGGGAACTCGTGCCGGACGATCGTGCCAGCGAGCGGCGCGAGCAGGTAGCGCTCGACGGCCCGCTTGAGTGGCCGCGCCCCGAAGGTGGGCGAGAAGCCCGCCTCCAGCAGGAACTCGATCGCGGCCGGGTCCCACTCGACGGCCCACGGCCGCGCGCGCAGCCCGCGCCGCTGGAAGACGTCCTCGAGCTCCTTGCGCAGGATCCCGCGCATCGTCTCGCGGTCGAGCGGCCGGAAGACCACCACGCGGTCGAGGCGGTTCCGGAACTCCGGGCGGAAGGCGCCCTCGATGGCCCGCACCACGTCGCGGGCCCTCCACCGGTCCGGTTCGCTGGCGAATCCGAGGGGCTCGCCGGACGGCGCGGCCGAGCCGAGGTTCGAGGTGAGGATCACGATCGAGTAGCGGAAGTCGGCGACGCGGCCGCGGCGGTCGCTGAGGCGCCCGTCGTCGAAGACCTGGAGGAAGAGATCCCAGCTCCGCCGGTGGCCCTTCTCGAACTCGTCGAGGAGGACGACCGAGAAGGGCTGCTCGCGGATCCGGTCCACGAGCGCGTCGCCGCGTTCTTTGGCTTCCGAGGAACCGACGAGCCGGTCGAGGTCCTCGGGCGTCTGCAGCTCGCTCATGTCGATGCGGAGCATGCGATCGGCCGACCCGAAGAGGTATTCCGCCAGCGTCTTCGCGATCTCCGTCTTGCCCGTGCCCGTGGGGCCGGCGAAGAGGAAGACCCCGAAGGGCCGCGTCGGATCCGTGAGGCCGGCCTTGAGCATCGCGACGCGCTCGACGAGGCAGTCCACCGCTTCCGGCTGGCCGACGACGCGGCTCCCGAAGTGGCGCCGCAGGCCGTCGAGGTCGAGCCCCCTGCGGTCGTCGAGGATCTGCACCGGCAGGCCCGTCGTTGCGGCGAGCGTTGCGATCAGGTCGTCGACGCGGATCGCGGCGGGCGGGGCGCGCTCCGGGCCCGCGAGCCGCTGGCAGGTGATCTCGAGTAGCCGCAGCAGGTTTCCGGGCGCGGCGCGGTCGCCAAGGTACTGCTGGGCGAGCTCCTGGGCCTCGTGGAGCACTTCGTCGCCGTCCTTGGGCTCGGCGTGCGCGTCCCACCAGCGCCGGGCCAGCTCGAGCGTCTGCGCGGCGGGAAGCGGATCGAGGCGCCTCACCGCGAGCGCCGTGGCGAGGCGCGGCTTCGAGAGCACCAGGTGCTCGAAGGGCCCCGGGCGGCACTCGCCGAGCACGGCGATTGCCCCGCTCTCGAGGTGGGGCAGCAGGAGATCGAGCGCGCTGGTCGTGCTGTAGCGGTGGGTCCCCGACTCGGCCAGGGCGTGGAAGTCCGGGATCAGCCACAGGATGCGCTGGCCGCGCAGCTGCGCGAAGAGCCTCTGCATCCGCTCCTCGAACTGGCCGTGGAAGATCTGGCCCGCGAGCAGCTCCAGCGCACCCGCCTCGAAGACGAGCCCGCCTGCCGCCTGGAACCGGGCCGCGACGGCGCGGGCGAGCTTCGTCTTGCCGACGCCCGATTCGCCCACGAGGAGCACCGAGCGGCGCCGCGCCGCCGCGAGCTCGGTCTCTACGGCCTCGACCTGGGCAGCGAGGGCCCCATGCCAGAGGATGCCTTCCTCGGCGTCCACCGAGGCATCCCACAGTGAGCCGACGGAGGCGAGGAACTCGGTATCGATCCGCTCGCGGCGCCAGCGCTGGAGGGCCTCCAGCCAGGGGCCGCCGGGCTCGGACCCGAGGCCCTGGAGGAAGTCCGCGAGCGTGCGGAGCCGCTCGGGGTCAAACGGCGCCAGCTCGTCGCCGAAGCGCGGAGCCTCGCCCCGCGCCGCCCGCGCCCGAGTGAACTCCCCGAGGAACTGGCGGCCGAGACGCGAGTCGAGGTGGGGGAATGCCCGCGCCAGCACGCGGCCCAGGAGAGGCTGCTCGGGCGGCACCGCTTCGGCCAGGTACGCGAGGGCGAAGAAGAGCGGCCACGCGGCGACGCTGCCGAGCGCATCGAGCATGCGCTCTTCGAGCCCGCCGGCCTCGCCGCGTTCGCGCAGCGCCTGGGCCGCCATGCAGGCGATGATCGCGTTGTCGCCGAAAAAGTAGCCGACGAGGTCCGCAGCGGAGAAGGCGGGCCCGCGCAAGAGCGCGACGCCGCGGCGGAAGGTCGCGTCCGCGAGCAGATCGCCCGGATGCGCGGTGGCCTCGTAGAAGGCGCGGAGCTGCGACGAGATCGCGTAGAGCTCCGATGCATCTCGCGCGGGTTCGCGGTTGGGAACGTCCGCGGCGGGAAGCAGGCCCAGTCCGGCCCGGCCGCGCGCGTGGCCCCAGCGCGCCGCCGCGAGGAGCCCGAGGAGCCCGACGGCCGCGATGCCGAGGAGCGCGAGGGGGTCCATGGCCGCCTCTCAGTATGGCAGAGAAGGCAGGCGGGAAGTGGGCTCGCGCAGTAGCGGCCCGTCAGGGAAGGGCGCGCGCCCAGCAAACGAGGAGCGCTGCGAGCGCGGCGGCCCCGAGGAGCCACTGGAGGCTGCGTCCCGGGGGACGAGACAAGGCGAAGCCGACGGGGATTCCCAGCGCCGCGCCCACGAGCAGCCCGAAGAGGTGCGCCCAGAGATCGACGCTCGCCCCGGCCGTGCCCAGCATCGCGAGGATCGCGAAGCCGGCGCCGATCGGCACCCAGGCGCGCCGCTCACGCGCTCCTCTCCGTCGCCGGCGCGCCACGGCCAGGCCGCAGAGCAAGCCGACCGCCCCGAAGACGGCGGTGGAGGCCCCCACCGAGACGTGCCCGGGGCCCCGGACGAATGCGTTGATCAGGTTCCCGCCGGCCCCCGAGAGCAGGACGAGGGCACAGCCGAGGCCCGGACCCAGGGCGGCGCACACGGCGCCCAGGAAGAGCGCGCCGGCGAGCGCGTTGGCCAGCGCGTGTGCGAGGTCCGCGTGCAGGCTGAGCGCGGTCACCGCGCGCCAGAGCTCGCCCAGGACGATCCGCTCGGCGTCCGCGCTGCCGCGCTCGAACCAGGGCACCCCCGGAGTTCGCGGGCCGGTGACCAGGAAGAAGGCGAGGAGCAGTGCAGAGACCCCGACTCCCGCGCCGACGTGCCCGGGAGCGGCCGGACGGTCCGCGCGCCCGAACTCCCGCATGCGGTTCTCCCTCTCGTAGGCCGAGAGGACGCGCGTCGCATGCTCGACCTCGTCGGGCGGGACACCGAGGACGAAGCCCTCCGGGCCGGGACTCACGCTCGGCGACAGGTCCTCGGCCGCGAGCACGAGCGCCCACTCTTCCGCGAGCTCGAGCTTCCGAGCGACGCGCAGAGGGACGTCCGACGATTCGGTCGTCGACCGCGTCACTGCGTCGGCTGATGCTGCCGGTCGGACTCGGCGCTCATGGGGTGGGTCTGCGCCCGCGAGGCGCTCCTCCCGGCGCTGGCGCTCGCCCCGGGCGATCAGCGCTTGCGCAGGTTCCCGGGCAGGATGCGCTTGCGCAGGCGCAGGGAGCCCGGCGTCACCTCGAGGAGCTCGTCCTCCTCGAGCCACTCGAGGGCCCACTCGATCTCGACCTCGCGCGGCGTCGAAAGGATGGTGTTCTCGTCCTTGCCGGCGGCGCGGATGTTGGTGAGCTTCTTCGCGCGCACGGCGTTCACGTCCATGTCGCGCGGCCGGCTGCTCTCGCCGAGGATCTGGCCCTCGTAGACGGGGACCCCGGCCCCGACGAAGAGGACCGCGCGCTCCTGGATGTGGAAGAGGCTGTAGGCGGTGGTCTTGCCGGCCTCGGTCGCCATCACGGCGCCTGCCGAGCGGCGCGGGAGCTCCCCGACCCAGGGCTCGTAGCCGCGCACCGTCCGGTAGAGCACCCCCTCGCCGCGCGTCGCGGAGAGGAACTCGCCGCGGTAGCCGAAGAGGCCGCGGCTCGGCGCGACGAAGACGAGGCGCGTCCGCCCCCCCTCGCGCTGCTCCATCGAGATCATGCGCCCGCGGCGCGAGCAGAGCCCCTCCACGACCACGCCCGTGGCCCACTCCGGCACCTCGGCCAGGACGTCCTCGACGGGCTCGCAGCTCCGGCCCTCGATCTCGCGGCGGATGATCTCGGGGCGCGAGACGGCGAGCTCGTAGCCCTCGCGGCGCAGCGTCTCGATCAGGATCGCGATCTGGAGCTCGCCGCGCCCGGCCACGACGAAGGTGTCGGGGCCCTCGCCCGGCTCGACCTGGATCGAGACGTTGCCGAGGGCTTCGCGGTGCAGCCGCTCCCCGATCTGGCGGCTCGTGACGAAACGCCCCTCGCGCCCGGCGAAGGGCGAGGTGTTGACCGAGAAGCGCACGCGGATCGTCGGCGGGTCGACCTGGATGCGCGGGAGCGGCTCGGGGTGGTCCGGGTCGCAGACGCTGTCGCCGATCTCGATCGACTCGACGCCGGCGATCACCGCGATCTCCCCGGCCTCGACGCTCTCGAGCTCGATCCGGCGCAGCCCGCGCGCGCCGAGGAGCTTGGTCACGCGGAAGGGCAGCGGGTCGCCGCGCGCCGGGACCCGCACCACGATCCGGCCGCGCACGAGGCGCCCCCGCTCGACCCGCCCCACGACGAGGCGCCCGAGGTAGTCGTCCCAACCGAGCGTCACCGCCTGGAAGCGCACCGGAGCCTCCGAGTCCACGACGGGCGGCGGCGCCTCGCGCACGATCGTCTCGAGCAGCGGCCGCAGGTCCCGGCGCGGAGCCCGGGCGTCGAGGGCCGCGGCCCCCTCCTTGGCCGAGGCGTAGACGACCGGAAATTCGAGCTGGCGGTCGTCGGCCCCGAGCTCGACGAGCAGGTCGAAGACCTCGTCCACCACCGCCTCGGCGCGCTGCTCGGGGCGGTCGATCTTGTTCACCACCAGGATCGGGCGGAGACCGCGGGCGAGCGCCTTGCCCACGACGAAGCGCGTCTGCGGCATCACGCCCTCGACCGCGTCGACCAGCAGCAGCACCGAATCGACCAGCGAGAGCACCCGCTCGACCTCGCCGCCGAAGTCGGCGTGGCCCGGGGTATCGACCAGGTGGATGCGCACGCCCTCGAACTCGATCTCGGTGTCCTTGGCGAGGATCGTGATGCCGCGCTCGCGCTCGAGCTCGCCGCTGTCCAGCACGCGCTCCTCCACGACCTGGTTCTCGCGGAAGACCCCCGTCTGGCGCAGGAGGCCGTCGACCAGGGTCGTCTTCCCGTGGTCCACGTGCGCGATGATCGCGACGTTGCGGACGTCCTTGCGCGGCAAGTGCATGGCGGAACGCGCAGGTTAGCAGGCGGGGGGCGAGTCCGCCCGATGGACTTCGCTCGCCGGCCCGGCAGGATGTTGTAGGCTCGCGGCGTGTATCCCGGACAGTGCCTCTTCGCGGGCTTCCAGGGCACCGAGGTGCCCGACGACCTCGCGACCCTGGTGCAGGAGGGGCGCGTGGGTGGGGTCGTGCTCTTCACGCGCAATCTGCGCGACCCCAAGCAGGTGCGGGACCTCGTGGCGCGCCTGCACGCCCTCGCGCCCGCGCAGGCGGCCCTCTGCGTGGCGATCGACCAGGAGGGCGGCCGCGTGCAGCGCCTGCGCGCGCCCTGGACCGAGTGGCCGCCGATGCGCCGGCTCGGCGAGCGGGACGACGTCGCCGCGACCGCCCGCGTGGCGCGGGCCCTCGCCCGCGAGCTCGCCGACCTCGGGATCGACCTCGACTTCGCGCCGGTGGTGGACGTCGATACGAACCCCGCGAACCCGGTGATCGGCGACCGGAGCTTCGGGCGCGAGGCGGAGCGCGTGGCCCGCCACGTGCGCGCCTTCATCGCGGCGATGCAGGACGCGGGGGTCGCCGCCTGCGCCAAGCACTTCCCCGGGCACGGCGACACGAACGAGGACAGCCACCTGGCGCTGCCGCGCGTGGACCATCCGCTCGGGCGCCTGCGCGAGATCGAGCTCGTCCCCTTCCGGGCAGCGGCCGAGGCCGGCGTGGCGAGCATGATGACGGCCCACGTGCTCCTGCCCTGCCTCGATCCCGGCGTCCCCGCGACGCTCTGCGGCGCGGCGCTCGAGCTGCTGCGCGGCGAGATCGGCTACGACGGGCTCGTCTTCGGCGACGACTTCGAGATGGCGGCCGTGGCGCAGCACTTCACCCCGCGCGAGGCCACGCGCCGCGCGCTCGAGGCGGGGGTCGACGCGCTACTCGTGTGCAGCCGCGCGGACGTGCGCGACCTGGTGCTGGCCGAGCTCGAGGCCCTGCCCGGGCGCCTGCTCGAGCCCGCTCTCCGGCGCGTGGCCGCGATGAAGCGCCGCTTCTCCGGCGGGCGCCTCGCCGGGGCCGGGGAGCCCCCCTACCCGGAGCACGCGGAGCTCGCGTCCCGCCTGGCGGGTCAGGGCGCCGCGTCGACGTAGCCCAGGAAGAGATCGTCGAAGTAGGCGTCGGCCTCGACCCGCGAGCCCGGCGGGCGGTTGTCCCAGCGCGCCTCGAAGAGCACGCGGAGCTTGTCGTAGCCCGCCGGCACCGCGCCCCACTGCCGATCGAACTCCGCGCGCAGCGGGATCTCGAAGTAGGTCCAGCGCCCGAGCTCGGGCCCGCCTTTCGCGACGAACGCGACCTTGGCGTTGCGGAGCAGGAACGGCGGGTCGCTGATCCCCGCGAGATAGAAGCGGAGCTGGTAGTTGCCGAGGCCCGCGTTCGCAGCCGGGTTCGCGGGATCGATCACGCTCGCGGCGTCGGGGGTCCCGACGATCGCCACCGCCTGGAGGTAGAGGTGGAGCTCGTCGGCGTCCTTCTCCCAGGTGTCGACGCGGTAGAAGCCGCCCATCACGTCCGGGAAGCGCTCCGGCGCCGGCTCCTGCATCACCCCCTCGATCCAGGTGGCGTTGCTCCGATCCTCGCGGCCCGCGCGCAGCCGCAGGTGCGCCGCGCGGCGACCGCTGTGCACCGGCGACTCGACGACCTCGTACTTCCCCCAGTAGGGGCTCTCCATCGGATAGCTCCAGCCCGCCTCGCCGGACTCGAAGCCCGGGTTCTCGAGCAGGTTGCCGTGGAAGCCGGGCGGCACGCGCGGCTGGGACGCGAAGCGGCCGCCGCAGCCGGAAACGCCGAGCAGCAGGATCGCGAGGACCGGGATGGCGAGGAGCAGGGATGAACCCGGGGCGCAGGGACCGAACATTCCCTGCAAGTATACTGGGCTCGCGTGAGCGAGAGCGGCCCCTTCGAGGACGATCTCCCCTTCGAGCCCGGGCTCGATCCGCCGGAGAGCGCGCCCGCGGGCGCGCTCTGGTTCGTGTTCAGGGGGCGCGAGCTCCTGGTTCGGTGCGGCGGAGAACACGTGCCGGACGAAGGGCCCGAGGCCCTCGGATTCGCGCCGGGCCGCGTCCACTATCTGGGCGCCCTCGGCCTCATCGCGTGCTTCTGCGCCGAGCTGCCCGAGGCCTGCGCCGCGCCCGCAGGCCACGAGTTCCGCGAGCTGCGCGCGCTCTTTGGACGGCTGCCCCAGGCCCTGCACCGCGTGGCGGGGCGCGCCGTGCAGATCGTGGAGTGGGACCGCACGCATCGCTTCTGCGGCGCGTGCGCGACGCCGACCGAGCCCGTCGCCGGAGAGCGCGCGCGCGTCTGCCCGAGCTGCGAGCTCGTGAGCTTCCCGCGGCTCGCCCCGGCCATCATCGTCGCCGTCGAGCGCGGCGACGAGATCCTGCTCGGGAGGGGCCCCCACTTCCCACCCGGGATCTTCAGCCCCATCGCGGGCTTCGTCGAACCGGGCGAGAGCGCCGAGGAGGCGGTGCGGCGCGAGGTGCGCGAGGAGACGGCGATCGAGGTCGGGGACGTGCGCTACTTCGCGAGCCAGCCCTGGCCGTATCCCCACTCGCTCATGCTCGGGTTCCAGGCGAGCTATCGCGCCGGCGAGCTGCGCATCGACCCGGCCGAGCTCGAGGACGCGGCCTGGTTCCCGCGCGACGCCATGCCGATGCTCTTCCCGGGCAACGTGAGCATCGCGCAGTGGTTGATCCACGACTTCCTGCGCCGCGGCGGGGACTAGCAGGTTCGAGCAAGCGCCGAAGGCGCGCGCAGCGAGCGCAAGCGGAGCGCGCAGCGAGCCGAAGGCGAGCGAAGGCAGGCCCTGCCGGGCCTGCGAGCGAAGGCAGCGCAAGCGGAGCGCGCAGCGAGCCGCAGGCGAGCGAAGGCAGCGCAAGCGGAGCGCGCAGCGAGCCGCAGGCGAGCGAAGGCAGCGGACTAGACGCGTTCCAGGATAACGATCGGGATCTCGCGCCGCGTGCGCTCGCGGTAGCGCGCGTAGGGCCCGTAGGCGGCGATGAGCTTCGGCCAGAGGGCCGCCTCCTCCTCCGGCGTCGCCCGGCGGGCGCGGACGGCGTGGCGCTCGCGACCCACCTGCACGCTCGCCTCGGGGCGCGCCCGCAGGTTCTGCCACCAGGCCGGGGCGCGGTCGTCGCCCGCGTTCGAGGCCACCACGACGTAGCCCTTCTCGGCTTCGACGTAGAGGAGCGGCAGCACGCGGGGGAGTCCGCTCCTGCGCCCGAGCGTCGTGAGCAGGAGCACGCGGATCCCGGCCATGCTTCCGCCGATGCGCCCCCCCGAGAGGCGATAGAGCGCCCGATGCACGCGGGTCACGAGCGCGAGGAGCCAGCGGACGTTGGGCATTCGCGCCTCGGCATGCGGACTCGCGACCTCACGCGCAGGCCGGGCGGAGGCCCCGCCGGCGTGCGCCTTCGAAGCGGGCGAGGGCCTGGGGCATGCGCTGGGCGAGGTCCTGCATGCGCGTCCCGTGGGACGGATGCGTCGACAGGAACTCGGGCGGCTGCTCCCCTCCCTCCCTCCCCATGTTCTGCCACAGCGCGATGCTCTCGCGCGGATCGAACCCCGCGTCGGCCATGAGGTCGAGGCCGAGCAGGTCGGCCTCGCGCTCCTGCTCGCGCCCATACGGGAGGAGGATCCCGATCTGCGCGCCGAGGCCGAGGAGCGCGAGCAGCTGCCCCTGCTCGGCGCCGGGCCCGCCCGAGATCGCCTGGACGAGCTCGAGGCCCGACTGCGCCGCGAAGGCGGTCGAGACGCGCTCGTTCGCGTGCTGCGCGAGGACGTGGGCGACCTCGTGCCCGAGCACGGTCGCGAGCTGGTCCGGGTTGCGCGCCACGCGCAGCAGTCCCGCATTGACCCCGATCTTCCCGCCCGGGAGCGCGAAGGCATTGGGGCTCGGGTCGGCGAAGACCGCCACCTCCCAGGCGCTCGGAGCGCCGGGACCGGGCTGCGCGACGATCGCCCCGGCGACGCAGCGGACGCGGGACTCGAGGCCGGGATCGCGCGCGAGCGGCATCTCGCGCTTCATCTCGTCGAAGGCGGCGACGCCGAGCTGCGCGATCTCGGCGTCCGGGAAGAGCAGAAGGCGTTGTCTCCCGAGCGGCGACGCGACGCACGCCGCGAGGCAGAGGCCTGCAGCCGCCCGCAACACGGTCCGAAGCGCGCCGCGCATCCGGGCGCGACTCTGCCCCAGGGACGCGCCCCGGTGCAAGCGAACGGACCGGGGTTCTCGGCGACCTTCGGAACGCTACCCTGTCCGCAGCATGCGCGTCCCATGCGAACTCGCCTCCTGAGCCCGCTCGCCGCCTCGCGAGGAGCGCTGGCGCTCACGGCCGCGACGCTCTGCGCGATCCCGGCCTCGAGCAACGAAGATCCCTTCGAGCTCCGCCGCGTGCCGAGCCCAGGCCGCGTCGCCGCTGCCGAGCTCGTGGACCTCGACGGCGACGGACGCACCGACCTCCTGGCTTCCGTGATGACCGGCATCCCGCCGCGCGACAGCCGCGAAGTGCGCGCGTACTTCCAGCGCGAGGACGGTGCGCTCCCGGACGCTCCGGACCTCTCGCTTCCGCTCCCGGAGGGCGCCGCCGCCTACGACATGCTGGACGTCCCCGACGGTCCCGGCCGCGAGCTCGCGCTGCTGCGGGCCGACCGGGTGAGCGTCGTCTCCTTCGCCGGCCGCGAGGCGCGCCAGCGCGACCTGCCCGTGCCGGGTCCGACCGTTGCGGCCGCGCGCGACGAGCGCGGGCTCGACCGGCTCCAGCTGACGCGTGCGGGGCTCCCGGGCCGGCTCCTCGTCCCGGGGCTCGGCGAGCTCTTCGTCCTCGATCCGGAGCAGGGCGGCGCGGCGCGGCTCGCGGTCGGCGCGCGCGCCAACTACTTCCTGCCGCCGCGCCCAGGGCCGGGCGTGGGCGAGAACGAGCTCGAGAGCTTCTACGACTTCCCACGCATCGACGCGGTCGACGTCGACGGAGACGGCAGGGCCGACCTCGTCGCGTCGAACCGCTTCGAGATCCGCGTCTTCCTCCAGAGCGCCGAGGGGGGCTTCGCCGCTCGCCCGGACCGCGTGCTCGACGTCGGGCGCGTCAGCGAGGAGGACCTGATCCGTGCCTCCGGGCTCGTGCGCCTGCGCGCCGAGGACTTCGACGGCGACGGGCGCGCGGATCTCCTCTTGACCTACACCGCAGGGGGGTTCCTCGAGGCCCGGGCGCGCACCACGCTGCACCGCAATCGGGGGGGCACGTGGGACCTCGCCCGCGCGGACCAGGAGCTCGTCTGCGACGGCTGCTTCGTGAGCTACGACCTCGTGGACCTGGAGGGCGACGGCCGCCTCGAGCTCGTCGAGGCGCGCGTCCCCCTCGGCATCCTGGAGATCGTCGAGGCGCTCCTCACCAGCTCGGTCGACGCCGACGTCCAGATCTTCGCGCGCGGCTCCGAGCTTCCGTTCGGCCCGGAGCCCTGGCTCTCGGTGCGCATCGGCATCGGCTTCCGCCTCGGGACCTTCGAGCCGCGCGGCTTCTTCCCGACGCTGCGGGCGGACTGGAACGGCGACGGCGCGCTCGACCGGCTCGAATCCGGCGACGGGGAGGCGCTCCTGGTGTACCTCGGGGGCTCGCGCGACTCGCTGCGCAAGCGCGCGGTGCGCCAGCCCTTCGACAGCGCGGGATCGCTCCGCATCGGCGACCTCGACGCGAACGGCCTCCCGGACCTGCTCGTCTTCGACCGCACGCGCCCGGGCTCGCCGATCCGGATCGCCGTCAATCGGGGCGAGCTTCCCGGGACGAAGCCGCGCCTCACCGCCCCGGTGGGCGGCGACTAGCCCGCATGTCTCACCAGGGTGCTGAGCTTGGCGGCGCAGATGCCTGTCCTGGCACGAGATCGCGACCGAGGGAAGCGGAGGCGTAGCCGACGCTACGTCGAGCACCCGCAGGGAGCGATCTCGTGCCAGGGCGGGCAGATGCGTCGCCGCAGCAGCGCCCTGGTGAGACATGCGGGCTAGGGCGGGTCGCGCGGTGGGAAGCCGAGTGCCCTCGTCACCGGAGCTTCCCCTCGCGGCACTCACCGTCAGGGAGGGGGGCTCCCCAGGTCGGGGGAAAGCGCAGCACCGGAAAGGGATCGGCCGGCGGTCGGCGACGGGTCCCGCACAGGGGTGGGGCATGGCTTGGTGGATCGTAGTCGCGGTCATCGGATTCGCGGGTTTCCTCTTCGACGCGGAGATCGCTCAGCGCATCCCGTTCTCGGATCTCACCGTCCGGCAGACGATGATCGGAGCCTTCCTGGGCCTCGTCGCCGGTTTCACGATCCACGTCTTCGAACGCTCGCGCTGAGAGGGGCAGGCCGCGGGCGTCAGGGCGCCGGCGGCGAGCGCGGTCGGACGCGCAGCACCTGCACGATGCCGCCGAACTGGGGCACGGGCGTGCCGACCCGCGCGATCGGCTCGCACTCGGCGAGGGGACTCTGCGCGCAGCCGAGGCCGCGCAGGCTCGATCGGAAGTCGGCGACGTAGTCGAGGCGCTTCTCGAGGACGTACTCCAGGAGGCGCCGCTCGTCGCGGGCGCGCAGCGCATCGGCATTGACCGCGCCATCGAGGTTCACCACGGTGCGCCGGCCGAAGTAGCTCAGGATCCCGGCATTGAAGGAGCCGACGCGCGCGTCGGGCTCCGTGTGCTGAGCGAGCCAGATGGCCGCCTCCAGCTGGTTCACGCGGTGGACGGAGCGCAGGCCGAAGCGCTCGCGCTGATGCGGCCCGAACGCGGCGAAGAGCGCCACGGCCCCCGCCGCGGTCGCCGCCGCCCCGGCCATGCGCCGGCCCCGCGCGAGCCGCATGGCGGTCGCGCGCAGGTGGTCGAGCACGAGGGCGAGGAGCAGCGCGCCGAGGAAGCCGAGCGGCGCGTAGTACCACTCGCGCGTCCACCAGCGCACGGCCGTGTGCACGAGGAGCGTCCCCACGATCCCGCACGCGGGGGCCGCGAGCCGCGCGCATCCCTGCCGCAACCGCCGCGCGGGGCCGGCGGGGACGAGCAGCAGGACCGCGAGGAGCGCGGGCGCGATCGCGTAGAACGCGCGCAGCGCGCCGCGACCAGGCGCGACGTAGAAGAACGCGGCGCGGCCGAAATCGCGAAGGGTCACCTCGGCGCTCCGCCGCAGGAGCGTGCCGGGGCTCGCGCCGTGGCGCTCCACGAAGCCGCGCTGGAGCGCCTCGGGCACGGCCGTGGCGCTCACCTGCACGACGCTCCCGAACGCCGCCAGGTTCCAGAGCAGCCACGGCGCCACCACGAGCGCGGCGACGCCGCCGGCGGCGAAGGCACCTCCGAGGCGTCGCTCGCGCAGCGCGAGGCCGGCGAGCAACGCCGCGAAGACGACCACGGCGTCGGTGCGCGCGAGCATCATGAGGCCTCCGGCGAGCCCGAGGGCGGCGCAGGCGCGGAGGGAGGCCGGCCCGGGCTTTGCCCCGAGCCGGACGAAGATCCACGCACCGAGTCCCTGCGTCGCGACGGCGAGCGAGGTCTCGAGGCCGTTCACGGACTCGAGCACCACGGTCGGGTGGATCGCGTACGCGCCGGCGGCGACGAGCGCCGCGGAGCGGCTCGCGCCGGCGGCGCGCGCGAGCGCATGGACCAGGGCGACGTTGGCGGCCCCGAGGAGCGCGCCGAGGCCGAGCCCCGCGCGCAGCGCGAGCAGCGCATCGGAGGTCGCCGCCGCGACCGGCACCAGGCACAGCAGCCAGAGCGGATGGAAGCCGTTGGTGGGGGTCTCGCCGTCGAGGCTCGGGCCGCGCCCGGAGGCGAGGTTGCGCGCCAGCTGGAAGTAGTAGTAGGCGTCGTCGGGAGTCGCGTCCCGCACGATCGTGTTCAGGTCGCCCCACGCGATGGCGAGGCGCAGGCCGGCCGCTGTGATCGCGAGGAGCGCGAGGAGCGCGCCCGCCGCGCGCTGGGCGCGTGCCTCGGCGAGCGGCGACCCGAGCGGCTGCACGCGCGCGATTGTATCGGCTAGTGTCCCCGCTCGGCGGCGTCCCGAAGGAGGTTCTCGCTTGTCGGAGCCGGGCACGTGGCGGCGCTGTAGCGCCTGCAAGCAGCCGATCGGCGTCGGCACCACCTACTGGGTCTGCAACGTCTCGACCTGCAACCGCCCGCGCACGGCGCTCGCGTTCTGCTCGCTGACCTGCTGGGAGGTGCACCTGCCGGAGGCGCACCATCGCGAGGCGTGGGCGCTCGAGCGCACGGCGCCGCGCACCGCCGCCGAGACCGCGACGGGCTCGCCGCCGAGGCCCGCCGCGAGCGGCGCGTCCGCCGCGAGGCCGGCCGCGGCGACGGAGCGCAGGGGCGACCGGCACATCGTCCGGCCGGCGGCGGCCTCGGCGCGTCCGGCCGCGCCGCGCGAGGTCCTGATCATCGCGAGCCGCCTCAAGGAGTACATCCGCGTGCGCTCCGGCTTCCACGCCTCGGACGGCGTCCTCGATCCGCTCTCGGACGCCGTCCGCCACCTCTGCGACGAGGCGATCCTGAAGGCGGAGCGCGAGGGCCGCCGCACCGTCCTCGATCGCGACGTCCCCGAGGTCTAGCCCGCATCTCTCACCAGGGCCCGCCCTGGTGAGAGATGCGGGCTGGCGCCGGCACGACTGCAATGCCCGCGATGTCCACGCGCGAGCGGCTGGCCCTGACGCTGCTCGTGCTCGCCGCGGCCGCGCACTCCGGGTGGAACGCCTGGAGCCTCCCCGCGCTGGCGGGCTACGACGCGGCGGCGCACGCGGGCTACGCGCTCGCGATCGTGCGCGAGGGTCGGCTCCCGCACCCGCTCTCCGGCTGGTCGACCTTCCACCCGCCCGCGTGGCACCTCGTGGCGGCCGCGCTCTGGCGCGCGGCCGAGCCGTTCGGGTCGGGCGCGCTGCGCATCGCCCTGCGCGCGCCCGGGGCCTTCGCCTGGCTCGCCGCCGGGGTCGCCCTGCATCGCGCGCTGCGCCGCGGCGGAGCGGGGGCGGACACGGCGTGGGTCGCCACGGCGCTGCTCTTCTTCGTTCCCGTGAACCAGCTCGCCGTTGCGATGATCGGCAACGAGGCCTTCGCCGCGGCCTGCGCCGTCGCCGCCGTCCCCTTCCTGCTGCGCCTCCAGGCGGCCCCGAACGACCTGCGCGCCGCCGCCGGAGCGGGCCTCGCCGCGGGGCTCGCGCTCGCGACCAAGTACAGCGGCGCCTGGGTCGCGGCCGCCTGCGCGGTGCCCTTCGCCCGACGCGACCTCGGCCGCGGCGGTCTGCGAGCGCTCGCCGCCTGCGCCCTGGTCGGCTCCGCCGTCGCCGCGCCGGCCTACCTGCGCCACCTCGCGCTCACCGGGACGCCCTTCCCGATGACCCGCACCCGGGAGCCCATGCGCACGGCCGAGGAGAACCTCCTGGTGCGAGCGCGGCGAGCGACGGACTACCTGTGGATCCCCGTCGACTGCCTGCGGCGCCCCTCGGTGCAGCACGTGGCGGGCCGGCCCGGAGCCTTCGCCAACCGCAACCCGGCCATGCAGAGCGTCGCGTGCCTCGTCGCCGCGGGCCTCTGGTACGACCCCTTCGCGCAGCGCGTGCCGATCCAACACCACGCCGACGAGCGATCGCCGGGGCCGCTGCTCGTCGGCCTCGGCCTCGCGCCGACGGCGCTGGTCCTCGCCGGCCTGGCGCTCGCCGTGCGGGACCTCGTCCGCAGCCGGGGACGCTCCCGCGATGCCCCGCTCGTGGCGATGGCCGCCCTCGCCACCGCGAGCTTCGCGACCTTCACCTGGCAGGCCCCGTCGCTGGCGGCGGCCAAGGCCTCCTACCTGATGCCCCTGGCCGGCGCCTCCGCGGTCTTCTTCGCGCGCGCCGTCGAGGCGCTGCCGCGCCGGCCGCGAGCCCTCGCGCTCGCCGCGTCACTGGCCGCGGCGCTCGTGGCCGCGGTGGTATTCACGAGCGGCGCGTGCTTCCCCCCCGACCTCGGCCGCGCGCGGGTCGAGGCCCGGGTCTGGCAGCACATCGGCGACGCCCTGCCCGGCTCGCGCATCGGCGAGGCCGTGGCGATCCTCTGGAGGCCGGTCCGGGACCCGCGCGCCCGGCCCCCGAGGCCAACGCGGCCCGCTCCGCGCGGGCGTTGACGCCGGTCGTCGTTCCAAAGACAATCTCCCCCGGGCTGGGCCGGCCCCGCGCGCGCCCCGGGGAAACTTCGAGAAGAGGATGAGATGACGAGCGAGAACCCCTATCTCTCCGGAAACTTCGCCCCCGTCTCGGGCGAGCTCACCGCGTTCGACCTCCCGGTCTCGGGGGCCATCCCCCGCGAGCTCGAGGGGCGGCTGCTGCGGATCGGCCCGAACCCGATCGCCCCGGATCCGCGCACGCACCACTGGTTCCTCGGCAACGGCATGGTGCACGGCGTCCGCCTGCGCGGCGGCCGCGCCGAGTGGTACCGGCGCCGCTTCGTGCGCGACGACGACGTCGTGCGCGCGATGGGCTGGCCCGAGGTCCCCGGGCCCCGGCCCGAGTGGCAGCTCGGGGGCGGAGTCGCGAACACCCACGTGATCTCCCACGCCGGCCGGATCTTCGCCCTCGTCGAAGCGGGCAACCTCCCCGTCGAGCTCGACGCCGAGCTCGAGACGCTCGCGCGCTCCGACTTCGAAGGAACGCTCTCCGGCGGCTTCGCTGCCCACGCGAAGCGCGACCCCGAGAGCGGCGAGCTCCACGCCGCGGTGTACTCCCCCTTCGCCGAGTCGGTGCAGCACGTCGTCGTCGCCGCCGACGGGCGGGTGCGGCGCAGCGTCGAGATCCCGCTCCCCGGCAAGCCCATGGTGCACGACTGCGCGATCACGGGCCGCTACTTCGTCGTGCCGGACCTCCCGGTGACCTTCGACCCGAAGCCCATCGAGGACGGCTTCCCGTTGCCCTACCGCTGGAACCCCGCCTACCCGGCACGCGTCGGGCTCCTGCCGCGCGAGGGCCGGGCCGAAGACGTCGTGTGGTGCGAGGTCGAGCCCTGCTACGTCTTCCATTTCCTGAACGCCTACGACGCGCCCGACGGCCGGGTCGTGCTCGACGTCGTGCGCCATCCGAAGATGTTCGCCAGCGACTTCCGCGGCCCGAACGAGGGCGCGCCGACGCTCGAGCGCTGGACCCTCGACCCGCGCGGGGGACGCGCGAAGGAGGAGCGCCTCGACCCGGACGGACAGGAGTTCCCGCGCATGGACGAGCGTCGCATCGGCCGGCCCTACCGCTTCGCCTACACCGCGACCTTCGGCGCCGGCCTCGCCATGGGCGGGCTGCTCAAGCACGACCTGCGCGACGGCAAGCGCGAGCTGCACCACGAGGGCCCGGCGCGCCGCTTCCTGGAGCCGGTCTTCGTGCCCCGCACCCCGGACGCCGCCGAGGACGACGGCTTCGTCCTGGCCTATTTGCACGACGCCTCGACCGACCGCAGCGACGTCGCGATCCTGCACGCCCAGGACTTCGCGGGCGGCCCGCTCGCGACCCTCCACCTGCCCGCCCGCGTGCCCTTCGGCTTCCACGGGAGCTGGGTGCCGGACGCGGGGTGAAACGGCGGGATCGGAGCCGATTTCGCGCGGCTACTCGGTGATCGGGTAGTACTGGTCGGCGCGAAGGTCGCGCATCATCTGCTTGACACCCGCCGGCCACTGGATCTCCAGCTCGTCGACGCGTGTCGCATCGCCGAGCCCGAAGTGCTGCCGCCGGCTGCTGTTCGACAAGTACCCGGATCCCGTGGTCACGACCCGCGTCTGCCAGCGGTCGCCCACCCGTAGGCGCAGCCGCGCGCCCACTGCATCGCGGTTCGAGCGTCGCCCACTCAGCTCGAACGCGATCCAGTGTCCAGCCTCTCCCCGGTTGTGGAGCAGGACCGCCGGCTGGGCATGGTTTCGGAGCACCAGGTCGAGGCGACCGTCCCGGTCGTGGTCGAAGACGGCGAGCCCCCTGCCGTCCTCGATGCGATCCGCGCCGTTGGTGAATCCCACCTCCGTAAAGGTGCCGTCACCATCGTTCCGGAACAGGCAGTTCCTTTCCCTCCCGTTCAGGCTGTGATCGCCGATGTCGAGAAGGAAACCATCCCCGCCCGTCAGGCGTCGACCGACGCCCTCCAGCATGTCCAGTCAGACGTCGTCCTGGATCGGGCCACTGATGAAGCCGTTCACCGCGTAGAGATCGAGCCGACCGTCGTTGTCGTAGTCGAGGAACTGGGCGGCCCAGCCCCACTGGCCATCGCGAACCCCGGCGTCGTCGCTCACGTCGGTAAAGGTTCCGTCCCCCTCGTTGCGGAAGAGGGTGCTGCCGCGCAGCAGGCGGTGCGTGATCTCGTCGCTCCGACGTTGAACCCCGTCGGTGAAGTGCCCGAGCAGACGGAAGTACCAGGGGATCGGTCGCGGAAACGCGGGGTGGAACATGATCCATCCCGAGTTCGCATGCATGTTCGAAACGAAGAGATCGAGATCACCGTCCCCGTCGAAGTCGCCCCAGTCCACGCCCATGGCGGAACCGCCATCGACCGTTCCGCTCGACGTGGCACGGTCGCTGAAGGTGCCATCTCCCTCGTTGTGATACAGACGATTGCTGCCGAACTCGTTGGCCACATACAGATCCGGCCAGCCGTCCCCATCGTAGTCGGCCCACGCAGCCGCCATGTCCCAGCCGGGGCTGTCCACACCAGCCTGAGCAGAGACGTCGCTGAAGGTCCCGTTGCCGCGATTGCGCAGCAGGGTTCCGCGCACCCCGTTTCGTGCGTCGTAGGACGGCCGCGGTGCGGTGAGCTCATGGTCGCCCATTCGCGCGATGTAGACGTCGAGGAAGCCGTCGCGGTCGTAGTCCGCAACCGTGGGCATGCTGCCCCACCGCCCGGGCGGAACCCCGGACCGGATCGTCACGTCGATGAAGCGCCCGTGACCCTCGTTGTGGAAGAGCCTGTCGCCCCCCTTCACCGCAGCCACGTAGAGATCGGACCAGCCGTCGTTGTCGTAGTCGAAGAACGCGACACCGCTGGCCGCGGCGGGATAGGGACGCGGCAGCCCGGCGGCGAGCGTCGCGTCCTCGAAGGTCCCATCGCAACGGCTCCGGTAGAGTACGAGCTGCGGGCTGCCCGCGAGCAGCAGGTCTTCGCAGCCGTCGCCATCGGCGTCCGCAACCGCGACCCCGGAGCCCTGTCGCACGGGATTGTCCGGCTGCTTGCCGAAGAGCCGGAACGGGGGCGAAGCCAGGTTGGCGTGGACGCTGCGTATCCCCGCAGCTTCGGTCGCGTCCTCGAAGCGAGGACGCTCGAGCTCGACCAGCCTGCGAGAGGTTACCTCCTCGCCAGAGATCTCCCAGAACGGGTCATAGAAGCGCACCCAGAGCACGGCATGCTGCTCGAGCTGCCGCAGGTCCCCGTCGGGTCCCAGACCCCGCACGATCAGCCGGACGGCGGCCCGGTGCCCAAGGGGTGCCCTCGGAGTCCAATCCACGCGGTCGATGCGAAGCTCGGCGCTCTCGATCCTGTCGAAGAGCTCGAAGATGCGGCGGTACCGCTCCCGGATCGTCTCCTCCCCACTCGCTCCGGTCCAGACCGACGTACGCTCCTTCGCCCAGGGCACTGCCGACCGCGCCTCCTCCCAGGTCAGACCCGTCCCCGTCTCGGTGGCGTAGAGGCGCAAGAGGCCGTCCAGGTTCCGCTGGCGAAGCAGGGATGGCAGATGCCGATGAAGCAGGGCATTGAGCGGCTCCACGCGCGTCCGGCGAGCCTCATCCCAATCGTCGGCGGAGCTCGCCGTCGAGAGGGCGAACGCGAGAAGAGCCGCCGCAAGCACCCGCACGGCTCGGGTTTACCACGGTTGACGAGGCGTTGTCATCCGGTGCACGCTCTGACCCGACGATGTCTGCCGTCCACATCGAAGCCCAGCCGATCGCAGACGCGAGCGTCCTCGACGCGTTGGACGCCACCGTCACCCGCGCCTCCGCGAGCACGCTCTACGCGGCGAGGTTGCGCGGCACTCGCATCCGTGCGCTCGAAGATCTGCGCCGGATACCCCTCACGGCGCGCGAAGACCTTCAGAGAGCGGGACCGCACGGAGCCCGCGCGGTTCCGCTGGAGCAGATCTGCCATTACGGCGAGACCTCCGGGACCAGCGGCGTCACCAACTCGACCTGGCTCACGGACGCCGACTTCGCGCGCAACGCCCGCGTCATCGCAGAGCGACACCCCGACGTCTTCGCGCCCGGCCGAGTGCTGCTGAATCGCTTCCCCTTCATGGCGGCGCCGGCCCACCTGATCCAGCGGATCGCACAGACCGGAGGGGGGATCGCGATTCCGGCGGGCAACATCAACTGGGACGTCCCCTTCCCACGGGCACTCGATCTGGCGCGGAGAACGGGAGCCCAGGTTCTGGCGGGGCTTCCGCTCGAGCCCATCGTGCTGGCCCAGATCGCACGGCGCCAGGGTCTCGACACGACCAGGGCTACTTCGTTCGATACGTTCTT
Organism: uncultured Spirochaetales bacterium; assembly: GCA_964624475.1. Classification (GTDB taxonomy): domain Bacteria; phylum Myxococcota_A; class UBA9160; order UBA9160; family SMWR01; genus CAZUYC01. Next base: position 34,980 of record CAZUYC010000062.1, on the reverse strand, counting down.
TCTTGGCGGCGCGCCCCTACCGCCAGCGCTACAGCGAAGGATCCGGAAGATCTGGAACGCCCGAGTCGTCGAGCTGTACGGGTCCACCGAGACGATGCTGCTCGGGACGAGCTGCCGCGAGGCGCGCGTCCATCTCGAGACGGACCTCGCCTTTGCGGAGCTGCTGCGGCCGGATGCGGATGAGCCGGTTTCTCCGGGCGAGGCCGGACGCCTGGTCATCACGACGCTCGGTATCGAGGGCTGCCCACTCGTGCGCTTCGATACCGGCGACCTGGTCCGCCTGCTCCCCCCGTGCCCCTGTGGAGACCCGCGTCCGGCCATCCTCGTCCTGGGCCGTGAGAACGAAGTCGTCGATCTCGAGGGCCACCGGCTCTACATCCACGACCTCATCGACGCCGCCGCCGATGGCGCCGACGCCATCGACAGCTCCGTATTCTTCGTGGTCGTCCTGCCCGACCGACTCCTCGTGCGCGTCGAATCCAACGGTCCCGCCGCGGTCGCCGCGGAACGGCTCACGGAACGGCTCCTGGGGCTCCGGGTCGAGGTGGAAACGGTCGCGGACGGCGAGCTTCTGGACGTGGAGGTCCTGAGCCGGAGTCCCCATGTCTACAAGCCGGTGGTGGTCGGCGATTGGAGGCGCCCCGGCCGCCGCATCCTCTCGCTGGGCGAGGGGATGATGGAGTGGCCGAAGCCCACTCGCGGCGAGGCATGGCGCTGGCTGCTCCGTGCCCTCCGGCGTTCGGCCCGGCGACGACGGCTCGTTCGCCGGATTCCTGCTGGCTCCAGGGCCCCGCCACTGCTATAGGGAGCGGGGGTGGAGGGCGGGATTTGGAGGCGTTCGAGATCGATGCCGTGGCCTTGCGTGCCGCGTGTGCGCGCGCGAAGGGCAAGGCCGCCTCCACGGAGGCTTCGGACATCGTCGCACGGCTTCGTGTCGGGGAGCGACCGGACCGCGAGGCCCTGCTGGCGCTGTTCCTGTCGCCTCGCGTCTCGACCGACACTCTGCTGGGAATCGCCCGTGCTCTCCGGCCTCCTGGACCGCACCGGATCGAGACCTTCAGCCCTCTCTACCTCTCCAACGAGTGCGACGCCGAATGCGCGATGTGCGGAATGCGCCGCTTCAACGCCGAGCTGCGGCGCGAGACGGCCGACTCGAAGACGGTCGACGACCAGCTCGACATCCTCCATCGACGCGGCCTCCGGGGAGTGGCGCTGCTCACGGGTGAGTACCACCACGGGCCGCGTCGTCGCGCGATGCTCGCCCGGACCGCCTCGGCCCTCCGCTCCGCCCTGACGCGCGGCTTCACCCACGTCTTGATCAATGTCGGAGCGCTCGAGCCCGAGGAACATGCACAGCTGCTCGACGGGGTTCCGCGCGCCTCCGATGGCCGCGTGCGGCCCCAGATCACCATGTGCACGTTCCAGGAGACCTACGACCCTAGGCGATATGCGCGCTTCATGGGACGCAACGCCTCCAACCCCCGCAGCGACTTCATCCGGCGCCTGCGCAACCTCGATCGCGCGGCCGACGCGGGCATGTGGGCCGCGAACCCGGGCGTGCTGGTCGGGCTGAACCGGGATCTCGGCTATGAGCTCCTCGCGCTGCTGGACCACGCGCGGCATCTGGCGGACCGCGGAATGTCCGTCTACGTGAGTGTTCCGCGCCTCCGCAACGCGAGCGGAGCCGCTCACCCAGCCGGCGCCTCCGATGACGCGTTCGTGAGGCTCGTGGCCATGCTGGCGGCCGGGCTTCCAGGGGCCAGCGTGGTCGTTTCCACGCGAGAATCACCTGAGATGCAGAGGCGCTTGCTTCCCGTGATCGGGGTGCTGACGCCGGGCTCTCCGGGTGTGGCCCCGTACACCGAGAGAGGCGCGCGCTTCGAGGTCGAGGCCAGCCAGTTCGAGGTCCTGGACCACCGGCCGATCGAGTCGATCCTCGGCGAGATCCTGGCGGCGGGAACGACGATCGATCGCTACGAGCCCGCCCCGCCCGCCTGACCGCGTGCGCCACGGCATCGTCCTCGCGGCCAACCTCGTCCTCGGGTCCGGGCTGCTCGTCTGGGCGCTGCACGGCTTCGGGGGCCCCGCCCTCGCGCTCCTCCGGACGAGCCCCTCGCTGCCGCTTCTCGTCGCTTTTTTCGGCGCGACGATGGCGGCGATCTGTAGCCTCACCTGGCGCTGGCGCCTCGTTCTCTCGGGATCGGGCCAGAACATCGGATTCGCGACGCTCCTGCTCTTTCGCAGCGCGGCCCACGCAGTGGCCGTAGCGGTGCCGAGCGGGAAGGTCGGTGGGGATCCGTTGCGCGCCTGGCTGGTCACGCGAGCCGGTGTCGTCCCCGGAGACGCGATCGCGAGCGTCGCCGTCGACCGCACGCTCGAGATGGCATCCACGGCCCCTTTCAGCGTGCTCTTCGCGGCACTGCTCCTCCAGCAGGGAATCCCCGAGCTCGAGCGAGTCCTATTCACGCTCACGATCGGGGCGATCGCGCTCGGGCTCGGCATCGCGATCGCCGCCCGGCGCCTGCGCCGCGGTGCGGGGATCGTCACGGCGCTCGTGAGCACGATGCGACTGGACCGACTTCGGATCGTCGAGGACCAACAAGGGCTGCTGTTGGCCTCGGAGACGGCGGCCGCTCGACTGGTCGATCAATCGCCGCGCATGCGATGGGCCTTCCTCGTCGGGCTCGCGACGAACGTCCTCGTGGTCCTCGAGTTCGCCTTCCTCTTCGCCGCGTTCGACCTTCCGACGCGCCCGATCGCGCTGGTGGCGGCGATCTTCGCGACCGGCGCCGCCCACGTGCTCCCCGTCCCTGCGGGGCTCGGCGTCCTGGAGGGCGGACAGATGTGGCTGTTTGGAATGCTGGGATATCCCCCCCACGTCGGGCTCGCAGCCGCGTTCGCGGTGCGGCTGCGGGACCTCCTCTGGATGCTACCGGGGCTCCTCTACCTGCTCGGCCGCGGCGCCGGCCCGCTGCTTCGGCGGCTGCACGCCGCGTAAGCGGCATGGCGAGGCCGCGGGGACGCTACTTCGAGATGGGGTAGGCCGTCGCGCTGAGCGAGGTACAGAAGAGATGGCCGGCGAAGATCCAATACCAGCGCTCTTGCTGCTGGATGTTGGTGAGGACTGAGTTGGGCGCATTGCGCTGCAGTGCATCGTAGGCCCGCTTTTGCCGGCTGTTGGTGCGGATCGGTATGACGCCGAAGAGCTGCACCCCGCAGGCCCCGATCTCGACTGGCCTGCCGACGGTGGCATCGAAGGTGCCGGCGGCGGGGGCGTCGTAGCTCACGGGAACGCTCCGACAGCCGAAGGCCGCCGCAGCCGCCAGCACGAGAGCGATGATCGGAGCGGACCGGATCGAGACCCTCACTTGACGGCAACTCCCGAGATCGTGGCGCAGCGCGTCGTACCGAACACCCAATAGAACCAACGTTCCGTGAGAGTGACGTCTACGAGCGCGGTGGCGCCAGCGCGCTGTCCGAGGGCCTGCGCGTAGGCCCGCGCGACACGGTCGTTGAACGCGGCCGGAATGGCATTCAGCACGAGGGAACCACAGGCCTCCGATCGCACGTCTCCGAGCCGCTGGTAGCCCTCTGCGATCGCCGGAGCGACCGTGTGGGAGGGACCCACGCAGGCCAGGCTCCCCGGGGCGAGGGCGACGGCCAGCGCCATCACCCGGATGGAAGGCCACGCACGATGCATCGGAAACCCCGTGAGCCGGAACCTCAAAGCTCGCCGGCTTCGTGGATCCTCTCGCCGCGGCGACCAGAAGTCAAGCACCGGGTGGATTCCGCGGCCGTTCGGGGCTCTTGTCCCACGCTCATGGAGAGGCGCCGAACTCAGCTCCTCTCGACGACGCGACGCCGGCCGCGCAGCACATCCGCGAGTTCCGCCTTGGATTCCAGCATCGCCCTGCGCAGCGCCTCGAAGTGCCAGGAGAAGAGAGATCGCCGATCGACCCCGGCATCGGACGGAGGTGGCACGAGATTGAACGAGAAGGCGCCCCCGCGCCCGTAGACCATGGCGGAGCTGGTGTAGAGCGTGAAGTACCGGTGGACCTCGCTGGAGAGGTGTCTCTGCCAGACCACGTCCCCGTTCGCGTTGTCGGTGAGCGTCAGGTCGAGATGCACCTCGGCCGTCGTCTTCGCCATCGGGATCGGGAGCAGCCACAGGAGCACGCCGGCCGCGCCCAGACCGAACGAGGTGGTGGAGGTGCGCAGCGGCGTCTGCGTCAGCGTGCCGCGAAGCACATGGCTGGCGCCGGCCGCCTCGGATGCCGCGCCGTACTCGACCCTCTCGAAGAGCCCCGTCGCCGCCAGATCGCCCGCGACGGCCCGGGCGAAGCTGTTTGGGTAGTAGTACTGGTCGAACGGAGGAGCGACGTCCTGGGCCGCCCCGAGCGTCATCCCCCTGCCGCGGGCCTCGATCGCCTCGCTCTGGATCCGGATGCTCTCCTCGAGTCGCTCGAAACGCAGGGTCACCGAGGGAATGAAAGGGACGTAGGTGAGGAACAAGCGCCCCGTGGTGTTGTAGTAACGCGGCTCCCGTTCTTCGGAGAACGGCTCTACCACCAGTGTCCCGGCGAGCGGAGTGGAACGAACGCGATCGGGATCGAGCTCGTAACCGGTGGTGAAGGTGGGGGTCAGCTGGCAGCCGGCGCCGAGCAGGCAGCACAGCGCCGCGAAGCCGCGAGCACCCAGGCGCCCGCCGCTCCCGGGTCGATCCGATCGCGCGCGCGTCTCACGCATGCCGAGCACGCGGGGCGGCGCGGAGTCGCCGCAGGTGCTGCCAGAGCGGACCGTGCAGTCCGCGCCGACGCAGCGTCCGGAAGAGCCGAGGGTCGTAGTTGACGCCGATGGCGGGAATGCTCCACCAGGCGAATTCGTCCCGGTGCACCCGCAACAGCTCGAAGATCTGCTCGCGAAGGGCCCGCCGGCGCCCCGCGAGCTCCACGTCGATCGCCTCGGCGTCGTCGGTCCAGACCATGAGGATCACGCTGTGGGGATCCAGGTCGACCACGAAGTCGAGGGTCCGCTTGACGTCGTCCAGCTCCTCTCCCGAAGTGCCCAGGATGAAGGTATGGCAGTCGCGGAGACCCGCCGCAACGGCGAACTCGTGAAAGCGACGGATCTGCCCGGTGTCGAAGCCCTTGCGCAGGCGTTTCAGCACCTCGTCCGATCCCGAGTCGGCCCCCACCTCCATCCCCGCGCAGCCCGCAGCGGCCATCAGTTCCGCCAGCTCGGCGTCGAAGCCCAGGGGATTCGCATAGCAGGTCCAGGGCAGCTCGACTCGGCGGCCGATGATCTCTCGGCACACGGCCTTGGCGTGCGACTTCGGGAGGTTGAAGACCGAGTCGACGACGAACACGTGGTTCGGCCGGGGAACCTGATCGAGCAGCTCCTCCATCTCATCGACGACCTGCCGGGGATCACGGACTCGCCCCACTCGTCCCTCGATGATCGGATAGGTGCAGTATTCGCAGCGGAGGGGACAGCCCCGCTTGGTCTGGAGCGAGTCGATGCCGAAGAGATCGTAATACCGGCGATCCACGCGGGTGCGATCGGGTTTCGGAAGGCGGTCCATGTCGAGGAACGCTCGCGCCGGAGGTGTCGAGATCAGCGCTCCTTCCCGGAAGCGATGCAGGTTCCCGATGTGCTCGAACCCCTCCCCCCCGGCGATCGCGTCCAGGAGCTCGGGAAGGGCCCGCTCGCCCTCGCCGGAGATGCCGTAGTCGGGCCGCAGCTCCCGCATCAGATCCCTCGGCATGACGCTGAACCCGCTCCCGCCGAGCACGATGGGGGCGCGCGTGACGGACCGGATTCCAGCCACGACCTCGCGATAGTGGTCGAGACTGTGACCGACTCCCGAGTAATCCGCGTTCTGGATGTTCCGCATCCCGAGCGCCACCACGTCGGGGTCGAACTCCTCGATTCGCCGTGCCAGCGTGTCGAAGGGCCGATCCTCGAAGCAGAGATCCACGAGAAGGCTCTCGTGACGGTCGGCCGTCGCGGCCATCACGTAGAGGAGCCCGAGGGGAATCACCGCATCGGGCAATTGGTCGCGGTTCCCTGATACGAAGGCGACCTTCATGATCCCCAGCGGGCCCTCGGTGCACCAGCCTTCCGCAGCGCCTCGATGTACCAGGCGGGATCGAGCTCTCCCCGCCCCAGGGCTACTATCTGTCCCCGCTCGTCCAATACAGCCACGGTGCCGGTCTTCGACTGATTCGCAGCGAAGAAGCCCCGGATGCCGAGACGATCCGCCTGCTCTCGCGACTTCTCGAGCATCGTCCGATCCGTGACGTCGAGTGCCACGATCAGCGCCTGATTCCCCACATCGCGTTCCAGGGCCTCGAAGATCGGCGTCAGCTTCGCGCAGGTGCCACACCAGTCGGCGTGAATCCTCACGATCATCGGCCGCCCCGCGCCTTCACCCTTCGCGTTGGCTCCCACGGCTGCTGTGCCGACCACCGCGATGATGGCAGCGAGCGTTCCTCCGCGACGGATCATGGGTCTTCTCCGAGCTGCGCGGCCCCAACATAGGGCCCGCGCAGAACTAATTCCAGCGTTTCAGCGGCGATGGAGGGTGTAGTTCCACTTCGGCAGCGGCTCGTGGTGTTCGATCGAGAGGTCATCCATCTGAGCCGACGCGTTCACTCCCCCCGGAGCCTCGAAGCCGCCACCGGGTCGGCCTTTTCGCCGCCGGCCACGGAGCTCGCGCCGTGCGCGGGCTCCGGCCAGAACGGCGCGAACTGGAACCACTGCCAGGGATAGCGCCGCACGACCTCCTCGAGCTGGGCCACCACCTCGAGCATCACCCGGTCGAGCACGCCGGGGTCGCGCGCGGCGCGCGGCACCGAGACGGGTTGACCGACGTGGATCCGGTAGTGCCGCCTGCCGAGCCGCGGCGCGAAGACGGGGACCACGGGAGCGCCCGCGAGGCGCGCCAGTACGAACGGCCCGGAGGGGAACGGCGCGGGCGCCCCGAGGAAGGGCAACCAGCGCACGCCGCTGGCGCCGCTGGCGCGATCGAGCTGGATCGCGACGACCTCGTTGCGCCGCAGCGCCCGGATCAGGCGCAGCGAAGAGAACACCGAGGCGTCCGAGAGAACCACGTGGACGCCGGCGCGCGCCCGCGCGGTCTCGACGAACTCCTGGGTCGCGGCGTTCGCCTCGCGCGACATCACGACGTGGATGCGGCACTGCGCGTCGCCCAGGGCCTTGGCGGCGATGTCCCAGCTTCCGATGTGGCCCGTCACCAGCACCACGCCACGTCCCTCGCCGAGCGCGGCGAGGACGGCGTCGCCGCGGGGCCCCTCGATCTGCACCGGCTTCGGCCGCAACGAGCAGTGCTCCATGGCCTCGCTCGTGCAGAAGGCAAACTCCGAGAACATGCGGAGCGCTGCCCAGTGCGCCGTCCAGCGGTCCACGCCGAGCACGCGCTGGAGGTTGCGCACCGCGCCCCTCCGTCGCTCCGCCACGAGCAAGAAGCTCGCCGCCGCGATCAAGGGAGGCGAGCCACGCTTGAACCACTCCGGGGCATACACCGAGCCCAGGTGCGCGAGCTTGCGCAGCCAGAGCCCGTCGATGCGCGGAGCGTCGGTCGATCGGCGAAGCGACGACGGACGCTGCATCCCAGATCGAGTAGCCGCTGCGCGGGGGCGCTGCCAGGGTTGACAGGAGCTTCGCCGCAGGCAAGGCTGCCGCCGTGGCCGAGCTAGCCGCGCTGATCCCCGCTCTCGACTGCGAGGCCACGATCGGGGCCGTGGTGCGCGGCACGCTCGCCCACCTGTCGCGCGTGCTCGTCGTGGACGACGGCTCCAGCGATCGCACCGCCGACGCCGCGAAGACGGCCGGCGCCGAGGTGCTCCGCCAGCCCGCGAACCGGGGCAAGGGTTCCGCGCTGCGCGCGGGCCTGCGGGCGCTCTCGGAGCGCGGCGCGACGCACGCCCTGACCCTCGACGGCGACGGCCAGCATCTCCCGGAGGAGATTCCCCTGCTGCTCCACGCCTCGGCCGAGGCGCCGCGCGCGCTCGTGCTGGGCGCGCGCCAGCACCCGCCCGGCAGCGTCGCTAGAATCCGCGTCTTCGGCAATCGATTCGCGAACCGCTGGGTTCGGATCGCCTGTGGGGAGCAGCTCGAGGACACGCAGTCGGGCTTCCGCGTCTATCCGATCGCCGACACGCTCGCGCTCGCCTGCCGCGCGCAGCGCTTCGCCTTCGAGACCGAGGTCGTGATCCGCGCCGCACGCGCGGGCCTCCCGATCCGCTCGGTTCCCATCCGCATCTACAACCCACCGCGCGCCGACAGCACCAGCCACTTCCGCGGTTTCTCCGACACGCTGCGGATCGTGCTCACCGTGATCGGGCTGCTCCTGCGGATTCGGTGAGACGCGGAAGGCAGACACGCAGCACCCGCGGTAGCACACGGATGCGGAACGAGGCGGAGGCGCCGATCTCCTCGCCGTCGGCCTGCGCGGCGACCGGCCGCTCGAACTCGACCTGGATCTCGCGCGCGCGGCGCAGGAGCGGGCTCGGCGGCGCCTTCCCCCCCTGGCGCACGCGCAGGTAGCGGAGCCAGGCGCTCGGATACTCCGCCAGGTACTCCCATTGCGACGCCACGGCGTGCACGTCGAGCAGGCCGTCGGCGCAGTCGTTCTCGCCGTCGAAGCGCAGAGGGCCGGCGTAGACCGGCGCGTTCACCACGGCCAGGTTGAAGAGGCTCCGCGTCTCGCAAACGCCATCGAGCGAGAGTCGCGCCCGCCCGCCGTGGTCGCCCCGCACCAGGCTCGCGAGAGCGCCGCCCAAGTAGAGCCCATAGCCGCCAGCCCGACCCTCGAGACGGCGATGGATCCGGTTGCGCAACGCGAGCACGTCGGCATCCATCCCGATCGCGACGGAGCCGAGGAAGGGGCGGGCCTCGAGCAGGCCGACGTCGATCGGGCGGCGCGGGCCCACCGCGATGGCTGCCAGCGCCAGCTCGAGGGCGCCCGCGCCCCCCCGCAGCGCGCGCAGCCCGAACGAGCGCGCGGCGTTGTTGCCCGTGCCGACGGGAAGGAGGGCGAGAGCCATCTGCTCGGTGCGCTTCGCGTCGAGCAGGGCCCGCAGCGCGAGGCCGGCGGTGCCATCGCCTCCCACCACCACCAGCACGTCGGGCTCGGCCGCGGTCAGGAGCTCCACGATCCGGCGGACGTCCGAATGGTCTCCGCACGTGTCGAGCTCCGCCACCACCCGTGTGGTCTCGCGCAGCCGCGCCAGCGCCTGCGACGCCTCCCGCACTCGCGCGCGCAGGCGCGCGTGGACGACGGCGGCGACGCGGAGCTGCGGCATGGCCGTAGCTTCGCAGATTGCCCCGCGGCTGAGGGCCCGCCCAATGACAATCTCCAGGTTGGCCCGGCCTTCTCGGGGTCGGTGGCTCGAGCTGCGTCATTGCCCGCGCGATGCAGCGAGGACTACGCTCGGCCCCCGGGGCGTGCGCCCCGACCGTAGGAGAATCCCCATGGCACCCGCGTGTGCTCCCGTCCTCCGGCGAGTTCTGCTGGTTGTGCTTCTGCTCGGGTGCAAGTCGCCCCCGTACGAGCCCGACCCCAACGCACAGGCGCGCGTGGACCTCCGGCTTGCCGGCTACCCGACCAAGCAGGCCCTCAGCGAGTTCGTCGGAGCAACGCCGGCTCTCTGCATCCAGAGCTCCGCCACCGATGAACTCTGCGAGTGGCAGGCCGGTCCGCGTCTCCCGGGCTGGAAGGCGCTCGCTGCCTCGATCGACACCCGCGACTTTGTCAACCTGATCTGCAACCTTCCCCTATCCGGAGCACCGCGCGCAAGCGACTCGTGCAGCGTCCACCCGCGCCGGTCCAACCGTTACTCCTGGAAAGTGCCGGCCGCAGCTCCGCGCAAGAACGCTGGCGGGCAGCAGGAGAGTGCCGCCGAGGTCAGGCGCCTCCATCGGGAGCTCGTGGACCGTTGGATGTCGGACGCGGACACATTGGTCCGACTGAGCAGGCTCATGGGAGCGATCCCCAACGAGTGCAGACCCGGCTCGCCGGGAGCGCAGATCTGCTTGTGGCGCACGACGAGCCACACCTTCGGTCAAGGAACGCTGGTGGTCTGGATCGGCGCCTCGAAGCGAAAGAAGATCCGGCTGCAATGTATCGTTCCCAGCGACGGCTCGGCTCGGCAGCCCACCTCGTGCTTCGCGGAAGCCGGCGCCTAGCCTAGAGAGATCTGGCGGCTCCTCAGCAGAGTCCACCATTGACCGAAAGCACCTGACCCGTCACGTAGGAGGCATCGTCCGAGAACAGAAACGCCACGACGCCGGCCACTTCCTCCGGACGTCCGAGCCTTCCCATCGGGATTCGCTCGATCAGCTCATCTACCACCGTGCCACCGATCATCTCCGTCTCGATCAAGCCGGGAGCGACCGCATTCACGGTGATGGCGCGGCTAGCCAGCTCTTGCGCCAGGGCCTTCATGGCCCCGATCAGCCCGGCCTTGGAGGCGCTGTAGTTGACCTGGCCGCGATTGCCCATGAGGCCCGCAACGGAGGAGAGAACGACGATCCGACCACCCGCGTGCATGCGAACCATCGGCATCACGAGGGGGTGCAGGACGTTGAAGAATCCATCGAGGTTCGTGCGCAGGACGCGGTCCCAGTCCTCGGCACGCAGCGCCGGGAAGGCCGCGTCCGAGCGAACGCCCGCGCCGCAGACGACTCCCCAGTAGGGACCGTTCTCTCCCAGGTCTTCGCTCAATGAGGCGGCGCAGCCTTCTCGGTCGGAAACGTCGAAGCGCAGGAGCCGGCTCTTTCCCCCCACCGAAGCGATCGCATCGCCCGTCTTCCCCGCCTCTCCCTCCCGGCTCCGATAGCCCACCGTCACTTCGAAGCCGGCCGCGGCGAGCCGGATCGCGGTCGCGCCGCCGATTCCGCCGCTGCCTCCCGTGACGAGCACGCGCCGGCTCACGCCAGATCTCCTGGAGCGAAGCCGCTCTGCGATCGGTCCAGGGCGATGGTGAGCCGCCCTTGGGCCAGGAGGCACGGCGTCAAGGGCCGAGCCTCCGAGACGCGATGCGCCTCTCCCGGAAACCGCCACCCTGGACCTCCTCTAGCACCTCGGGCCGATCAGCGAGGTTCACCAGGGTCTCGTCGTCCCGGAAGAGCTCGCGCAGCGCCTCCGCGGTGACCTTCCCTTGCCGGTTCTCGGGAAGCATGGAGACTGCACGCCAGTACCGCGGATGCAATACGGGGTCCCAGTGCTCCGCGAGAGTCGCCGCCAGCTCGGCACGAAGGCCGAGCCTCCCTTCGCGCCGGAGAAGGTCCCACCCGCGCTCCGTCGGTACCACGGCTGCTGCGATTCGGGGCTCGGTCTCGTGGCGGATCAGCGTGAGCGCTGCGTCGGCCACGCACGGGTGTGCGCGCAAATGAGACTCCATCTGAGCCAGGTCGATCCGCTTCTCCCCGACCTTGACCACGCGGTCGACGCGACCCTTCAGTTGGAAGCGACCATCGGGTCTCAGGTCGATGCGGTCTCCCGTCGCCACGCCGTGGCCGGACTCGTCCGGGCTCGCGAAGGGCGACCAGACACGCGCCACCTCCGTCTCCGGGTCTCGCGTCACCCCGATCCCGGGAAACGGTGTCCAGAGGGATTCGGTATCGGCGGGTTCCTGTGTGCGCCACGCGAAGCCGCCCGTTTCGGTGGAGCCCAGCACCTCGATCGGGGCACGGCCGAGAACCCGAGCGATGCGATGAGCTGTCTCGGCCGATAGCGGGCCTCCGGAGGAGAAGACCGCACGGCAGCCATCGCGGACCGAGGCCATGGCGACATGTCCACCGAGACGCTTGAGGTGAGCCGGCACGCTGACGAGCGCGAAATCACCTTCCTGGCGCGCGCGAGGGACGAGCTCCCCCGCGTGGAGCAGGTGGTCGGCGTAGAAGACGCGACCTGCGGCGAGCGGCCAGAGCACCCCGAAGAGGAGGCCATAGAGGTGCTGATGCGACGCCGACGCCAGAACGCTCGCATCGGCGAGTCGGGCGTCCCAGAGCCCGGCCAGCACTCGCAGCTCCAGATCGAGGTGCCCGATGCATTTCCGCACGGGCTTCTCGGGTCCCGTCGTCCCCGACGTGAAGAGCTCGAGCGCGATGGCGTCACCGCGAAGGGGCGCGAAGGTCATTGGGCCCCGGCTCGGCGGCTCGGCCAGCGGGTGGAGATGAGTACTCTCGAGCAGCCAGTCCGGGCGATCCGAGATCACCCCAGCCGCGCGTGTTTCGAGCAGCCGGAGCGTGGCGGGTTGACGATTCGGTGGAGAGATCGCGTGGCGACCGGCCTGCCACAGCGCCAGCAGGCCCACGGCGAATGCGTACGCGTCCTCGGTGAGTAGCACCCAGGGACCGGCAGGGTACTCCGCGATCCGATGGCTCAGGCCGGCGACCTGCGTGCGGAACTCGTCCCAGCGATGGGTCCGATCCGCACGCGACCCGGAGTCCCAGCAGAGTGAAACGGGCGAGGCTGCGTCCCTCTCGTCCACCAGCAGCTGGCAGAGGGAGCTCACTCCGAACGACTCTCCAGGATGAACGCGGCGAGAGTCCTGACCGAGTAGAAGGTCTCCAGGTTTTGATCGGGATCCTCGCCGAGCGTGACGCCATAGCGCTCTTCCAGCACCATGGCCAGCTCCAGCGCGTCGATCGAGTCGAGGCCCAGACCCTCTACGAAGAGCGGTGCATCCGTTTCGATGGCGGAGGGCGTGACCTCTTCGAGCGCCAGCGTCTCGACGATCAGCTTCTTCAGCTCGTCGTGCAGGGCTTCAGGAGTCGACAAGTACCAGGTACCTCGCGAAGGGGTCGTGGATCGACTGGGTCAGCGAACCAGTGGAGGTGCACGATCGACCAGGGCAGACCGGCGCTCCGCGAGGGGGCCTGGAGCCATCGCGTGTCCAGAGCGTGGCGGCTGCTGGGAACCGCTTTCGGCTTCGGAGCGTTGGGGGTGCGAGAGCTGCTCGCGTTCATCGTCCAGGATCCCGGTGCGGCTATCATACCGCCGCTCCGGGGTAGAATCCCCCTTTTCCCGTTCGGTCTAGCGCGAGAGCTGGGGCTCTTTCAACTCGGTGGTCGCTCGGCAATGACCCGTCAGAGAGCTCGCACCTCGCGTTCACGGGTCGTCGTCCCGATGCTCCTCGTCCTCTTCTCGGTGCACCTCGGGACCGCGGCGGTGGACGAAGACGCCGGGCGCTCCGGCTCCGAATCCGTCGATCCCGCGGTCACCAGCCTAGAGGATCTGATGCAGCGACTCGCTCAGAGCGGCGGAGTGCAGGCCCGCTTCCGCGAGATCCGATACGTCTCGTTGCTGACGGCTCCGCTCGAGAGCGAAGGAATGCTCTATTTTGCCGCGCCGGACCTCCTCGCCCGGCACACCACGCGACCGGGGAGGTCGAGTGTCGTGGTTCGCGGCTCGCACGTGGCGCTGCGCGACGAGACCGGATACCAGGATCTGCCCGTGAGCTCCAGCGAGCTCGCTCCCGCGCTGATCGACCCTCTCGTCGGTCTCTTGCGAGGGGATCTGCCGGCGCTCCGAGCGCGACACTCCATCGGATTTCGCCTGCATGGCCAGGGCTGGGAACTCCGCTTGGAGCCCAGGTCGCGGGTCGTTCGCCGCGTCATCGACTCGATCCGAATCGAGGGGCGCGACAACGAACTCATCACGATGGAGATCGTCGAGACGAGTGGCGACCGGACGGTCACCTCTTTCTCGGAAGTCGAGCGAGGCCGGAACTTCACCCCGTCCGAGATCGAGCGCTTCTTCTCTCTGCAGGATTCCGACGCAACGCCATGAGCGACCGCACGGTCCGCCGGCTGACACTCGGCCTGCTCGCGGTCCTCGGAATCTACTCCCTCTGGCGCCTCGATCTCACCTGGTCGATCACCTATTTCCTGCCTGCGCGCGACGAGGCCAAGCTGGTCGATCTGTCGCTCGAACTCATAGACTCGTCTCTCGCCCATCGGATGGTACTGGCGGTGGGCGGAGCCCCCGACCGCGGACTCGCGGCCGCCAAGCTGGCCGATTCGCTCCGCTCCCATCCGGAGGTGGCCTGGGTAGCCAACGAAATCGACGAAGACGCTCTGCGGAGCCTCTACGAGCTCTACTTCGAGCGCCGAATCTACCTGACCTCGGATTCACCCGAGATCGAGATCCCCGAGATGCTGCGGCTGGACAGCCTCGAGGGTCGGGCCGAACGTCTGCGCCTGCGCTTCGCGCGGCCAGACTCGCTGCTGGTCGCTCGGACGGCGCCGGCCGATCCGCTTGGCCTCTTCGAGCGATCCCTGGAGCGGCTCCGAACCGCCCAGCCCTTGGGAGTCGCGAACGGGCGCCTCGTCAGCCGCGACGGTCATCACGCCATCATCCTGCTGGGCCTTCGTTCGTCGCCCTTCGACTCGAGGCGACAGGCTCCTCTCTTGCGCAAGATCGAAGAGGAGTTCGCGCGCATCGACACCTCCGCTGGCGGCGGCCTTGCGTTGGGGCAATCTGGCGTCAATCGGATCGCCGTCGCCGCGGAGCAGAGCCTGCGGGACGATGCCAACTTCATCTCGGCGGTCGCGACCTCAGGGGTCTGTGCGCTCTTCCTGCTGGCGTTCCGTTCGCTGCGTCACCTGCTCGTCGCGATCCTGGCTCCGCTCGGTGGCTTCATCGCGGCGACGGCCGCATCTCTCACCTTCGCAACCCCGGTCCACGCGATCACGCTGGGCTTCGGCATGACCCTGGTGGGCGTCGCCGACGACTACCCAATCCATCTGTTGACCCACCACGCCGCCTCGCCGCCAGGTACGCCGGCGCGCGAGGCCGTAGGGCGCATTCGCGCCGCCCTGCTGCTCAGCGGCGGCACTACGGGGCTCGCCTTCGGAATGCTGGCCCTCAGTGGCCTTCCGGGCCTTGCTGCGATGGGAATCTTTGCGGCGGTCGGTGTCGTCGTCGCCCTTCTACTCACGATGTTCTCCCTTCCTGCCTTCCTGGGACCGGCAGGTGGAGCGTCCGCGACTCAGCTGGCACTGAGCTCGATGCTCGCGCGCTGGGTTCGTTGGCTCCGCGCTCGCCCCTTGGCGGCCGCCGCGATTCCCGCGATCTTCGCCGCCGTTGCCGCCATCGGCCTACCGCACCTTCGCTGGGAGGACGATCCGGCGAGGTTGATGGCCGGTGACCCGACTCTCCTCGCCGAGGACGAGCGGGTACGACGGCTCGTTCTCGACGTCGACCCTGATCGCTTCGTCGTGGCGGTGGCCCCCGACCCGGAATCGGTACTGTCGCTGAACGATCAGATCTATGCGCGCTTGCGGGACAGCGTGGCCCATGGGGATCCCGCGAGCATCCGCTCGCTGCACACCGTACTGTGGTCCCAGGAGCTACAGCGCAGGAACCTCGCCGCCTTCCACGCCGTGCCGGATCTAGGGGAGAGGATCGATCGCGCGTTCTCCCGTCACGGCTTCCGCCCGGGCGCGTTCCGGGCCTTCTCGGAGGCTGTGGCGTCTCCGACGGCGTCGCCCATGCGCCCGGAAGATCTACAGGGCTCCGTCCACGAGCGGTCGCTCGACGCGCTGACGCCGCTGCGTGCGGGGTGGGCCGCACTCACCTATCTCCCCCGCGCGGAATCCGGTGCCACGGTTCGCAGGGCGCTACGCGGCCTCGATGGCGCCCACTACGTAGACCAGGCGGAGATCGTGGCCACGCTCTACGCAGGCTACCGTCGCTCGACCCTGCGGACGCTGGCTCTCGGGGGATCCCTGCTATTCCTGCTGCTCCAGCTGCGCCATCGCAGCGTGCGTCGCGGTTTCCTCGCCTTCCTTCCGTCGGTGCTCGTCGCGCTCACGACGCTCGGCGTCTTCGGAATCCTCGGACTTGTCGTCAACGTCACGTCTGCCGTGAGCCTGCTCGTCGTCCTCGGAATGAGCGCGGACTACGGGATATTCAGCGTCGAAGGAGCACGGCGTCCCGACGAAGCGGGCGTGACCCTCTGCTCTCTCGTGTTTTCCTGTCTGACGACGATCTTCGCGTTCGGAACCCTCGCTCTTTCCGCACACCCCGCCTTGCACGCCATCGGCCTGACGACCGGTACGGGCGTTTTGCTCGCGCTCCTGCTCTCCCCATCCGTCTACGCCCTGGCGAGCCGGGGAGCGCCGCAGTGAAGGGAGGGTGCCGGCGTCGGTCTCTGCTCGGCGGGCTCGCGGCACTCGCCACGTTCGGTTGCCTCTCGCCTCCCTGGGCGCCCGATCGAGGACGCTGCCCCGTCGGCTTGGTCGCAACGGACGATCTGCCGCAGGATCTGCGAATGAGGTTGCGCATGCGCCTGGACTTCGACCATCACGAGCTCCACCTCGAAATCATTGCCGACCGGGTCTCGGAGGGCATCGTCGTCGTAGGCCTCGCGCCGTACGGCATCCGCATTTTCGCCGTGCGCCAACGCGGTCGCGAGGCCGAGGTCGAAACCCCATCTCGTGCGCTCGAGAAGATCGGGCTCTGGACCCTGGATGCGCTGCACCGGGCGTATTGGATCGAACCCGCTCTTCGCGCCGTGACCCTCCCGTCGCGCTGGATCCGGGAGGGCGAGCGCGTTAGCGAGTGGCGCCAGGACGGGCGCCTGCTTCGCCGGGAGTTCGCAGCGACCGACCGAGCGACGGCCCACACCATCGTGTCGATCGACTATGCTGCCGCCGACGGGAGTGCGTCCGAGCCGGGCACCCGAATCCGCAATCCATGGTGTGGATATGAAGCGCTGCTGATCACGCCAGGGTCTTCCGACGCCAAGGCCACCGCCACCAGCGGGGACCTTGACCCAACGCGGGAAGGAGACCAGCCCCCATGACCCGCATCTCGAGCCGCGGCTACCCGGTCACCGCCTGGTCGGCGGTGAACAGCCTCGGGAAGAGCACCGCGGATGTCGTCGCGTCGCTGCGCCGCGGGCTTCCCCGCCTGTCGCCCCCCCCGGCGGGAACGCCCTTCGTAACGGTCTGCGGCAGAGTCGACCCCGACCTTCCACCGCTCGAAGGAGCGCTTTCCGAGTTCGACTCGCGCAACAATCGATTCGTCCTCCAGGCTCTGTCGGAGATCGACGCAGCGCTAACGGGAGCACGGGAGCGTTGGGGACCGGAGCGGGTCGCCATCTGCGTGGGGACCAGTACGGCCTCGATGGACGAGGCCGAGCGCGCCTTCGCCGAGCACCTGGAGCGGGGCTCTCTGCCGCCCGGATTCGACATGCTCCGTCACGCCTCTGCCGACGGGATGATCCGGGTGCTGCGAGCGCTGACCGGCTTTGGAGGGCCCGCCGCCATCGTGTCCAACGCCTGTGCGTCGAGCGGCAAGGCCTTCGCCAGCGCTCGGCGCTGGCTCGACTCCGACGCCGTGGACGCGGTCCTCGTGGGCGGCGCAGACAGCTTGTGTCAGACCACCCTCCGCGGATTTCGCGCCCTCGGACTCCTGTCGGACGAGCCGAGCCGTCCCTTCAGCCAGGCACGTTGCGGGATCAACATCGGGGAGGGAGCGGCGTTCGCCCTGATCGAGCGTCGCGGAGACGGACCGCGCCTGCTCGGCGCTGGCGAGAGCTCGGACGCCCATCACATGAGCACCCCGGACCCCGAGGGCCGGGGCGCGCGGCTCGCGATGGAGGCCGCGCTGGCCGACGCGGGCGTGTCAGCGGCGGACGTCGGCCACGTGAACGCGCACGGGACGGGAACTCGGACCAACGACGCGATGGAGGCGCGCGCCATCCGCGCGGTGTTTGGCGGGACGAATCCCATCGTGGTGTCCACGAAGGGATACGTGGGACACACCCTGGGAGCCGCTGGCGCCACCGAGGCGATCTTCGTGCTCGAATCCCTGCGCTCCGGCTGGACCCCGGCGAGCGCAGGCGCCCATCCCATCGATCCGGAGCTCGGAATCGACGCGGCCACGGAGGCGCGCACCGTCGACCTCCGTTTGGCCCTGAGCAACTCGTTCGCCTTCGGCGGGAGCAACGTCAGTCTCGTATTCGGAGCCCCGGAATGAGACCGGTGTACGTCCGTGGCTGCGGACTCTGGACTCCGGGTTTCGCGAACGCGACGTCCTGGTGCCGGGGAATCGCGGACCCGGCGGTGCGGGCTGCGCAGGGTCGCCTCCTCACCGGCCCGCTGCACCGGCGCGCGAGCTCGCTGACGCGGATGGCCGCGGACGCCCTCGAGGAGGCCGCGAGCGCAGCCGGATGCGACCTGACTCGCGCCCCGAGCGTCTGGGCCACCGTCTACGGTGAGCACGAGACGGCGGTCGCCATCCTCGACGCGATGCACCAGGGAGAGGGCAAGGTGTCTCCGACCCGCTTCCACAACTGCGTGCACAACGCGGCGAGCGGCTACGTCTCGATCGCCGTCCTCGGCCATGCTCCCTCGACGACGGTCACCGGCGGCCGAGAAATGGTCGCCACCGCGCTCTTCGAGGCTCAGTGCATGCTGGCAACCGGAGCCCCGGAGGTCCTCCTGGTGCTCGCCGACGAGCCCCTGCTCCGGCCCTTTGGCGCCGAGGGCGCGCAGGCACCGCTCGCCCTCGCCTTCTGCCTGTCCTCCGCTCCCCAGGGCGCGCTGGCGGCGCTCTCGGGGCTGCGGCGCGATGCGGTCGCGCCGGTCAAGCGACACGAGCGCTTTGGAGAGCTGATCGTGAGCGCCGCCCTGCCCCTGCTCGAGCACGTCGCGCTCCGGCGCCCCGGCTGCGTGGCGCTCGAGCTCGAGGGCGACGCGGAGACGCGCGCCTGGTGCGTCGACGTCGAGCTCGCGGCTTCGCGGGGCTCGAGGATACCCGCATCGGGAGGAGGTCGGAGATGAAACACTTGGCACGAAGCGTCTTGCTCGCGATCTCGACGGGTGCCGTCGCCCTCGCCTGCGCGTCGCCGCCGGGGGGCGGTGCGATCCGGGATACGGCGTCCGCCATACTCGGGAGAGGCACCGGCCAGGTCACGGTCGACGTCGACGCCTCCCCGCTCCAGGCGGAGCGGCGCGAGGTCTTCCTCGAGCACGGGGGCTCCGCGAAGATCGTGGGCGCCGTGCTCGAGAAGCTGTCCGCCGCGGGCAAGAGCCAGGGCACGGGTCCCGACACCGTCGATGTCACGGTCACCGGCTTCCGGCTGCGCTCGTCCCAGACCGGGTTCTGGTTCGGCTTCATGGCGGGTGTCGATCATCTCGACGTGTCCGTCTCGGTCGTGCGCAACGGTGCGGTGGAGAAGCAGTTTCAGACCAAGACAACCACCGCGGTCGCGGGTCTCATCCGTCCGGGCTCGGTGAGCCGCTTCGACCGCCTGGTAAACTCGATCGCCGAGCGCATCGTCGCCGGGCTCTGAGCTCGCGGAGCCCCGCGGATTCCCTGCGCTATTTTTCATCTGGGGGGAATCGCGATGATCCGGATCATGCTTCGGGTGGCCTTCGCATGCGCCGGCCTGCTGCTGGCCGCGCCGGCGGATTCGGCCGAGCTGATCAAGTGCCGGCTGAGCTACGACCTGGAAGGCTGGTCGTTCTTCTACAAGCATGCGCGCGGGACCGGTCGCGTCACCTGCTCGAACAGCGCGGCCTCGCAGGTGCGCATCGTCGCCCACGGCGGAGGCCCCACGATCGGCACGCAGAGTGTGACCGATGGAAGGGGCGTCTTCTCGGCCGTGCGCGACATCGAGGAGCTCTACGGCACCTACGCCGAGGCGGACGCACACGCGGGGGCCGGGGCCTCGGTCGATGCCCGTGTGCTCGTCAAGGGCAACGTCAGCCTCTCCCTCGCCGGCACGGGTCAGGGGATCAACATCGGCGTCGCTTTCGGCAGCTTCCGGATCGTCCCGCATTGAGCGGGGGGTTCCCATGTCGATACGGCGGGTCGGTGTGGCCTCGCTCTGCGCCACCCTGCTCTGCGGCTGCGCCCTCGGGACGCAGCGATTCGGCCGCGCCATCGACCCGGGTGGCATCGCGAAGCTCGAAGTCGGAGTGAGCACCAAGGCCGACGTGCTGCGGCTCTTCGGGCCTCCGACCGCGCACTCCCGCCTCCCCGTGGTCCCCGCTGCGGACGCGGTCGCGCCCGAGATGGCCTCGCGGGCGGAGCCGGACTCGGACGTCTTCGTCTACGAGTACCGCGAGGATCGCGAGACCTTCTTCACGGCGATCCTGTACACGCGTTTCCGGCGCGAGGTCCTCGCCGACCGCCTCATGGTCTTCTTCGACGCCGCGGATGTGGTGCGCTACGTGGCGTTCGCCCAGGAGACGGACGCCGGAGCCGAGGAGTGACTCGCGCACGGGCTTTCTTCGCCACGCTGGCCTCCGCGGTGCTCTGCGGCGGCTGCGGGCTCGTCACGCTGGCGCACGACAGCGTCATTGGTCCGGTGAGCCCCGCTGGTCGCATCCACGCCACGACCGTCGGCAGCGACTTCCGCGTGACCGAGCAGGGACCCGTCGCGGACCTCGGCGACGACGCGCGGCTGCGGCCGCTTCCTCGGGACCTGCTCGAGCGGGTGGCAGCGCCTCACAGCTTCTGGTCGCTGGTCCAGGGCCTCCAGGCCCTCGTGGCTTCGTTCTCTCCGGTCGCGAGCCGGCATTCGCGAACGGGGCGGCTCGCCGATCGCGGCGCGCGCTCCCGGATCCGCCCTGGCATGGGCGTTGTGGAAGCACTCGCTCTCCTCGGCCCTCCGGAGCTCTGGCTGCGGCGCGAGAGCGGAAGCCTGATGTTCTACCGGGTCCGCCACCGCCGCGCGCTCTCATTCTATCTCGGCGTGCCGCCGCCCGCGGCGGCCCTGGTGCCCGTGCCCGGAATCGGCAACCTCCACTTCCGCTACGCCTCCGAGTCCGATCGGGCCGAGAAGCTGCTCCTCTTTTTCGACCGGCAGGACCACCTGCTCGGAGAGAGCGCCAGCGAGGAACCTTGAGGGCGCCGCCTTCGCCGCGCGCGCTCGCCGCGGTCTGCCTGCTCGCGCTCTCGACCGGGTGCGCGTTGCGGCTCCAGCGCGCCGGCGACGGCCGCTTCCTCGGCGCCACTCCCGACTGGCAGCCCGGCGTCACGACCGCCCTCACGGTGGCGCGCGAGCTCGGCCCTCCGGACCTCGTGCGCTGGTCGGGGGGGCGGATGACCTTCATCTATCGCTTTCAACGCAGGGTCCGAGCCAGCCTCTCCATCAGCTTCTACCTGCGTCTCTTCCAGCGCGAGCGCGGGCGTCAGGAGGACAGCACCCTGGTCGTGACCTTCGACGCCGACGACCGGCTCCTCTACCACGGAAGGAGCGAGGCCCCCGCGGCAGACTGGGCCGGCGACCTGGGGCTGCGGTAGCCCCGAAGCCTCCACCCTGCTCGGGGAGATCCTGGCTCGCGAGATCGGCGAGGGAGAGTGACGCCGGGCCCTGGAGGCGGAGTCAGAAATACACGTGCCAGGCCAGCGCGCCCTCGAGCCAGGAGTGGCCGAAGTCGCGCTGCCAGGCGAGATCGAGCTGGAGCGCGAGGCGGTCGTGGATCGTCACGCGCTGTTCGCTGCCGAGTGTCAGCGCCGTCGTGCTGTCACCGAGGACGTAGCCGCGCACGCGCGCGAAGAGGTGCCCCTTCCAGCGGTCGCCCGGCGTGCGCAGATAGAGGCCGGCGACGGCGCCCGGCCCGAAGGCCACGTCGTGCTCGAGCGCGGGCCCGCCGTCGAGCGTCGCCTCTGCGAAGCCGTAGACCGAGAGCCAGCGGGCGAGGTCGTAGTCGAGGCCGAGGCCGCCCGCGAGCCGGCCGACGGAGCGGGGCTTCCCGAGGCCCCGGCCCGCGGCGTCGAGGAGGCGGGTGCGCAGGCCGACGTCGAAGCGCCAGGAGACGGGCGCGAAGAAGTCGTCGCGCGGCGCGAGCGACCGGACGTCGAGGAGCGCCGCGTCCTCGAGCCGGAGCTTGCCCGGACCCGGGAACCAGCGCAGGCGCGCATCGAGGAAGTCGACCTGCGAGCCGCGCGGGTAGCCTCCCTCGGGATCCATCAGGTCGTGCACCGCCCAGCGCAGGCGGGCCTCGAGGAATCCCTCGCCGTTGCGGAAGCCGCCCGCCAGCGTGCCACGCGACGTGCGGTGGCCGCGCTCCGGGCGAACCGTCGGTTCGGGCACTGGAGCGAAGAGAGGCGCGCCGCCGGGTGCCGGCCCGAGGCGGCTTCGCGCGAGCAGGATGCGCTGCGCGAGCGCCCGCGATGCCTCCTCGCCGATCTCCTCGGCGAGGAAGCGGTAGCGCAGGTAGTCGTAGGCGATCGAGAGCGCTGCCGCGCGCTCTCGCGCCTCGAGCCCCTTCCCCGTCGCGTCGGTCGGCTCCGCGACGGCGAGCCCGAGGTCGCGCGCCCACGCCCGCGCGTCGTCGGAGAGGCCGTCGAGCCGCGACCGGATCTCGCTCACGGGCGAGGGGCGGTAGTGCACGCGCGCGACGAGGCCCGGCTGCTCCACCACGGCGCGCACCGTATCGACGGGCAGCACCAGCGGCCCGAACTCCTGCGTCAGCTCGAGGCCCGGACGCGCCGCCTCGAGCAGGCGCAGCAGCCGATAGGAGCAGTTCTCATCGAGGAACCAGTACGGGAAGGAGACCGTGCGCAGCTCCCAGAGGTGCAGCAGCAGGAGATCGACCTCTTCGCGCTCGAGCTGCAGCCGGTACTCCCAGATGTCGCGGTTCTGCCAGTCGGCGTAGAGCCAGGTCTTCGCATAATAAGGGCTGACGGAGAAGTAGCCGGCGTAGCGTCCAAGGAGGCCCTTGAGCAGGTAGAGCGGCCCCGCTTCGCCCCTCGTGTCGGCGGTGAAGTCGACCGCATAGGCCGCGAGGTTGCGCGGGCTCTCCTCCGGCGTCGCATCGAGGCGGAGCAGCGTGTGCCCGAACATCGACGCGGGGCTGTTCATGAAGGCTTCGGGGAAGATCAGCGAGACCGCTGCGCCGCCGATCCCCTCGCGCCAGGCGTCGTAGGCCGCGCAGGTCCGGCGCGGAAGCCGCCGCGGATCGAAGCGCAGCCGCTCATCGAGGAAGCGGAATCGCGCGGCGAAGCGGCACTGGAGGGGCTCGCCCTCGCGTACGGCCTCCGGCTCGAGGAGTGCCGCCAGGGTAGCGGCCAGCTCGCCGCGCGGATCGCTGCGGCCTTGCGGGGCGAGGTAGAAGGCGTCGAGCGAGGCATCGCTCCGGACTCCGGGCAGGGGCCAGCGGCTCTCGTAGTGCACGAGCGCCCGCCAGCGCGGGTCCCGATCGAGGCCCAGCTCCAGCGCGCGTGCCTCGAGCTCTTCCAGGTAGGCGCGCTCGAGCGCCTCGCCGGGCGCAGCACGCTCCGCGGCTCCGGCGAGAACGGACAGGAGGCTCGTGAGGAGAAGGGTCGAAGCGTGGCGCGGTCGAAGTCGGGGGCGATCGGCGAGGCACACGAGGCGCGGGTCGACCGGGCGCGCGCGGGAGGCGGCGGAGGCGGGCTCGCGCCCGCCTCCGCGACGCTCTCAGCTCCGCGCGTACGCGGAAAGCCGCTCGTCACCGGCCAGCAGCCGGTCGAGCGAGGCCAGCATCTCTCCTGCCGTCGTGCGGTCGCTCGGGAAGAGGTCCGCGAAGTGGCTCTGCGCGAATGCGAAGAACCGGGTCTGATCGGCCTCATCGACGCCGAGGAGCCACGAGAACGCCGCGAGCGTCTCCCCGTCGCCATTCGCCATGTCGCGAACGAGGCGATCGAAGTTGCCGGCCGCGAACTTCCGCAACTCGGCGTCGGCCGTCACCGTGTCGCGGCCGTTGCAGCCCATCACCCCGAAGGTGATCGAGATCGACTGGAACGTGAGCCCATTCGTGCAGGAGGCGCCGAGCTTCGGCCCGAGCCCCTTCTGTCCTTCGAAGATCTGCGTCCCCACCCCGCATCCGACGTCGTTGTCGGCGAGGGCCACCCCCACCGGGGCCATGGCGAGCACGAGACCGAGCGCAAGCGATTTCATCGTCCCCCCTTCTCTGGCTGGATCCCCCGCACCCGCGCGGGAGAGCGCCCGGATTACACCCGACCCCCGACCGGCGCACAAGGGGGAGCGTGACGCGCGCGCCGGACCGCGGGAGATCACCGAGCCGGCGCGAGCGCGGGGAGCACGACCCACCGCCCGCGGAAGCGCTTGCGGCCCGGGTCGTCGAGGCGCTTGCACGCCTCGCCGTCGATCTCGGCGGTGCCGTCGTCGCTGAGCAGCAGGATCGCGTCGCGGTCCTCGGGCGAGAAGAAGCCCTCGGGATTCAGGTCGGAGAAGTCGATGCCGGGGACGGGCGCGGGCGGGCCGCGGCCGTCCCAGGTGTAGAGGCGCGAGGTCGCGCCGCCGGTCGGGGGGCCGGCGATGATCAGGGTGCGGCCGCGCCAGCGCGAGAGCGAGCGGACGCCGAGCCCGCCGAGGTCGAGGAGCAGGGGGGCGCCGAGCTTCGCGCGCTCGCCCTGGCCGAGGCGCTCGGGATTCTCGAGCGGCGCGAGCAGCGCCCTGCCACCCGGGGTCGGATTGCGGAAGCCGATCCATACGCCGCCTTCGGGTCGCTCGCCGAGACCCTCCAGGTTGAGCCCGTCCGGCTCCGTCGGCGCGCGCTCGGCGGCCGCTGCGAGGTCGAAGGCTTTGTATCGCGGGTCGGCGATCAGGTCGTCGAGCAGCCCCTCGTAGGCTCGGCCGACGAGCTGGAGCGGATCCTGCTCGCCGCCCGCCGTGGTCGCGAAGAAGCGCAGCCGCGCGTCCTTGCGCTGGCCCGCGCGGTTTCGGGAGTGCGAGGTCATCCAGAACGCGAGGTCGCCGAGCCGCGTCGCCGCCTCGAGGTCGCCCTCGGGTCCGCTGGCCTCGGGCCCCTTCTCCTTTTTCTCGTTCTTCTTCTTCTTCTTCTTCTTCTTCTTGCCCTTCTTCGCCTTCTTCTCCTTCGACGGGTAGAGCGAGGGCGAGAGGTCGACGGAGCGCAGCGGCGCGCCGCCCCGGTCCGCGTCGTAGACGCGCAGGACGTTGTCCTCGTCGTCGGCGACCGCGAAGAGGCGGGAGCTCAGCGCCACGCCGGCGGACGCGTCGCACGCGCCGGTGAAGATCACCTCCCGCGAGGCGGCGCCCGCCGCTCCCGCCGCGAGCGCGACGGCCACCGACACCGCAGCGCGACGGACCCGAGCCGTGGAGAGCGGCCTCATGCCTTGCGCCCGATCCCGAGGCGCCAGAGCACGGGGAAGGCCAGCGCGACGCACAGCGCCACGCTCGCGCCGGCCACGGCGAAGGCCGCGCGGTAGCCGTTCTCCCAGCCCGCGCGCTCGGCGACCTCCTGGCTGATCAGCCCTCCCGTCAGCGGGCCGAGCACGAAGCCGAGCGAGCCGGCCGCGTTGAAGGCGCCGAGCGCAGTGGTGCGGATCGCGTCCGGGGCGAGCTGCGTGGTGAGGAGCAGCGAGGGCACGAACATCACCGCCGCCGTGACGCCGATCCCGAACATCAGCCCGTAGAGCTCCGGCGGGCCGACCCAGCCGACGCAGGCGGTCGCCGCGGCGTAGAGCAGACTCCCGCCGCAGAGGAGCGCCATCACGTGGCCGCGCTCGGCGAGGCGGCCCACCGGATACGAGAGCAGGGCGAAGGGGACCATGAAGGCCGCGATCGCGAGGCCGATTCGCGCCGGCGGGAGGTCGTGGATCCGCCGCACGTAGAGAGAGAAGGTGGTGGTGAAGAAGCCCACCGTGAAGCGGTCCGCGAAGGAGAAGGCGAGCGGGACGAGGATCGCCGGGTGCGCGCGCAGCGCGGCGCGGATCTCGGCGAAGCCCGGGCGGGCCTCCCCGGCCCCGCGGTCGCGGATCGCCAGGGCCGCGAAGAGCGCGCCGGCCAGGAGCACGGCCCCCCCGACCTCGAGCGGGACCAGCGCCCCGCCGCGCCCGAGAGCGCCGCCGAGCGGCGCCCCGATCGCGACGCCGAGCATCATGCTCCCGCCGACGAGGCCCATCGCGCGCCCGCGCCGCTCGGGAGGGAGCGCGCTCGAGGCGGCGGCGAGCAGCATCGAGAGCGCCGCGATGTGCGCGCAGCCCTCGACGAAGCGCACGGCGAGGAAGAGCCCGAACGGCACCGCCGCGGTGAGCGCGAAGAAGCAGAGCGCGTCGAGACCGAGTGCCGCGGTGAGGATCGCGCGGCGCCTCCCGATGCGGTCGGCCAGCGCGCCCACGAGCGGAGCCGCGGCGAGCGCCCCGAGCATGTTGATCGACATGAAGAGCGAGGTCAGGAGCTCCGAGACGCCGAAGCGGTCGTGCACGAGCTCGCGCAGGACCGGGACCGGCATCGTGACCGGCACCATGATCGCGACGGCGAGGAGGCCGAGCGACGCGAGATGCAAGCTGGACCCGCCCGAGCCTCCGCGCCCCGACATCGGCAGCGGAGTATAGGGGCTCCGCGGGTCGAGGCCGGCCGCCTGAAGCTCGAGATCACCGAGACCGCCCTGCTCGACGACGAGGCGGCGGCCCTGCCGGTCCTCGAGGATCTGCGCCGCATGGGCGTCGGCATCGCCCTCGACGACTTCGGCACCGGCTACTCGTCGCTGAGCCACCTGCTGCGGATCCCGGCGGACACGCTCAAGATCGATCGCTCGTTCCTGCGCCGCATCGAAGCCGAGCCCGCCGATGCGGCGCTGGTCGGCTCGATCGTCGCCATGGCCCGGATCCGCGGTCTGCGGGTCGTGGCCGAGGGCGTGGAGAGCGAGGAGCAGCTCGCCGTGCTGCGCGAGCTCGGCTGCGACGAGATCCAGGGCCACCTCTTCGGCGCGGCGGTGCCGGCCGACGATCTGCCGCGCCTGCTCGCGGAGATCGAGGCGCGGGTGCGCAAGCCCGAGTCCGAGGACGCGTCTCCGCGTCGTGCCCGTGGCGAGCCGCGGCGCCCGAGGCCCCGGCCAGCGCGCGGGCGCTGAGGCCCGGCCACCCTCCGCGCCCTGCCGGCCCCGCTGGCCCGCTCAGATCCGGAACTCCGCCACCCGGGCGCGCAGCGGCGGAGGGCCGCCGCCAGGCGGCCGGAGCGCGAGCACGAAGCCCACGGCGCGGCCCGCAACTCACGCGCCCGCCGCGCCGGAGGGCGGCTCCGGCGGCTACCGCCGCCTCCGCCGCCCCACGGCTAAGGATCGAAACGCCTCGGGCGACGGCGCCCGTGGTACACCGCGAGAACGTCGATGAAGTCCTCGCGGATCGCGTAGAAGACGCCATAGGGGAAGCGGCGGAGGCGTGCACGGCGCACTCGGTCGTGCTGAACGGCGTTGGCCTCGGGATGACGAGCGATCCGCGCCAGGCATGCATCCACGGCACGCAGGAAGGCCTCGCCGAGGCCCTCCGCTCGCAACTCGTACCAGGCGTACGTCTCGTCGATATCGAGCTCGGCGCGGCGCCGGACTCGAAGCGGGAGCGTCACCGCGGGCGGTGCCGGATGCGCTCGCGAACCTCTTCCCAGGGCGAGCCGCCCGTGGGATCGGCATCGGCCTCGGCCAGCCGTCGGTCGAGATCCTCGCGCTGCTCGTCCGTCAGCGCGAGAACCTCGTCATCATCCGCGATGCTGTCCCAGAGCTCCTCGACCAGCTCGAGACGCTCGGCCGCCGAGAGCTTGAACAGCTGCTCGCGAAGGGCGTTCGTCATGCCCGCGAGTCTGCCTCCGACCGCGTGCTGCGGCAAGCCAGGGGCTCTTCCTTTAGCCGCCGGCCGGGCAACTCGCGGCAGGCCGCGAGCTCGCACAGCCGAAAACTCGCGCTCCGACTCGCCCCTGGGCCGCTTCTTCTCGAAGTACCTGCCCGGGGTCGCCTGATCGGGCCGGTCCGCAGGGGCTCGCGCTTGCTCAGAGCCGGAACTCCGCCACCCGGGCGCGCAGCTGCTCGGCCTGCGCGCGCAGCCCGCGCATGGCGTCGTCGATCTGGCGCGCGGAGTCCTGGGTGAGCGTGGTGTAGCCGCGCGCGCCCTCGAGGAACTCGCCCGCCTGGCGGATGCTCGCGAGCTGGCCCTCGAGCGCGCGGCCGATGTACTCCACCGCGGCGCGCACCGTCTCGATCGACTCGCCGATGCGCGCCGTGCCGCCGGCCTGCTCCTCGGTGGCGGAGCTCACGCCGGCGGCCACGTCGCGCACGGACTGCGAAGCGCCCCGGACCGATTCGTGGAGCGCCTCCTGGGCGGCGCCGGCCCGGCGGATCAGCTCCACCCCCTCGCGCACGCGACCCATCTGCTCGCTCACCCGCCGCACGGCCTCGGACTGCCCGGCCGAGCTCCCGACCACCTGCGCCGTGCGCGCCGCGCTCTGCCGGGCGGCCTCGGCGATCGCGTCGAGCGCCTCGCCGGCCGCGGCGGCGATGCCGACGCCGCGGCGCACGCTGTGCGCGCCTCTCGCCACCGCGGTGCAGGCGTCCGCGGTGCCCTTCTGCACCCGGTGGACGAGCTCGCTGATCTGCTTGGTGCTCGCGCGCACCCGCCCGGCGAACTCGCGGATCTCGTGCGCGACGACCGCGAAGGCGCGGCCCTGCTCGCCCGCCTGGGCGGCGATGATGGCGGCGTTGAGCGCGAGCAGCCCCGAGTCCTCGGCGACCCCGTCGATCACGTCGACGATCTCGCCGATGCCCTCGGCGTGGGTCGCGAGCTCCCGGATCGTCTCCTCCGCGCCGCTGCTCGCGGCGTGGATCGCCTGCAGGCCCTCGGTGGTCTCGCGCACCTTGGCGCGCCCCGTCTCGGCGGCCTCGAGCACGTGGCGTGAGAGCGCCGTCGTTTCGCCCAGGTGCTCGTCCGCCAGGCGCATGCCCCGGGCCAGCTGCTCCATGCTCCGAGAGGTCTCCTCGGCGGCGTCGGTCAGCGACTCCGTCGATCGCGACACGTTGCGGGCGCTGGCGAGCGTCTCGTCGATGGAGCGCGCGATCTCGACGACGCGCGCGACGAGCTGGTCCGCGTTCCGGCTCAGGTCACCACCCGCCTTGCCGAGCTCCCGGAACGAGACCGAGGAGCCGTCGACGGCCTCGTTCAGCGTCCGCAGCGAGCCCGCCGCGGACGCGCCGAGCTGGCCGAGCTGGCCCTTCACGAGCGACATCGACTCGGCGGCGCGCTCGCCCTCGCGAACCTGGTCGGCGGTCGCCCGGGCCACGCCTTCGGAGAGCGTGGCGACGTGGCCGGCCGTGCTCTCGAGGCGGTCGGCGGCCTCGGCCACCTGCCCGAGGGTGGAGCGCAGGTCCGCCGCCATCTCGTCGAAGGCCCGCGCCACGTCTCCGATCTCGTCGTCGCGCAGGATCCCGACGCGCGCCGAGAGGTCGCCGCTGCCGATCCGCGCCGCCGCGGCCTTGAGGCGCAGGATCGGCTGCACCACGCTGCGCGAGGCCACCCGACTGACCGCGAGCGCCGCCCCGAGCGCGATGAGCCCCGCGACGAGCAGGTTCCAGCGCGCGCTGCGCAGCGCCGCGCGCTCGGCGTCGAGCGTGGAGGCGACGCGCAGCTCGAAGGCGCCGAGGCCGCGAGCGACCGCCTCGAGCGCGCCCTCGTGCGACGCCCCCGCGGCCGCGAAGGAGACCTCCGCGGCGCAGGAGTCCGACCACTCGGCGAGAGTCGCGTCGCGGAGCGGCTCGACGCCCACGAGGCGGCCCCGGGGCTCCTCACCGGGGCCGAGATCGACGCTCGCGACGGCGAAGGGGCGGTCTTCATGCACGATCAGCGCGGCGCGGCCCGCACCGAGGGCCGGCGCGTCGAGGCCGGGGTCGCCCGCTCCGGCGACGACGCGCCCGAGCGCGTCGAGGAAGACGACGCGCGCCGCCCCCTGCCGCTCGCGCAGCGTCTCGGCGTAGTGGGCGAGTGTGGCGGCGTGGCCGACCTCGAGGCTGGCGCGCAGCTGGGGCGTGCCGGAGATCGCCTGGTAGCGCGCGAGCATCGCGTCGAGATGGCCCTCGGCCAGCCGCGACGCCGCGCGCGCCGCGCGCTCGAGGCGCGCCCGTGCGGCCTGCTCGAGGTCGCGCGAGAGCGAGCGGTCGTGGAGCGCCAGCGCGAGCGTCGTCGAGAGGGCGGAGACGCCGCAGACGATCAGCATCATGCGCAGGCGCAGGGTGTGACGCACGCTAGCGGCCCTCCGCGGAGGCGGGCGGGCCGCCCTGCGCGCCCGGCCCGCCCACGGCCACCACCACGCGCGAGGCCTGACCGGCGCTCACGCGGACCAGCCGGGTGGAGCGGGGCAGGCGATCGTTCCAGACCCGCAGCCGGTAGCTCCCGGGCGGGACCCCGCGGATCTCGAAGGCCCCGGAGGCATCGGCCACGTCGTACCAGGGCGAGGGCGCCACCAGGATCGTGCCCGACATCGACTCGTGGATCGAGCAGTAGGTGCGCACGACGCCGGGATGCCGCAGCACGACCGAGCGGGACTCGCCCTGGGGATAGAGGCCGAGGTCGAAGGCGTTCGGCTTCGAGAAGGAGAAGACGTTGTGGTAGATGGCGTCGTCGTTCGGGAGCGAGACGCGCTGCCCCGCCACGACCACGAGGAAACGCGGTAGGAAGGCTACCCCCGACTGGCGCATCTCGACCCGCTCGGACGGCACCGCGAAGGCGAGCCGGCCGCCCTCCTCGGGCGCGTCCAGGTACGCGACGATCGGGCCCTGGTCGGCGAGGCGGGCTCCCGCGACCCCGAGCTCGATGCGCCCCGCCACCGCGCCCGTCGGCGCGGGCTCGGCTCGCGCGGCCAGCGCGGCGCAGAGCGCGGCGAGGGCGAAGCCGAGCGGCGCTCGCGATCGCATCTTCAGAACGCCACGCCGAGGTCGAGGGCCAGGAAGTCGCCGCGCCCCGCGGCGTCCTCGATGGCCTGCGTGACGCCGCGCACGAGCGCGACGCGCTGGACGGTGTACTCCGCCCGCAGCGTGGCGAGCGAGGTGAGGCGCCAGCCGAGCACCAGCGACATCGCCTGGAGCCAGCGCTGGTTGTAGCCGAGCGTATCCTTGTAGCGCGCGTCGAGGAGGTAGCCCTCGGCGCGGTCGAAGGTCCCCCACCCGCTCGAGCGCAGGGCCACGTAGAAGGGGTCGAGCAGCGGCGAGACCCCCCGGCCCTCGACGATGAGCTCCGCGATCCAGTACTGGAGGTCGCGGTCGTAGAGCGAGGGGCCGTCCGAGTCGATGCGCACCCGACCGTAGGCGAGCCACAGGCGGGCCCAGTCCCGCAAGGAGACCACGACGTCGCCTCCCAGGAGGGTCACGCCCTCGAGCCCGTTGGGGCCGTCGGGGATCGCGACGCCGTCGTTGAAGCTCGCGACGCCGGTCCCGGAGCCGAAGGCCCGCGGCCACGACTCGCCGATCCAGAGCGCTCCCATCGCGGGCGACGACGAAGACGAAGACCCGATCCGCCCCGCGCGCAGGCCGCTCGCGCTCACGTAGAGCCAATCCGTGGGGCGCGCGAAGAGCTTGAGCGTCAGCTGCGGGTCCGAGTCCACGTCCGCGTTGAAGGGCGTCTCGCCATCGGTCACCGACGCGACGTAGCCGAGCCGATCCTCGGGCGAGCTGCCGTAGAAGCGGAGCCCCTCGTCCCACCACCAGGGCCCGCCGACCGGATTCGTGACGAAGGGGTTGTCGTGGGTGGCGCGACCGAAACGGAGGTAGTTCTCGCCGACCGGGATCTGGAAGCGGCCCGCCTGGAGGTTCAGCAGGTCCGTGTCCGCGATCCCGCGCAGATCCGCGTAGAGGTCTCCGACCTGGTTCTGGAGCTTGCCGACCCTCACCAGGTCCCACTCGAAGACGAGGCCCATGTCGCGCAGCACGCGGCGCTCGGCGACGCGGACGTCGCGCCCGAGGTCGGCCTCGAGGAAGAGCCGCGCGTCCCAGACGTCGAAGGACCCCTCCGGAAAGAAGCCGTCCGCCGCGCTGTCGAAGTAGCCGGTGCTCGCGCTCCCCGAGAGGCGGAGCCGGGCGGGCCAGCCGGGCGCGCCCGCGCCCGCGGCATCCTGGGTCTCGAGCGCCTCCAGGCGGCGCTCGAGCTCGCGCTCGCGCGGCGCCTCGCTCTCGTCCTCGAGCTGGCGCACGCGATTCTCGAGCTCCGCGATCCGCTCGAGGAGCTGCGCCTCGCGCGCGCTCGCGCCGGCCGGCGGCGAGCCCGCGGCCGGCGCCGAGGCGACGCCGAGGACGACCCCCACGAGCGCGAGCCGCCTACTCATCGCGATCGCGCTCGGCGAGCGTGCCGACCCCCATCTCGAGGTCGACGCGCACAGCGCGCCCAGGGGCGAGCTCGAGGTCGCGCGAGATCGGCGGGAAGCGGGGGTGCCAGGCGCGCAGGCGCAGGCGGCCCGGCGGGAGATCCCGGAGCTCGAAGCGGCCGGCCTCGGAGGCGACGGCGAAGCGGCCGGGCGCGACGAAGAGCCGGCCCAGCTCCTCCGGCGCGTCGAGCAAGAAAACCGGGTGCTCGCCGGCCTCGGAGAGCTCGATCTCGAGCGCCTCGCCCGGCTCGAGCCGGCGCACCAGCTCCGCATCGGGCAGCGAGAGAAGGTGGGCCCGCGCGCTCGAGTTCGTGAGCTGGAGCGTCCCACCCACCCCGACCGCCGCGTGCGCCGGCTCGAGGTACGGGCGGAGCGGCCCGTCGCGGATGTGGAAGGACGCGGTGCCCGCGGGCGAGTGGGTCCCCTCCAGGTAGACCACCGCGAAGCCCGGGCGGCTGTAGTCGACGAACTCGACGTCGCGCAGCGCCGGGTCGGCGTAGGGGGAGGCCGCTCCGGGCGCCCGAGGCGTCACCCCCGCGCGGGGGACGAGGCGCACGAAGCCCCAGGCCGTCGCGCTCCCGGGCGGCGGATCCGGCGGCGCGCCCGTGGCGCACGCCGAGAGCGCGGCCCCGAGAACGGCCGAAAGGATCGCCTTCGGGGCGCGGAGCGACCCGACTCCCATGAGCGACCTCCTCGCTCGCGGGGCGTGCCGAAGGAATGCGCTCGCCCCCCGCGCGTCTTCGGAGCCCGGGAGACTCCGCTTGAGGGGGCGAGCGGGCCCCGCCGTGCGGGGCCGAGGCTGCGGTCCGGCCGCCTCGGGCCGCGCGGTGCTTCGCTCGCCGGCCCGAACGGGCCGGCCTCCGCTCGCCTTCGGCTCGCTGCGCGCTTCGCTTGCGGCTCGCTGCGCGCGCCCTTCGGGCGTTGCCGGCTAGAGCTCCCGCAGCGGACGCTGCGCGAGGCGCGGGATCGCCGCGTCGAAGCCGGCGTCGTCGCCGAAGGGGTCGGGGTCGGCCGCCCGCCCGCGGCCCTCGCGCCAATGCGCGAGCAGCGCGAAGCCGAGCCCGCCGAGCGCGCCGACGAAGGTGCAGGCCGCCAGCACCGGGAGGGGGAGCGGCCACACCG
The DNA here is from genome assembly GCA_964624475.1 of uncultured Spirochaetales bacterium. Lineage (GTDB taxonomy): Bacteria > Myxococcota_A > UBA9160 > UBA9160 > SMWR01 > CAZUYC01. The sequence goes on along the minus strand of CAZUYC010000062.1, from coordinate 1,747 downwards.
CCTCGGGCGGCATCGACGGTGTCTGGAGCACGCGGACCAGCGTTCCCGAGTTCTCGCCGGCCTCCGCGGCGAGCAGCGAGAGCTCCTTCTCCCCCATCAGCACTAGCACCGCGCTGCGCTGCTGCTCGAGCCGCGCGACCTCGGCGCCGAGCTTCTCGAGCTGCGCGCGCTCGACCTCGAGGGCCTTGACCCCCTCCCACTCCTGCTCGTAGAGGCCGGCGAGCGCGGCCTCCGTCTTGCGCGCCGCGCGCGCCTGGCGCTCGAGCTCCGCGATGCGCGCGCGCGTCGCCGTGCGGATCTGCTCGCGGAGGCCCGCCACCCGCTGCTCCATCTGCTCCACGTCGGGGTGCCGCGGGCTGAGCCGCGCGCGGAGCTCGGAGAGCCCGGCCTCGGCACGCACCAGCTCGTCCTGGATCTCCGCGCTCGGCGCGACGCGCGCGTCGCGCTGCTCGCGCAGCGCCGCGAGCTCGTTCTCGAGGTCGATGCGCCGGCGCTGCGCCTCCACCCGCCCTCGCGCGTGCTCCTCGAGGCCCCTGCGGTGGACGCTCAGCGCGTCCGCGCCGTTGCCGAGCGATCGGGTCGCCGCCTCCTTCTCCCGGTGACCCTCGTCGAGCTCTGCGATCTGCGCCGCGAGCCCGGCTTCGCGCTGGTGGAGCAGCTCCAGGCCCTCGCGGTGCGCGGCGGTCTCGTTGTCGCGCACGTAGCGCTGGTAGCTGGCGATCAGGGCATCGAGGAGGCGCACGCCGCGCTGCGGCGAATCCGTCCGCAGCGAGACCGCGAGCACGTCCGTGCCGAGCACCGGCGAGGCCTGGAGCGCCGGGAGCGTCGCGAGCACGGCGCGCTCGATCGGATCGAAGTCCTGCTCCGACCGGAAGGGGTTCAGCGCCTTGACCCAGGCGCGCACGCGGGAGAGCAGCCCCTCGTCGGGCACGGGGAGGCCGATCGCGCGAATCGCCTCGGCGATCATCGCGGGGCTCTGGATCACCTCGGCCTGGGTACCGACGTAGGTCGACCCCGGCCGCGCGTCGAAGTCGTGGATCACCGACCGGCGGAGCTCGACCTGGAGGACGCTCTTCACGATGTAGACCGAGTCGGCGACGAGGAGGTACGCGGCGCCGAAGACGAAGCCGACGAGGGCGCCGAGCGCCAGGAAGCGGCGTCCGTGGCGCGCCACCTCGGGCAGCAGGCGCAGCAGGTCCACATCGGGCGGAGCGGGGCGCTCCTCGGCGGAAGACATGAGCGGATAGAGCGCCCAGACCTGTCCGCCCCGGGCGCCCCGGGCTCCCTGCGCCCCCTCGCCCGCAGCCGGCGCCGCCTCCGCGTTGGTCAGATCGAACGGGCCGCCGTGGATCTCCAGGGCGCGGGGCTCGGATTCGGGCGGCGGGTGGCGGTCGCGAGGCGGCATGGGGAACCGGGTTCTGGATAGACTAACGCCCTTCGGTGTCGCTCTGCAAGTCGGCCTCGCGGAAGCTTTGCGGCGAGACGAGGGAGAACGCGCAAAGTTTGCGCGATCGCGCTGCGTTCGGGGCGGCGCTTCCTTCGCGCGCGACGAAATCCTATAAAGACCGGGTGCGCCTCGCCGCCGTCGATCGTCGCATCGAGCCGTTCGCCGGCGCGGCGCTGCTGGTGGCTCTGCTGCTCGCCGCGCGCGGCGAGCTCTGGCTGGTCGTCGCTCCCTTCGCCCTGCTGCTCGCTGCCTACGCGCTGCTGCGCCAGCCCGACTGGGCGGCTCCGGCCTTCGCCTTCC
>CAZUYC010000061.1:0-16912 GCA_964624475.1 uncultured Spirochaetales bacterium | reverse complement strand
CGCTCGCCTGCGGCTCGCTGCGCGGCCGCTTCGCGGCCTTGCCGCGGGGGCCCGCACGCCGCTCGTCGGCGTGCCCGCGGCGCGGGAGCGCGAAGGCCTCTACGATCGGCGAGGCGTGAGCCCCCTCGCGTTCGCGCTCGTGCTCGTCTCGGCGCTGCTCCACGCGTCCTGGAGCGTCTCGATCAAGGGGAGCCGCGATCCGCTGCTCTTCAACGCGCTCCAGGTCGTCCTGCCGCTCGCCGCGACGGCCGCGATCCTGCCCGCGGTGGAACTCGGTGAGGTGCCGCCGCTCGCCTGGGCGTGCCTCGCCGCGACGACCGTCTGCCACACCGGATACTTCTGGTGGATGAGCCGCGCCTTCGAGCACGGCGACTTGACGCTCGTCTACCCGATCGCGCGCTCGACCCCCGCCTTCCTGCCGCTCGTCGCCGGCCCGCTCCTCGGCGAGCGTCTGAGCGCGGGAGGTGCGCTCGGGATCGCCGTCGTGGTGGCGGGGATGTGGCTCGTGCAGGCGGGAGCCGGCCTGCACTGGCGGTCCTTCGCGGAGCCGGCGGCGCGCTATGCCTACCTGACCCTCGCGACCACCGTCGGCTACTCGCTGCTCGACAAGCGCGCGATGGCAGAGCTCGCGAGTCATCCCTGGACGAGCATCGTCCCGCGCGCGCTCTTCTGGAACCTCCTGCTCTGGAGCGCGAGCGGCTGCCTCTTCGGCGCGCTCGTCGCCTGGCGGCGCGGCGCGCGCACGCTGCTCGCCGCGGCCCGCACCGACCTCGCCGGACCCACGCGCGCGGCGCTGGTGAGCCTCGCGGGCTATTCGCTCGTGCTCCAGGCGCTCGCGACGGCGCCCGCGAGCTACGTGGTGGCGGTGCGCCAGACGAGCGTGCTCTTCGCCCTGCTGCTCGGCGTGCTGCGCCTGCGCGAGCGACCCGGGCGGCCGCGCATCCTCGGCGCCCTGGCGACGGTCGCAGGGGTGGCCCTGATCGCGCTCTTCGGAGACCGTTGAGCCTGCGCTGGCTTCCGCTGGACCTCCGCTCGTCCCGCGGCCCGCCGCGGGCGCCTGCCGGGATCAGCGCCCGAAGGGCGCCCGGGGGGCGCGCTCGAGCGGATCGGGGGCGGGGACGCGGTGTTCCGGGTCCGGGAGCGGCGGCTCTCGCACGGCGCGCTCCGCCGCCTCGACGATCGGGCGCAGCCAGGGGCCGATGTCCGGGTGGTCGAGGAGACCCGCCGAGGTGAGCCGCGCCGCGGCGATCGCGCGCACCTGCTCGGCGGTCCCCACCTCGCGCGCGGCGCGGGCGTCGGCCTCGACGTCGGCGGAGTCGAGCGCGTGGAGGATCTCCTTCACCACCGGGAGCGCGCTCGGGGCGCCCGAGAGCTCGGAGATGCCGAGCCCGACGAGCAGCGGCACCGCGAGCGGGTCGCCGACCATCTCCCCGCACACCGAGACCGGGATCCTGGCGCGGGCCGCCGCCCGCACGCTCTGGTCGATCAGCGCGAGCACCGCGGGGTGCAGCGGATCGTAGAGGTGGGCGACGTGTTCGTTGGTCCGGTCCACGGCGAGCGTGTACTGGGTCAGGTCGTTGGTCCCGATGCTGAAGAAGTCGCACTCCCGCGCGATCGCGTCGGCGGTGAGCGCCGCCGACGGGACCTCGATCATCACGCCCACGGGGATCCGCTCGTCGAAGGGCGCTCCGGCGGCGCGGACCTCCTGCTTCGCCTCGCCGACGAGGGCCAGCGCGCGGCGCAGCTCGGAGAGCGAGGAGATCATCGGCAGGAGCAGGCGCACGTTGCCCAGCGCGCTCGCGCGCAGGATCGCGCGCAGCTGCGCCCGGAAGACGCCTTCGTGCTCGAACGAGAGCCGGATCGAGCGGCAGCCGAGCTGCGGGTTGTCCTCGACGCCCATGCCCATCGCGGCGAGGTCCTTGTCTCCGCCGAGGTCGAGGGTGCGGATCGTCACCGGACGCGGCGCGAGCACGCGCGCCACGCGCTCGTAGAGCTGCTCCTGCTCCTCCTCCTCGGGGTGGCCGCGCTGGACGAGCGCGAGCAGCTCGGTGCGGAAGAGCCCGACCCCCTCGGCGCCGTGCTGCTCGACCAGGCGCAGGTCGCTGGCGAGCCCGACGTTGGCGGTGAGAGCGATGCGGCGTCCGTCGCGCGTCTGGCCGGGGCGCTCGCGCATCGCGTCGAGGTGCTGGATCGCCACCGCGTAGCGGCGCTTCGCGCGCTGGTACTCGGCGAGCAGCGCCTCGTCCGGCGAGAGCAGGACGGTGCCGTCGCCGCCATCGACGATCGCCATCTCGCCGTCGCGCGCGAGCTCGCGGACCGCGGCGACGCCCGTCACGGCCGGGATCTCGAGCGTGCGCGCGAAGATCGCCCCGTGCGAGGTCGCGCCGCCGTGCTCGGAGACGAACGCGGCGACCTTGTGCAGGTCGAGGCGAGCGAAGTAGCCGGGCAGGATGTGGTCGGCGACCACGATCGCGCCCGCGGGCATCGGCGCGGTGTGATGCCGCACCCCGAGCAGGCGCTCCATCACGCGACGGCCCACGTCTTCCACGTCGACGGCCCGGTCGCGGAAGTAGGGGTCCGCGATCCGCTCGAAGGTGGAGCGGTAGGCGGCGAGCACGTTGCGCAGCGCCTGCAGCGCGCTGCGGGTGGTCCGCACCTCGCTGCGCAGCTTGGCGACGAAGCCCTTGTCCTCGAGGATCTGGACGTGGGTGTGGAAGACGGCCGCGAAGTCCGGCCCGAACTGCTCGCCCATGTCCTCGCGCGTCTCGTCGAGCTCGCGACGGGCCTCGTGGAGCGCCGCGAGCAGGTCGCGCTCCTCGGCCGCTGCGTCGGGGCTCGGCGCGTACTCGAGCCGCGAGAGATCGAGCGGATCGGGCAGCCGGAAGACCGGGCCGATCGCAACCCCCCGCGCGGTCGGGATGCCCTGGAGCTCGGCGTTCTTCTCGGGCCGGGGCGGCTTCGCGCGCGCGAACGGGATGCCCGCCAGCGCGAGCTCGGAGTCGTAGCGGGCGCGCTCCTCCGGGGTCTGCCCGACGATCGCGAGCAGCTGCGCGTTCACCACGACCGGCGCGATCAGCTGCGCGCAGGTCTGGAGGGTGTCGACGTCCCCCTTGTCGAAGTGCCGCGCCTCGCGCGTCTGCACCACGAGCACGCCGACGGCGATTCCCCGCACGATCAGCGGGGCGGCCATCAGCGTCTCGAAGGCCTCCTCGCCCGTCTCGGGGAAGTACTTGTAGCGGGGGTGCTCGCGGGCGCGCTCGATCACGACCGGCCGCTTGCGCTCGGCGGCGAGCCCGACGAGCCCCTCGTCGAGCCGGAGCTGGACGCGGCCCACGGACTCGCGCCGGAGGCCCACCGTGGCGCGCAGCACGAGCAGCGAGAGATCCGTCCCGGTCAGGTAGAGCGAGCAGACGTCTGCGTCGAGCCGCTTCGCGACCAGATCGACGACGTTGGCGAGGGTCTCGTCGAGGTCGTGAGAGCGCGCCACGACCTCGGCGACGTCGGCCAGCAGGGTGACGCGGTCGGGTATGGCCTTCCCTCCGCGGGCGGCGACCGCCTCGCTCGCAGCCCGGAAACCGGCGCGCGTGCGCCGCCGGGCGTCGAGATTCGATGGTACCGAAGCCGGGCGCGCCGTGGGACCGTGGCGGGAGCGGCCGAGCGCCCCGGCTCAGAGGCCGCGCAGCAGGTCTTCCGCGAAGCGGTGCCGCAGCTGCGGGAAGACCTGGTCCTTGTCCTCGAAGCGCATCCCGAGAGCGAGCAGGATCTTGCGCTTGGTGTCCATGCGGCAGGCCATGCCCTTCTCGACGCTGTGGATCGTGCGAAGGGCGACGCGCGCCTTGCGAGCGAGCTGCGCCTGGGTCATGAGTCGATTCTCCCGCAGCTCGCGCACGCGGTTCGGCTGCACAGACTTCCCGTTCGCTTCCATGCGTCGCACTCCTCGGCTTGGACCCCGAGACTTGAGTCGTCTCGGCTGTGGAACCGTTTCGTCCACACGCCGGATTTCTTTAGAGTTGATGCGGCTTTGCTCGCTTGGCGCCGGTCGGCCGACCCGCAGCGCAAGCGGAGCTGCCGCGCAGGGATGCAGGCTGCGGGCGCGCGCGCGGCTCACCCGCGGGAACCCAAAGTAGGCATCGGCGGCCGGCAGCCCCGTCGGCACCGGGGGCGACCCGCTGGGTGCCGCGGGGCCAGCGGCCGATAAGCTCCCAGAGCCGGCACGCTCGGGGGTCCGAAGCGGAGATCCGGGAGGACCTCCACGTGCGTCTCGCCCGCCGAAGCTCCTGGCTTCTGGCCGCTCTCGCGGTCTTCGGCGCGGCCGCCGCCCTGGGCTGGAGCGTCGCCGAGCGCGTCACGCCCGACCTGATCCGGGTGGAGCTCCAGGAGCGACTCGAGGCGGTACTCGGCTCGCCCGTCCGGGTGCACTCCGTCGCGATCGAGCTCGGTCTCCGGCTCCAGCTGATCGGGCAGGGCATCGAGGCCTACCCGGGGCCCGACGGGCCGGCCCTGCGGGTCGAGCGGGTGGTCGCTGAGCTGCGGCCCTTCGCGCACCTGACCGGTCAGCGGCGGCTGCGCCGGCTCTCGCTCGAGGGCGCGAGCCTGACGGTCGGCCGGGACACGAAGGGCGAGTGGGCTCCGGCGGCGCTCGCGGAGCTGCTCGCCGGGGACGAGCCCGTACCTCCCGGGGGCCTCCGACACCCGGACGAGATCCTGAGCCCGCTGATCGTGCTCGAGGCGGGCTCCCGAAGGCTGCTCGAGAGCGACCTTCCCGCGGATCGCCTCGAGCTCCGCGACGGCCGCGTCGAGTGGCGAGCTCGGGAGCTGCCCCCCGGGCACGCCCGGAGCGAACCGCCCGGGGCACCGGGCACGGTCGCCTGGGAGGGCATCGCCGCGGAGATGCGCCACCGGCCGTTCCTCGGCGAGACCCTCCTGCACCTGCACGCGCGTCTGGCCGAGCGTGAGTCCGAGCGCGGGTCGGTCGAGATCGAGGGCCGGCTCGCCCGCGACGGCGCCCTCCGCTTCGCCCTCGCCGCGACCGAGCTCGACCTCGGAGCCGCCACGGCGGTCGGGACCGCGCAGACGCCCTCGCTCGAGCTCGAGGGGGTCGCCAGCGGCCTCGTCCTCTTCGAAGCGCCCGCCCCCGGCTCCGGCCGCTTCGAGGTCGACCTCGTCGGCCGAGACGTGCGGGGGACCGCACCGGCGCTCGAGGCCGGTCTCGGCCCGCTCGCGTCGAAGCGGATCGAGCTCGCCGGGGTGGTCGAGATCGATCCGGAGCGCGTCCGCCTGCGCGGCGCGCGCCTGCGCAGCGACCGGCTCGCGCTGCGCCTCGAGGGGGTGGTCGAGCGGCCGCTCCGCCGCGCCTCCCTGGGCGAGCTCTCGCTCGGGCTCGAGGGCGCCCGGCTCGACGACCTGCGCACGCTCCTCGCCTGGCTCCCGGAGGTGGAGCGCGAGGAGGCCTTCGACCTGCTCGCGAACCTCGAGGCCGGTCGCGTGCACCGCCTCGAGGTGGCCGGCGTCGCGCCGCTGGGCGGCTGGCAGGAGTTCCTCGCCGGGCGCTCGGCCCGCATGCCCCGGGACTTCGCCCTGCTGACCGAGCTCGAGGACGTGCGCCTGCGCGCCGGCGACGATCGGATCGAGGAGCTCGAGGGTCGCCTCGCCTGGAAGGCCGATCGCCTCGAGGTCAGCGGGCTGCGCGCGCGGCTCGGCGGCCGACCGCTCCCGACGCTCGACCTCGAGGTGGACGGGATCTCGAGCTTCTTCGCGACGGACCCGGAGCGGCGGCGCCTGCGCGCGAGCGCTCCGCCGCTCGCGGGCCTCGGGGCGCTCTGGAAGGACCTGCGGCCCGAGGACGAGAACGAGCCCGGGCGGATGCCGGTGGCCCTCGAGCTCGCCATCGAGCGGCTCGAGCACCCGATGTTCCTCTGGCCGATCGAGGGGCTCGCGGCGCAGATCACGCCGATCGAGCAGGGCGTGCGCGTCGAGGCGCGCGACGGGACCTGGGGCGGCGTCCCGATCCGGCTGGCCGCCGACTGGCTCTTCGAGCCCGAAGAGCGGGTGGTCGCGCGCGTGGTCGCCGGGGGCGGCGACCCCGCCGCCGTGCCGCCCGCCGACCCCGCCGGAACGCCGGCCGCCGCCGCCGTGGACGACGGCGCGTGGGCGCGGGGCAAGCTCTCGCTCGGCCCGGTCGACGCGTCGCGCTGGAAGCAGCACGGCGCGACCGCGGACTTCGCGGCGCACGGGGCGCGCCTGCTCCTCTCGGACGCGAAGCTCGACCTCGCGCCCCACGGGCGGGGCGTGGCGAACGCGCGGATCGATCTCTCGCGCAGCGAATCGGCGCCCTTCCAGCTGAGCTTCGAGATCTTCGACGCCGATCTTCCGACGCTCGGGACCAGCGTGAAGCTCCCGGCCGAGATCGTGAGCGGCCGCGTCGACGTCGCCGGCTCCCTCGAGGGCCGCTTCGATCCGGCCGAGCCGATCAGCCGCTCGCTCGAGGGGCTGATCGAGGTGGATGCGCGCAGCGGCACGCTGCGCCGGGAGGTGCCCGCGGTGATGGCGCTCGCGCTCGCGAGCGAGGTCCTGGCGCCGATCGGGAAACGCGAGCTCGTGCGCTACGACCGGATGCGCGCCCTCCTCGAGCTCGATCGCGGGCGGCTCGCGACCGACTCGCTCTCGCTCGACGGCCCGGACGCGCGCGCCTTCGCCCGCGGCGAGGTCGCCGTCGGCCCGGAGCCCCACGCGATCGACGTGGACGTGGTGCTCTTCCTCTTCCGGCCGGTGGACTGGGTGCTCGACAAGATCCCGATCGTGAACTTCCTCCTGCTCGGCCCGAACCGGAACCTGCTCGCCGCGCACTACGAGCTCACGGGGACGTGGGAGGCGCCGAGCGCGCGGCTCGTCCCGCTCGAGACCTTCACCAGCGGCCCGGGAACGCTCGTCTTCGAGCGCCTGCCGTCGATCGTCGAGCGCGGTCTCGAGGCGCTCGGGGGGCTCCTCGGCCGCGACCGGGTCGCCCGCCCGGAGGCGCCGCCACCGCCCGACGAGAGGGCGACGCCCCCGCGCGAGTCGTAGAGTAGGGCGGCATGCCCGCCCGCCCGCCGCTCCGCCCCGGGCCGCGCCCCGCGCGAGGCAAGCTGCTCTCGCGCGCCGCCGCCGCGAGCGCCGTATCCAGGGCGCGCCGGCGCGGCGAGCGCGTGGTCTTCACGAATGGCTGCTTCGACCTGCTGCACGTGGGGCACGTGCGCTCGCTCGAGGCCGCGCGCAGGCTCGGGGACCGCCTGCTCGTCGGCGTGAACGGGGACGCGAGCGTCGGGCGCCTCAAGGGCCCTGGGCGGCCGGTCGTGCCGGCCCGCGAGCGCGCGGAGGTGCTCGCCGCGCTCGCCTGCGTCGACTGGGTGGTGGTCTTCCGCGAGTCGACCCCGCTCGCCCTGATCCGGCGGCTGCGGCCCCACGTGCTCGCCAAGGGCGGCGACTGGGCCCGGCAGGCCATCGTCGGCCGCGTGCAGGTGGAGGGCTGGGGCGGTCGGGTGGTGCGGCTCCGCGAGGTTCCCGGCGTGCGCACGACCCGCATCCTGGAGCGCGCGGCGCGGCGCGCGCGCCCGGGCAGGGGCGGACGTGGAAGCCGCTTCTGAGCGCCTCGAGCGGATCCGGGCGGAGATCGCGCGCGTCGTCGTGGGGCAGCGCGCGCTCGTCGAGGGCCTGCTCACGGCCCTGCTCTCCCGCGGCCACGCGCTCGTCGAGGGCGTCCCGGGCCTCGCCAAGACGACGACGGTGCGCACGCTCGCGCAGGTCCTGGGCCTCGGCTTCGGCCGCATCCAGTTCACCCCCGACCTGCTCCCCGGCGACCTGCTCGGCACCCCCGTCTTCCTGCCCGACGAGCGGCGCTTCGTCGTGCGGCGCGGCCCGATCTTCTCGCCCGTGCTGCTCGCCGACGAGATCAACCGCGCGCCGGCCAAGGTGCAGTCGGCGCTGCTCGAGGCGATGGAAGAGCGGCAGGTCTCGATCGGCGACGAGACCTTCGCGTTGCCCGAGCCCTTCTTCGTGATGGCGACGCAGAACCCGGTCGAGCTCGAGGGCACCTACCCCCTGCCCGAGGCGCAGATCGACCGCTTCCTCGTGAAGCTCGTCGTACCCTACCCCGACGCCGGCGAGGAGCGCGAGATCGTGGCGCGCGACGCGGGCCCCCCGCCCGCGCTCGAGGCGATCGCCGACGCCGCCTGCGTGCGCGCGCTGCGCGAGGCGGCCGCGGCGGTGCACGTCGCGCCGCCGGTGGCGGACTACGCGGTGCGGATCGCGCGCGCGACGCGCGACCCCGTCGCGGCGGGAGTCGAGGTGCGGGCGCCGGGCGGGGGCGCGACCGGCAACCCGGTCGCGCTCGGCGCGTCGCCGCGCGCCTCGCTCTACCTCGTGCGCGCCGCCCGGGCGCGCGCCCTGCTCGACGGCCGGAGCTTCGCCACGCCCCACGACGTGAAGCGGGTCGCCCCCGACGTGCTCCGCCACCGGATCGTCGTGAGCTACGAAGCGGAGGCGGACGGGATCCGCCCGGGCCACGTGATCGAGGCCGTGCTCGGGGCGGTCGAGACGCCCTAGGCGCCCCGGTGGCCGACGGATTCCCCCTCGCGTCGGAGGAGCTCTCGAGGGCGGCGCGGCTGCTCGCGGTGCGCGGGCGGCGCGAGGCGACGGGGCTCTTCGCGGGCAACTACGCCAGCGCCTTCCGGGGGGGCGGGATCGAGTTCGAGGAGTCGCGGCCCTGGGCACCCGGCGACGACGTCGCGAGCTTCGACTGGAACGCCACGGCCCGCACCGGCGAGCCGCACGTGAAGCGCTTCCGCGCCGAGCGCAACCAGACGCTCTTCTTCGCGCTCGACGTCTCGGGGTCGATGCGCTTCGGATCGACCCGCGCCTCGAAGCTCGCGACCTCCGTGCACGCGCTCGCGCTGCTCGCGGCCGCGGCGTCGAGGGTGGGCGACCGGATCGCCTTCGTGGCCTTCGACGAGGAGCTGCGCGCGAGCCTGCCGCCGGGGCGCGGCGTGGCCCACGCGCTGCGCGTCGTGCAGGCGGCGACCGGGTGTCTGGCCGCCCCGGGCGGGGCGACGCGCCTCGCGGTGGGGCTGCGAGCGCTGCGCACGGCGGCGCGCCAGCGCTCCGTCCTCGTGCTGCTCTCGGACTTCCTCGATCCGGCGCTCGTCGCTCCCGAGGCGGAGGCGGCCGGCGAACTCGCGCGGCTCGCCCGCCGCCACGATCTCGTCGCCGCCTGCGCGTTCGACCCGCGCGAGCTCGAGCTCGTCGCCGCGGGCGGGGCGAGCGTCGCCGACCCGGAGCGGCCCGGGTCGCGCTTCCTGCTCGCCACCTCCTCGCGCCGCGCGCGGCGCCGCTACCGCGAGGCCGCCGCGGCGCGCCGGGACGCCCTCGCGGCCGCACTGCGGCGCGCGGGCGCCGACCTCCTGTGGCTCGACACGCGGCGGAGCCCGCTGCACGCCCTCGCTCGCTTCCTGCACGAGCGCGCCGGGCGCCGCCTGCGAGGCGCGCGGTGAGGCCGGCCTCGCGGGCTGGCGGCTGGCGAGGAGCCGGCCGCCAGGCCTTCGCTCGGCTTCGCCTCGCTGCGCGCTTCCACCCGAGCGGGGGCCCGCACTCCGCTCGGCTTCGCCTCGCTGCGCGGCCGCTTCGCGACCTTGCGCTGGCAGCGCTCGTAGCGGCCGCCTGCGGCGGGCCGGCGCAGCCGCCCGCGCCGACGCTGCCGCGCGCGGTCGTCGTGCTCGAGCCGACGCAGATCGGCGTCGCCGACGTCGCGACGCTCGAGATCGCGATCGCGACGCCCCCGGATTGGGCGCCGCGGCCGCTCGCCCTGCCGGAGGCCCCGGCGGGGCTCTGGATCCTCGGCGTGGAGTCGCTCCCCGCCGAGCGCGAGGCGACGCGCTGGCTCCACCGCACGCGGGTGCACGTGCGCGCCCGCGAGGTCGGGAGCGTCACCTGGCCGGCGAGCGTGGTGGAGTTCGAGGCGCCGGGAGGGGCCATCGAGCGCCTCGCGACCCCGCCGCTCGCGATCGAGGTGGTCTCGGTCCTGCCCGAGTACCCGGAGCGCGCGATCCCCTTCGGCGTGCGCGAGCCGCCCGAGCGCGAGCGGGGCGGGAGCGGCGCGCTCCTCGGCGCGGCCGCCGGCGCCGGGGCCGTGCTCGCGGGCCTGGCGGCGGCGCGGGTCCGCGCGCACCGCCGCGCCCGACGCGCCGGCAGCGCCTCGGCCCCTCCCGGCGCTCCCCCGCCCGAGCCGCCCTGGGAGACGGCGCGCGCGGCGCTGGCGCAAGCGCGCGCTCTCGCCCCGCGCGAGCCCTTCGAGGCGAGCGACCTCGCCGCGCGCGCGCTCCGCCGCTACGCGGGACGGCGCTTCGCGATCGGCGCCGAGGCCCGCACGAGCGAAGAGCTCGCCGCGGCGCCCGCGCCCTTCGCGGCAAGCACGCGCTGGCCCCTGCTCGTCGCCTCGCTCCGGGCGCTCGACCTGCACCGATTCCGGCCGCGCGGCGATCCCGAGGCGCGCGCGGCCCTTGCGACCGGGCTCCCGGGCGCGCTGGCGCTGGCCGAGCGCTTCGTCGAGGAGACGCTCCCGCCCGGCGGGCCCGCGTGAGCGCGCCCTTCGCCGCGCTCGCGGATCGCCTCGGGATCGATGCGTTCGAGCACCCGGACTGGCTGCCGTGGCTGCTCGTCGCCGCGCTCGCGGCGCTGCTCCTCGCCCTGCGCGCCCGTCCGATGGCCTTCGGTTGGCCGGACGCGGCGCTGCTGCGCAGCGCGGGCGCCCACGGCGCGGATCCCGTGCGCGGGGCGGCGCTCGGTCTGCGCGCCCTCGCGCTGGCCGCGCTCGCCGGGGTGCTCGCCGGGCCGGTCGGCGTCCACGAAGCGGCGCCCGAGCCCGGCTCGGGCCTCGACCTCGTGCTCGCCGTCGATGCCTCGGGGAGCATGCGGGCACTCGACGCGCAGCGGGAAGGCGAGCCGCGCACGCGGCTCGAGCTCGCGCGCGAGGTGGTGGCGCGCTTCGCGCGCGAGCGCGCGGCCGAGGGCGACCGCGTGGCCCTCGTGGTCTTCGGCGACAGCGCCTTCACGCTCTGTCCCCTCACGAGCGATGGCGCGCTCCTCGCCGCGTCGCTCGGCCGCGTGGAGGCGGGCATGGCCGGCGAGGCCACGGCCCTCGGCGACGCCCTCGCGCTCGCCGTGAAGCGCGCCGGGGCCGATCCCCTGGCTCCGGCCGCGCCGGGGCCCGGGGCCGGGCGCGTCGTCGTGCTGCTGACCGACGGGCGACACAACGCCGGGTCGCTCTCCGTCGAGGCCGCGACGGCCCTCGCGGCGGCGGCCGGCGTCCGCGTCCACGCCGTCGCGATCGGCTCCGCCGGAGCCGAGGTGGCGATGGCGCCCGGGCCCGGCGAGGGCGCCCTGCGCCCGCGCCGCGAGCGGCACGACGTCGATGAGCCGGGGCTGCGCGCGCTCGCCGCGGCGACGGCCGGGCGCTTCTTCCTCGCCCGGCGCTCGGCCGATCTCGCGCAGGTCTACGCCGCGATCGACGAGCTCGAGCGCGTCGCCAGGCGGCTCCCGCCCCGGGTGCGGCGCACGGCGCGCCCGGAGCCGCTGCTCGCGGCGGCCGGCGGGCTCCTCGCGGGCGAGCTCGCGCTCGCGCGCGTCCTGCGCCGGCGGATCCCGTGAGCGCCGAAGGGCTCGTCCACCCCGAGTGGCTCGCGCCCGTCGCGGCGGCGTGGACCCTCGCCGCGCTCGCCCTCGTGGCGGCGCGCCGCCGGGCGCGGGAGCGGGCGCGACTCCTGCTCGGGCCGCACGCGCCGCGCCCGGGATGGCGCTCCGACGCAGCGCTGCTCGCCGCCGCGGGCCTCGTCGGCGCGGCCCTGCTCGGGCCGCGCGCCGGAGAGAAGAGCCTCCTCGTCCCCTCGCGCGGCGTCGACCTCGTGCTCCTCGTCGACGTCTCGCGCAGCATGGACGCGCAGGACGTCCCGCCGAGCCGCCTCGCGCGCGCGCAGCGCGCCGCCGTGACCATCCTGGCCGGGCTCGGCCCCGAGGACCGCGCCGCGCTCGCGGTCTTCGCCGGCCGCGGCGTCCTGCTGACCCCGCTGACACCGGATCGCGACGCTCTCGCGGAGCTGCTCGCGAACCTCGACACCGACCTCGTGCGCCCCCGCGGCTCCGACCTCGGCGACGGGGTGCGCCGCGCGCTCGCGGCCTTCGAGCCGGCGAGCGAGCGGCCCCGTGCCATCCTCGTCCTCTCCGACGGCGAGGATCCGGCGCGGCGCACGGAGCTCGGAATCGCCGACGCGCTGCGCGCCGATGTCCGCGTCCATGCGGCCGCGCTCGGAAGCGAAGCGGGCGCGCCGATCCCCGACCACGGCGTGGTGCTCCGCGACGCGCGAGGCGCCGTCGTGGTGACGCGCCGGCAGCAGGGGCGCCTCGAGCGGCTCGCCGCCGCGACCGGCGGCGAGACCTTCCGCGCCGACGCCTGGGGCGAGATCGACGTCGGCGCGGCGCTCGCGGCGATCCGCCGCGAGGTCGGCTCGGGGCCCGGCGGGCTCGCCCTGCGGCGCGTCCGCGCCGTGCAGGTGGCGCCGCTCGCGGCGATCGCCTTCCTGCTCCTCGCTGCCGAGGCGGCCTCGCCGGCGCGGCGAACGCGGCGGCGAACCGCGTGGCTGCTCGGGGCGGCGGCGACCGCGCTGCTCGCCGGAGCGGCGCCTCCGGAGCCTGCGCCCGCACCGGGGAGCGTCGAGCGCCTCGAGGCCCGGCTGCGCGCGCAGCCGCGCGACCCGGAGCTGCTCGTGCGCCTCGGCGTGGCGCGCCTCGAGCGCGGCCAGCGGGAGGAGGCGGCGCGGGCCTTCGCCGCGGCGGCGCTCTCGGCCCGCGGCGCGGAGCTCGCCGCGCTCGCCTTCTACGACCTCGGCGTGGCGCAGCTCGAGGCGGGCTCGTTCGAGTCCGCCCGCGACTCCTTCTTCGACGCCCTCGCGCTCGCACCCTCCGATCGCGAGGCGCGCGTGAACCTCGAGTGGACGCTGCGCGCGCTGGCGAGCCGTCCGCCCGAGCCGCCCCCCGCGCCCCCGCCCGGGCGCGAGCGGGAGCGCGAGCGGCGCGAGCCCGACCCGGAGCCCGGCGCGGCGCGCCGCGAGGCACCGCGGCCGGGAGCGCCCGCGCCGCCCGACGCGGCCCTGCTGCGGCGCTGGCTGGAGCGCGTGCAAGACGACCTCGGGCCCGCGCTGCGCAGCTCGGTGCGCGAGGCCCGCGCCGAGCGAAGCGAGCCGGGGCCGGGCTGGTGAGCCGGGGCGCCCTGCTCCTCGCCGCCGCGCTCGCGGGAGCCGCGGAGGCCGCGGCGAACGCGGGTCCTGGGACGCCGCCGCTCTGCGAGGCGAGCGTCTCCCTCGACCCGGAGCGCGCGCATCCAGGCCAGCAGGTCCTCTACCGCCTGCGCCTGCTCGTGCGCGACGACGTCTCCGATGCGGCGTGGGAAGAGCCGCCGACCTTCCCGGGACTCCGTGCGGAGCGCCTCGCGCCGGAGCCCCTGACCGGCCCGCTGACTCGGAGCGGCGCCGTCTACCAGGTCCGCGACGACGCGCGTGCCCTCTTCGCCGATCGCCCGGGCTCCGTCAGGGTCCCCCCGGCGCGGATCCTCTGCCGCGCGCGCGGTCCGGACGGCGAGGTCGCGGAGCGCCTCGCGACGCCCGCGGCGAGGCTCGAGGTCGTGGCCCTTCCGGAGGCGGGGCGCCCCGCCGCGTTCCACGGCCTCGTGGGTCCCCTCTCGCTGCGCCGGCTCGTGACACCTGAGAGTGTCCAGATCGGCCAGAGCGTGCGGCTCGCCGTGACGCTCCAGGGCGCGGGCAACCTGTGGGATGCGCCAATGCCCGAGCTCTCGGGGGAGGCGCTCGGGGGCGCCGAGGTCTTCCGACGTCCCGCGGACGTGGAGCTCGACCGCGGGACGCGCCTGCTCGTGCGCCGCCGCTTCGTCTTCGACCTGGTTCCGCGCCGCCAGGGCCTGCTCCAGATCCCGGCGCTCGCCTTCGCCTACTACGACCCCGTCGCGGGAGGCTACGCCGAGGCGAGCGCCGCGCCGGTAGTCGTGACGGTCGGTCCTCCGCTCGCAGCTCCGGTGGCCGGCGCCGAGCGCAGCGGGCCCGCGGCTGGCGCCGACGCCCCCGCCGCTCCGGCGCGCGCCGAGCCCGGGCGCCGGGCCCTCCTCGTCGCCGGAGCCGCGCTCCTCCTCGCCGCGCTCGGCGCGGCGGGTTGGCTCTCGTGGCGACGCACCCGCGCGCGCACGCAGCCGGCCCGCGCCGCCCTCGCCCGCGCCGACGCGGCACACGCGAGGAGCGACCGTGATGGCGAGCTCGCCGAGCTCGCGCGCGCCCTGCGCGCGGCGCTCGCCGCGCAGAGCGGAGCCGCCGACTGTCCGCCGGAGGCGATCCTCGCGAGCAACTCTCCCCGCGCCCGCCGCGCCGACGAGCTCCTCGACCACCTCGAACGCGCGCGCTTCGACCCGGAGGCCGAGGCGCCGGCACGCGAGGCGATCCTGCGCGCCCTCGCGGAGCTCGGCGTGCGCCCGCCGGAGCGGAGAGTCTGAAAATTCGAAGGATCTGAAGACCGTCCCGCTCCTGGAGGTCTGCGGCCTGCCCTATAGGCATGCTGGCAGCATGCTAGGGTCCTCCCATGGCGAACCTCCAGGTCAAGAACGTCCCCGAAGAGACCCATCGCCGGCTTCGGCGCTGCGCCCGGCGCCGCGGACAGACCCTGCGAGACGTCGTCTTGGCGGCCGTCGAGAGAGAACTCTCGCACGAGGAGTTCCTCGCTCGCCTGCATCGCCGCAAGCCGGTAAAGCTCGGGCGCCCGGCGGCGAGCTTCCTGACCACCGCACGCGAGGAACGAGAACGCTCGCGGTGAGGCTGGTGGTCGATGCCTCGGTCGCCGTCGAGTACCTGCTCCGTACCGCGCTCGGGCGTCGCGTGGCGCCCCGCATCGAGCAGGCCGAGCTGCTCGCGCCGGAGCTGCTCGACGCGGAGGTACTCGCGGTGCTGCGCCGCGCGCATCTCGCGGGGCGGGTGAGCGAGGCTCGCGCCCGCCAGGCCGTACAGGACTTGTGCGACTGGCCGGTGCGTCGGCTTCCGCACCGACTATTCGTCCCGCTCGCCTGGAGCTTCCGGAAGAACCTGAGCGCCTACGATGCGCTCTACGTGGCGGTGGCCAGGCTACACGACGCACATCTGCTCACCGCCGATGGGCCGCTGTCGCGCGCGCCGCGCATCGGAGTGGTCATCGAGAATATTCGCGCCTGATGGCCTGCGGATAGGCCCTACGGGGAGCCCCTCCCCTCTCGACGGATCCGCGCCTCCTGAGAGCCTGAGAAAAAATCGCTCAAGGTCTGGACGGAATTGTTTGGATCGTGAATTCTCCCGGGTCGGGGGGATCGAGCGGTGGACACACTCTTTGCGTTGCAGAACAGCCTGAAGCCGGACCATGGGCAAGCCGAGGCGCCTCGGGCCCCGCGGCTTCAAACGGCGAACCGCTCGCAGATCGAGCTGCGGCCGGTGGACCTGGAGGCTCTGCTCCCGGCGGACCACCGGGCGCGGCTGGTGTGGCAGTTCGTCGAGTCTCTCGACCTCTCGGAGCTGTATGGGCAGATCCGGGCGGTGGAAGGCCACGCGGGACGTCCCGCGATCGACCCCAAGATCCTGATGGCGCTCTGGCTGTACGCGACGCTGGAGGGGGTGGGCAGCGCGCGGGCGCTGGCGCGGCTGTGCGAGCAGCACGACGCCTACCGCTGGATCGCCGGCGGGGTGTCGGTCAACCCGCACACGCTCGCGGACTTTCGGGTCGGGCAGGTCGAGGTGATGGACCGGCTGCTGACGCAAAGCGTGGCGGCGCTGCTGAAGGCGGGCGCGGTGACGCTCGCGCGTGTGGCGCAGGACGGGATGCGCGTGCGGGCGAGCGCGGGGGCGGCGTCGTTTCGGCGCCACAAGACCCTGAAGCGCTGTCTGCGGGAGGCGAAGGCCCAGGTGCAGGTGCTGCGCCGGGAGCTGGAGGCCGATCCCGCGGCAACGGAGCGACGGCAGCAGGCGGCGCGCCAGCGCGCGGCCGAGGACCGTCAGCGGCGGGTGGAGAAGGCGCTGGCGGTGCTGCCGGAAGTGGCGCAGAAGAAGCCGGCGGCGGAGCGCGAGGAGAAGGCGCGGGTGTCGACGACAGACCCTGAGGCGCGGGTGATGAAGATGGCGGACGGGGGCTATCGGCCGGCCTACAACGCCCAGCTGGCGACGGACACCGGCTCGCAGGTCATCGTGGGCGTGGCAGTGACCAACGCGGGAAGCGACCAGGGGCAGCTGGGCGAGATGCGGGCGCAGCTGCGCACTCGGTATGGGCGCGAGCCCGACGCGATGCTGGTGGACGGGGGTTTTGCGAAGCTGGAGGAGATCGAGGTCGCGCACGGCGCGGGGTGCGTCGTGTACGCGCCGCCGATGCAGCCGCGCGATGAGAGCCGCGATCCCTACCAGCCTCTTCCGCGCGACGGACCGGGCGTGGCGGAGTGGCGTGTCCGCATGGGTACCGAAGAGGCGAAGGCGATCTACAAGGAGCGGGCGGCGACGGCGGAGTGCGTCAACGCCCTCGCTCGCAACCGCGGGCTGCACCAGCTGCCGGTGCGCGGCCGGATCCAAGCGAAGGCGATCCTGCTCTGGCAGGCCCTGGCCCAGAACCTGATGCGGACCTTCGCCCTTGGTGTGCTAATCCGCGCTCCCGCGCGTGCTTGACGGGGGGAGAGCGGGTACGCTGGCTGCCCGATCGAACGAATCAGTCGACGAACCGGCAGAGCCGGCGAGGCCGGATGCGACCGTGAGCCCTGAACCGTCCCATCATCGCGGCCTGGGATCCGTCAAAGGGTCCGAAGTCCGATTCCTTCTCAGCCTCTGAG
>CAZUYC010000060.1:0-7262 GCA_964624475.1 uncultured Spirochaetales bacterium | reverse complement strand
ATAAGTTCAATGTCGACGCCCGCCTCGGCGGCCTGGTAGAGCGCCTCGATCACCGCCACATCCACGATCGCATTGAGCTTGAGAACGATCCGTCCTACCCGCCCGGCTGCCACGTGGCCGACCTCGCGCTCGACCAGGTCGAGGAAGCGCGATCGCAGGCTATGCGGCGCGACGAGGATCCGCCGGAACACCCGTTGGCGCGATAGCCCCGTTAGCACGTTGAACAGGTCGGTGACGTCCGCCCCGATCTCAGGCCGGCACGTCAGCAGCCCCAGGTCCGTGTAGGTCCTGGCCGTCCTGTGGTTGTAGTTGCCCGTCCCGATATGGATATACCGCCGAAGCCCGGAGCCCTCGCGGCGGACGACGAGAGCGGTCTTTGAGTGGGTCTTGAGCCCGACCAGGCCGTAGACGACGTGCACGCCCGCCCGCTCGAGCATCCGGGCCCACTCGATGTTGGCCTGCTCGTCGAAGCGCGCCTTCACCTCGACGAGCGTCACGACCTGTTTGCCCGCCTCGGCCGCGCGGATCAGCGTGCGCACGATCGGGTTCTCGGGCCCCGACGTGCGGTAGAGGGTGTGCTTGATCGCGAGCACGTTCGGGTCGGCGGCGGCCTGCTCGAGGAAGGCCTGCACCGAGGTCGCGAACGAGTCGTAGGGGTGGTGCACGAGCACGGCCCGGTCGCGCAGCCGGGCGAAGAGGTCCGGGGCGTCCTCGCCGCGCAGCGCCAGCGCGGTCTGGGTCTGCGGGACGAAGGGCGCCTCCTTCAGGTCGGGCCGCGCGAGGGCGTGGATCTGCTCGAGCGCGCGCAGGTCGAGGAAGCCGGGCGCGATGTAGACGTCGTCGGGCTCGAGCCCGAGCTCCGAGGCCAGGATCCCGATGACCGACTCCGACGCCTCCGCGGCGATCTCGAGGCGCACTGCGCTGCTGGCGCGCTGCCGCCAGCGCAGCCCGAGCTCGAGCGCCTCGAGCAGGTCCTCGGCCTCGTTCTCCTCGATCGGGATGTCGGCGTCGCGAGTCACCCGGAAGGCGTGCTGCGACACGATGCGCATCCCGGGAAAGAGCGCGTCGAGGTGCGCAGCGATCACCTGCTCGATCGGCACGAAGTGGGCGCCGTCGGGCAGCGGGAGCAGGCGCGGGAAGAGCGGCGGGACCTTGACGCGGGCGAAGCGCTCTGCGCGCGTCGTCGGGTCCTGGACGAGCACCGCGAGGTTCAGCGAGAGGTTCGAGATGTGCGGGAAGGGGTGCGCCGGATCGACCGCGAGCGGCGTCAGCACCGGGAAGATCTCGCGCTCGAAGACCCGCCCGAGATGGGCGCGGGCGTCCTCCTGGAGCGTGCTCCACTCGCAGATCCGGATCCCCTGTTCCGCGAGCGCGGGGCGCAGCTCCTTGTCGAAGAGCTCACCGGCGTGGCGGAGGAGCGGCTGGACCACGGCGCGGATCCCGGCGAGCTGCTCCTCGGGGTTGCGCCCGTCGGGAGAGCTCGCGCCGACGCCGGCCGCGTGCTGCTCCTTGAGGCCGGCCACGCGCACCTGGAAGAACTCGTCGAGGTTGCTCGCGAAGATCGCGAGGAACTTGACCCGCTCGAGCAGCGGCAACGCCGGATCTCCCGCGAGGGCGAGGACGCGCCGGTCGAACTCGAGCCACGAGAGCTCGCGGTTCAGGTAACGCTCGCGCAGCGCGAGGGCCGGGGCGGCGGCGGATTCGACGGTGGCGGGGGTGCTCACGGGGGCGCAGCCGAGTCTAGCCGACGCACCCCGCGGGCTTCGTGACGTTTGCGTGAAGTGCCGGGCGGCAACCGGTGCATCGTATCGGAATCCATCGGGAATCCCGGCCGGAAGGCTGAGGGCCCGCGGGGGAGAGCGCGTCGCCGCCGGCCCGGAAGGCGCTACGGGCCCCGTGGGGCCGAGGCCCGCGGGCCGGCGTCGAGCACGCGGGTCAGCGGCGCCCGATCCGACGCAACCCGGCGTCGCGCGAGCTCCGCAGAGCCGCGGGTGCGGCGCGCTGCGCCCGCCGTCGCCCCAGCGCGAGGCCGAAGAGTCCGCAGAGCAGCAGCGCCAGCGAGCCGGGCTCCGGCGCGTGCGCTCCGCCGTAGACCCGGCTACCGCCCGCGGCGAAGCGGCCCGCGCCGAGGGTGTGGATCTGGTCCGCGCCGGTGAGCGCGCTCGGCTGGACGAAGTCCTCGGGGGCGAGTCGCACGCTGCCCGAGACGTCGATCCGGACCGTCAGGACCTCGCCCGGCGCCGCCCCGGCGCCGGAGCTGACGAGCGCCCAGTCGAAGAGCCCGAGCCTCCCCGCGTCGGTCGCGCCGCCGGCTCCGCTGGAGGCGACGAGCGACCAGGCCGAAGTCACGGTCCCGCCGCGGCTGCTCGACACGCGGTCGAGGTTCACGCTGACCACCGCATCCGACGCGTCGAACAGGATCGCTTCGATCGAGAAGGCGTCCGGCGCCGCGGTGGCGTTGGTCAGGGTGAGGGTGAGCCGCTGCGTCCTGCCGCCGCCGGTCACGCCGAGCTCGAGGAGCCCGTCGAGGCGGTCGGCTCGTACCGAGGCGTCGCTGCTCGCGTCGCTCAGTACGAGGGTCGTTGCGCTCGCCTCGCCGGCCAGGGCGAGCGCCAGGGAGAGAAGGACGGCCGCGCGGGGAAGGCTCGGGATCACGGACCACCTCCCTTCAGAGGAGTCCCCTTCCCGAAACGTCCCCGGGCCGGAGGCCCGAAAACGGCGAAGGGGACCGGCCCGAGGCTGGTCCCCTTCCCGCGCGGATTATGGACGCGTGGCGAGCGCCGAGTCAAGCCCCTCCAACTGGATATGTGGTCGCCGAAGGCCTCGCGTGTCACGACGGGGGGGTTCCCCTCCCCCCCCGGACCGGCGATCCTCCCCGACGCGGAGCAGGGAGGAGGACCTCGGGTGGACGTCGGAATCCTTCACATCTTCCAGAACTACCAGGGCCGCGGCAGCGACGCGGAGATGGTCGCCGGCGAGATGCGGCTCGCGGAGCTGGCCGAGCCGCTCGGCTACGACAAGGTCTGGTGCGTCGAGCACCACTTCACCGACTACGCCGCATGCCCGGACAACCTCCAGTTCCTGAGCTGGCTGGCGGGGCGCACGCGCCGCATCCGGCTCGGCACGGGCGCGGTGATCGTCCCGTGGAACGACCCGCTCCGCGTCGTCGAGAAGGTCGCGCTCCTCGACCACCTCTCGGCCGGCCGAGCGGTGCTCGGCCTCGGGCGCGGGCTCGCGCGCCGCGAGTACCAGGGTTTCGGCATCGAGATGGGCGAGTCGCGGGCTCGCTTCGACGAGGCCGCGCGGATGATCGCCGACGCGCTCGAGAGCGGGTTCATCGAGGGCGCCGGACTGTTCTACCCGCAGGCCCGAACGGAGATCCGGCCGCGGCCGATGCAAAGCTTCCGCGACCGCTTCTACTGCGTCGGCATGTCGCCCGAATCGGTCGAGCAGGCCGCCGCCCTCGGAGCCCGCCTCATGATCTTCTCCCAGCAGACCTGGGAGACCTTCGCGACGGGATCGCTGCGGCAGTACAGGGAGAGCTGGCGCAAGTACCACGCGGGCGAGCCCGCGCCGCCGCTCACGGGCGACCTCGTGTTCTGCGACGAGGACCCGAAGCGGGCGCAGGATCTCGCCATGGAGTACATGCCGAACTACTTCCTCTCGATCATCCGCCACTACGAGATCATGAGCGAGCACTTCGAGCACCTGAAGGGCTACGACCACTACGCGACGGCAGGCCAGCTCTTCCAGCAGGTGGGCCTCGAGACGGCGGCGAAGGTCTACTGCTCCGTGCAGACCTGGGGCACGCCGGAGATGATCCTCGAGAAGCTCCGCGCCCGGCGCGAGCTGCTGGGCGACTTCGAGCTCAGCCTGATCTCCTTCTACGGCGGCATGCCCTGGGAGGTGGCCGAACGCAGCGTCCGCTTGTTCGCGGAGAAGGTGCTCCCCGAGCTGCATCGGTGGTAGGCGTGGGCTGGGTGGCTTCGATGGGAGCGGCGGCCTCATTTTACTCCGCTCGCCTGCGGCTCGCTGCGCGCTCGGCCCTGCCGGGCCTCGCTTGCGAAGAAACCTTGTCGGAAAGATGACCCAGGCACTGCGGGGCTCCGCCTGCCCCCGGTCGTCCGTAGGCGGACCCCGCATCACCGGGGGCGCCGTTCCGGAAAGGCTGCTTGGCAAGCGCGGCGCGGCAGCGTCGCGCGCGCAGCGAGCCGCAGGCGAGCGGAGTAAAATGAGGCCGGCTCCCCGCCGCTCCCCCGACCCCCGATCCCCTCCAGTTCACGCGAAGCTCCGCGTCACGAACCAATAAACCCCGAGGCCGCAGATCGCCGCGGAGCCGGTTTCGGCGACGAGCGCGAGCGCGCGGCCGCCGGCGGGTCGCGCCAGCGCGCGCAGGCAGGGCCACAGGCACGCCACGACGGCGAGCTGGCCGGCCTCGACCCCCGCGTTGAATCCGAAGAGCGCGGCGGCGAGCTGCTGCGCCGGAAGATCGAGCTGCGCCAGCACGCCCGCGAAGCCGAAGCCGTGCACGAGCCCGAACGCGAAGGCCACGGCCACGCGCAGGCGAGCCGGATCGGGCGAGCGGGCGAGCAGCCCGAAGTGGCAGAGCGAGAAGAGGGCGAGGCCCAGCAGCGCTCCAGCCGGCACGCCGACGCCGGGCGCGAGGGCGACGAGCGCGAGGCCCCCCGCGACGGCCAGCGGCACGCCGCGGCCTCGGCCCCCGACGATCCAGGCGTTCTCGGCGGCCACCAGCGCGATCGAGAAGCCGATCAGCGCCTCGACCGCGCCTGCATCCGGACGCACCAGACCGAGCGTCGCCAGCGCCAACGTCACGCTGTGGGCGAGCGTGAACGACGTGACCAGGGCTGCCACCTCGCCGAGCGTCCGCGCGAGCAGGAGCAGCGCCGCCACGAAGGCGAGGTGATCCCAGCCGGTCAGGATGTGCTCGACCCCGAGGCGCAGGTAGCCGCCGAGGGAGGTATCGGCCCGGGTGGAGCCCGGGGCGGGGGGGCCGGCGGCGGGCCACTCCCAGCGCGGCTCGGACTCGCTCAGCACCCGGTCGACGATCCGGCCGTCGGGAGTCCGCAGCCGCGCGAAGTGCAGGTGGGAGGGTGCGGCGTCGAGCAGGATCGTGCTCTCGACGGCGTAGGGTCCCGGCAGGCGGCACGCGCTGCGCCAGGAGCGGACCGCCCAGCCCTCGGGGGCATCGAGTGCCACGGGGGGGAGAGCCTCGCAGGGCTCGCCGCCCGCGGAGAGGCGCAGCCCCTGCTGCAGGTAGCGCCCGATCGGGTCGACCCCCCCGTCCGCCTCGGCAAAGGCGATGCCGAGCCGGGAGAGGTCGAGCTGGGAGACCCGCACCTGCACGCGAACGCCCCCCGGCCGCTCCTCCCAGGCGGAATAGGAGAGGCTCCTGGTGTGCGCCTGCGCGGAGGCCGCCAGAAGGCACCCCGTCGCGATCCCAACCACCGCAAGCCGCAGGCTTCGATGGGGAGGCTCGTTTCGCCCGGTTCGCGGGTCCCTTCGCTGGGATCCTCCCGATTTACTCCGCTCGCCTGCGGCTCGCTGCGCGCTCGGCGCTGCCGCGCCTCGCTTGCGAAGCAGCCCGCTGGAACCTTGGCCAAGGTGATGCGGGGTCGACCTACGACACGACCCGGGGATAGGCGGAGTCGCGCACTGCCCCGGTGCCTTTCCGGCCAGGGCTCTTCGCAAGCGGAGCGCGCAGCGAGCCGCAGGCGAGCGGAGTAAATCGGGAGGGCCACTCCCCGCACGACCTCCCCACCCCCGCACGCCTGAAGTTCCCATCAAGGCTCTACTTCCCAACCACGACGTCGGCTTCGGCGCGGAGCTGATCGAGCCGCTCGCGCAGCGCGCGGTCGTCGGCGCGCCGGCGAAGCTCCGCGCGCACCTGAGGGGCAATCTCCTCGAGAGGCGGTGCCCCACCGGCCTCGCGCTCGACGAGGGCGAGTACGTGATAGCCCTGAGCCGAGCGCACGGGCTCGCTCGTCGCTCCGGGGGCGAGGTCGAGGGCGGCGAGCAGGGCCGTCGGGCCGAGGTACTCGCGGAGCTTCGCCGGAGGAAGCGGTGCGTCGGGAAGGGGAGCCACCTCCGAACTCCCGAGCTCGGCGCGCACGGCCTCGATGGGATCGCCCGCGCGCAACCGCTCGGCGGCGCGGCGCGCCCGCTCCCGCGCAGCCTCCTCACCCTTCCCGTCGACGGCGACGAAGACCTGGCGGATCCACAGCCGCCCCGGCCCGGCGAAGAACTCGTGGTTGCCCGCGTAGAACGCCCGGACTTCGTCCTCCTCGGGCGCCCAGCCATCGCTCGCGGCGGAGAGCGAGCCGAGCACGGCCGAGACGAGGTCCGCGCGGACGCGTCGGTCGGAGCGAGCGAGGCCGAGCGCGAGGGCGTGCTGGACGAGGAGCTCCTCCTCGATGAGGCGGTCGAGCACGCGACGACGGTCCTCGGCGTCGAGCGGCGTCCGACGGTCGCCCTCCAGTGCGGCGAGCAGCCGCTCGTACTCGTCCGCTCGGATGAGCGTGCCGTTCACGCGGGCCACGGCGTCGTCGGGCAGGGTCTGCGCGCCGTCCGAGGGTCCGAGCAGGCTCGCCGCCGCGGCGGCGAGCCCGGCGAGCGCTCCGACGGCGAGCAGCCAGCGCGCTCGCGTTGCGGTGGGCGAATCGCCGCCCGTCACGCGCCTCCCTCGCCGGGCCACTCGGGCCCGTCGCGGCTCACGCGCAGGGTGGAGCGCGGCGGAGGCCGCTCGAGGTGAACGCGCACGCCCTCGATCGCGTCCGGCCGGTCGAGGGTCAGGAGCGCCACGCCCTGGTCCAGCTCGAAGCGAATCTCACCCATTCTTCGGATTCTGCGGGATTCGGGCCCGCGCCGCCGGGCCTCCGACCGGCCGCAGGGCGCAAGAACGAAGCGGCCCTCCTCCGCGTGGGAGGAGGGCCGCCCGTTCCGGACCGTCTCCGGTCCGGAGATCTCGAGAGCCTCGGCTAGTGCCGCATGCGGTTGCGGCCGAGGACGACGAGGCCCACGATGCCCGAGCCGATCAGGAGCAGGAGCCCCGGCTCCGGGATGAAGTGGATCAGCAGCTCGGTGATCGCGGCAATCTTGATGGCGCTGCCGAGGCTCAGGTTCGTGCGCACCTGCGAGGGCGTCACGATCTGCAGCACGCCGCTCGGCCCCGCGGTGCTGGTCGTCCCCGAGCTCGGCGCGTGCGCGAAGCCCATCCGCGTCACGTTGTGGAAGGCGGACGGGCC
>CAZUYC010000059.1:0-5653 GCA_964624475.1 uncultured Spirochaetales bacterium | reverse complement strand
GACCAGCCGCCGCGTGCGATTGGTCTTCGATTTCCTCGCCGCGGAGCTCCCCCGGCTGAATTCCGCTGGCGCCTGAGCACGAACACCTCGGCGCGGCGCAGTCGTGCGAATTGGCGTGGTGGGCGGCGCGTGCCTAGGAGTGCCAAGGGGTTGTCGAGGCGGTCGTCCAGACCCGGACCCCCTGGAGGATCTGTCAGAACGCGCCCTTATCGGAACCTCGAGAGCCCGGAAACTGCCCCTTCTTTCCCCTATCCGTCTCGGCTCGTCCTTCCCATAGCCAGGAATGCGCATGAAGTCCGCGTCGAACCCGAGTGTTCCGGGCGGGAGAGAGAACGCCGCATCGAGGTTCGTGCCCAGGTCGGAGAAGCGCCCGGCGCCGAGCATCGCGGCGCCGAGGCCGCCCGAGCCGATCGCGTTGTTGTCGGAGAAGTACGAGCCGACCGGCGGCGTGCGCGCCGGATTCCAGTCGTATTCGTAGTACGCTTCGAACGCGACGTTCTCAGTTGGGTTCGCCGACGCCCAGATCATCCCCTGGGGAAGCACGACGTCGCGCGCCGAGCCGACCGGCCGCAGCGCGGCGTTCAGGTCGAGCGGGTTCGAGACGGGTACTCCGAAGCGCAGGAACGTGCTCTCGCCCCAGCTCAATACCTGGTCGCCGACGCGCACGCGCACCGGCATGCCGCGCCAGAGGAAGCTCGCGTCGACAAAGTACTCGCGAAGCTCGGTGTCGCTTCCGACGTACCACTCGGCGTGCGTGGTCAGGGGGGTGCGCTCGCGATCGGCGAGCTCGTTCTCGAAGTCGTAGAAGGAGAGCCCGCGCACGTAGACGCCGAAGATCGACCAGCGCGCCGCGAGCTCGCCGCTGACCTGCAGCGCGTTCGAGACGATGCCCTGGTCGTAGTTCAGGTCGCCGTCGTCGAAATTCGCCGAGTTCGCGCTGCCGCCGTTGGCGATCGCGATCAGGTCCTCGTCGCGATCCTCGACCCGCGCGAGCAGACCGTAGCTGAGCTCCAGGTTGGCGACGCCCTCGATCTCTCCGTATCGGAACGGTCTCGCCTGCGCGGGCGCGGCGATCGCCGATACCGCACAGAGCGCGAGCAGCAGCGGTGCGGCCGGGGCTCTCACTCAGCTTCTTCGCGGTCGCGCGACTTCGACGCTGCTGATGAGCGTGTCGAATCCCCGCGCTGATCTCATCTCAGGATGGTTTCCAGTCGACTGGCGCTGAGGTCGCTCCTAAGTCGCCCGTTCCGGACCGCCTTGGCGAACGTCGCATAATCGAGCTCGACCTGATCGGCGTAAGCAACAGCGTAGTCTCCAAGTGCCTCGTCGAAGTGGTCGGTGCTGCCCAGGTACCCCGCGATCATCGCCGCGTCCCCGGCTTTGTCGTGGCCCCGAGCCAGCGCCAGGCCGCAGAGCATCGCAAAGTACTTCATCACCCGCGGAGTCATCGTTTCGACGTCGGGGGAAATCTTCATGTCCCGGAGCTGGCGCACATAGAAGTCGCGGCCAAGCGGCCCGCGCGACTGCGTGTTTCGGAGCATCGTGAACACCTGGATCGGAGGATCGTGAACAGCGGGATCGGGATCGTGAACACCTCGATCGGTCATCGTGAACACCGCGATGGGGGGTGCTGATCGGGTGGTATAGGCCCCTGGCGAGAGAGCCGGGGGGAGCAGGCGCGCTGGACAGTCCGGAGGCCGGAGCCTCCCGCGAGGGGGGGCGATGGCGAGGTCGAGACTGTCGATGCGTGAGACCCGAGAGATCCTGAGGCAGAAGTGGGCGCTGGGGCGCAGCCACCGCGAGGTGGCAGCGAGCCTGGGCGTGAGCGTGGGCGCGATCAGCGGGGTGCTGCGCCGGGCGGAGGCGGCGGGGCTCGAGTGGGCGAGCGTGGAGGCGTTGCCCGAGCCGGAGCTCGAGGCGCGCCTGTACGTCCCCGCGGAGGCGCAGCCGGGCGCGCGCCCGCTGCCGGACTTCGCCGCGCTGCACGGCGAGCGACAGCGCCGCAGCGTGACGCTGGCGCTGCTGCACCTGGAGTATCTGGAGCAGCATCCCGACGGGTACGGCTACACGCAGCTCTGCGAGCACTACCGGCGCTGGTGCCGGCGGCATCGGCTGTCGATGCGCCAGGTGCATCGAGCGGGCGAGAAGCTGTTCGTCGACTACGCGGGCAAGAAGCCGTGGCTCGTCGATCCGCTGACCGGGGAGCGCTGTGAGGTCGAGCTGTTTGTCGCCGTGCTCGGCGCCTCCAGCTACACGTTCGCGGAGGCGACGCGTTCGCAGCGCTCGGCGGACTTCCTGGCGAGTCACACACGCGCGCTGGAGTTCCTGGGCGGTGTGCCCGCGGTGACCGTGCCCGATCAGCTCAAGAGCGCGGTGACGCGGGCCTGCCGCTACGAGCCGGGACTGGCGCGCAGCTACGAGGACTGGGCGCGCCACTACGGCACCACGGTGATTCCGGCGCGACCGCGCAAGCCGCGGGACAAGGCCAAGGTCGAGGTCGCGGTGCAGGTGGTCGAGCGCTGGATTGTGGCGCGCCTGCGCCACGAGAGCTTCTTCACGTTGGCCGCACTCAACGCGCGGATCCGCGAGCTGCTCGAGGCGCTCAACGACCGGCCGATGCGCGCGTACGGCGAGAGCCGGCGGGCGCGCTTCGAGCGGCTGGAGCGAGCCGCGCTACGTGCGCTGCCCATCGAGCCTTTTGTGCACGCGGACTGGAAGGGCGCACGCGTCAACCTCGACTACCACGTGGAGCTCGAGCGCCACTGCTACTCGGTGCCCTACGCGCTCGTCCACGAGCGCGTGGAGCTGCGCGCGACCGCGATCACCGTCGAGATCTTCCACCGCGGAGCTCGCGTCGGGGCGCACGTGCGCCGCGACGGGCCCGGCCACAGCACCGATCCCGCGCACATGCCGCGCGCGCATCGGAAGCACCTGGAGTGGACGCCCTCGCGCCTCGTCCACTGGGGCGGCTCGGTCGGGCCGCACACCGCGGCGCTGGTGGAGGTGATCCTCGCCGAGCGCCGCCATCCCGAGCAGGGCTATCGCTCGTGTCTCGGCATCCTGCGGCTGGCGCGGCAGTACGGCCGCGAGCGGCTCGAGGCGGCGTGTGAGCGCGCGCTCGCGGTGCGCGCACGCTCCTACCGCCACGTGCAGTCGATCCTGCAGCGCGGCCTCGACCGCGTGCCTGCGATCGCGAGCGAGCCGGCCCCGAGTGCAACTGCGCGCACGCACGCCAACGTGCGCGGCGGCACCTACTACCACTGAGCAAGGAGACGACGATGCTGACGGAACCGACTCTCGACAAGCTGGCGACCTTGAAGCTCGCCGGCATGGCGCGCGCCTGGCACGCGCAGCAGAAGGATCCCGACCTGCACGCGCTCGCGTTCGACGAGCGCTTCGGGCTGCTCGTCGACGCCGAATGGATCGAGCGCCAGAACAAACGCCTCACCCGCGCCCTGCACGAGGCGAAGCTGCGCATCCCCTCCGCCTGCCTCGAAGACGTCGACACCAGCGCGCGGCGCGACCTCGACAAGCGCCGCGTCCGCGAGCTCGCGAGCTGCGGCTGGATCGCCGAGCACCACAACATCGTGATCACCGGACCCACCGGCGCCGGCAAGACCTACCTCGCCTGCGCGCTCGCCCAGCAGGCCTGCCGCTCCGGCTACCGTGCGCTCTACCGCCGCGCCCCGCGGCTGTTCGACGAGCTCACCCTCGCCCGCGCCGACGGCAGCTACCCCCGCCTGCTCGCCCGCCTCGCGCGCACCGACGTGCTCGTCGTCGATGACTGGGGTCTCGTCCCGGTCGCCGAGTCCGAGCGCCGCGACCTGCTCGAGATCATGGAGGACCGCTACGGCCACCACTCCACGATCCTCGCCAGCCAGCTCCCCGTCGAGAAGTGGCACGATCAGATCGGCGACCCGAGCCTCGCCGACGCGATCTGCGATCGGCTGCTCCATCACGCCCACCGGGTCGTGCTACAAGGAGAGTCCCGGAGGAAGAAGACCAATCCGTAGGACCCGTCCAGCGTTGCTCCACACCCGTGATCCCCTCCGCCTGTTCACGATCCCCGATCCGGGTGTTCACGATGACCGAAATGCGCAGCGCGACCAACCCAGGAAGATGTCGCTCGCGGACTGCATCAGGCGCTGTCCGATCACGACGCGCTGCCCGTTGTGCGGGTGGCGTGAACGGCTCGTGAACTGCTCGAGCACCGAGCGGCGTGCTTCCTTGACCTGGAGGAACAATGCGTCGTCGGGGGCCGCCAGGAAGAGCGCGACGAAGCAGCGCGTTCCGACGCTCCCGACGCCCACGACCTTCATCGCGATGTCGACCACCTTGAAGCGATCGAACAGGATGCGTCGCTCCTCCGGGAGGGTTTCGCGATACCGCTTGAAGAAGGCTGCGAGCATGCGCTCGGTCAGTTGAGGTTGATGGAAGAGCAGGGGCGGCTGGTCGACGATCCGCGGCAGGCCTCTGGAGGGGGCCGTGATCTTCTGGAGGACGCTCTCACTGGTGCGCTCGTGCGCCTCGGAAATACGCTTCTTCACGCGGCCGATTATCTCGGCATCCTTGCCCGCCACGGCAAGCACGTCGTCCATGGTGATCCGGGAGTACCAGCCCTCGAGGACGCCAGTTTCCTCGCGCTTGCTCATTGCCCCGCGGTAGGACGATACGGCCCGGACCGCGATCTCCCTCGCCTCTGCCCGCCGGAACCCGCGCCAGCGCGCAGCGACGACGAAGCTCGCGGCGAGCCGCTTCACATCCCATTCGAAAGGCGCGCGCAGCGTCTCGTCGAAGTCGTTGATGTCGAAGACGAGGCTTCGCTCGGGCGTCGCGAATCCGCCGAAGTTCATCAGATGACAGTCGCCGCAGGCCTGGACATCGATCCCGCTCGCCGGCGTCTTGTCGAGGTCGTACGCCTGGATCGCGGCTCCGCCTCGAAAGAACGCAAACGGCGACTGGAGCATCCGGCCATGGCGTATGGGGACCAGATTCTCGAGCCGGCCTTCGTTCGAAGCTTTGATCAGCGCGACGATGTCGCGCTTCCCACCTCGGCCAAGAACGACCTTGCCGTGCGACAACCGAGGGCACTTCTCCCGCAGGGCCTTGCCCGCCTCATGGCGTTGTTCTCGAGTGCGAATCAATATTCTGGCCATGGTGTCTCCGCGTCGCGAACGTCATTCTAACCAAACCAACCAACCGGGCGACGCATGCGATCGAGTCGAATCCCGTGAGCGGTCTCCTGAGAGAGACCTCGCCGGCGCTCGCATGCTGATGACGCTGCACGCGGCGCTGCAGGAGGTGTGAGTGTCCCTGCGGCTCATCGCAGCACATGCGGCCGTGCGCGACCTCCTGCGCGCCGAAAAACTGGAGGAGCGCGTCGGCTACCTCGGCCGCAGGGTCTCGGTGGCCGATGTCAGCGATGAATTCGCGAACGGCACCGAAACTGCCGGCTCGGCTAGTATACCCACGCTGGCTTCCTCGTGAGTCAGCCATGCGTCATGGAGGTTTGGATCAAGCAACTTCTCTTCTGTAACAGCGCCGAGGTTCCGGTTCCGTTCGCTCTCCTGGGTCACTGGGTTTCGTTCTTTCGACTCGAGCGCCCGCGGAGGGGGGTAGTGCGGGATCGGGTCTGGTCTTGATCGTCGCTGCT
>CAZUYC010000058.1:0-45852 GCA_964624475.1 uncultured Spirochaetales bacterium | reverse complement strand
CGAGCGCGTGGGCCTGGAAGGCCTGGATCCGCCCCGCGCGGTAGGCCGCCGCCACGGCCGGGGCCCGGTGCTCGGCGCGGGCCAGCGCCACGAGCCGGCGGGCCGTGCGCGCCGAGAGGTCGAGCCGCTCCCCGGCGTAGCCTGGGGGCTACCCCGCGCAGGCTCCCGGCCGCGACCCGGCGCGCCCGGCCGAGGCCGCGCGCAGCCGCGAGCGCGGCCTTTGCGCCGAGGCCTTCCCGGGCGTCTCCTGGCGGAGCCTCGGCGCTCCGGCATCACTCCCGGACGCGATCACGAGCCTCGCGCAGGGCCTCGACGAGTGCACCGCGCGGCAGGTCGACCTTCCTCGGGGTCCAGCGGCTCCTCGGCGTCCGCCGCGCCGAGGGCGCTCGCCGCCTCGGCCGCGATCCACTCCGCACAGCGCCAGACCGGGAGCGACTCGCCGGCCATGCGCCGCGCGAGCTCGAGCGCCGCGACCCAGAGCCCTGCCTCCCGCACGCTACAGGCGAGCCGCACCGCTACGCGCTCCTCGTCGTCGTCCTCGTCCTCCGGGATCGCGCCGCCTGCCTCGCCCGCTCCGGGCGAGCCAGGGGCGCCGGCCTCCTTCACGGCCCGCACGATCGCCTCCACCGCGCGCACGGTGCGCCCGCGCACGGTGGCGAGGCAAGCGGCCTCCGTCTCCGGCGTCGCGAGCCCGACCACGCGCCGCAGGACCGAGAATCCGAGCTCTCCGGAGCCGTACGCGGCGCGCAGCAGCGGAAGCCCCGAGAGCGCGCCCCAGACGCGCGCCCACTCGCGGACCGTCCGCGCCTCGATCCCGAGGTGCTCCCGCGCGTAGTCGCCGAGCGAGCGGTACCCGAGCTTCTCGTAGAGGCAGCGCCCGACGAGCGCCAGAGAGAGCGCTCCGAGGACCGGCCGCGCCGCCGTGCGCGCCGCTGCGAGCTCCCGCAGCCGCCCATCGGCGTCGCGCCCGCGCAGGAAGACCAGCGCCCCCGGCGAGAGCCGGCGGGCCTCGTTCCAGGGCGTTCCGCCGCGGGCCTGCTCGGCCCGTGCCGTCGGTCGTGCCGCGGGGGCGCGACGCCAGCGCATGGGGCGCTCCTCCTCGAGCGGCTTCGGACCGCTCGCGCCGTCGGGACCGGGGGGTGAGGAACGAGCTCAGTGTAAGGGCGAAAGAAAAGCGAAGTAAAGCCCCTCCGTTCCACGCGAGGTCGTCCTCCGGCGCCGCCGGCTACCGAAGAACCCTTGTTCACGTCGCCTTCGGCCCAGCGGGTAGAATCCGATCTCGCAACCCCCCGGAACGCCGTCTCCAACCTTCGGGTGCTTTCCGCTCGCCGTGGTCGAGGCGAAGGCGTCGTACAGGACCGCCGCCGACGGGCTCCAGCAGGCGAAGGCCTACGCGGAGATGCTGGGCCTGCACTTCGCGTACGCGACCAACGGCCCGGAGATCGTCGAGTTCGACTACTTCACCGGCCTCGAGAAGCCGCGCGGCGACTATCCGAAGCCCGACGAGCTCTGGAAGCGCTATTGCCAGGGGCGCGACCTCCCCAGCCCGGAGGTCGCGAACCAGCTCGTCACGCCCTTCCACCACTCCGCCGGGAAGAGCGAGCGATACTACCAGCAGATCGCCGTGAACCGCGTGGTGGAGGCCGTCCTCTCCGGCCGCCCGCGACTGCTCGTCACGATGGCCACCGGTACCGGGAAGACGCTCGTCGCCTTCCAGATCTGCTGGAAGCTCTGGAACTCGCGCTGGAATCGCACCGGTGAGCACCGGCGGCCCCGGATCCTCTATCTCGCCGATCGAAACATCCTGATCGACCAGCCGAAGGACGGCATCTTCGCTCCCTTCGGTGACGCGCGCTGCAAGATCGAGTCCGGCGAGGTGGTGAAGAGCCGCGAAATGTACTTCGCCATCTATCAGGCGCTCGCCGAGGACGAGAGGCGCGAGGGGCTCTTCCGGGACTACCCGCCGGACTTCTTCGATCTGGTGATCGTGGACGAGTGCCATCGCGGGAGCGCGCGCGACGACAGCTCGTGGCGCGGCATCCTCGAGCCCTGCCGATTCCGGTTCCGTCACTCGCTCAGCAACGGGACCTTGTGCAGAAGCTCAAGCGTCGCCACGCGCAACTCGAAGCCCTACAAGCCGTTCAGGCGGAGACGGCAACCCAGATCGACGCGCTGCTGCCCGCGATCCTGGATCGCGCCTTTCGAGGGGAGCTATAACCCGCGGGCCTTCGCGCGCTGCGATCAGCTCCCATGCGGTCCTGGCCGGAATGCGCGCGGTCAGGGAACTGAGAGCTGAAGTGACCGAGCAAGTTGCGAAGCTAGGGAGCGGACGTCGCTGTAGAACACGTCGATGCGCTGGCGGTCGACTTGCTTCGGCCAGTTCATGTGGGCCACAACGTTCCTTGGAAGTCGGACCTGTTCGACGCGTGCCATCCACTGGTCTACGTCGGGGATGATGGGCAAGAAGAGGTTGCTGTTGACGCGGAGGATCTCATTCAGATCTGCGAGATCGATGTAGTAGATAGCGTGTGTGCCCGGGGAGCTATACCAGGGACTGGACGTATACGTCGATCGGAAGCGCTTAGCCTTCTTCTGGAGAGAGGGCCCGACCGCAAGACGCCACCAGTCGGCTCCAATCTGCATCGACAGGACCGAGTGGATGATGACTCGTATTACGTTCTCGATCGCGTAGAGCTTCCAGTAGACAGTGCGGCCAACGTTGCGTCCGGAGCTGTCGACGCCTGCGAGATCGAATGCGCCGGCCGACCTGAAGTCAGATCCGGTGGGCATCGTCAGGTTTAGTGCCTCTTCTTCCGAGGGACCTTTCTGGGCGAGCTTGCTTTTCGGGGGCGCTTTGAATCCCTGCGCGCTGTGTAAAGAGACTGTGCTACCACGGCAGTCGTTGTCTGTAGGAGATCCGCGATCTCATAGTTCGTGAATCCCGCGACGCTGAGTTGGACGATCTTGTCCTGCTGGGATGCGCCCTTCATGTTGTGAAGGAGGACGAGGGCGAGAGTGCGCTCAAGCCGGTTGGCTTCGGCCATTCGGGCTACCTCCGGGTCTATCTCTTCCGGGTGCGAAGGTTCGAGGTCAGGGTGCGAACCGTGGCGTCCGAGGTATTGAGAACCTCCGCGATGGTCCTGTTATCGAGCCCGGCGAGCTTCAGGAGCCGCGCTCGCTCGGTCATGCTCTTGTCTTCGCCAACTTGGAGCGCCAAGACGCGGAGAATGAGATCGAGGCGTTCGAGGACCCCTTCGCTGAGGGCCGACTCTGATCTTGCTTTCGCCATGCTCGCTCCCCTATCTCGATCGTGCGAGGGTAGTGCTTCAGCAGCCGCCGCCCAGCAGGGCCTCGGAAGCCCACCGGTACCCGAGCGCGCCTACGCGCCTCGCTCCGCGACCCGCGCCAGGTGCTCGATCTGGCCGTCGTCGCGGCGGTGCAGGACGGCGTTGTAGCTCGGCTCGCCGCGGTGGTGATGGGCGCCTTCGCGGGCGAAGCTCACGACGGCGCTCGCGCGGTAGGTCGGGAGGTCCGTTCGCGTCGGCGGCGGGGCAACGTGCAGGGTGTCGCCGTAGTGGAGCGAGACGTCGCCCGGACGCGCGCGAAAGTGCGCCCCGACCGGAGCGCTCGGGTCGCCGGCGAATACGGCCTGCACCGCCGAGGTCCGCCACGAGCCCGGCAGGAACACGAGCTCGCCGGTTTCCGGTGTGCCGTCGGTCAGGAAGACCGAGCAGACGAGCGTCGGGCACATCGTCGCGTGGCCGCCCAGGCCGCAGTCGCGGTGCCACGGGAGGTCGCCCATGCCCTCCGAGACGCCCGGCTGCTTCCAGATCACCGTCACCCCGTCGCCCTCGCCGAGCCTGTGGACGAGCGGCTCGTCCGCGAGGTCCCGCAGCGCGAAGAGGCGCGGGTCGCGCGGCAGCGCGCCGAGGCGCGGCTTCGAGGCAGCGCGCGTCACGCGGCAGAGGAGCTCCCGACCTCCGGCATCGCGCCCCCACCAGGAGAGCTTGTCGCCGGGACGCGCCTCGGCGCGCAGCCTCTCGGCCTCCGCGAGGAAGGTCGCGATCTCGTCGCCCGAGAAGACGTTGCGCACGAAGAGGTAGCCGGCCTCGCGGAGGAAGTGGGCCATGTCCTCGCGATCGCTCGCGGGCGTGAAGGTCGCCTCGGGGTCGAGGCGATCTCCGCGCCGATCGGAGATCCTGGCCACTTCGGCCGGATCGTACGGCGCGCGCCCGTTGTAGAGCGCGCGCAGCGCGGGCTCCCAGCCCATCAGGTCCATCGGCTGTCCGCGCGCGCAGCGCAGCCGACCCGCATAGAGGAGCCCCGCGGGCGCCTCTAGCTCGTGCACGAGCCCCTGCCACGCGGCGTGGTCGAGCTCGATCACCGTCGCCGCCGCCGCGTCGCCCGGCCGCACCGTGACCCCCTCCCCCGCCGGCTCGTAGGTGTAGGCGCCGCCCTCGCGCAGCCGGAAGGCGAGCGGAGCGAGCGAACGGGCGGCCTTCGCGGCGAGCGCGCCGCGGCCAGAGGCGAGGAGCGCGGGGAGGTCTTCGCGGTGGAAGCGCTCGAAGTCGATCGGGGGAAAGTACGCCCGGGCGGTCGCGGCCATCGACGCTCCTTCTCTCTGGGGTCAGGGTAGCCGCGCGCCCTCCCGCCGGTCTAGGATGGTGCGGATCGCAAGCCCGGAGGCCCCCATGCAGACATCGTTCCAGCTCCTCGACGGCCACGAGCTCAGCCTGATCGATGCGCGGGTCGCGGGAGAGCGCGTCGCGATCGAGCCCGCCTCGCTGGAGCGCGCGCTCGGCTGGAAGCTCCGGCCGGAGGGTCTCTGCCGCGGCCCGCTGTGCTTGCCGGTGCGCGACCGGGCCGCGCTCGTCGGGAGCGACGGGATCGACCTCGCCGCCTTCGCCGCCGCGCTCCAGCGCCCGCTCGCCCTCGACGCGGAGGAACGCACCGCCGCGCTCGGCACCTCGGCCGCGGAGCGGCGGGCCTCCCTCGCCTCGCTCGAGGCGCCGGAGTTCACGCTTCCGGACCTCTCGGGTCGCCTCCACTCGCTCTCCGAGCAGCGCGGCAAGAAGGTCCTGCTGATCGCCTACGCCTCGTGGTGAGGCTGCCGCATCGACCTGCCGGTCTGGCAGGCCCTCCACGAAGAGCTCGGCCCCCGGGGCTTCGTTCCGATCACCGTCGCGCTCGACCGCTCGCCCGAGGACGCGCGTCCCTGGATCGAGGCCGCGCGTCCGACCCATCCGAGCCTCGTCGACAGCGAGCACCTCGTGGCCGAGCTCTACCACGTGATCAACGTGCCCACGCAGATCTGGATCGACGAGGGCGGCCGCGTCGTGCGTCCCAACGACAACCAGTTCGGGACGGACACCTTCACCCAGTTCCACGGCAAGCGATCGGCGCCCTACCTCGATCTGATCCGGGCCTGGGTCCGCGACGGAGCGGGCGCGCTCGCGCCCGACGAGGCGCGCCGACACCAGCTGCTTCCGAGCGAGGACGCCGAGCTCGCCCGCGCCGAGCGCGCGCTCGCCTGGCACCTGCACCGTCGCGGGCGAGGCGCGGTGGCGGCGCGCCACTTCGAGCGCGCGGGGCGCCTCGCTCCCGACGACTGGACGATCCGGCGCGGTTCGATGCCGATCCTCGGCCAGAACCCCTTCGGCCCCGAGTTCTTCGAGCTCGCGAAGGAGAGTCGGCCGCACTACCCGATGGAGGAGGTGACGCCGACGGGCGTGGACCGGGCTCGATGAACTCCGCTCGGCTGTGCGTGGCTGCGCGCGGCCTTCGGCCGCTTGCCGGGGCCCGATGAACTCCGCTCGGCTGCGCCTCGCTGCGCGCGGCCTTCGGCCGCTTGCCAGGGCCCGCGACTGGCCGCGCTCGCAGGCTCGCCGACGCGAGCGTACACTCGGGCCCGCGGAGCCGACCCGTGTTCCCTCTCTACGACGAGAACCCGCATTTCCTGACGCCGGCACTCACCTGGGCGATCATCGCGTCCAACGTCGCCGCCTGGGTCCTGGTGCAGGGGCTCGGCAGCGAGCCCGCGCTCGTGCGCTCCGTCTGCGAGCTCGGCCTCGTCCCGGGCGAGCTGCTCCAGCGGATCGCGCCGGGCACGCGGGTTTCCCTCGGCGAAAGCTTCTCCTGCGTGACGACGGGGCAGCCCGCCTGGCACACGCTCGTGACCTCGATGTTCCTGCACGGGGGCTGGATGCACCTGATCGGGAACATGTGGTTCCTGTGGATCTTCGGGAACAACGTCGAGGACTCGATGGGGCACGCGCGCTTCGCCGTCTTCTACCTGCTCTGCGGGCTCGCCGCGGCGGCGCTCCAGATCGCGTTCCAGCCCGACTCGGGCGTGCCGATGGTCGGAGCCTCCGGCGCGATCGGCGGCGTGATGGGGGCCTACATCGTGCTCTACCCCCGGGTGCGCGTGCACACCGCGGTATTCCTCGGCTTCTACATGACGCGCTTCTCGGTCTCCGCCGGGTTCATGCTCGGCTACTGGTTCGTGATCCAGCTCGTCGGCGGGGCCGTCGACCTCGGCCGCAGCGGCGGCGGTGTCGCCTTCTGGGCGCACGTAGGGGGCTTCGCGGCCGGCGCGCTCCTCGTCCGGGTCTTCCGCGACCCGGAGCTCGTGCGCCGGCACCCGGTCCACGGCCTGGCGCGACGCGGACGGCGCTGATCGAATAGCGGCGAGGGGCGGCCGGGGCGCGTCGAGTCGCCTACCCTGCTCGGGCCCGAGCGCCGCAGCCGGAGGCTTCCATGCGCTTCTCGTTCGCCGAATCGATGTGCGATCCCAGCCAGTACTTCCCGCTCGCGATCGCGGTCGAGCAAGCCGGCTACACCTCGTTCTGCGTCCCCGACAGCCTCCTCTACCCCGAGGTCTCCGACACGAAGTACCCCTACACGAGGGAGGGAAACCGCGAGTTCCTCGAAGGCAGGCCCTTCCTCGAGCCGTTCTCGCTGATCCCCGCCCTCGGCGCCGTGACGGAGCGGCTGCGCTTCACGACCTTCGTCGTGAAGCTCGCGATCCGCAACCCCGTGCTCGTCGCGAAGCAGGCGACCTCGGTCGCCGTCCTCACCCAGGGCCGCTTCGGCTTCGGCATCGGGCTCTCGCCCTGGCCGGAGGACTTCGCGGCCTGCGGGGTGCCCTTCGAGCGCCGCGGCGAGCGCATGGACGAGATGATCGAGATCCTGCGCGGTCTCCAGACGGGCGCGTTCTTCGGCTACCGCGGCAAGCACTTCCACTTCGACCGCATCCAGCTCTGCCCGGTGCCGGCCGCACCGATCCCGCTGCTGGTCGGGGGGCATTCCGAGGCCGCGCTGCGGCGCGCCGCCCGGCTGGGAGACGGCTGGATGCACGCCGGCGGGGACGCGGACCAGCTCGCGAAGATGCTCGCGCGCCTGGCCGAGCTGCGCCGCGAGCACGGCTCGGAGAAGCGCCCCTTCGAGATCCACGTGATCTCCCTCGATGCCTTCACGCTCGACGGCGTCCGCCGCCTCGAGGACGCCGGGGTCACCGACGCCATCGTCGGCTTCCGCAACGCCTACGAGAAGGACACGATGACCCTGCAGCAGAAGCTGGACGCCCTGCGCGGCTTCGCCGACAGGGTGATCGCGAAGGCCTGATCCCGGGCCCGAGGTGTCCGATCCGGGCCGCCGCCTCGCCCTCGCCGCGATCCTGCTGGTCTCGACGGGGACGAAGCTCGCCCTCGTGCCCGCCGCGCGCGAGACGAGGCCGGTGCGCGACGCCTTCGGCTACGTGCTGGCCGCGCAGACGCTCGTCGCCGAGGGACGCTACGACTCGAACAAGGGCCCCCTCTACCCCGCGCTGCTCGCGGGCACGCTCTGGCTCGCGGGCCGCGACCCCTGGACCGATCCGCGCGGTCTGGACGCCGCGCGCCTCGCGCAGGTGGCGCTCTCGGCGCTCTGCACCTGGCTCGTCTACCGGCTCGGCCGTGAGCTCTTCGACGCTCGGGCCGGCCTCGCGGCGGCGGCGATCTTCGCCTTCGAGCCGACCTTCGTCGCCTACACGCAGCTCCTGTGGTCCGAGACGCTGCTCGCGCTGCCGATGGCCGCCGCGCTCTGCTCCCTCGTCCGGGGCGTGCGCGGCGACCGCAAACTCGCCACGGCGCTGGCCGGAGCCGCCTTCGGCATCGCAGCGCTCACCCGCGCGGTGGTGCTGACGCTGCTGCCGCTGGTCGCGCTCTGGATCCTCGCGGTCGGCGTCCGGCCGCGCCGCACGGCGCTGCGCCACGCCGCGGCGCTCGCGCTCGGCGCCGCGCTCGTCGTCGCGCCCTGGACGGCCCGCAACGCCCTGGTCTACGGAAGCGTCGTCCCGATCTCGCCCTTCTCCGGCACCGTGCTGATCTTCGGCGCGAGCGCGGACCCGCTGGGCGAGTTCGCCCGGGCCCTGGCCGGGGCGCCCCGAGGAGCGAACCGGGCGGATCTCGATCGGATCTACTGGGAGCACGGCCTCGGGCTCGTCCGCCGGGATCCGGCGGCCTACGCGCGACGTGCCGTCGCGGTGAACCTCCCGAGCCTCTGGGGGCCGGGCTCGGGCGCCATCGTGTACCTGCGAGGGCCCCACGGCTACCCGGCTCCCGCGTGGCTGCGGCGCGCCGTGACCCTCCTCGCGGTCGGGGCGTACCTCGCCGTGATGGGGCTCGCGATCGCGGGAGGCGCGCTGGCGCCCGACTGGCGGCCGACGCTGCTCGTGGGTCTGCTCGCCGCGGGGCTCTCGGCGGTGCACCTGATCGGCGGCGCCTACCACCGCCACCGCCTGGTGCTCGCCGTCTACGCGATCGCGTGGGCGGGGTACGCCGTGTCGCGCCGCCCGTCCGAGTGGCGGGCGCTGCGCGAGAGACCCCGGCGGCTCGCCCTCGGCGCGTTCGCCCTCGCCGCCTTCGCGAGCCTCCTCGCCGCCGCGCCCTGGCCGCGCCTCTAGGGCGCGCGCGCTCTAGCGCATCATCTCGCCGGCGTTCACGAGGAGCGACTGGCCGGTGATCATGCGCGCGCGATCCGAGCACAGGAAGAGCACGGCCTCGGCCACGTCTTCGTCGGCCGGGATCTGGCCGAGCGGGAAGCGCTGGCGCACCTCGGCGACGACCTGGTCCACCGGCAGGCCGCGCCGCTTCGCCTCCATCTCGATCCAGGCCTGCACCGGGGGACCCCACATCCAGGTCGGCACGACGCTGTTCACGCGGATCCGCTTCGGACCGAGCTCCTGCGCCATGAAGTACATCGCGGTGTGCAGCGCGCCCTTCGCCGACGCGTAGGCGATCTGGGGCAGCTGCGGGAGCATCGAGGACTGGCTCCCGATCAGCACGATCGCGCCCCCGCCCCGGCGCTCGAGCGCCGGAGTCGCCGCGCGCACGAGGTGCACGGGCCCGATCACGTTCGTCGCGAAGGAGGCGCGCCAGTCGTCGTCCGAGCTGTCCAGCACCCCGCCGAAGAGCACGTCGAGCGCCGCCACCTGGACCACGCCGTCGAGCCCGCCGAAGCGCTCGAGCGCCGTCTCGACGAGCGCGGCGCAGAGCGCCGCGTCGGTGATGTCCGTCGCCGCGGTGGCGACGCGCTCGCCCGACGGGTCGAGCTCCTTGGCCACGGCTTCGAGCCGTTCGCGCCGGCGCGCCCCCAGCACGACCTTCGCCCCGTCGCGCAGCGCCAGGCGCGCCACCTCCCTGCCGAGCCCCGGCCCGACGCCCGAGACCAGGATCGTCTTGCCCTCGAGCACTTCGTGCCTCCTCATCGACTCCGCTCGCCTGCGGCTCGCTGCGCGGACGCTTCGCGTCCTTGCGCGGACCACCTTCGCCGACCCGGGCGCTCCACGCCGGAGGACAACCTACCATGCCCCGGGCCGCGGGCCGCCTCCCGGCGATCGCGCGCCTATACTCCGGTCGCGCCGCCCCCGGAAGGCGGGACGGACGCAACGGAGGCCTCTTTGGAGTTCGACTTCGCAGAGGTGCACGAGGCGATCGCCGCGGCGATTCCCGAGCGGGAGTCGATCGTCTGCCGGGACCGCCGGCTCGGCTACGCGGAGGTGGCCGAGCGCAGCCGAAGGCTCGCGAGCTTCCTCGTCTCGCGCGGCCTCGGGGTGCGACGCGAGCGCCGCGCGCTCGCCAACCACGAGTCCGGACAGGACCACCTCGCCCTCTACCTCTACAACGGCCACGAGTACCTGGAGGGGATGCTCGGCGCCTTCAAGTCGCGCGTGGCGCCGCTCAACGTGAACTACCGCTACGTCGAGGAGGAGCTCCTCTACCTGTTCCGGAACTCGCGCGCGCGCGCCGTCCTCTACCACGCGGAGTTCGCGCCGCACGTCGCCGCGATCCAGGCGCAGATCCCGGCTCCGCTGCTCCTGATCCAGGTGGCCGACGATTCGAAGCACCCCCTCCTTCCGGGCGCCGTCGACTACGAGGCGGCGCTCGCGTCGGGCTCGCCCCGGGGCCCCGAGCTCCGGCCCTCGGCCGACGACCTCTACATCCTCTACACGGGCGGAACCACGGGCCTGCCGAAGGGAGTGCTCTGGCGCTCCGCCGACATCTACGTCGCGGCGATGGGCGGCCGCAAGCTCGACGGCAGCGAGTACGCCTCGCTCGAGGAGGTGGCCGCGGTCGCGAAGGCCGGGAGCGGGCTGCGGACGCTGCTCGGGCCGCCGCTCATGCACGGCGCCGCCCAGTGGGCCGCGTTCATGATGATGGGCACGGGCAACACGGTGGTCATCCCGAGCGATCCGAAGCG
This sequence comes from uncultured Spirochaetales bacterium, assembly GCA_964624475.1. GTDB lineage: Bacteria > Myxococcota_A > UBA9160 > UBA9160 > SMWR01 > CAZUYC01. The sequence continues at coordinate 35,115 of CAZUYC010000058.1, read as the reverse complement.
GCTCGACCCCGACGACGTCCTCGCCACGATCGAGCGCGAGCGCTGCGCCACGCTCACGATCGTGGGCGACGCCTTCGCCCGGCCGCTCCTCGACCAGATGGCGCGCCGCCGCTACGACCTCTCGAACCTGCGCCTGATCGCCTCCGGCGGGGCCCCACTCTCGACCGCGCACAAGCAGGAGCTCCTCGAGCGCCTCCCGCACGCGACCATCCTCGACTCGATCGGCTCCTCCGAGACGGGCGCGCAGGCGAGCCACCCGAGCCACCGCGACGGCGGCGTCAGCACCGGTCGCTTCCGCCCGGGCCCGGGCGCCTGCGTGGTCTCCGAGGACCTGCGCCGCGTGCTGGCGCCGGGCGACGACGAGCTCGGCTGGTTCGCGCAGAGGGGCCGCGTGCCGCTCGGCTACCTCGACGACGCCGAGAAGACGGCGCGTACCTTCCCCGTGATCGAGGGCGTCCGCCACTCGGTGCCGGGAGACCGCGCGCGCCACCGCGCGGACGGCATGATCGAGGTGCTCGGCCGCGACTCCGTCACGATCATCTCGGGCGGCGAGAAGATCTTCGCCGAGGAGGTGGAGCACGCGCTGAAGCAGCACCCCGCGGTCTACGACTGCGTCGTCGCCGGCCGGCCGAGCGAGCGCTGGGGGCAGGAGGTCGTGGCGATCGTGAAGCTGCGCGAGGGCGCCGCCGCGAGCGAGCGGGATCTCCTCGCCGAGGCCCAGAAGCACCTCGCCCGCTACAAGCTCCCGAAGGCCTTCCTCTTCCGCGATCGCATCCAGCGCAGCCCGAGCGGGAAGGCCGACTACCGCTGGGCCCGCGAGCAGGCCCTCGGGAGCTAGGTGCCCCGCCACCGCATCCTGATCTGCACCCACCCGCTCGTCTTCGGGGGGTCGCAGCAGAGCATCCACCACTGGGCCAGGTACCTCGACCCGGCCCGCTTCGAGGTCGTGATCCTCGCCTCCGAGCGCGGTGGGCTCTCGGAGAAGTTCGAGCGCCACTACGAGGTGCACTACGACGCCGACGAGTATCCGCGGATCGGCTCCTACCTGGACCGGCTCCGGCCCGACCTCGTGCACGCCTGCCCCGGCGGCGGCGCCGACCACCGCTACATCGGCGAGGCGGCGCGGCGCGTCCCCGTGACCCAGACCATGATGTGTCCGCGCCGGCCGGGCAACCTCGACGTCACGGCGCGCGTGGTCGTGCCCTCGGAGTACGTCCTCTCGCTCCAGCCCGACCCGAGCCGGATCGTGCACATCGACCACCCCTTCGACGCCTCCGACTACGACCCCCGCTTCGACCGCGCCCACTTCGGCCTGCCGGAGGGCAAGCTCCTCGTGCTCTCGCTCGGGAACGCGAGGCCGTACAACGAGCACTTCGTGCGGATCGCGCGGCGCTGCCGCAACCCCGAGGCCCACTTCGTGATCCGGACCCCGCGCCGCTATCCGCTCGCCCGCCGGCGCGGCAACCTGACGGTGCTGAACCGCTTCGTCTCCGAGGACGAGAAGCTCTCGCTCTTCGCCCTCGCGGATGTCTTCCTCTACCCCACCTGCGAGGAGGCCTACGGGGTCGTCTTCCTGGAGGCGATGTCGCAGCGCACGCCGATCCTGAGCTACGCGGAATCGGCGATGCCCGAGGTGATCGGGCGCGGCGGCATCCTCGCCCCCCTCGGCGACCTCCGGCGGCTCACGGAGCTGCTCGAGCACCTGCTCCGCTCGCCGCAGCAGCGCGAGCGGCTCGGCAACGCGGGCTTCGAGCTCTGCGCGGCCCGGAACGATCCGCGGCGGATCGCGGCCCGCTACGCGGCGCTCTTCGACGAAGTCCTCGCCGCGACGCCGGGCCGCGCGGCGGCATGAGCCAGGCCGAGCCCCCCGCGCCGAGCCCGCGCCTCGCCTCGCGCTTCCTCAAGGGCTCCTTCTACCTCGGCGCCGGCAACTGGCTCGGCTACGCGCTGAACTTCGCGCTCTCGCTGGTCCTCGCGCGCCTGCTCGGCCCCGACGCCTTCGGCTTCTACGCCTTCGTCTTCGCCGTGAACGAGCTCCTGAACGTGATCGCCGGCTTCTCGATCCAGCTGGCCGTGCTCCAGGCCCGCGAGGAGAGCCAGGAGCTCTACGACACGGCGCTCGCGATCTCGGCGGCGCTCGGCGGGGTCGCGCTCGTGGGCGCCTGTGTCCTCGCGCCCCTCCTGGCCGCCGAGCGCGGAGCGGACGCCGCCTGGTTCATCGTGGCGTTCGGCGTCTTCCGGGTGCTGACCCTGCTCGGGCAGGTGCACTGGGCGAAGCTCGAGCGGGGGCTCCGCTACGGCACCGTCGCCGCCCTGAACCTCGCCTCGGGAGGCCTGCCGAACCTGCTCGCGGTCGCCGCCGCCTGGGCGGGCGCCGACGTCTGGAGCCTGCTCGCGCGCGACGGCAGCGCGGCGGCGCTCACCCTCCTGCTCGGCCGGCTCGCCTCGGGCCACCGCTTTCGCGGAAAGGTCGGGCGCGCGGCGGCCTCGCGCCTCATGGCCTTCGCGAGGCCCATGTTCGCCGCCCGCGGCCTCGAGATCCTGATGGTCCGCGCCGACCGCCTCGCCGTCGGCGCCTGGCTCGGCGACCGCTGGCTCGGCCTCTACGATCGCTCGGTCTTCCTGGCCGAGACCGGGGCGCTGGCGCTGCGCCCGGTGAGTCAGCTCGCCTTCAACCTCTACGCGAGGCTCCAGGGCGATCCCCGGCGGCTGGCGCGCGCGCAGGAGCTGGTGAGCTTCGGCCTGGTCCGCGTCTCGCTCGCGGGCGCCCTGGCGCTGGCCGTCTTTCCCGAGGCTGCGATCCGCCTGCTCCTCGGCCCCGACTTCGCCGCCGCGGCGCCGATCCTGCGCTGGCTCGCGATCTACTCGGCGGTGCTCCCGCTGGCGGAGAACCTGAAGGTCCTGCTCCTGGCCGGCGGCCGCACAGGCACCCACGCCTGGATCCGTGTCGCGCAGCTCGCCGTGCTCGCGCCCGGGATCGCCCTCGCCGTGCGCGCGGGCTCGGCCGTCGGTGTCGCCGCCGTGCTGGCCGCGACCTGGGTCCTCGGCACGCTGCTCGCCTGGTGGGCGCTCCGCGATCTCTGCGGCGGGCTCGGACGCATGATCGCGCGCCCCCTCGCCGCAGCGGCCGGCGTGGCCGCGGCGTTCGCCGGGGCCGAGGCCGCGGGGCTCCTCGCCGGCGCGCCCTTCGAGGCCCTGCCCTTCCTGCCGCCGCTCGCCTTCGCCGCGCTCGTCGCGCTCGTCGAACGCGGCCAGCTGCTCGCGGAGCTGCACTACCTGCGCGAGCAGCTCCGCCTGCCGTGAGCGCCGGCTCCCCGCTTGCGGCGAAGGCAGGCGCGGTGGCATGCTCGGCCGCCCCATGAGCCTGCGCGATCGGTGGCTGCGGGCGGTCCACGCCCTCGGGCGGGTGCTCGCCCGGCACCGGCGCAATCCCCTGGTATCGCTGGTCGGACGCGGCTGCAAGGTCGCCTGGCTCGCCTACGAGAACTCGAACTACGACTTCCGCACCAACGGCGAGAGTCGGATCCTCGCGCGCCTGCGCGGCCAACCCTTCGCGACGCTCCTCGACGTCGGCGCCAACGTCGGCGATTGGGCGCTCGATGCCGCGAACGCCTTCCCGGGCGCACACATCCACTGCTTCGAGGTGATCCCCACGACCTTCGCGCGCCTGCGCGAGAACACCCGCGGCTGCCCCCACGTCGCGCTGCACGACTTCGGCCTCTCGGACCGGGAGCAGGAGCTCGAGTTCAAGCACTATCCCGGCGCGCCCGGGCTCAGCTCGATGTTCGACTTCCCCCACACGGCCGAGGCGGTGCGGGTGCGCGGCCGCGTGCGCGCCGGCGACGATTTCCTGCGCGGCGAAGGGATCGCCTCGGTCGACTTCCTCAAGATCGACGTCGAGGGGGCGGAGCTCCTCGTGCTCGAGGGGCTGCGCGAGAGCCTGGCGGGCGGAGCGATCCAGGTGGTGCAGTTCGAGTACGGCCTCGTGAACATCCTGACCCGCCACCTGCTGCGCGACTTCTACGCGCTCCTCGGCGCGCGCGGCTTCCGCATCGGGAAGGTCTACCCGACCTACGTCGACTTCCGCGACTACCGGCTCGCCCACGAGGACTTCCTCGGCCCGAACTACCTGGCCGTGCGCGCCGGGCGCAGCGACCTCCTGCGGCTGCTCGGCTAGGAGGCCGACTAGCCCGCATGTCTCACCAGGGCGCTACTGCGGCGACGCATCTGCCCGCCCTGGCACGAGATCGCTCCCTGCGGTTGCTCGACGTAGCGTCGGCTACGCCTCCGCTTCCCTCGGTCGCGATCTCGTGCCAGGACAGGCATCTGCGCCGCCTCGCTACGCGCCCTGGTGAGACATGCGGGCTAGAGTCGGCCTCCGCGCGGCGAGCCGGAGGCGAGCGAAGCGCATCGGGCTGGCCGGGAAGGCGGCGCCCCGCGCCACCCCTCAGCGCGCCGCGCCGTCGCGGCCCTCCGCGGCGAGGCGGGCGAGGTTGGCGCGGATCGCCGGGTCGTCGGGGGCGAGGGCCAGCGCGGCGCGCCAGTCGCGCGCGGCGGCCTCTCCCCCATCGCGCCTGAAGTAGTGGGCGTTGCCCCGGTAGACGAGCGCTGCGAGATCGCGCGGGTCCGCCGCGATCCGCTCGTCGATCGAGCGCAGCAGCCGGTCGTACTTCCACAGATCGCGGTCGTGGATGCCCGAGGCGTCGAAGCCGAAGCCGAGCCACTCCTCCACGGCGAAGGGATCCGAGGAGAAGCGCCCGACCTCGGCGAGCCGGGTGGCGACGAAGGCCTCGAGGTCGAAGCCCGGCGCCTCCGGCACGACCCCCATCTCGCCCATCGCGCGGTAGAGGCCGGCGGCCACGAGCAGGTTGCCGCGCGGCGTGAAGTGCACGTAGTCGTAGAACTCGTCGAAGCCGACGATCCCGTCCGGGGCCCGGCGCGAGAGCAGCTCCACCGCGTCGAGGAACCCCGTACCGCGCCGCGCCGCCAGCGCGCGCACACGGTCGTTCGCCGCGTCGAGGGCGCGCCGCAGGTGCGGATCGGCGTTCATCGCGGCGCGGTAGTCGGCCCGCGCCGCGCCGATCTCGCCGAGCGCCCCCTCGGCGACCGCCCGCTCGAAGAGGAGCGCATGCCGCTCGTCGCGCGGAGCGGTCGCCAGGAGCTCCCCGAGGCGCTGCTTCGCGCGGCGCAGCCGCTCGGGCGCCGCGGGCCCCGCCTCGGGCGTAGCGGGCCCCGGTTCGCCGAGGCGCGCATCGAGCCACTCCGGAGGCAGGTCGCGGCGCCCGCGCCACTCCCAGTTCGAGGCCACGGTGGCGAGCAGGATCGGGACGCTCGCGGCGCCCGCCGCGTCCACCATCTCCCCCAGGTTCGCCGCATAGCGGTCGATCGCCGCTCCGATCTCCGCGTCCGTCATCGAGACGTGCTTGATGATCTCGTCCTGCGAGAGGCGGAGCTCCTCGCTCGAGAGCCCCCGCTCGGGCATCGAGGTGTCGCGGCGCGGCGGGCGCACGAGCGCGTGGGCGGTGCGGTAGAGGTGCAGCTCGGTGAGCCAGCCGACGAGGCGCGAGAGGGGCGTCGCCGCGGCGGCGGCGAACTTCTCGGCGTGCACCTCCAGGAACTCGTTGTTCCCGCAGTAGACGACCAGGAGATCCGGCGCGATCTCGCGCGCCGCCTCCGCGACGAGGAGCTTCACCTGCTGCGACGCCAGCGCGACGATGCCGAGATTCAGCACCTCGACGCTGCGCTCGGGGTATGCCGCGCGCAGGATCCGCTCGAGCTCGCGGCTGAACGTCGCGTTCGGGCTGAAGCCCAGGCCCGCCGTGGCCGAGCCGCCGAAGGTGACCACGCGCAGGCCGCCCTGCGGCTTCTCGCGCCGGATCGCCTGGTAGCCGAGGCGCGGGTCGACCGGGCGCAGCACCTCGGTCGCGTCGGCCCTGCGCACCGGCTCGAGGGTCGGGAACCAGATCTGCTGGTAGCGCAGGCGCGAGGTGCGCGTCGGGTCGGGACCGCCGACGCCGGCCGCGCGCAGCACCCCCTCCACGCCGGCGAGCAGGGCGAGCGAGACGCCGAGCGAGACGGCGGCGAGCAGGGCGTTCGCCGCGAGCGACGAGCTGGTCCGCGGGCCCGACATCGCGTTCAGTCGAAGCCCTCGTACTCCATCTCGAGGTGGGAGCGGTCACCGGCCAGCCAGGCGGCGGCGGCGAGGCCCGCCACGGCGAGGCCGAAGAGCGCGAGCACGATGCGCAGCACGCGGCGGGCGTTCACGCGGAGACCTCGAGCAGCACGTCCAGGTACTGCTCGGTCGCCCGCGCCCGACGCTCCAGCTCCTCGAAGGAGGCGGTCGTCCCGAGCCGCCGGCCGTAGGGATCGAAGAGGCTGATGCGGTCGTAGCCGATCGGGGCCAGCAGGTCGCGCAGCTCGTCGGGTCTCGCCCCCACGTCGTGCAGGTAGGCGAGCGAGTACTCCATGAAGATCTTCGGGTGGTCGCGGCGCAACACCGAGCCGGCGCCGCGCAGCACGCCGAGCTCGTGCCCATCCACGTCCAGCTTGAGCAGCGCCATCCTCCTCTCTCCGACGAAGCGGTCGAGCGTCTCGGAGGCGACGCGCAGGAGCCCCATGTCCGCGTGGTGGGTCACCAGGGACGAGAGGCCCGCGGTGCCGTAGCCGATCCGGATCTCGATCTCCTCGCCGTCCCGTGGACCCAGCGCGCGATTGTAGAGCGTCAGGTTCGGCGCGGCATAGGAGCGGGCGTTCGCCTCGAGCAGCGCGAAGAACTCGGGCACGGGCTCCAGGCAGTGGAAGGCGAGCCGCGGGAACTCGGCGGCGAGCGGCACGAGGCTCGCGCCGACGTTGGCGCCCACCTCGACCACGTGGGGACCCGCGGCCCCCGCGAGGCCGGCCAGGATCTCCGGCAGCTGCGGGTCCCAGCCCCTCCCGGTCAGGATCGCCTCCGAGACCGGCTCGTCCTCGAAGCACGCGAAGGGCCGGCCCCGGTAGTGGGCGTGGAAGATCACCCGCGCGGTCGGAGCGGGCCGCACCCGCTCGAGCGACCAGCCGAGCCGGCGGAGGCCACCGCGGATCGCGCGCCCGGGCCAGCTCACGCGCCGCTCCGGCGCGCGGCCCAGCGCCGCTCGATCGCGCCCCGCAGCTCCTCCGCGATGCGCCGCGCGATCCGCTCGTTGCCGGCCTCGGTCGTGTGGGTCGCGTCCCAGAGCGGCGGATCCCCGGCGCCGTCGAGCGCGTCGCGCAGGTCGTGGAAGCGCGGGTGGCGCGCGAGCTCCGGGTGGGCAGCGACGCGCTCCCACACGGCGCGGAAGAGCTCGCCCCGCAGCGGGTTCCGGCGCGCGTCCGCCGTCACCACGGCGTGCTCGTAGGGCGAGAGCTCGGCGCGCGACCAGATCGTCGGCTGCCAGAAGTGGAGCACCTCGAAGCCGGAGCCGGCGGCGAGCGCCTCGCCGACGCGGAGGTTGCCGGCGTAGACGCGCACGATCGCGTCGGCGAGCGCGTCGAGCTCCGCCAGCGAGGGCCGGCGCCAGATCCCCGCCACGCCCCAGCTGAAGCCCGGCACGAAGCGCAGCCCGAGCTCCAGCAGCGACGAGCGCCGCGCCAGGCGGACCAGCGCGGCGCGCTCGAAGTCCTGGAAGGCGTCGCGGCGCAGGTACTCGTAGCGCGGGATCCCGGCCACCTGCTGGTCGTAGGCCGACTCGACGTCGACCGTGCCGTTGTAGAAGACGGCCACGTCGGGGGCGTTTGCGCGCTGGAGCTCGAGCGCGAGCGAGATCAGGTCCTGCGTGCTCACGTAGCCGAGCTGGCCGAAGTTGCGGACGACGACCGGAACGCCCGTCGAAGCGTCCAGGAGCTTCGACGTCCAGGAGGGGATCGTGAACTCGTCCCGCACGCGGTGGCCGCGCAGCGTCGAGGCGCCGAACATGAAGACGCGCAGGGCGCGGGCCGGATCGACGTCGGGGTTCCAGGTGCTGCGGATCCCGTCGGCGTCGATGTTCATCACCGGGTCGGCGAGCGGGCGCGTCCGCCAGTAGACGTAGGGCCGCCACACCTGGACGGTCGGGGTGCCGACGTCGTGCACGGGAGGCGCGCCGGGGGGGAGCTCGGCCTCGGGCGCGCCGCCGGCGAGGGGGAGCGCGACCCGCGCCGCGAGCTCGAGCCCCGCGACGAAGGCGAGCGCGAGCCCCAGCGCGAGCCAGCCGTTCCGCATCCAGACGAGGAGCTTCCAGGCGAGGCGCGACATCGGGGCTCTCGATCCGGCTGTCCCGCACGCCCTGGGGAGACGGCTGGGGGTGGCGAGAATAGCGAAGCGCCCGCGGGCCCTTGTCACCCCAGGGGCCGCCGGTATCCTCGCCGCCACCCCCCGCCGAGTGCTCCATGGAGTACCTGAACTACCCGCTCCTCGAGTCGATCGACCCGGCGGAATACCAGCGTACCCCCCCCTTCCCGTGGGTCGGCCTCGAGGGAGCGCTGACGGACGAGGGCTATCGGGCCCTCCTGGCCTCGCTGCCCCCGGTGTCGAGCTTCGAGAAGGACTTCGGCTACGAGCGCAAGCACGGCCAGCAGAGCCACGACCGCTACTCGCTCGAGTGGAGCCCCGAGCGGGACGCGGAGCTGCCGAAGCCCTGGGTCGAGTTCATCCACGAGTGTCTAGGCGAGCGCTACCGCGAGATCCTCTGCGGCCTCTACGACGCGCCGGCCTGCGCGTTCCGCCTCCACTGGCACTACACGCCGCGCGGCTGTTCGGTGTCGCCGCACTGCGACAGCCCGAAGAAGCTCGGCTCGCATATCTTCTACTTCAACACCGCCGAGGACTGGGACCCCGCCTGGGGCGGGGAGACGGTGATCCTCGACGACGGCGGGCGCCTCTCCCGCCGCTCGGCGCCGGAGTTCTCCGCCTTCGAGCCCGGGATCCGCGCGCACTCGCTCGGCAACCGCAGCCTGATCTTCTCGAGCAAGGCCCACGGCTGGCACGGCGTCGAGGAGATCCGCTGCCCCGAGGATCGGCTGCGCAAGGTCTTCATCGCCGTCGTCAACAAGGCGAGCCCGAGCACGCGCCTCCTGCGCCGGCTCCACCGCGCGGTGGCCGGCTGAGCTTCGCGCCCCGAGCCCGCGTCTCCCGGCGCAGCGGCGGGCTCGCTGCGCGCACTTGCCTCAGCGGGCTGGCGGCCGGCGAGGAGTCGGCCGCCAGACACTCCGCTCGGCTGCGCCTCGCTGCGCGCGCTTGGCGCGCTGGCGTCACGGGCCCTCTTCGAGCTCGATCGCGAGGTCCGGCGCCCAGCGTCCCTCGCCGTCCTCCGTCGTGTACTGGCCCACGCCGCGGAGGTACGCGAAGCCCGCGCCGCGCGCGCGGATGCGCAGCCGCGCGCCCGCGAGTTCGAGGCGCGTGGGCTCGTCCGGGCTCCGCACCACGACCTGGCCGAAGCCCTCGAGCAGCACGCGCCCGTCGCCGAGCGGTGTCAGACGTCCCTCGCCCGAGGTCTCGACGATCTTCTCCTCCTCGACGACGGCGAGACCGATGCCGCTCGCGGCAACGCCCCCGCGCAGCTCGAGGACGGCGAAGCCGCTGCCCCGCGCGAGCAGCTCGCCGCGCCCCTTCACGAGCACGGCGTGGGCCGCGCCCGCCGCGAGGCATGCGGCGACGAGCGCCGCGCCGGTCCATCCGAGGCTCCTGTTCTCCCTCATCCGGGCTCCCTCCTTCGTATCCGGGGTGGATGGGTCCACGCGAGGTCCAACCCGCGAGCCGCGCCGCGGTTGCGCGGGCTTTGTGACGCCCGTCACGGACTGGGAAGCCCGCCGGTGCGATCCACACGCCAGGGAGGGAACCCGACCCATGCCGAATCGCCGCTACGCGGGCCTGCTCGGCCCCGCGCTCTTCGCTCTCGCCTGCGGGGCATCCCCGCTGCCCGGGCCCGGGCCCGCGCCGGGGCCCTTCGATTGCAACGCCGCCGCCGAGATCTCGGGGGTGGTCGCGGTCGAGGATCCCGTTCCGGACCGCTACATCGTCGTGCTCGCGCCGCCCGCGCCGGGGCTGCGCCCCGCGGCGGAGCGGGTCGAGACGCTGACGCGCGACTACGCCGTGCGCGAGGTGGTGACCTTCTCGCGCGCGATCGAGGGCTTCGCGTGCAGCATGGATCGCAGCGCGGCGGAGCGGATGGCGGAGGACCCGGGCGTGGCCTTCGTCCAGCAGGTGGGCACGAAGCGCGTGGCGCCCCTTCCGGCCGAGCAGATCGGCGCCACCTGGGGCCTCGACCGCAGCGACCAGCGCGGCCTCCCGCTCGACGGGACCTACGATCCGGGGGCAGAGGGAGCCGGCGTGCACGCCTACGTGATCGATACCGGCGTGGACGTCACGCACGCGGAGTTCACGGCGAGAATCGGTGAGGGCTTCTCCGCCACCGGCGGCGGCTTCCTGGACGACAACGGGCACGGCACCCACGTGGCGGGGACGGTCGGCGGCACGGAGTTCGGGATCGCCAAGCGGGTGGTCCTGCACCCGGTCAAGGTGCTGCGCAACGGCACGGGGACCGACGCCGACGTGATCGCGGGCGTCGACTTCGTGACCCGGCACGTGCAGGATCACGGCTGGCCCGCCGTCGCGAACATGAGCCTCGGCGGCTCTCCGGCGCCGGCGCTCGACCTCGCCGTCTGCCGCTCGATCCAGGCGGGCGTCAACTACGCGGTCGCCGCCGGCAACGAGAGCAGCGACGCGTGCGGCTCGTCGCCGGCGCGCGTCGCCCAGGCGATCGGCACCGGCGCCAGCGACCGCAGCGACGCGCGCGCCTCCTTCTCGAACACGGGGCCCTGCGTCGACCTCTTCGGCCCGGGCCGCGACATCACCTCGGCCCGCAACGGCGGGGGTTCGACCACGTTCAGCGGCACCTCGATGGCGTCGCCGCACGCGGCCGGGGTGGCGGCGCTCTGCCTCGAGCGGAACCCGGGTGCCTCGCCCGCGCAGATCGAGCGCTGCGTGCTCGACCACGCGACGCGCGGGATCCTCTCGGGCATCGGCACCGGCTCGCCGAACCTGCTCCTCTACGCCCGCGGAGACCTGCCGACGGGCTAGGAGGCCGACTCGAGGTCGGCCTCCGCGCAGCGAGCCGAAGGCGAGCGAAGGCCGGCTCTGTCGGGCCGGGAGGGTGTCCCGAGCCTTGGCTTGGGTCACACTCCCGGGGTGACCGGCCGCGGCGCGATGCTGCTCGTCTGCGGCGCGGGGCTGCTCGCCGTCGCCGCGCCCTGCGGCGCGGGCTCCGAACGGGCCGCCGCCGCGGGGCTCGAGCTGCGCCTCGAGATCCTCGACGCCGCGGGCGGCGCCGCGCAGCGGTTCGCGGCGGGTGCCCCCGTGGGCCTCGTGCTCGAGGTGCGCAACGCCGCCCGCGCGCCGCAGCGTCTCGAGTTCCCGACCGCCCGGACCCACGACTTCGCCGTGACCGACGCGCAGGGCCGCGAGGTCTGGCGCTGGTCGCGCGGCCGGCTCTTCGCGCAGGTGCTCGGCGAGATCGAGCTCGCGCCCGGCGAGTCGCGCCGCTTCGCGGCGGCGTGGGACCAGCGCGACGCCGCAGGCGCGTTCGCCGCGCCCGGGCGCTACGGCGTCGTCGCGAGCCTCGCCTGCTCGCCCGCTCCGCCACCGGTCGGCCCGCTCTACCTCGAGATCGAGTGAGGCGGGCCTAGGGAAGCTCCGCTCGCCTCCGGCTCGCTGCGCGGCCGCGCCTCTCGCCCGCTGCGCCGGCTCGGCTGCGGCCTTGCGCGCCCCTGGCAGGGGCGGACCGCCTCGCGCAAGCTCCGGCCCCGATTCTCCAGCGAGGAAGCCGTCCCCGATGGCCGCGCGGCGCCGAGACGCACTGCGCCAGGCGCTCGCCGGCCTGGCGATCACCCTGGCTCTCGCCTGCGGCGACGCGCCGCCGCGGCGCGGCGGCCCCCCCGCCGGCTGGCCCGTCTACGGCGGCGACGCGGGGGGGAGCCGCTACTCGCCGCTCGACGAGATCGGCCCCGCGAACGTGGGGCGCCTCGAGCTCGCCTGGGAGTACCACACGGGCGATCTGCCGGACGGCCTGCCGGGGCGCCGCAACCACGCGTTCCAGGCCACGCCGATCCTGCTGGACGCGACGCTCTATTTCTGCACGCCGCGCAGCCGCGTCGTCGCGCTCGACGCCGAGACGGGCGCCGAGCGCTGGGTCTTCGACCCGCGGGTCGACCTCGGCGTCTTCAACCTGAACTGCCGCGGCGTGGCGAGCTGGCGCGACGCGCGCGCCGCGGCCGAGGCGCCCTGCGCGGCGCGGATCTTCGCCGCGACGGCCGATGCGCGGCTCTTCGCCCTCGACGCCGGTTCGGGTCGCCCCTGTGCGGGCTTCGGCGCGGGCGGGAGCCTCGACTTCTCGCGCGACGTCCCCTTCCTCCGACCCGGCGAGTACGGCATCACCTCGCCGCCCGTCGTCCTCGGCGACGTCGTGATCGTGGGCTCGTCGGTCGCGGAGAACCGCCGCATCGACATGCCGGGAGGCGAGGTGCAGGCCTTCGACGCGCGCACGGGCGTCCGCCGCTGGCGCTGGGACCCGATCCCGCGCGACCCGAGCGACCCGGCCCGGGCCAGCTGGGAGGGTGCGAGCGCGGACCGCACCGGCGCGGCCAACGTCTGGTCGATCGGCTCCGCGGACCCCGAGCGCGACCTCGTCTTCCTGCCGACGAGCAGCCCCTCGCCGGACTTCTACGGCGGCGAGCGCCTGGGCGAGAACCGCTGGGCGGACTCGGTCGTCGCACTGCGCGGCTCGACCGGAGCCCTGGTCTGGGCCTTCCAGACCGTGCACCACGACCTCTGGGACTACGACCTGGCCTCGCAGCCGGTCTTGATCGACTTCCCGGCCGGCGGGGGCGCGATCCCGGCCGTCGTGCAGGCCACGAAGATGGGGAACCTCTTCGTGCTCCAGCGCGAGACGGGCGAGCCGCTCGTCCCCGTGCACGAGCGACCGGTGCCCCAGACCACGGTGCCGGGCGAGCGCAGCGCGGCCACGCAGCCCTTCCCCGAGTGGCCGCCGCCGCTCGCGCCGCAGGGGCTGCGCCCCGACGAGGCTTTTGGCCTCACGCCCTTCGACCGGGGGCGCTGCCGCAAGCGGATCGCGGCGATGCGGTCGGAGGGAGTCTTCACGCCGCCGAGCTTCGAGGGCTCCGTCGTCTTTCCCGGCACCGCGGGCGGCTCGAACTGGGGGAGCGTCGCGTGGGATCCCGAGCGGCGGATCCTGGTCGCCAACACGACGCGCGTCGCCAACACCGTGCGCCTGCTCCCGCGCTCGGAGCCCGACCCGCCGCAGGACGGCCGGCACGTGCTCTCCACGGCCGCGCAGCAGGGCACGCCCTACAAGGCGGTCTTCGGCGTGCTGCTCTCGCCGTGGGGGATCCCGTGCAACGCCCCGCCGTGGGGAGCGCTCTCCGCGCTCGACCTCGCGGCGCGCGAGCTGCGCTGGGAGGTGCCGCTCGGCACGACGCGCGACCTGGCGCCGCTCGGGATCGCGCTGGCCTGGGGCGTGCCGAACATGGGCGGGCCGATCGCCACCGCGGGCGGGCTCGTCTTCGTCGCGGCCGCGCTCGACGACTACCTGCGCGCCTTCGACATCGAGACCGGCGAGGAGCTCTGGCGCGGGCGCCTCCCGGCGGGAGGCCAGGCCACGCCGATGACCTACCGGGTGCGCCGCGACGGCCGCCAGCTCGTCGTGGTGGCTGCCGGCGGGCACGCCTCGATGCGCACGCGACGCGGCGACAGCCTCGTCGCCTTCGCACTCCCGTGAGCCACGAAAAGGGAACTTCTTCCACTACCCCGCAGCGCCCTGCGCAGCCCGCGCGGTCGCGCAACGCGCCGGCAACGGCGGCCCCGATTCGCGCGCGAGCGCGCCCGCAGCGCGGGCGGCGGCGACGCCCTCGCCGCGCCGCGGCCGGGCGGCACGCATCTTGCGGGAGCGATGCGCGCCACGATGCCGCGCGCCCGCACCGCCCTCCTCGTCCTCCTGCACGCCCTCGTCGCCGTCCCCGCGGCGCAGGCGGCTCCGACCCTCGTCTTCTCGCACGCCGGTTGCGCCGATCCCGCGACGGTCGGCCCCGACCCGAGCGTCGAGACCTGGACCCTCGACGACCTCCTCGCCCCCGGCGCCGTGGCCTCCGCCTGCGGCGACGCGGGGACGGACGCCTGGGAGACCTCGGACCCCGACACGACCCTCGCGGGCCCGCGCTACCGAAAGGACGCCGCCTCGGTCGCGGACGCCGCCAACGGCTGGACGCTGCGCGCGCGCGCCCGCGTGCGCGACCTCGGCGACGCCGTCGACGGCTCCTCCCTCCTCGAGGCCTCGATCGGGGGGCACCGCTTCCGCCTGCTCCTCGGCAGCGACGCCGTCGGCAACACGCTCGTGCGGCGCGAGGGCGACGCCACCCACCTGATCGCGCAGGCTCCCGCCTTCCAGCAGACGGGCTACCACCTCTACGAGCTCTCCTTCGATCCCGGCGCCGGCCGGGCCGATCTGGTCATCGACGGCCTGCTCCTCGGCCCCGGCTGGAGCGGCGCCGCAACGCTCGACTCGCGGATCCTCTTCGGCGCCGACGACGCGGCGGGCACCGGCGCGGCGCGCTACTCCGACCTCACCTTCGAGACCGGCGTGCAGGAGTGCCGCAACGGGATCGATGACGACGGCGACGGGCGCGTCGACCTCGTGCCGGGCGACAGCGACCCGGGCTGCGCGAGCCCCTCCGACCCGAGCGAGAAGAGCCTGCTGCGCGCCTGCGACGACGGCCAGGACAACGACAACGACGGCGCGACCGACGTCGCCGACCCCGACTGCACCTCCGTCACGGGGCGCTCCGAGCGGGCGGGGTTCGAGATCGTGACCACCAACGAGACCGACTGGGCCACGGCCGCCGGGGGTGAGACCCTGGCCTTCGACACCACCGCCGCGAAGGTCGGTCTCGCGAGCGAGCTCGGCGCGCCTCCGGCGGTCGGCGCCCACCTCTGCGGGCCCCCCACGACCCCGGTGCCGGCCTGCCAGCTCAGCTACGCGGCCCTGAGCACGCAGCTCTGCCGAGACTTCGGCCTTCGCTCGCTCGAGGCGGGCGGCGGGATCACCTTCGATGACTCCGCCGAGCGCAATAATCATCCTGCGTGGCAGGACGCGCTCTCGATCGGCGACATCAACGACTACAAGAACGACGACTTCGAGCTCTCCTTCGGCGCGGGCGACGCGGTCTACGCCTTCGGCTTCCACTTCGTCGACAACCGCCGCGAGACCTTCGAGGGCCTCTTCGTCTACGGCCCCGGCGACGAGCTGCTCGGCATCCTCCCGGGCAACGCCGCCCCGCTCTCGGACGGCAACCTCTCCGCCTTCCTGGGCATCGTCTCGCCGCTGCCGATCACGCGCGTGGTCTTCGACGAGGCGGCGGACGGCGACGACCTCGCGATCCGCGATTTCCGCTTCGGCGACCCCGACCCGGACGCCGACGGGCTCGGCGACTGCGCCGAGGCGGGCCTCGGCACCGACCCCGTCCTCGCCGACACCGACGCCGACGGCCTCGCGGACGGGGCCGAGCTGGCGACCCACGGGACCGACCCGCTCGACCCGGACAGCGACGAAGACGGCCTTGCGGACGGAGCGGAGGTGGCCACGCACGCGACCGATCCGACCGATGCCGACAGCGACGACGACGGTCTCTCGGACGGCGCCGAGATCGCGACCCACGCGACGGATCCCCTCGACCCGGACAGCGACGACGACGGCATCCCGGACGGCCCCGAGCTGGCCCAGGGCACGAGCCCGCTCGACCCCGACAGCGACGACGACGGCCTCGGCGACGGGGCCGAAGTGCTGGTGCACGGCTCGAGCCCGACCAACGCCGATAGCGACTCCGACGCCCTCGGCGACGGCGCCGAGGTGAACACGCACGGTACGAATCCGACCCAGGCCGACAGCGATTCGGACGGCCTCTCGGACGGCGCCGAGGTGAACACCCACGGCACGAACCCGACCCAGGCCGACAGCGACGGCGACGGCCTCTCGGACGGCGACGAGCTGAACACGCACGGCACGAACCCGAACGACGCGGATGGCGACGCGGACGGACTTTCGGACGGCGCCGAGATCGGCGCGGGCACGAACCCCGCGAACCCGGACAGCGACGCCGACGGCCTCGCCGATGGCCTCGAGGTCGGCACGCACGGGACCGACCCGCTGGCCGCGGACAGCGACTCCGATGGCCTCTCGGACGGCGCCGAGGTGATGGTCCACGGCACCGACCCGCTGGCATCGGACAGCGATGGGGACCTCTTCTCCGACGCCGCGGAGATCGCCGCCGGGACGAACCCGAACGACCCCTCCTCGTTCCCCGTGCCGCGCGTTCCGACGATGGGAGCCTTCGGGCGCCTGCTCGCCGCGGGCCTGATCCTGCTCGCCGGCCTGCGCGGCGGGAGGCGCCGGGCGACGACCGCGCGCTGACGGAGGACGGAGCCCCTCCGAAGGAGCGGCCGGGGCGCGCGCCTGGCATGCTCGCGGTCGGTGGCCCCGGGCGCGCGGCTCGACGGTGTCGACTTCCTCAAGGCAGCGGCGATCACGGCCGTCGTCTTCGCGCACTCGGGCGTCTACCTCTTCAGCCCCCGCGTCACGGCCTGGGACCGCTGGCTCACGGGGGGCTGGGTCTGGTTCCACGTCCCGACCTTCCTGCTCGTCTCGGGGTTCCTCACCTGCCGCCGCGCGCCCGTTTCGTTCGCGCACGTCGGCTCCCGCCTCACCCGCCTCCTCCTCCCGTACGCGGCCGTCTCGCTCGCCGTCCAGGCGAGCGGCGTCGCGGCCGCCCCCGCGACGCTTGGCGAAGCGGCGTGGCGCCTCGCCACCGGCTCGACCCTCGGCGTCTACTACTTCGTGCCGCTCCTCGCCGCCTGCACGCTCCTCCTCTGGCCCCTCTCGAGGCTGCGCGCGCCCGGCGTCGCCGCGCTGCTGAGCGTGCTCCTCGCCTACGCGCTCGCGTCGGCCCTCGCGCCGCGCGTCGCGCTGCCGCTCGGCCCCTTCTGGGCCGCGCGCTCCCCGACCGAGAACTTCTGGGGCGGCTACTTCGTCCTGGGCTGGCTCGCCGCGCTCTGCTGGCCTCGCCTCGCGGAGCTCGGCGTCCGACACCGCAGGCTGGTGATTCTTCTCTGTGTCGTAGGGATCGGCCTCTGGTTCCAGGGCATGGGGGGCCGCGTCCCCCCGCGCTGGAGCGTCCTCACCCGCGCCGTCTACACGCTCTGCGTGGCGGGCGCGCTGCTGCTCGCGACGCGGGGCCGCCGGGCGCCGCGAGCGGTGCGATTCCTGAGCGAAGCGTCGCTCGCCCTCTACCTGCTGCACGCCCCGCTCGTAACGGCAACCTACTCCGGCGTCGCCGGCTGGAACCCCCTCCTGCGCATCCCCTTCCAGGTCGCGCTGGGGCTCGGCGGCTCGTCGCTCCTCGCGCTCGCCGCGCGCCGCTGGCTCGGCACCGGACGCGCGCGCCGCTGGCTCGGAGCGTGATCGGCTCCGGAACTCGTGGATGGTGACCCGGGCGCGATTCGAACGCGCGACCCCCAGCTTCGGAGGCTGGTGCTCTATCCAGGCTGAGCTACCGGGCCAGCGGGGCCGAAACTAGTGACGGGACAACGGGTTGTCAACGAATCACGGCCTCGAGGCCCCTCCGCGAAACGCGTCTTCCGAGAGTTTCTGGGGCGGCCGGAGGCCGTGCCGAAGGTCGGAGTGCGCAAGCTGCGCGGCGCCATCCACCCAGACGACCGCGCCGCCGCTCCCGCGTTGGACCTCGGAGAGGCGGGGCTTCGCGAGGTCGACCAATCGGGATCGTCTCGAGACGGAAAACGCGGTCAGCCCACGCTCGCGTACGAGGCGCCGAACGTCCTGCACGAGGTAGTCGGTCTTTTCCGGCCTCGCGGCAGGGTCGATCGGGAACAGCCCGGTCCACCCCGGCTTCGCTCCGGGCCAGCTGCTCCACTACGCCCTCACACGCGCGCAAGCACGACGAAGGCGGGCGAGTCCGGCGCGATGGGAGAACGCTCGAAGTCTCCGAAGATCTCCACGCGGTCGAAGCCGGCACGCGCGAGCAGGTGCTCCAGCTCGTAGCGCCAGAACCAGCGCATCTGGAACGTCACCTCGTCCTCCGCGACCTGCCGGCCTTCATGGGTTCGTACGTAGCGCATGTCCACGGTCATGCACTGGCGCGGGATGTCGCGGTGCACGGAGACCAGGCGCACCACGTCGTCGCCGTCCAGCTGGAAGCGTCGATCTTCAGCCCAAGGCTCCTCTGCGACGGCTGTGCGCGCCATCCGCGGGCAGAACACGTCGAAGGCGAACACGCTGCCGGGAGCGAGATGCGCGCGGACGCAGCGCAGGCAGCCGAGCTGGTCCTCAACTTCGATGAGGTGCTGGAACGCGCGGAAAGCCGAGAAGGCCAGTCCAAAGCGTTCCCCTGGTCCCAGCGCGAAGCGTTGCATGGGGGCGTGAACCAGGCGCAATGTGGGCGGCGGCGACTTGGCTCGCAGAGCGGACAGCATGGCCTGCGAGGCGTCGAGCCCCGTGCACGGGACCCCCATCCGTGCGACCTCCAGGAGTACGCGTCCTGTACCGCAGCCCAGCTCGAGGACCGACCCGCCGCACTCCCGCGCGAGCGACGTGTAGAACTCCACATCCCCTGCGAGCTCGGTTTCACCGGCGTAAGCGGCGTCGTAGTAGCGCGCCGTCGCGGTCCCGTAGCCTTCCTCGAACTCGCCGAGCACGTCCTGTGAAGTCTGCGCGTGGTCCTGCTCTTCGATCGCGGTCATGGGAGGCGCAACGATAGCGCCGTCACCCTCAACTCCCGCACCGCTACCGCTCCCGGTGCATTTCATCGCGCCGCCGCAGCCGCTGCGACAGGTCCCGGAGGTTCTCCTCCAAGTGCTCGCCGTAGTGCCGCCACGTCTCGCCGTCGATGCCCGCGGCCGCGATGCACCGTCCAGGCCCTGCGTCCGGAGTGCGTTGCGCTCGGGCGAGACTCCGCTCGGCGCTATCGTTCGACGATCCTCGTGAGGAGGGCTGCATGGCCAAGAGCGCCGCTCCCCGCCTGAAGCCCGAAGTGCGCGGCTGGCTCCGGCATCTGTGGCGCAAGGCGATGACGCGCGACGACTGGTCGCGCGGGGGAGAGCCCCACCCCTGGTGGGACCGCTATAGCCTGAAGCCGATGCTGTCGTTCCCGCGCTTCGACCTCTCGGAATCGTCGTACGCGTTCCTGCTGCTCGCGCGGAAGACCCCCGCCTGGCGCGAGGTCTACACGCGGATCCTCGATGAGCTGCTCCGGCGCCACACGACCTTCTGGGCCGCGGTGGACTGGCTCACGCAGATCGGCCCCGATCCGGACCGCGCGCGCTATCCGAAGGCCTACAAGCAGCTCATCCCGAAGGATCTCTGGGGCCGGTACGATGCTCCCGGCTGGACGGCCAACGGCGTCGAGCCCTGGGGACTCCAGCCGGACCCCATCGGAGCGTCGGGGAACCTGTTCTTCCGGGGCTTCTTCAATCTCATGCTCGCGATCCACCGCGAGGTCTCGGGCGAGTCGAGCTGGGACCGTCCCTTCGAGATGACGGGTCTCGAGGACCGGACCTTCGCGTGGACCCACCGTGGGATCGCCGACCATCTGAGCAGCCAGTGGGCCGAGACGCCCCACGGGCCCCACTGCGAGAACACCAAGTCCTGGCCGTTTTGCCTGTCCGCGGCGGGGCTCGGCCTGAAGCTCACGGACGCGACGCTCGGCACGCAGACCCACTGGGTCTACGACCGTTGGGTCGAGGACATGTTCAAGAAGAAGTACATGGGGTTCGACGGCCGCGGGAACCTGAAATGGGTGGCGCTCTACTACGATCCGATCCTAGACCGCGTGCACGGGCGGAACCGGATCCTCGGGCTCTTCCCCGCCATCTACGTCGCGCCGCAGGACCGGGCGGTCGGCGAGCTGCTCTACCGGAACGCGGTGGCGTCGCTGGGCTGGGACAAGCGCTACCTCCCCGTCGTCCATCCGGGAGTCGATCCGCGACCCCTGACGATCGCCCATCTGCTCGCACGCGAGTACGGCGATCACACGACCGAACGCCGGCTCGGGAGGAAGCTCGCGAGGATCGAGAACTCGCGCTTCTTCGACGCCGAGGGCGGCCGGGACGCGGACGAGTTCGGCCACTTCTTCCAGTACGGAGAGCGCTATCCCCGCGGCCAGGAGAGCGCGCTCTACCTGCTGAAGGACCTGCTCGAGGGTGAAGGCGACTGGTGGCGCGCCTTCAACGAGCCCGATCGCGACAAGTTCACGGCCCCGACCGTGACCGATTCCGACTACCCGAGGCTGGGCTTCTCGGTCGCCTGGAACGACGCGGAGCACGGCGTCCTCGAGCTGGAGAGCTACGCTGCGACCTCGAGCGCGCGTGGCGAAGCGACCCGCTTCAGCGTGCGCAACCTGCCGAACCTGGAGGCGATCCGCGTGAGCCGCGACGGCCGCGACCATGGCGGCTGGCGCGCGACCGGCCCCGACTCGATCGAGATCGAGACGACGATCGGATCGCACCGATACGAGCTCTTCACCGGCTACCGGGGAGGCGAGGCGGCCCGGGCCCACCAGCCACCTCGATCGGCCGCAGCCGGTCCGCGGCCCGTTGCCGGCGCGGCGACCCGCGCACGGACCAGCCCGGTCGAGATCGCGACCACGCTTGCGACCGTGAGCGCGGGCGTGGCGTCCTGCCCGTGTTGTGCCGGCGGGCTCGTATGAGCCGCGATCGACTCGATGCCGGGAGGCGAGGAGGGTGACGACCCGCGAATCATCGCCATCGCCGGATTGCGGACGCCTTCGGAGCGTGCCAAGCTCTGGCGCATGAAACGTACGAATCTTGTGCTTGATGAGCAGCTTCTCGAGGAGGCCACACGGCTCTCCGGCGAGAAGACCTACTCAGGGACCGTGATGCGCGCGCTCGAAGACTTCGTGCGGCGCGTGAAGGCCCGGCAGATCCTGGAGCTGCGGGGGTCCGGGCTCTGGGAAGGGGAGCTCGGCGCGATGCGACGGGATCGCACCCGGAAGAAGCGGGCTTCGTGATCCTCGTCGATACGTCGGTCTGGATCGAGGTCTTCCGCGCGCGCCGGCCTCTCGATCTCGAGGACGTCCTGGCCTTCGACGATGTCGTCACATGCCTCCCCGTGATCCAGGAAGTCCTCCAGGGATTCCGCGACGAGGGGGCCTATCGGCGGGCGCGCGAGGCGATGTTCTCGCTGCCCATCGTGGAGTCGCCGCTCGGCAAGAGCGTGTTCTCGGATGCCGTCGATCTGTACCGCCATGCCCGCCGCACCGGGCGGACGGTTCGTTCCTCCGTCGACTGCCTGATCGCCGCCTGTGCGATCCGGCACGACCTCGAAGTGCTCCACCGCGACCGCGACTACCCGGCAATCGCCGAGGTCTCGGCCTTGCGCCACCGCGTGCCGTCTCGCGCGTCCTCTGCCTGAAGATGCGGCCGGCGCCCGTTCGACACGTACCCCCTCGCTTTCGCTGGAGGAGGCCGCCCGCGCCGGGGGTGAGTGGCGCTCGTGGCAGCGGCAAGATACCGCAGGCTTGAGTCCCGCCTGTCGGCCGCGCTACGGTCCCGCCACCAGGTGTGACTGTGAAGGGACAAGGAGGTTGGCGGCGATGGATCGGTTCGTATCGATCGCGCTCGCCTGCACGGTGATCGCCGGGTGCGGAGCCGGAGAACCGCTCGACCCGCGAGCCCGCCTGCCAGTTCCCGTTGCGGGAGCGACCCTCGAAAACGACCACGACGAACTGGTGCGCCTCGCCTTCCCCGACGGATCGAAGACGGAGAATGACCGCTGCATCGTAACGCAGATGAAGCTAACTCCCGAGCTGCCGCCGGTGTGGGTCAACGGCAAGCCGATCGGCTTCTGCTGAACCCCGTGCGTGACGGCCTTCGTGGAAGGTCCAGACAGCTACCTCAAGGCCCAGGGGATCACTTTTCCATCTGCCGTAGATCCGTCTCAGGTGGCGGCGATCGATGCCGAGCATCGCGTGTTCCTCAACTACGAGGTGTTCTATTTCGGCAGTGACGAAGAGAAGCAGAAGTTCCTTGCTGACCCGATCGCGCACTGCGGACAACTCACGGACCCCGTGACGCTGCTGCGCTTCCAGCCCACTGCCAGTTCGTCACGCCGCGATTACAGAGGGCGGATCTACCTCTTCCCGGCGGAAGAGAGCGCGGCGGAGTTCGACGTCGATCCGCACCGCTACGCCGTGCCGGTCTACAAGATGATGTGACCAGGTCACGCCCCGCGCTCGTGTCCCGGCAGGCTGGTCAAGTGACGGCTCGCGCCCCTTCGTGCGAGACCGTGTCTCGGGTGACCTATCCAGGGGTCGGCGGGGAACGTTCGCGACCGCGAACGCCGCCAAGGTCGGGGGCGGGACGGGCCGGCGCAGGTCGCGACAGACGTTCGTGACCCGCTCGACCTCGCCGAGGTCGCCCAGCCGAAGCCGCAGAAGGTAGCCCTCGTGAGATCGAGTAGGGCACGGAGTACCGCGACCCGATGCCGCGGTTCGCGGGCGAGGTTCCCGCGGACTTCCTTGCCCGCCTCGAGACGGCAGCGACGGCGCTAGACGGCGCTGACGATCCGGGCGACGCGTAACAATCCGCAGGAAGCACCGGAAATCGCGAGAGCGCGCGTGGTGGGGCGTACTGGGCTCGAACCAGTGACCTCCGCGGTGTGAGCACGGCGCTCTACCAACTGAGCTAACGCCCCGGTCGATCGATAGGTAGGAGAGGCCGGTGGCGATTGCAAGCACCGCGGCTCGACCTCTCGCTCGGCTTCGGCGAGGCGTCTCCGGGCCGCCGCTACCCCCGCCCCGCGTGGTTGCGCACGACGGCGGCGAGGAAGTCGACGAAGAGCGGGTGCGGGCGGAACGGGGTCGAGGCGAACTCCGGGTGGAACTGGCAGGCCACGAACCAGGGGTGGTCCGGGGCCTCAATCACCTCGACGAGGCGACCGTCGGGCGAGGTGCCCGAGAGCACGAGCCCGGCCTCGACCAGGCGATCGCGGTACTCCGGGTTGAACTCGTAGCGGTGCCGGTGTCGCTCGGCGATCCGCTCCTGGCCGTAGGAGCGGAAGGCGCGCGTCCCGGGCGCCAGCACGCAGGGCCACTCGCCGAGGCGCATCGTCGCCCCCTTCTCCTGCACGGCCCGCTGCTCGGGGAGGAGGTCGATCACCGGGTGCGGCGTCTGCGGGTCGACCTCGGTCGAGTTCGCGCCGGCCAGGCCCGCGACGTTGCGGGCGTACTCGATCACCGCGAACTGCATGCCGAAGCAGATGCCGAGGAAGGGGACGCCCTGCTCGCGCGCGAAGCGCACCGCGGCGATCTTCCCCTCCGCGCCGCGCGGGCCGAAGCCGTGCGGGACGAGCACGCCGTGCACCCGCTCGAGCACGCCCGGATCCTCGAGCTTCTCGGAGTCGTAATACTCGATGCGCACCCGCGCTCGGTGCGCGAAGCCGGCGTGGAAGAGCGCCTCGTTCAGGCTCTTGTACGACTCGCGCAGGTCGACGTACTTGCCGACCATGGCGATCGACACCTCGCGCTCCGGGTTCGCGGCGCGCTGGACGATGTCCTCCCAGGGGCGGAGGTTCGGGCGCCCCGTCCAGATGTTCAGCACCTGGGTGATCTTCTCGTCGAGGCCCTCCTTGTTCAGGATCAGGGGCACCTCGTAGATCGTCTCGACGTCCTTGGCGGTGATGACCGCATCCTCGTCGACGTTGCAGTAGAGGGCGACCTTCGCCTTCACCTGGCGCGGCAGGAAGCGGTCGGTGCGGCAGAGGATGATGTCCGGCGCGATGCCGACGGTGCGCAGCTCCTTCACGGAGTGCTGCACCGGCTTGGTCTTGAGCTCTCCCGCCGCCGCCATGTAGGGAACGAGCGCGATGTGGATGTAGCAGACGTTGTCGCGCCCCAGGTCGGCGCGCACCTGGCGGATCGCCTCGAGGAAGGGCAGCGACTCGATGTCGCCGACCGTGCCGCCGACCTCGCAGATCAGGACGTCGATACCCTCCGCCGCCTGGCGGATCCGGGCCTTGATCTCGTCGGTCACGTGCGGGATCACCTGGACGGTGCCGCCGAGGTAGTCGCCGCGGCGCTCCTTCGAGAGGACGGCGTCGTAGATGCGCCCCGCCGTGACGTTGTTGATCCGACCCATCTTCGCGTGGGTGAAGCGCTCGTAGTGCCCGAGGTCGAGGTCCGTCTCGGCGCCGTCCCCGGTCACGTAGACCTCGCCGTGCTGGAAGGGGTTCATCGTGCCCGGGTCGATGTTCAGGTAGGGGTCGAGCTTCAGGAAGGTGATGCGGAGCCCGCGCGCCTCGAGCAGCGCGCCGATCGACGCGGAGGCGAGCCCCTTGCCGAGCGACGAGAGCACGCCGCCGGTCACGAAGATGTACTTGGTCGCCCGCTCGGCCGTCATGCTCCCCCCTTCCGCAGACCTTCAGCGCACGCGGACGGCGCCGTCGCCCCCGAAGCAGTCCTCGATCCGGACGCTGTGGATCGGGACGAAGGGCTCTGGCAGCGCGTCCCAGGCGAAGAAGCCGATGCCCGTCACCTCGCCGGGCGTCTCGACCTCGCCCGACTCGTGCGCGAGCGCCTCGAAGCAGAGGTTCACGGCGTGGACACGGCGGCGGTCCGGATACTCGACCACCTGGCGCGCCGGGTCGGAGTAGACGCCGACGAGGCGCCCGACCTCGACGCGCCAGCCCGTCTCCTCGCGCACCTCGCGCGCCGCGGCGTGCACTACCGACTCGCCCGCCTCGAGGTAGCCGCCCGGCAGACCCCAGTGGCCGTTGTCGCTGCGCTGCATCAGCAGGATCTCACGGCCGCCAGGCTGGCTGCGCACGATCGCCGACACAGAGAGGCGCACCTCCGTCGGGTCCTTGGCGAAGTAGCGCGTCATCCGCGCGCCCTGCCTCTACTCCGCTCGCCGACGGCTCGCTGCGCGGCCGCTTCGCGGCCTTGCCCGCGGAACCCCGCACCCTGGTCGCCGACGGCTCGCTGCGCGGCCGCTTCGCGGCCTTGCCCGCGGAACCCCGCACCCTGCTTGCCTGCGGCTCGCTGCGCGTCGACGGAACGTTGGCTCTGGGACAACACCCGCCTCGGGGGTCGTTTAGGTGTTTCTAGCGTGACCCGGGAGGGGCGTCAAACCGCGATCCGCTTCGCGGCGGCAACCGCCGTTCTGCGCCGCGGCCGACGCACAGACAGGAGCAGGAGACCCACGCAGAGCAGGCTTCCCGTGGACGGCTCGGGAATCGCGATCGTCCCCAGCGCGAAGAGCGTAGAAAAGCCCGAGCCGGCTCCATCGCTCTCCAGCGGGCCTGCGCTCGGGAGCTCCGGGGTCGGACCGAGCCAGCCCGAGCTTCGACGCCGATCAGGGCGCCAGCGGGGCCTCGAGCAGGCCCGTCTCCTCGGGAAGGCCGCGCATCAGGTTGGCGCACTGCACGGCCTGGCCGCTTGCGCCCTTCACGAGGTTGTCTAGCGCGGAGAGGAGCACGAGCGTGCCGTTGCGCTCGTCCGCGAAGACCGCGACGTCGCAGAAGTTGCTGCCGCGCACCGACGCGAGGCGCGGCGTCTCGCCGGCCGGGAGCACGCGCACGAAGCGCTCGCCGCGATAGGCCGCCGCGAGCACCTGGCGCGCCTCGGCGGCGGAGATCGGCCGGCGCGGCCGCGCGTAGATCGACGTCGCGATGCCGCGGACCGTCGGGATGAGATGCGGGACGAAGGTCACGCGCACGGGTTCGCCCGCGAGCGCCGAGGCCTCCTGCTCGATCTCGGGCGCGTGGCGGTGCTGCGCCACCTTGTAGGCGTGCGCGTTCTCGTCGAGCTCCGCGAAGAGGTACTCGACCTCGAGCTTGCGCCCGGCCCCCGAGACGCCGGACTTGCTGTCGATCGCGATCCCCGTGGGCTCGATCAGGCGCTCGCGCAGGAAGGGCGCGAGCGGCAGCAGCGCGCCGGTGGGATAGCAGCCCGGGCAGGCCACGAGCCCCGCCCCGCGCAGCTCCTCGCGGTGGAGCTCCGGAAGTCCGTACACGGCCTCGGCCAGGAGCCCGGGGGCCGGGTGCTCGCCGTACCACTCCCGATACAGGGCGGGATCGCGCAGGCGGAAGTCGGCCGAGAGGTCCGCCACCGCCACGCCCTCCCGGCGCAGGGCGGCGACGACGGGCGCCGAGGCCGAGTGCGGGAGCGCCGCGAAGGCGAGGTCGACCTTCGACGCGAGGCGCGCCGGGTCCGCCGCCTCGAAGACGAGGTCGATCTGCCCGCGCAGCGCAGGGAAGGCCTCGCCGACCGCCTGCCCCGCCCGCTGCTCCGAGGTGACCGCCGCAATCTCGAAAACCGGATGCCGCAGCAATATGCGCAGCAGCTCGAGCCCCGCGTACCCGCTCGCGCCAAGCACCGCCACCCGCATCACGACTCCCATGCCCCGTCCGAAGGACCAGCAACGCGGAATGGTGTCCGCGCAGGACGAGCCTAGCGCGGCGGGAGCACGCAAGCGCCCGAAGGGCGCGCGCAGCGGGCCGGAGCTCCTGTGGAGCTCGGCCCAGGCGAGCGGAGTGAATGCGCTAGCTGTAGGAGCGAGGCAACCTACCGCTTCGAGAACTGATACCGCGCCCTGGCGCCCCGCTGGCCGTACTTCTTGCGCTCCTTCTTGCGCGCGTCGCGCGTGAGGAGCCCGCGGCGCTTGAGCGCGGGGCGGAGCTGCTCGTCGACCTTCTCGAGCGCTCGCGCGATGCCGTGGCGCAGCGCGTCGGCCTGGCCGGCGACGCCGCCGCCGTCCACGCGGGCCTGCACGTCGTAGCGGCCGTCGAGGTTGGTCGCCTCGAAGGGCGCGTGCAGCCGCGTGTGGAGCGCCTCGCGCGGGAAGTACTCCGCCATCGGCCGCCCGTTCACCAGGATCTGGCCCGTGCCCGGCCGCATGCGCACCCGGGCCACCGCGGTCTTGCGCCGTCCGGTGGCGGTGACGAAGGGGATCGCTTCAGGCAAGGCGGAGATCCTCCGGTTTCTGGGCGGCGTGCGGGTGGCTCGGGCCGCGGTAGACCTTGAGCTTGCGGAAGACCGCCCTGCCGAGCGCGTTCTTCGGCAGCATGAGCCGCACCGCGTGGCGCAGCACGCGGTCCGCGTGGGGCCCCGCGAGGAGTTTCCCGGCCGTGACCTCCTTCAGGTGCCCCGTGTGGCCCGTGTGCCGGTAGTAGACCTTCTGCTCGCGCTTGCGGCCGGTGAGCTTCACCTTCTCCGCGTTCACTACCACGACGAAGTCGCCGGTATCGACGTGGCGGGTGAAGATCGGCCGGTGCTTGCCGCGAAGGATCGAGGCGAGGCGACTCGCCAGGCGCCCGAGCACCTGGTCGGTCGCGTCGACGACGTACCAGCGGCGCTCCACCTCGTGGGCCTTCGCGCTTCGCGTCGGGCGGTGAGCCTGCGCACCCATTCCGTCGTGGATCCTCGTGCCCCCAGGGGAGGCGAAGGGGTACCCGAGGGCGGGGGCAGCGTCAAGGCCGCCGGCCCGAAGGCAGTTCTCGAAGCGCCAATCGAGCCTCAGAGATCGCTAGCGCGTTCAGCGCGTTTACTCCGCTCGCCTGGGCCGAGCTCCACAGGAGCTCCGGCCCGCTGCGCGGCCGCTTCGCGGCCTTGCTTTCCCGGACCCGGCGAGGGAATTTCCTCGGGTCCGTACTCGACGCGGACCAGGCAGAGGCCGCGAGCGGATGCCGTCCGACCCGCGCGCGACCGCTCCCGGGCCGCCAGCACGGCCGGGATCGAGTCCGCGTCGCGGCGCCCGATCCCGACCTCGACGAGCGTTCCCGCCAGGATCCGGACCATGTGGCGCAGGAAGGCGTCCCCCTCCACCCAGATCTGGACCTCCGCGCGCGTCTCTCCCCGCACGTCCACCCGCGCGAGGCGGCGCGCCGTGGGGCCCGGGGCCGAGCGCGCCGCCTGGAAGGAGCGGAAGTCGTGGCTTCCGAGCAAGAGCGAGGCCGCCTGGCGCATCGCCGCCAGATCGAGCGGTGTGGAGGCGCGATGGGTCCACGCGGCCCGCAGCGGCGAGGGGCCTGGCCCGTTCCAGATCCGGTAGCGGTAGAGCTTCGCGCGAGCCGAGCGGCGGGCGTGGAAGCTCGCGGAGGCCTCCGCCGCCTCGACCACCGCGAGGTCCGGCGGGAGCACGCCGTTCAGCGCCCGGCCGAGCGCCTCGGCACCGAGGCGCGTCTCGAGATCGACGCTCGCGACCTGGCCTTCCGCGTGCACCCCGGCATCGGTTCGGCTCGCTCCGACCGCGTGGCACGCATGCCCCGCGATCCGCGCGAGCGCGGCCTCGAGCGCCCCCTGAACGGTGCGCGTCCCGCCGGGCTGCACCTGCCAGCCGGCGAAGCCCGCCCCGTCGTACTCGAGGGTGAGCCGGAATTTCGTCAAGGCGGCGATCCAGCCCCGGAAATCGCTAGCGCATTCACTCCGCTCGCCTGCGGCTCGCTGCGCGGCCGCTTCGCGGCCTTGCTCTTCTCGAAGCGGTGGCTCAGTGGGGCCTGCGGAGGCGAGCGACGGCCACCTCCACGGCGTTGGAGGCGGCGAGCCGCAGCACGTCGCTCGCGATCCAGAGTAGGAGACCCGACTCGCGCGTCGGGTCGCGGCGCACCCTCCCGACGAGCACGCGGTCGCGCCCGGCCGCCGCGCGCAGCGTCTGGCCGCTCGCGTCGCCTTGCCAGAGCTCGATCCCGGGCGAGCCCGCGAGCGCCTCTTCCGCCTCCTTCGGGTCGAGCGGCCGCCGCGTCTCGACGGCGAGCGACGCCCCGAAGCCGACGAAGGTCGGCACCTGGATCAGCGTCGCCGCGATGCGCACGTCGCCGCCGAGCAGGCGCGAGAGCGACCCCGCGAGGAGCGCCTCCCGCTCGGTCGCGCCCCCCGGATCCCCGGCGCCGAGGGCCGGGATGCAGTCGAACGCCACCGGATGGCCGAAGACCTCCGGCGCGGGCAGGTCCTCCTGGTTGAAGATCGCGATCGACTCCTGGTAGAGCGACTCGATCCCCCGCCGCCCGCCCCAGGAGACGGCCTCGATCCCCACCGCGAGGACGCGCTCGATCCCCGCCCGTGCCGCGAGCGGCGCGAGCGCGAGAGCGCAGGCGAGCGCCGCGCCGGGGGGAGTCACGACGAGCGACGACTCGTCGGCCGCCGGCGGGGGAGCGAGGGCTGGAGCCGCGAGCGGAAGGTCGACCGACCCGGCGAGCGCCCCGCTCGCGTCGATGCAGGCGACCTCGGCGCGGAGCGCGCGCCGGGTCAGGTCGAGCGACGCGCCGGGGGGGACGCAGAGGAAGACGAGGTCGAGCTGGCGGAGATCCGGCAACTCGGTCTCGACCGGATAGCTCTCTCCCCGGAACTCGATCTCCTGCCCGAGCGAGCGGTCCGTGGCCACCGGGAAGAGCTCCGCCACCTCGAGCGGGGACTCCGAGAGGACGGTCAGGACCTCGCTCCCGAGCAGTCCCGAGGCGCCGACGACGGCGACGCGCAGCCCGCTCATGCGGGGGCCCGCACTCCGCTCGCCTTCGGCTCGCTGCGCGCTTCGCTTGCGCTCACGCCGCCCCCGCGAGCCTGGCGAGCACGAGCTCGCCCATCGCCCGGCAGCCGAGCGCGGGGCCCGGCTCGCCCGGCGCGAGCAGGTCCGCGGTGCGCGCCCCCGAAGCGAGCGCACCGGCCACGGCCCCGCGCACCTCCCGCGCGGCCTCCGGGGCCTCGAGGGAGTGCTCGAGCAGCATCGCCGCCGAGAGGATCGCGGCGAGCGGGTTCGCGCGGTCCTGCCCCGCGATATCCGGCGCCGAGCCGTGCACGGGCTCGTAGAGGCCGATCCCGCCCGCGCCGAGGCTCGCCGAGGGCAGCATGCCGAGCGAGCCCGTGATCATCGCCGCCTCGTCGGAGAGGATGTCGCCGAAGAGGTTCTCGGTGACGATCACGTCGTAGCGGCGCGGCTCCTTCAGCAGCAGCATCGCCATCGAATCGACGAGCTGGTGCGAGAGCTCGACGTCCGCGTAGTCCTTCGCCACCTCCTCGACGACCTGCACCCAGAGCTGCGAGACCTCGAGCACGTTCGCCTTGTGCACGTGGGTCAGCTGGCGCCGGCGCCGGCGCGCCGCCTCGAAGGCCACCCGGGCGATGCGCGCGATCTCGACCTCGTCGTAGACCATCGTGTTGCGCGCCTCGCGGCGCCCCGCGACGAGCGCCGTCCCGCGCGGCTCGCCGTAGTAGAGGCCGCCGGTGAGCTCGCGCACGACGAGCAGGTCGATCCCCTCCACGACCTCGCGCTTGAGCGTGCTGGCGTCGACGAGCGCCGGGAAGACCGCCGCCGGCCGCAGGTTCGCGAAGAGCCCGAGCTCCTTGCGGATGCGCAGGAGGCCCCTCTCGGGCCGCCGGTCCACCGGGAGCCGGTCCCAGCGCGGCCCGCCGACCGCCCCGAGCAGCACCGCGCGCGACGCGCGCGCCCGCGCCAGCGCCGCCTCCGAGAGCGGCGTGCCGTCCGCGTCGATCGCTGCGCCGCCGATCCGGTCCGTCTCGAAGGCGAGCGGGATCCCGTGCCGGCGCGCCGCGGCGTCGAGCACGCGGCGGGCCTGCTCCGTCACCTCCGGGCCGATTCCGTCGCCCGGGAGCACGAGGATGCGATCCATCCCGGATCCGGCTCCTAGATCCCGCGCGGTTCCGAGACCGCGTGGCGGCGCTTGTGCCAGGCGAGCTTGTTCAGGGCGTGGACGTAGGCCTTGGCGCTCGCGACGATGATGTCCGGGTGGGCGCCGTGCCCGATCACGCGGCGGCCGTCCTCGCCGAGGGTGACCGACACCTCGCCGAGCGCGTCCATCCCGCCCGTGATCGCGTTCACCTGGTAGCGGAGCAGCTCGCTCTTCGTCTCCGCGAGCTCCGCGATGGCCTTGAAGACGGCGTCCACGGGGCCGATCCCGAGCGCCGTGGTCTTGCGCGGCGCGCCATCGACCACGAGCTGCACGGTCGCGGTCGGCTTGGCGAAGGTGCCGCAGAGCACCGAGGCGTCGCCGAGCTCGAAGCGCTCGTCGCTGCGCACGACGGCGTCGGCGACGATCGCCTCGAGGTCCTCGTTGTAGATCGTCTTCTTCTTGTCCGCGAGGTCCTTGAAGCGCTGGAAGGCGCGCTCGAAGTCCTCGCCTTCGAGCTGGAAGCCCAGCTCGCCCATGCGATCGCGAAAGGCGTGGCGTCCGGAGTGCTTGCCGAGCACGAGCTCGTTCGAGGCCCGCCCGATCGACTGCGGGGTCATGATCTCGTAGGTGATCGCGGCCTTGAGCACCCCGTCCTGGTGGATCCCCGCCTCGTGGGCGAAGGCGTTGTCGCCGACGATCGCCTTGTTGGGCGGCACAGAGACGCCGATGATCGAGGCGAGCAGCCGACTCGAGGGGTAGATCTCCGTCGTGACGATCTTCGTGTCGAGCCCGGCGAAGACGTCGCGGCGCGTCTTCAGCGCCATCACCACCTCCTCCATCGAGGTGTTGCCGGCGCGCTCGCCGATCCCGTTCAGCGTGCACTCCACCTGGCGCGCTCCCGCGAGGACGGCCGCCAGGCTGTTCGCGACGGCCAGGCCGAGGTCGTTGTGGCAGTGGACCGCGAAGACCGCTCGCTCGGCGCCCGGGATGCGGCGGCGCAGCTCGCGGACGAGCGCGGCGTACTCCTCGGGCTGCGTGTAGCCGACCGTGTCGGGCACGTTCAGGGTGGACGCCCCGGCCGCGAGCGCCACGCCGAAGACCTCGACCAGGTAGTCGACGTCCGAGCGCGTTGCGTCCTCCGCGGAGAACTCGACGTCGTCGAAGAAACCGCGCGCCTGGCGGACCGCCCGGTCGACCTCGGCCAGCACCTGCTCGCGGCTCATGCGCAGCTTGTGCCGCAGGTGGATGTCGCTGGTGGCGATGAAGGTGTGGATGCGCGGCCGGGCCGCGCCCTCGAGCGCCCGCGCGGCCCGCTCGATGTCCGCGGCCCCGGTCCGGGCGAGCCCGCAGACCACCGCCCGGCGCAGCTCGTTCGCGATCGCGCGCACGGCCTCGAAGTCGCCCTCGCTGGCGATCGGGAAGCCGGCCTCGATCACGTCGACGCCGAGGCGCTCGAGCTGGCGCGCGAGCGTGAGCTTCTCCGCGAGGTTCATGCTGCACCCGGGCGACTGCTCGCCGTCGCGCAGCGTCGTGTCGAAGATCCGAATCGTCTCGATCGTCATGCTCTCATCCTTGTGCGGATTCCTGGACCAGGGGCTCGCGGATCTCCTCCAGCGGCCGGCGCGTGAACCAGCGCCAGAGCCACTCGACCGGCCCGGAGCAGGAATACGCCAGGCCGATGGCGAAGAGCGTCAGGCTCGGCTCCTGGATCACGAGCGCGACCGCGAAGACCACGATCACGAGGGTCCCGTAGGAGTGGCGCAGGTCGATCTCCTTGAAGGAGCGGTACGGGATCGAGCTCACCATGAGGAGCCCGAGCGCGGCCGCGCCGATCGCGATGAGCGGCGCCGGCACGTCGACGGAGATCCCGTACTCCCGCAGGAACGAGACGAACCACTGCGTCGACGCCACCATGCCGGCGGCCGCCGGGCTCGGCATGCCCTCGAAGCGGCCCTGGAAGCGCGACGGGGCGACGTTGAAGCGCGCGAGGCGCAGCCCGGCCCCCGCTACGTAGAGGAAGGCCATCACGAGGCCCACCCGGCCGAGCGCGTGGAGGCCGCCGGCGCTGTAGGCCAGCACCGCCGGCGCGACGCCGAAGGAGACGATGTCCGCGATCGAGTCGTACTCGAGCCCGAAGCGGCTCGCCGAGCGCGCCATGCGCGCGAGGCGTCCGTCGAGCGCGTCGCAGACGCCGGCGAGGACGATTCCGAGCGCCGCCCGGTCGGGATCGCCCGTGAAGGCCTGGACGATGGCGTAGAAGCCGAAGAAGAGCCCCGCCGTGGTCACCAGGTGCGGAAGCAGGTAGAAGCCGCGCGGCCGGCCCCGCCGCTCGCGCCGGCGGCGGCGGCGCCGGAAGCGCCCCCGCACGGGCTCCGACCCGGCGGATTCGGGCTCGCGTTCCATCACGCCTTCCCCGGGAGCACGGCGACCACGCTCGCGCCGCCGCGCACGCGCTCGCCGCGCCGCACGCGCAGCTCCGCCTCGGGAGGAAGGATCACGTCGGTGCGCGAGCCGAAGCGGATCAGGCCGTAGCGCGCGCCCCGCTCCACCCACTCGCCGACGTGCGGGTGGCAGACGATGCGGCGCGCGATGAGCCCCGTGATCTGCACCACGCCGACGCGCTCGCCGCGCGCGGTCTCGAGCGCGAGCTCGAGCCGCACGTTCTCCGTCTGCGCGCGCCGGTCGAAGGCGGCGAGGTAGCGCGCGCCCCCGCGCTCGATCGAGACGACCCGGCCGGCCACGGGGCTGCGGTTCACGTGGACGTCGAAGACGGACAGGAAGATCCCGACGCGCTTCGCGCGCGTGCCGTCGGGACGCAGCGTCTCGCCGGCCTCGAGCACGCGGCCGTCGGCCGGCGCCACGACCGCGCGTTCGTCCCCCGGGATCTCCCGCGCCGGGTTGCGGAAGAACGCCAGCGTGAAGAGGGCGAGCGCGAAGAGCGGCCCGCCGAGAGCGGGCCCGGCGAAGAGCCCTGCCAGCGCTGCCGCGGCCCCGATCGCCGCGGCGAGCACGAGCCCGTCGCGCACGATCGGCTCCGTCGGCCGCTCGGCGAAGCGGGGCACGGCGGCCGGGTCGGAGGTTCGGGCGGGCTCGGCCACGTCAGTTCTTGCTGCGGTCCACCAGGCGGTTCTCGCGCAGCCAGGGCATGAGGCCGCGCAGCTTTTGCCCGACCTCCTCCATCGGGTGCTCGGCGCTCCGGCGCCGCAGGGCCCGGAACGAGACGCCCCCGGACTGGTTCTCCAGGATGAACTCGCGCGCGAAGGCGCCCGACTGGATCTCGCGCAGGATCTCGCGCATGCGCTGGCGCACGCCCTCGTCGATCACGCGCGGGCCCCGGGTGAGATCGCCGTACTCGGCCGTGTTCGAGACGGAGTAGCGCATGTTGGCGACGCCGCCCTCGTAGATGAGATCGACGATGAGCTTCACCTCGTGGATCGTCTCGAAGTAGGCCATCTCCGGCGAGTAGCCGGCCTCCACCAGCGTCTCGTAGCCCGCGGTCATGAGCGCGGTGAGCCCGCCGCAGAGCACCGTCTGCTCGCCGAAGAGATCGGTCTCGGTCTCCTCGCGGAAGTTGGTCTCGATGATGCCGGCGCGGCCCGCGCCGATGCCCTTGGCGTAGGCGAGCGCGATCTCGCGCGTGTCGCCCGACGGGTCCTGGTGGATCGCGACGAGGCTCGGCACGCCGCGGCCCTGCTCGTAGTGCGCGCGCACGGTGTGCCCGGGGCCCTTCGGCGCGACCATGAAGACGTTCACGCTCGGCGGAGGCGCGATCGTGCCGAAGTGGATGTTGAAGCCGTGGGCCACCGCGAGGTAGTCGCCGGGCTCGAGGTTCGGCGCGACCTCGGCCCGGTACACCGCGGCCA
This sequence comes from uncultured Spirochaetales bacterium, assembly GCA_964624475.1. Lineage (GTDB taxonomy): Bacteria > Myxococcota_A > UBA9160 > UBA9160 > SMWR01 > CAZUYC01. Next base: position 545 of record CAZUYC010000058.1, on the reverse strand, counting down.
TGGTCTCGTCCGGGAGCGTCATCATCGCGATCCGCGCCGCGCGGACCGCCTCGGCGGGGGTCAGGACCGTGAGGCCCGCGGCCTCCGCCTTGGCCCAGCTCGGCGAGTCCTTGCGCAGGCCCACCACCACCGAGACCCCGGAGGCGCGGAGGTTCTGGGCGTGGGCGTGCCCCTGGCTCCCGTAGCCGAGCACCGCCACCGTCTTGCCCTCGAGGCGCCCCAGGTCAGCGTCCTTGTCGTAGTAGATGCGCAGCGACATGGCGGCCGTCCTTTCGTGCCGAGAGAGGCGGAAAGCGTAGCATTCCCGGGGGGTCCCCGCGGTGGTCGCCCGACCGCTGCTACCGGGAGCTATCTCGACCCCCCAACAAGGCGGTGCGGTGAGAGCGGACTCGCTGGCCTAGCCGTCTCCTGCTTATCCGGTTGTTTCAGCCTACCGCTACAGGTTGGGGTTGGTGGTCACCGCCGTGGCGTATCTGCTCGTAGGTGGTCGGGCCGCGGCTGGTTCCGAGGCCCAGCACCGTCTGGAAGGCGGCTTGGGGCGTGTG
>CAZUYC010000057.1:0-51622 GCA_964624475.1 uncultured Spirochaetales bacterium | reverse complement strand
GTTGGTCTCGCGCCGCATCACGGCGAGCGTCGACATGCACTGGAGCGCGAAGACGAAGAAGACCAGCAGGGAGGCCACGCTGGCCGGCGTGAAGACGCGCCGCCCGGTGCGGGGATCGACGTCGGCGCGGATCGCGTCGCGCAGCCTCCCCGACGACGTCCGTGGTAGGGCTCGGCTGCCCTCTGTGGTAGGTTTGGACCCGTTTGGACTGGATTCCAAGGGGATCGGATGCGGGAAGTCTCCCAGCCGCGGGCGATGACGGTCAGGGAGGTCGCCGGCTACCTGAACGTCAACGAGAAGACCGTCTACCGGCTCGCGCAGCGGCGGGACCTGCCGGGCTTCAAGGTGGCCGGCGCGTGGAGGTTCCAGAGAGCCGACATCGACGCCTGGATCGAAGCCCAGAAGAAGGCGGAGACGCCCGGCCCCGCACGGCAGCCGCGGCGCTCACGCCGCCGGGTCAGAGGATCGCAGTAGGGTGGGGATCGTGTCGTTGACCGACTTCCACGCCAGCTACTTCGCCCACGAGCTCACCAAGCGCTGCGCGTCGGACAGCGTGGAAAAGCTGGCGTCCGTCCTCGCGGATGCCCAGGTCGACCTCAACCCGCACCAGGTCGAGGCGGCGCTCTTCGCCTTCCGCAGCCCCTTCTCGAAGGGGGCGATCCTGGCGGACGAGGTCGGCCTGGGGAAGACCATCGAGACGAACTGTTGGAGGATTGGGAGCTATGCAGCCGACTGAAGCCCCCGAAGCCGATTCCGCCGCTCGAGTAGTGCCCGCTCCGCGACCCGCGGCGCCGTGGCGCGTGGTGATGGCGCAGACCAAGGCCGGCCTGCGCCTGGAGGTGACCTTCGCCGACGGGACCGCTGGCGAAGTCCGCCTTCGGGATTTCCTGGAGGGGCCCGCGGTCGGGGGGACCGTGTTCGAGCCGCTCCGGGATCCGGAGGTGTTCTCCCAGGCGCGCGTCGTGCTGGGCGCCGTCACCTGGCCGAATGGCGCCGACCTCGCCCCCGACGCGATGTACGATGCCATCCGTGCGCACGGGCATTGGACCGTGGAAGCGTGAAGCTCCAGTTCGACCCGGACCAGCCCTTCCAGCTCGCGGCCGTCGCCGCCGTGACGGACCTCTTCGACGGCCAGCCCCAGGGGCCCCCGGAGTACTCGGTCATCGATGTGGGCTCGGTCGGTAGCCTCTTCCCGGGCCAGGCCCGAACCGAGCTGGGCGTGGGCAACCGTCTGCTCGTGGCCGAGGCCAAGCTCCGGGAGAACCTCCGCGCCGTGCAGGCTTGCCACGACATCGAGGTGGCGGACCCGTCCGAACCGCTCGAGGCGTGGGAGCTCTTCGACGGGCCGGCCAACCGGGCGCGGCCCTGCCCGCACTTCTCCGTGGAGATGGAGACCGGGACGGGCAAGACCTACGTCTACCTGCGCACCATCTTCCAGCTCAGCCAGCGCTACGGCTTCCAGAAGTTCATCATCGTCGTGCCGAGCGTCGCCATCCGCGAGGGCGTCCTCAAGAACATCGAGATCACCGCCGACCATTTCCGCGCGCTCTACAACAACCTGCCCTTCGAGCACTTCGTCTACGACGCCAAGAAAGTGAACCGGCTACGGCACTTCGCCACCAGCAATACGCTCCAGATCCTGGTGCGGGCCAGGGCCCACTTCTCGCACACGGCGGGCGTGCAGCGCACCACCACGCGCTGCTCGGGCAGGGCGTCGCCCGGGTCCTCGGGCTCGAGGCGCGGGGTGACCACCCGGACCTCCTGCTCGAGCTGGTGGGTGGGCATGGCCTGCGCGCGGGCGATCCACGCCGCTGCATCCTCCGCGCCCGCCACGCGGGCCAAAAGGCGGACCTTGCTCCACGGGAGCTCGTTCGCGACGAGCGCGCGCTCGAGGGCAGGGAGCCCGGGCAGGGCGCGGTGCACCCGCGCGAGCTCCTAGAGCTGGCGCGCGGAGAGCCCCAGCCGCTCGCGCGCGTAGTCGCCGAGCCGCGCATAGCCGAAGCGCGCGGGGCCCTCCGTCGCGATCAGCCGCTCGGCGAGCGCCGCGAGCACGCGGCGCAGCGGGCCCAGGGCGGCAGCCAGCCGAGCGAGCCGGTGCTCGGTCGGCTCCTTCGCCTCGTCGCCCGCCGCGCCGGCGTCCCAGGCCTCGTGCACCGGCTGCGGAGCGCGGTCCAGACCCGGCCGCCCCAGGCGCTCGAGAGGCCAGGCCTCCCGTACGGGAGGAATCTGGGCGGCCAGGTCGGTCGACACGTCGATCCCTCCGCCCTCACAACGGGATTCAGTGTAAGACGAAAACAACACGAAAGTAAAGTCTCATGCGATCAGAGCGTCTTCGGGTCGGTTCGGCGCAATCGAGGAACCCATCCGCACGGCGGGCAACGTCACGCACGACATCGCGGCGTCGGCAATCGTCGCCCGGGAGCCAACTGGGGACACTGGGTCGGTACGGGGGCCCCTCCGGCTCCCTCCCCACGGGATTTGACCGATCGAGGGTTATCGGACCTGAGAACCCCGCTTACCAATTCGTTTGCTGCTCTTGCTGTCCCTGTGCGCCCGAATTGCCCCGCTGTAGACTCATCGCGCGATGAACGGCGCGGGATCCGACTTCGCCTCTGCCGCACTCCGTCACATCCGCGACGCGGAACATCTGCTCGCGGAGGGGGCGCACGCTTCGCGTGACCAGGCATGGCACCTCGCCGGTTTTGCCCACGAGTGCGCGCGCAAGGCGTGCATCGGTGAGGGCTGGGTGCCGAGGCTGCTCGGTCACGACTTCTCTAACGCCAGCGAACAGGTCGTCGAGATGGCGATCGCGCTCGACCCGCGAGCGAGCCGCTTTCCAGTGGGCCGCTGGGCGGCCCGCTATCCTGCCATCACTTCGTGGCACGTAGATCATCGCTACGAGCGTACAGGTTTCGTCAGACAACGATGAGAACCGCACGATCGAAGACCTCGTGGCGCAGGGGCGCGATGCGGTCAACATCTGTATCGTCGCGCTCTTCGTCGATGGCTCTCTCGCGATAGAGTCGATCCGATGATGACGTTCGATCACGTCTTGCCGGAGCTAATCCGCCTCTGCCATGAAGACGCCGCCTCGCGCGATGCGGTCGACCGCTACTGCATCGTGCGCGATGTGCGCGGCCGTGTGCGACTGGTCGTGGAGCCGAAGAAAGGCTCTGCGGTCCTACTTGATGCACTTGAAGGGGCGCTCATCGCGACAGTAGGCGATTATTTCGTCGCCCCAGTCCTCTCGGCGGAGAGCGGGGGAGAAGTGCGGCGCCTCGCCAAGCAGCTCCTCGATCAGGCCAAGGGGAAGTGGCCCAACGGCTGGCCCCGTTCCTATCGCAACGTGCTCGGGGCCGCCGAGGCGAATGTAGATGTGGGTGGGCGGTGGACCGGAATCGAGCGCACCATCGGCAAGGACGCGTGGCTCACGAGCGAGCCGTCCAAGCCGCCGTGGCCGCTCGTCAAGGGCAAGACTCCGCCGATCGTAACGTTCCATTCGTTCAAGGGGGGCGTTGGCCGCACGACGCTTCTCGCGGCCTACGCGATCCGCCTCGCCAGTGGCCAGCATCCACGGCGCGTTGCCGTCATCGATCTCGACCTCGAAGCTCCTGGCGTTGGCTCGCTGCTCGGGGCGAAGACAGAGCGCGGCGTTCTCGACGTGCTGGTGGACCATATCGCGACCGGCCGAATCGATCTCGACCGCGCATCGATGCCGGCGCAGCTGGAGGACGACATCGGCCAGAACGTCACTGTCTTCCCGGCGGGGGACGTGGGCGATGCGTACGTGCAGAAACTCGCACGACTCGACTTCTCGTCGACAGGACCTGGGCAGGACAACTCGGTCGGCGAGGCACTCGCGGCGATGTTCAAAGAACTGAAGGCTAACTTCGACTTCATTCTTCTGGACGCGCGGGCTGGTCTCCACGACCTCGCAGGGATGTCGTTGCACGGCCTTGCTCATATCGACGTCTTGGTGTTCCGTGGCACAGCGCAGAATCTCAGTGGCCTCGGTCAGACGCTCCGAACCCTGGGACCTCGCGAATCCACGCAGCTCGTCCTTGTAGAAACCCTGCTGCCGGCCAACGACGAGGAGCTGTTCGAGGCTCGTCGGCAGCGCACACGCTTGAAGGTGTACGAACTGCTCTGCGAGCATGTCTACCCGGAGGACGACCCGCCGCAACTCGGTGACACAGGAGAGCCGCACGATGTCGTTCCTGTGCGCCGGAGGGAGTGGCTCGACGGACTAGACTCGTTGAAGGATCACGTAGCGGACGTCCTGAAGGAGGGCGATCTGAACGAGGTCGCTCAGCGCATCGACGCCGCGGCCGGTGACGTCGAAGACGAAGAGGATGACGAATGACGGCACGGAGGTCTCTGGACGATGCAGAGCGCAAGAAGCTCCTGACCGATCTGACGACGTTGAAGTCTGATGACGACGACGCTGTCGCGCAAGACGCAAAATGGTTCTTGCCGGTTGACGCGCACGTGCGTGCGCTGCGTCCTGAGACTCTCGTCGTTCGAGGCGGGCGCGGCGCGGGAAAGTCGTCACTCTTCCACTTCCTTGGTCATGCCCAGAGTCAGCCGGCGCTCCGTGAGTCTGTCGGAGTTGGCTCACCCGCCACGACCTGGCTCGAGGGGTTCAGCAGCAGTGCCGAGCACCCGTCGCTCATGGTCGTTGGCGCCTTCGGCAAGACTGCAAAGGAGGATCGACGCCGGTTCTTTTGGTTCGCGTGGCTCTGTGCCCGCCTTTCGAGCCAACCCGGCGTGAAACTCCCCGCCGGGCCGCTAGCCGTCGCGCTCAAGAAGGATCGCGATCCCGGTAGGCTTGCCGAAGCGGCCGAGCACCAACTCGGAGCGCTGAGCGCCTGGATCGACGCCCTCGAGCGAGACAGGAAAAGCCCGATCGTCGTCAGCTACGACGGTCTCGACCGCATCGGTAGCTCGTCGAGCACGCGTCAGCGGATGACGGCAAGCCTACTCGCCATGTGGCTCTCGCTCGCCGACCGCTACCGGCACATCCGCCCGAAGGTCTTCGTGCGCGAGGATCTCTTCCAGGCGTCGCTATCGGCGTTCCCCGACGCGAGCAAGCTCGACGCGCGCTCCGTATCGATCGAGTGGCGGGTGGAGGATCTCTACCGGGTGCTCATCAAGCACATGGCAAATACCTCCGAAGACCTGAAAAATTGGGTAGAGGGGAGCAGCCGAGGGATCGGACTCACCGACGGCAAAGCGCTGGGATGGATGCCCCCTGCGCTCCCGGAGACTGGGAAGGGCTCGCAGAAGGGTTTCGTCGATCACCTTGCCGGGGAACTGATGGGCAGCGGCGCGAAGAAGGGGCTCACCTACCGTTGGATTCCCAATCGCCTGCAAGATGCCCACGCGCGTGCCGTGCCCCGCTCGATCCTCGGCCTGGTGCGCTACGCGGCGGACTTTGCGCTCACCCGAGGCCCAGAGGCGCAGAGCCTGCGGCTGCTGACGCCGCCCGAGCTCCAGGGGTCCCTAGAGCGCACCTCGCTTCGCCGGGTCAGCGAACTCACGGAGGAGTTTCCCGTGGTTGGGAGGCTCGGGAACCTGCGAGGCCGGACGGTGATGCTCGCCCGCAAGGGGGCCATCGAGGCTCTGAGCCGGGCAACGGCGGTCGAAGATGAGCACAGCGACGATGGCGAGCAGGTCCTCCGGACCCTCATCGAGCTTGGCGTGATGAGCGAGCGTACTGACGGTCGCATCGATGTGCCGGACATCTACCGCTACGGGTTCGGCATCTTGCGCAAGGGAGGCGTGAAGCGGCCGCGCTGAGTAGAATTCGTGCGCGACCTTCACTAGTGCGGCGGATAAGCCAAACAAGCGGGGATTCTGCGTCCGACAAAGCTCAAACCGTCAACTTCCCCGCGCCGCCGCGTGTCAACGAGTTTGAGACACCGAGGTTCGGGATTTACTGTCTTACGTCATCGCTCTGACCTCCGAGTGGAAGGTTGAGGGTCGCGACACGACCGGCTTCGAGGGGGGTACCTGAGGCTCGGGTCGGGTCGAGATCGTCGATCCTGGGGTCCCCTGCAGCCCCGTCTCGAGCCGGCGGGTTGATCCACACCGCTTCGGGCAGCGGGCGCGGCTTCGGCGGTCGCCCCACGAAGCCTCGGGATGCGCCGCATAGGCCGCGCGCAGCACGTCCGCCCGTGCCTCGAGCACGGCCGAGGCACGGCCTGTGTGCACCATCTCGGGCGTGAGCTAGGCGATGCCCGAGTGACGGTGCTCGGTGTTGTACCAGGAGAAGAAGCCGCGGCAGAAGTCGTGCGCGAGCTTGATGTCCTCCCGTTGGTCGAGCTTGCGCGCAAACTCCCGCTCGACCTCGGACTCGTAGGGCACGTACTCGTAGGCCGACTTGTCGACTTGGAGCGCCGTCAGGTAATCGACCAACTCCTCGTTCTTGAAGGGGATCGCGGTCCTCAAGGCGGCGACCTGAGCGTTGTAGGGGGAGACGATGCGGAGATCCCCGTAGGTGAGCGGCCGCTCGCTGCCGTCGAAGTGGATCCAGCCGCTGCCCGGCCGCACGGGCGCTCGAACGAGCGCGACGATGGCGTCGACCTCCTCCGGTGAGGGTCGAGCTCTACAACCGCGACGATTGCGCCTCTACGATCCAACCCGTCACGCCGGCGCAAACGAAATCGAACCCAGCGCCTTAAGGCAGAAAGAGGCTTGACACAGGGTGTGTCACGCGGCGAGTCCGAGCGCCGCCGCGGCGTGGAAGGCCGCGAAGCTCGCGCACCAGGCGAGCGTGAGCAGGTAGCCGAAGGCGAAGGCGGGCCAGCGCCACGAGTTGGTCTCGCGCCGCATCACGGCGAGCGTCGACATGCACTGGAGCGCGAAGACGAAGAAGACCAGCAGGGAGGCCACGCTGGCCGGCGTGAAGACGCGTCGCCCGGTGCGGGGATCGACGTCGGCGCGGATCGCGTCGCGCAGCCCCGTCGCCTCGTCGCTCGCCGCGTAGATCTGCGCCAGGGTCGAGACGATCACCTCGCGCGCGGCGAGACTCGCGACGAGGCCGACCCCGATCTTCCAGTCGAAGCCGAGCGGCGCGATCGCGGGCTCGAGCGCGTGCCCGATGCGCCCGGCGAAGCTGTGCTCGAGGGCGAAGCGCGACATCTGCTCCCGATCGAGGCCGGCCGGGATCTCCGCGCGCGGGAAGGTGAGGAGCGCCCAGAGCACGACCGTGACCGCGAGGATGATCGTGCCCGCGCGGCGCAGGAAGGTCCGGGTGCTGCTCCAGACCTGGCTCGCGAGCAGCCGCAGCGTCGGAACCCGGTAGGGCGGGAGCTCCATGTAGAAGGGCGTGCCTTCGCCGCGCAGGAGCGTGCGCTTGAGCACCGCCGCCACGAGCAGCGCCGAGACGCTGCCCGCGAGGTAGAGCCCGAAGAGCACGAGGCCCTGGAGCCCGAGCGGTCCGGCCACGTCGCGCGCCGGGACGAAGGCGCCGATCAGGAGCGCGTAGACGGGGAGCCGCGCGGAGCAGGTCATGAGCGGCGCCACCAGGATCGTGGCGAGGCGGCTGCGCGGCGAGGCGATCGTGCGGGTGGCCATGATGCCGGGCACCGCGCAGGCGTGGGCGGAGAGCAGCGACACGAAGGCGCGCCCCTCGAGGCCGACGCGGCCCATCAGCCGATCGATCACGAAGGCCGCGCGGGCCATGTAGCCGAGGTCCTCGAGCAGGTAGAGGAGCGCGAAGAGCAGCACGATCTGGGGCAGGAAGATCACGACCGACCCGACGCCGGCGATGAGTCCTTCGGCCGCGAAGTCGGCGACGAGGCCCGCGGGGAGCCAGGCGCGCGCGAGCCGCGCCGCCTGCGCGACGCCGGCGTCGATGGCGTTCATCGCCGGCTGCGCCCACGCGAAGATGAGCTGGAAGAAGATCGCCATCGCCAGGGTGAAGATCACTGTCCCCGCCACGGGATGGAGCACGATGCGGTCGATCGCGTCCGTGCTACGGCTCGCCCCGGGCCGGCGGCGCACGACGTGCGCGAGGACGGACGCGGCCCAGGCGGCGCGCTCGATCGCCGGCTCGGGCGGGAGCAGGGGCGGGCGGCTCCAGCGCTCGGGCGAAGCCAGCAGGCGGCGGAGCTCGCCGAGGCCGAGCCCGCGGTGGCCCACCACCCCGAGGACGGGGATCCCGAGCGCGCGCTCGAGCGCGGGCAGGTCGAGCTCGCCCCCGCGCGCGCGAAGCTCGTCGGTCATCGTGAGGACGAGGCAGCTCGGGAGGCCCCGGCGGAGTACCTGGGCCACCACCAGGAGCGAGCGCTCGAGCGAGCAGGCGTCGGCCACCATCACGAGGGCGTCGGGCCGGGGCGCGAGATCCCCGGCGAGGACGCGCTCGACCACCCGCTCGTCGGGGCTGATCGCGTCGAGGCTGTAGACCCCGGGGAGGTCGACCACCACGGCGCGCCGGGATCCGAGCAGGATCTCGCCCTCGCGCCGTTCGACCGTGACGCCCGGGTAGTTCCCGACCCGCGCCCGAAGGCCCGTGAGCGCGTTGAAGAGCGTGGTCTTGCCCGAGTTGGGGCTTCCGACGAGTCCGAGGCGGAGCCCTCCGCTCGCCTGCGGCGAGCTGCGCGCTCCCCGCCTTCGGCCTCCGCTCGCCTGCGGCTCGCTGCGCGCTTCGCTTGCACCCGCAGGGGCGCTCACCCGGGCTCGACCTGGACCCGGAGGGCCTCGGAGCGGCGCAGGCACAGGCGGTAGCCGCGCAGCTCGTACTCGATCGGGTCGCCGAGCGGCGCGCGACGCACCACCCGCACCTCGGTCCCCGGCACGAAGCCGAGGTCGAGCAGCCTGCGCCCGATCGCCGAGCCCCCGTCGACGGCGGTTACGCGGGCGCCGGCGCCCGGCTCGAGCTCTGCGAGGGACGTCGGGGGGGTGGGGGGCGCTGCGGCCATCCGCCAAGGGTGCCCCAGATGAAAACGACTTTCAATTTCGTGAAAGGCTCGCGGGCGAGATCTATGCGAACGTGTTCTCTCATTCGTTCTCGGCGCGCAGCTGGCGACTCAGCAGCTCCTCGACGGCGTCCTTCGGCTCGAGGTCGCCCTCGAGGATGCGCTTCACGCCGGCGGCGATCGGCATCTCCACCCCGTGCAGCTCGGCGAGGGCGGTGGCCGCGATCGTCGTGCGCACGCCCTCGGCCACCCCGTTCATCTGGCGGACGATCCGCGCCAGCTCTTCCCCGCGGCCGAGGGCGAGCCCGACGCTGCGGTTGCGCGAGAGGTCGCCGGTGCAGGTCAGCACCAGGTCGCCCATCCCCGCGAGGCCCAGGAAGGTCAGGGGGTCGGCCCCCATCGCGACCCCGAGCCGCGTGATCTCGCGCAGGCCCCGCGTCATGAGTCCCGCCCGCGCGTTGTGGCCGAGGCCGAGGCCGTCGCAGATCCCGACCGCGATGGCGACCACGTTCTTGAGCGCCCCGCCGATCAGGACGCCGATCACGTCCGTGCTCGAGTAGCAGCGGAACCACGGGCTCGAGATCGACTCCTGGACCGAGATCGCGTAGGTCTCCTCGCGGCAGGCGAGGGTCACGGCCGTGGGGCGACCGTCGGCGACCTCGCGCGCGAAGGAGGGCCCCGAGAGGAAGACGAGGCGCGGGCGGTGCTCGGCACCGAGCACGTCCTCGAGCACCTGGTCCATGCGCTTCCACGTCCCGAGCTCGATCCCCTTCACGGTCGAGACCACGATCGCGCCTGCGGGCAGGTGGACGGCGGCTCGGCTCATCACCTCCCGCACCCCGTGGCTCGGAATCGCGCAGATCACGAGCTCCCGGTCGCTGAGCGCCTCGGCCAGGTCGGCGGTCGCGCGCACCCGCTCGGGGATCGGGATGTGGCTCAGGTAGGCGGGGTTGCGGCGCTCGCGCTCGATCGCCTCGGCGAGCGCGGGGTCGCGCGCCCAGATCCGCACGTCGTGCTCGCGCGCGCAGAGCAAGGCGAGGCAGGTGCCGAAGCTTCCCGCACCGAGCACTGCGACGGGGATCGCCACGCGTCGAGCGTAGCGCGTCCACTTTCTTGACTCCCCGGGGGCCCCTCGTTACCCTCCGCGCGGTTTTCGCTGCCCCGTCGGGCAGTTTCGTAGATACACGCCTCTCGGAACGCCCGATTCGAGGCCCGAGTCGAGGAGGGGACCTCGCATGCTGGCCGAGTACGCCGGGGTCCTCTTGATCCTCGCCATTGCCGTGTTCCTCGCGGGCGCGCTCCTCGGCATCCACATGCTCCTCGGCCCGCGGCGCCGCTTCGAGTCGAAGCTCGAGCCCTTCGAGTGCGGCGAGCATCAGATCGTCTCGCCGCGCCGGCGCTACGCGGTCAAGTTCTACCTGGTGGCGATCCTCTTCGTCGTCTTCGACGTCGAGGCCATCTTCTTCTATCCCTGGGGCGCCGTCTTCGGAGATCTCGGCTGGTTCGGCTTCGGCGCCATGTTCGTCTTCACCATTCCGCTGGTCGTGGGGCTCGCCTACGAGTGGATGAAGGGCGGTCTCGAGTGGTGATCTCCGAGGCGACCCGCGCGAAGATCGACGCCGAGATCGCGATGTACCCGAAGCCGCGGGGAGCGCTCCTCCCCGCGCTCCACCTCGTGCAGGCGGAGCAGGGCTTCGTGTCGGCGGAGAGCGCGCGGGAGCTCGCCTCGATCTTCGGGATCGAGCCCGTCGACGTGATGGAGGTCGTCTCCTTCTACAACATGTTCTTCGACCGGCCGCAGCCCCGGCACCACGTCTACGTCTGCACGAACCTGCCCTGCTCGCTGCGCGGCGCCCGCAGGCTGCTGCGCCAGCTCGAGCTACACCTCGGCGTCGGTGCGAGCGAGCCGACGCCGGACGGGCGCGTGGTCCTCGGCCACGAAGAGTGCCTCGGCGCGTGCGGCTACGCGCCGATGATGCGCGTCGACGGCGTCTACCACGAGGACCTCGACCTCGAACGTGCCGTACGCATCCTGGACGCGCTGGAGTAGGGCGGCCGTGCTCGCGGTCCCCCACACCACCGGCTACCTGACCGAGCACTTCGCCGACGACGCGTACGCGACGCTCGAGGGCTACGAGCACCGCGGCGGCTACGCGGTCCTGCGCAAGGTCCTGGCCGGCGTCTCGCCCGCCGACGTCGTCGAGACGGTGAAGGCCTCGGGCCTCCAGGGGCGCGGCGGGGCCGGCTTCTCGACGGGCCTCAAGTGGTCGTTCATGCCCACGGGCGGCGAGAAGCCCAAGTACCTGGTCTGCAACGCCGACGAGTCGGAGCCCGGGTCCTTCAAGGACCGCATCCTGATGGAGCGCGGCCCGCATCAGCTGCTCGAGGGGATCCTGATCGGCGCCTTCGCGACCGGGGCCGAGAAGACCTTCGTCTACGTGCGCGGCGAGTACCGGGAGTCGGCCGACCGCGTCGAGCGCGCGGTCGCCGAGGCCTACGCGAAGGGCTACCTCGGGCGGCGCGTGATGGGCCGCGACTTCCGGCACGACGTGGTGGTGCAGCGCGGCGCCGGCGCCTACATCTGCGGCGAGGAGACGGGGCTGCTCGAGTCGCTCGAGGGCAAGAAGGGCCAGCCGCGCAAGAAGCCGCCCTTCCCGGCGCAGTACGGCGCCTTCGGCATGCCGACGACGGTGAACAACGTCGAGACCTTCTGTCACGTGCCGCACATCCTCGGCCGCGGCGTCGAGTGGTTCCGCGGGATCGGCACGGAGAAGAGCCCGGGCACCACGATCTTCGGCGTCTCGGGCCACGTGCGCCGCCCCGGCCTCTTCGAGCTCCCGCTCGGGACGCGACTCGACGAGATCGTCTTCGAGCACGCCGCCGGGCCGCAGGGCGACCGGAAGGTGAAGGGTGTGATCCCGGGAGGGATGTCGATGCCGATCCTCCCGGCCCATCAGCTCGACGTGCCGATGGCGAACGAGTTCCTGCGCGAGCGCAAGACCATGCTCGGCACCGGCGGAATCATGGTCATGGACGACACCACCTGCATGGTCCGAGCGTCCTGCGTGATCTCGTGGTTCTTCCGCGACGAGTCCTGCGGCCAGTGCACCCAGTGCCGGGAAGGGACGGGCTGGCTGCACAAGCTCGTGCAGCGCATCGAGCGCGGCGCCGGCGAGCCGGGCGACCTCGAGATCCTGCTCGACGTGGCGGCGAAGATGGAGGGCCAGACGATCTGCGCCTTCTCCGACGCGGCGGCCTGGCCGATCCAGGGCATGCTGCGGCACTTCCGCGAGGACTTCGAGCGGCACCTCTCCGCCCGCGCATGCCCCTTTCCCGAGAGCTTCGAGCTCTGATGGTGCGGATCACCGTCGACGACCGCACGATCGAGGTCTCCGAGGGCCAGACGATCCTCCAGGCGCTCGACGCCGTGGGCCTCCTCATGGATGGCGTCGACATTCCCCACTACTGCTGGCACCCGAAGCTCTCGATCGACGGCTCCTGCCGCCTCTGCCAGGTCGATGTGGAAGGCATGCCGAAGCTCCAGATCGCCTGCAATACGCTCGTCGAGGACGGAATGGTGATCCGGACCCGGACCGAGCGGGTCCAGCGCGCGCGCGAGGGCGTGATGGAGCTCCTGCTGGTGAACCATCCGCTCGACTGCCCGATCTGCGACCAGGCCGGCGAGTGCAAGCTCCAGGACTACGCCTACGAGTACGGGGTCGCGGAGTCGCGCACGCGCGAGCCGCGCCGCGCGGCCAAGAAGCGCGTCGACCTCGGACCCACGATCGTCTTCGACCAGGAGCGCTGCATCCTGTGCCGGCGCTGCGTGCGCTTCTGCCGCGAGGTGCCGGGGACGGGCGAGCTCGGCGTCGTGAACCGCGGCGACCGCTCGGTGATCGAGACCTTCCCCGGCACGCGCCTCGAGAACGACTACTCGATGAACGTGGCCGACATCTGCCCGGTGGGCGCGCTCACCACCAAGGACTTCCGCTTCAAGATCCGGGTCTGGTTCCTGGAGGACGTGCCGGGCCTGTGCACGGGCTGCTCGAACGGCTGCAACGTGTACCTCGGCGTCGCCAACAACCGGGTCTACCGCTACGTGCCGCGGCGCAACGACGCGGTGAACCAGACCTGGATCTGCGACGAGGGGCGGCTTTCGTACAAGGAGATCGAAGCGGGTCGCCTGCGCCACGCCAGCGTGCGGGGCGAGCAAGCCGTCCGCGAAGTGCCGTACGGCGAGGCCGTCGCCGAGGCGGCGGCGCGCCTCGCGCGCGTGCTGGAAGCGAAGGGCCCCGGGGCGGTCGGGGTGCTGGCCTCGCCGCACGCGACCAACGAGGACCTCGCGGTGCTGCGCCGGCTCGCGGACGCGCTCGGCGTCGAGACGCGCGGCGTGGCCGTCGTGCGCGGCCGCGAGGACCGGCTGCTGATGAAGGCCGAGAAGGCCGCGAACGCCGAGGGCGCGCGCCGGCTCGGCTTCGGCGAGGCCGGCGCGGTGATGGGCCGCGTGCGCCAGGGCGCCGTCGAGGCCTTGATCGTGCTCGGGCACGACGTCCTCGCGTCGGGGGCGATCTCGGCCCCCGAGGAGCTGGCGGGGCTCGGGACCCTCGTGCTCCTCGATTCGCACCAGTCCGAGCTCCAGCGCGTCGCGCACGTGGTGATCCCGGTGCGGGTCGCCGCCGAGAAGCGCGGCACGTTCACCAACTCGGCCGGCATCGTGCAGCAGCTCCTCCCCGCGGTCGAGCCGGCCTTCGAGGCCTGGTCCGAGGGCGAGGTCCTGTGGCAGCTCGGGGCCGAGCTCGGTCTCCCGGGCTTCGCCGGGCGCTTCGACGCTCCCGCCCCGTCGGGGGCGGCACCCTAGATGCCCGTCGAGGTCGTCCTCAAGACCCTCTTCATCATCCTGGTAGTGGTGGGAGCACTGGCCCCCGTCATCACCTGGGTCGAGCGCAAGCAGAGCGCGGTGATGCAGGACCGGATCGGCGCCAACCGCGCTGACATCGCCGGCGTCACCGTGCTGGGGCTCCTGCACCCGGCCGCCGACGTGCTCAAGCTGCTCTCCAAGGAGGACGTGGTCCCGTTCGGCGCGAACCGCTTCATGCACCTGATCTCGCCGCTGATCGCGGCGGTGCCGGCGATCATCGGCTACGCGGTGATCCCCTTCGGCGGCGTGTACCACTTCGGCGACACGAGGATCTCGCTCGTCGTGGCCGACCTGGACTGGGGGCTGCTCTACATCTTCGCGATCGGCTCGATCGCCACCTACGGCACCGTCCTGGCCGGCTGGTCGAGCAACAACAACTGGTCGCTCCTCGGCGGCATGCGCGCCGCGGCCCAGATGATCTCCTACGAGGTCACGATGGGGCTCTCGGTGGTCGGCGTCTTCATGGTCTTCCACACGCTGAAGCTCACCGACATGGCGCTGGCGCAGGACACGACCTTCCGGCTCTTCGGCTTCCTCGAGGTGCTGCTCGGGATCCCGGTGCCGGGCTGGCTCGACTGGGCGCGGCTCCCGGCCTGGGGGATCTTCTTCCAGCCGCTCGCCTTCCTGATGTTCCTGACCGCGATCATGGCCGAGAACAAGCGTCCTCCCTTCGACACCCCGGAGGGCGAATCCGAGATCATCGCCGGCTTCCACCTCGAGTACTCCGGGATGCGCTTCGGACTCTTCTACATGTCGGAGTTCATCGAGGTCGTGGTGATCGCCGGCCTCGTCGCGACGCTCTTCCTCGGCGGCTGGGCGATCCCCTACCTCTCGACGGCGACGATCATCGCCGGGGTCGGCGGGGTGTTCGGGACGGGCTTCGCCACGGGCCTGTGCATGCTGCTCCACTTCCTGTGCTTCATGTCCAAGGTGGCGGTGATGATCTGGCTGCAGATGGCGCTGCGCTGGACGCTGCCGCGCTTCCGCTACGACCAGGTGATGGACCTGTGCTGGAAGGTCCTGCTCCCGCTCTCGATCGCCAACATCTTCGTCACGGGCTTCGTCATGCTGCTCGTCGGGAAATGAGATGACGGCGCAACTGCTCCTCTTCTACGCCTTCGCGGGCCTCGCCGTCGCCTCCGCGCTCGGCATGCTGCTCCAGCTGCGCAACACGGTCGCCGCGGCGATGAGCCTCGTGGTCACGATGGTCTCGCTGGCCGGCATCTTCGTCCTGCTCGAGGCCCACCTCGTCGCCGCGATCCAGATCATGGTCTACGGCGGGGCGATCGTCGTGCTCTTCCTCTTCGTCGTGATGCTCCTGAACCTCCGCGCCGACGAGTTCGCGCCCGGGCGCCAGTGGCCGACGAAGCTCGTCGCGGGGCTCGTCGTGCTCGCGGTCGGGGCGCAGCTCGTGCGGCTGCTCTCCGGCAGCGATCTCGCCGAGCCGGGCGAGCTTCCGCCGGGCTTCGGCGGCTACGAGATGGTCGGGATCGCCCTGTACACGGATTACGTGCTGCTGGTGGAGGTCGCCTCGCTGCTCCTGCTGGCGGCCATCGTCGGAGCGTTGATCCTCGCCAAGCGGAAGATCGACTGATGATCCCCCTCGAGCACGTGATCGGCCTGTCGGCGCTGCTCTTCTCGATCGGAGTGGCGGGAGTGGTTCTGCGGCGAAACCTGATCGTCGTGCTGATGTCGATCGAGCTGATGTTGAACGCCGCGAACCTGGCGTTCGTGGGCTTCAACCGTCTCTGGCCCGGCGTGGCCGGGGCGCCCCGCCTCGACGGACAGGTCTTCGTGCTGATGGTGATCACCGTCGCGGCGGCCGAGGTGGCCGTGGGTCTCGGGATCGTGATCTCCATGTTCCGCAACCGCGACTCGGTGAACGTCGAGGACGTGAGCCTCCTGCGGTGGTGACGGCGTGAACGAGACCCACCTGCTGCGCTGGATCGTGCTGCTGCCGCTGCTCGCGGCGGTCTACCACGGCCTGGCGATCGGGCTGCTGCGCCGCGCGAGCGACCGGCGCCTGGTGGCCGCGCTCTCCTGCGGCTCGGTGATCGGCTCCTTCGTGCTCTCCTGCTGGGCCCTCGGGAAGCTGGTGCAGATCCCGCGGGGCCCGACGCGCTTCCTCGTCGACGAGGTCTATTCCTGGTTCGGCTCCGGCGTCGGGTCGACGCGCTTCAGCGCCGAGCTCGGCTTCCAGCTCGACCCGCTCTCCGCGGTGATGATCCTGGTCGTGACCTTCGTCGGCTCGCTCATCCACGTCTACTCCGTCGGCTACATGGAGGACGACCACCGCGAGGACAAGGGGTTCCAGCGCTTCTTCTGCTACCTGAACCTCTTCATGTTCTCGATGCTCGTGCTCGTCCTCGCCGACAACGTGGTCCTCATGTTCCTCGGCTGGGAGGGCGTGGGCCTCTGCTCGTATCTCCTGATCGGCTTCTGGTACGCCGACCGGCACAACGCCTACTGCGGGAGCAAGGCGTTCATCGTGAACCGGATCGGCGACTTCGCCTTCTTGATCGGGATCTTCCTGCTCTTCGCCGCGCTCGCCGACGCCGGCTCCCCGGTGACCAACTTCCGCGAGATCGCGGCCTCCTTCGAGGCGATCCGGGCGGCGACGATCACCGTTCCGGCCTGGCTTCCCTTCGGCCCCGAGTGGCGCGTCGTCGAGGCGGTGGCGATCTGCTTCTTCCTCGGGGCCTGCGGGAAGTCGGCGCAGATCCCCCTGCACGCCTGGCTCCCGGACGCGATGGCGGGCCCCACCCCGGTCTCGGCCCTGATCCATGCGGCGACGATGGTGACCGCCGGCGTCTACATGGTCTGCCGGCTCTCCTTCCTCTACGCCGCGGCGCCGGCCGCCTCGGCGATCGTCGCCTGGACGGGGGGGCTCACGGCGCTCTTCGCCGCGACGATCGCCATCGCGCAGACCGACATCAAGAAGGTGCTCGCCTACTCGACGGTGAGCCAGCTCGGGCTCATGTTCGTCGCGGCCGGCTGCGGCGGCTACTCGGCGGCGATCTTCCACCTCGGGACGCACGCCTTCTTCAAGGCGCTGCTCTTCCTCGGCTCGGGCGCCGTGATCCTGGCGCTGCACCACGAGCAGGACATCCGCCGCATGGGCGGCCTCAAGCGCTACCTCCCGGGCACGCGTTGGGTGTTCCTGGTCGGGGTCGCGGCGATCGCCGGGGTTCCGGGCTTCTCGGGCTTCTTCTCGAAGGACGAGATCCTGGTCTGGGCGACGCGCGCCCCCGACGGCCCGTGGCTGTACTGGCTCGGCCTCGCGACGGCGGGCCTGACCGCCTTCTACATGGTGCGCCTCCACTGCCTCACCTTCCACGGCGAGTGCCGCGCGCCGGCCGCCCTCCGCGAACAGATCCACGAGGTCGGCCCGGTCATGCTCTGGCCGCTCTACGCGCTCGCCTTCTTCTCGGTCGTTTCGGGCTACGTGGGGCTCCCGCAGCTCTGGGGCGACATGCTCTTCGGGATCGAGGAGTCCGACAGCCTCGGGCGCTTCCTCGGGCCGGTGCTGGCCCCCGTGGAGGAGCCGCACCTCGACCACGCGGCGGAGTTCGGCATCGCGGTCTCGGCGGTCGCGGTCGCCGGCGCCGGCGCGGCTCTCGCGTGGTGGCTCTACGTGCGGCGGCCGGAGCTCCCGGACAGGATCGCCGCCGCCTTCGCCGGTTCCTACCGGCTCCTCGTGAACAAGTACTACGTCGACGAGATCTACGACGCCCTGCTGGTGCGGCCGCTCGTCGCCTTCTCGGACCGGGTGCTCTTCCGCGTGGTCGACGCCGGGATCGTCGACGGCGCGCTCGTGAACGGGCTGGCGCGGGGCGTGCAGGGGCTCGCCTCCCACGGTCTCAAGTACGCCCAGAGCGGCCTCGCCCAGAGCTACGTCTTCTTCATGATCGTCGGCGCGGCAGCCCTGGTCGGTTACCTGCTGCGGTAGCGAGAGATCGGAATGGAGGACACGAGCCTCATCACGATCGTGACCTTCCTCCCGCTGGCGACGGGCCTGGTGCTGCTCGCGAGCGCGGCGGTGGCGAGCCTGCTCGGGGCCCGGGACCTCCCGGCGCCGGTGTGGCGCCTGGTGGGCCTCGTGAGCACGACGGCCACCTTCCTCGTCTCGCTGCGCCTCTTCGGCGGCTTCGACCCGATCGAGCCGGGCTTCCAGTTCGTCGAGCGCGCCGCGTGGCTCCCGGACTGGGGCATCCACTACTTCGTGGGGGTCGACGGTCTGAGCCTCTTCCTCGTCCTCCTCACGACCTTCCTGATGCCGCTCGTGCTCCTCGCCTCGTGGCACGACATCGACCGCTCGATCAAGAGCTACGTGTTCTTCATGCTCTTCCTCGAGACGGGGATGCTCGGCGCCTTCGTCTCGCTGAACCTCTTCCTCTTCTACGTGTTCTGGGAGGTGATGCTGGTCCCGATGTACTTCATCATCGGGATCTGGGGCGGGCCGCGCCGCATCTACGCCGCGGTCAAGTTCTTCCTCTTCACGATGGTCGGGTCGCTCTTGATGCTGGTGGCGATGCTCGTCGTCTACTACCTGGGATTCGAGCAGACGGGCCGGCTCGACTTCGACCTCGTGGCGGCCCCCGGCTCGGGCCTGCGCGGGGTGCTCGACATCGTGGTGCCGCGGGCCGGCGAGGCGCCCTGGTGGCGGACGCAGACCTGGCTCTTCGCGGCCTTCGCCCTGGCCTTCGCGATCAAGGTTCCGATGGTGCCGCTGCACACCTGGCTCCCCGACGCCCACGTGGAGGCGCCGACGGCCGGGTCGGTCGTGCTGGCCGGCGTGCTGCTCAAGATGGGCACCTACGGCTTCGTGCGCTTCGCCTTGCCGCTCTTCCCGCACGCCGCGCACGAGGCCACGTTCTGGATCCAGCTGCTCGCGGTGGTGGGGATCGTCTACGGCTCGCTCGTGGCGATGGTGCAGTCGGACGTGAAGAAGCTCGTCGCCTACTCGTCCGTGGCGCACCTCGGCTTCGTGATGCTCGGGATCTTCGCGATGAACGCCCAGGGGCTGAACGGCGGTGTGCTCCAGATGGTGAACCACGGGCTCTCGACCGGGGCGCTCTTCCTCCTGGTCGGGATGCTCTACGAGCGCCGCCACACCCGTCAGATCTCGGACTTCGGCGGGATCGCGAAGCCGATGCCCGTCTTCGCCGCCTTCTTCGGGCTCGTCACCATGTCGAGCATCGGGCTCCCGGGGCTGAACGGCTTCGTGGGAGAGTTCCTGATCCTGCTCGGCGCCTTCCTGGCGAGCCCGGCGATGGCCGCCGCCGCCACCTCGGGGGTCGTGCTCGGGGCGGCCTACATGCTCTGGATGTTCCGGCGCATGATGTTCGGTCCGCTCGAGAGCCCGGAGAACAGGGGGCTCATCGACCTCGGGCTGCGCGAGAAGTTCGTGATGGCGGCGATCGCCGTACCGATCCTCTGGATCGGCGTCTATCCGGAGACCTTCCTGCGGCGGATCGAGCCCTCGGTGATGGAGCTCCTGCGCCGCATCGAGGAGCGGAGCGCCGTGCGCATCGCGGCCCCCGAGGCGGAGGCCCCGCGCGCGCCCGCGCCGCCCGGACCGGGCTCGGGGCTGCCGTGACGCCGCGCATCCCGGACCTGAACCTCTTCGTCCTCGTCCCGCTCGGCGTGGTCGCGCTGGGCTCGATGGCGGTGCTGATCGGCGAGGTGGCCCTCTCCCGCACCCGGAGCATCCAGGGCAGGCGCGTCACGGACACCCTGATCGGGAGCGCGCTCGGGCTCGGGTCGATCTTCTTCCTCGCGCTCTCGTGCTGGGTGTCGCTCACGGCCTTCGGAATGGGCGGGATCGAGGAGCTCGATCCGGGTCGCCCGATCTTCCAGCTCGATCCCTTCTCGTCCTTCGTATCGGCGATCATCGCGTTGGCATCGCTCCTCTCCTGCGCCCTCGCGATCGACTACCTGGCCGAGCTGCGCATCAACCATGGCGAGTTCTACGCCCTCGTGCTGCTCTCGACCTGCGGGATGCTGCTCATGGTGTCGGCGGTGGATCTGATCGCCGTCTTCCTCGGGCTCGAGCTGATGAGCATCCCGATCTACGTACTGGCCGGCTTCGACCGCCGGAAGCTCCGCTCCAACGAATCGGCGATGAAGTACTTCCTGATCGGGTCCTTCGCGAGCGCCGTCATGCTCTACGGCATGGCGTTGCTCTACGGGGCCGCGGGCTCGACCTCCTTCGCGGCGCTGCGCGCGGGTTTCGCGGCGCAGCCGACTCTCGCGACGATCGGGATGGGGCTCGTCCTCGTCGGCTTCGCGTTCAAGGTCTCCTCGGCTCCGTTCCACCAGTGGACGCCGGACGTGTACGAGGGTGCCCCGTCGGCGGTCACCGCCTTCATGTCGGTGACCGTGAAGGCCACCGCCTTCGCCGCACTGATCCGCCTGATCGGGCTCGGCCTCGGCCCCCTCGACGCCGCGCTCTCGAACGTTCTCTGGGTGCTCGCGGCCCTCACGATGGTGGTCGGGAACCTGATGGCCGTGATCCAGAGCAACGTGAAGCGGCTGCTGGCCTACTCGAGCATCGGCCACGCCGGCTACCTGCTGATCGGCGTCCTCACCGCGACCCCCGAGAGCTGGGGCGCCGTCGTCTTCTACCTGCTCGGCTACGTCTTCATGAACCTCGGCGCCTTCGGCGTGGTCGTGGTGCTCGCGCACCGGGGGCACGACTGCGACCGCATCGACTCCTTCGCGGGCCTGGCCCGCCTCCGCCCCGGCCTCGCCGCGCTGATGACGCTCTTCCTGCTCTCGCTGACCGGAATCCCCGGCACCGTGGGGTTCATCGCCAAGTTCACCATCTTTGCGGCAGCGGTGCGCGGCGACTTCATCTGGCTCACCATCCTCGCGGTCCTGATGAGCGCGGTCTCGGTCTACTACTACCTGCGCATCCCCGTCCTCATGTACATGCGCGAGCCGATCGACGAGAAGCCGCGGATGGCGATCTCCACGGGCGAGGGCTTCGTGCTCGGCCTCTGCGCGCTCGCCGTCGTCTTCCTCGGGCTCTTCCCGAATCACGCCCTCCTGCCGCTGGTGGGCGAGTTCCAGGTCCTCGACTGGAGCCGCGAGTCGGTGCGCCTGCTCTTCGGCGCGGGCTAGGCTAGGCGTCTTCCCGGTCCGGAGCGGGACGGCGTGTCGCAGCACCACGACGCGCGTCTCATGCGTATGCGTCTGCGAGCTCGAAGCTCATCGGGTTCGCGCTGTCCAGCGCCGCCTTCGCCAACGCGCGCCGGTCCAGGGCCACGCGGTGGAGGATCACGGCGACGTCGCCGCCGTCGACCTCGATGCTGGCGTACTCCGCGTGGTCGAGGATCGTCGGCCGGCCCACGCTGGGAATCTCCCGGAACGGCGCGCCGACGCTGCCCGGATTCACCACGAGCGTACCCCGATGCTGGCGCAGCATCTGGATGTGCGTATGGCCCCCCGCCATCACCAGCGCCCGATCGGGGCCGAGCTGGCCGTCGAAGGTCTCCGCAGGCGTGTCCGCCAGCAGGTCCACAAGGTTCGAGCTCGGAGAGCCGTGGAAGAGCTGCAATCGGTGATGGCCCACGAGGGGGAGCTCGATAGCGGGCTCGAAGCTCCTCACGAACTCGATCTGGTCGCTCGACAGCTGCTGTCGACACCACTCGATCGCCTCGAGGATCATCGGGGAGCTCGTGTGCGAGTCGACCCGTCCGGGATCGAGGAGATAGTCGTCGTGGTTTCCCATGATGCAACGGCACCCGAGTCGCTGCAGCGTGTCGATGACCTCGCCGGGCGCGACGCCGAGCGTGGCGACGTCGCCCAGGCAGACGATCTGATCGGCGCCCCGCTCCTCGATGGATCGCAGCACCTCGCGCAGCGCGACCGCGTTGCCGTGGAGGTCGGAGATCAGGGCGATCCGACGCACCATGCCCTCCGTGGCGTCGATCGAGGCTCGGCCGCTGTCCGCGGCGCCCCCCAGTCTCGTCCGCCGGACGCCGGGGAGTCAAGGGAGGCGCCTCCGCGCTCACAGGTTTTAGGCCGCACGTTGCTCGCGGTGGCGCCGGAGCCCCAAGAACCGCGGAACCTGCTTCGCGTACTCCTCGTATGCGGCGCCCAGGTGCTCGCGGCACCACCCAGAGCGCGAGGAAGCCGAGAGTCATGAGCAGACCGCCAACAGGGAAACGCGCCCAGTGGTGGAAGGCGAAGCCGTTCCAGTCGATGATGCCGAGGACGACGACGCCGAGCAGGCCGGTGAAGCTCAAGGCTCCGTTGTAGAAGTACTGCCATGAGCCTCCTCGGGGAGGCGGCCAGACTCGCAGATCTGGCCTCAGGATCGATAGGATCACCGTCGCGCTGTTCAGCACGATGGATGCGAACGCGATCCAGAACAGGATCTGCTTCACGGACGCAGCGCTCCGCCGTCGCCGCTCAACGCGCGGGGGAGGCCGCGGTGCGGCGGGTCCGGGCGAGCTCCGACTCGACGCGCTCCAGCCAGCGCGCCTGCCGCTCGGGCTGGTAGCTGCCGGAGGTGTCCTCGTCGAACTCGGTGCTCGTGCGCAGGAGCTCGGCCGTGGCGTCCTCGAACAGCTCGTTGTAGCGCCCCTGGAGCTCGGCGGCGGCGGACGGCGGCGAGTCGGTGCGGAGGCCGATCTCGCGCAGCGCCGCGCTGAGCCGCCGGGCCTGGATCTCCGTCAGCGCGAAGTGGATCTGCTCGTGCTGGAGCACGTAGGCGCCGGGTATGGGCGGACCCTGCGGGTTCCACCACGAGCAGCCTCGATCCATCTCGGCGTGGAACGCGGTGTTCTCGAGCCTGGCGAGGTAGACCCCGGGCTCGCGCGTCGGGTCGAAGAGAACCCGGGTCATGCCTTCGGGAACGACGTTCGCGCAGGTGAACGCACCGAAGGACTTCGCGTGCGCCGCGACCTGCTTCGGAGGCTCGGCGGCCCGGAAGTCCGCCCGGGCGAGCTCGCGGTAGCGGATCGTGTCCGTCGCGCGGTAGGCGGCCGGGTCCATCAGCTCGGCGCGCGGCCTCGCGTGATCCGGGAGCGTCGAGCAGGCGAGGAGTAGCGTCGGGAGCAGGAGCACGAAGCGCGCTCGGTACATGAAGCGCCATTCTATCGACCCGTGGGGGCACCCCGCGAGCAGCGCGCCGGCCCTCAGTGCCCGGGGGGTTTCGTCCGATGATTCCCCCGATTAGATTGACAGGGCGCGGGGCAACCCGCCGGGGGGTGGGGGATGATCGGGCCGCGTCGCGCGCCCACGAGCGCGTTGCCGCTGCTCGCCGTGGCGCTCCTCGCCTCGGCGTGCGCGACGATGACGCCCTCGGGGCGGGAGCTCGTCGTCACCGCGACGGCCTACAACGCCGTTCCCGAGCAGACGGACGGGGATCCGGAGATCGGGGCCTGGGGCGACAGGCTGCGACCGGGGATGCGCGCGATCGCCGTCTCGGCGGATCTCCACGCGCTCGGCCTCGTCCGCGGCGCGCGGGTGCGCATCGAAGGCCTGCGCGGGGAGTACGAGGTGCTCGACCGGATGCCGCGCCGCTGGCAGCGGCGGATCGACATCCTCATGGCCGACCGGCGCGCCGCGCGCAGCTGGGGCAAGCGCAGCGTCCGCATCCAGTGGGCGCCGCCCGATGCCCGTTCGCGCTGGGGCTTCCTCTGCGGCCTCTTCGGGACCTGCGGCTGACCTTTAGCTCTGGCTCCGCCGCCGGCGCCGCCTTCCCCGTGGTAGAGTGGCCCGCGGAGCGGGAGGATGCTCGTGACGGAGTGGAGGATCCGCGGTCGGGAGTTCGGCAACTGCAACTGCGACTACGGTTGCCCCTGTCAGTTCGGCGGGCCGAAGCCGACCTTCGGCTCCTGCGATGCCCTGGTCGCGGGACAGGTCGACGAGGGGAGCTTCGGGGCGACGCGCCTCGACGGGCTGCGCTTCGTGCTGCTGCTGCGCTGGCCGGGCGCGGTCCACGAGGGCAACGGGACCCAGCAGGCCGTGATCGACGCGCGCGCCGACGCGGCGCAGCGCGACGCGCTGCGCAGGATCCTCCACGGCGAGGACACGGAGCCCGGCGCGACCCACTTCTACGTCTACCACAGCACCATGAGCCGCGTCCTCGAGACCGTCTACGCCCCGATCGAGTTCGAGTGCGACGTCCCGGCCCGGCGCGCGCGCGTCGTGGTGCCCGGCCTCGTCGAGTCGCGCGGCGAGCCGATCCTCGCCGCCGCGGGCGGAGCCGAACACCGCGTGCGCATCGAACTCCCGAACGGCTTCGAGTACCGGGTCGCCGAGATCGGGCGCGGCTTCACGCGCACGCAGGGCGAGCTCCGGATCGAGCTCCAGGACAGCTACGGCCAGTTCAACGAGCTGCACCTCACGCAGCGCGGCGTCGTCGGCTAGCGGCGACCGCGGTCGTGGCTGCCGTCGAGCGATCCACGACCCGCCTCGAGGTGCTGCTGCGACGCGACCGGATCCTGGTCGCGGTCGCGATCGCCGGGGTTTGCGCCCTCTGCTGGGCGCACCTCGTCGCCGCGTCGGCCGACATGGCGGCGATGGACGTCGCGGCCATGGCGATGGCCGGGATCGCGCCCTGGACGGCGCGCGATTTCGCGCTCGTCCTCGCGATGTGGGTCGTGATGATGGTCGGTATGATGCTGCCGACCGCGGCGCCGATGCTCCTCCTCTACGCCCAGGTCGCGCGGCGCGCGGCCGCCGACGGCCGCCCGCTCGCCCCGACGGGGCTCTTCGCGCTGGGCTACGCGACGGTCTGGGGCCTCTTCAGCGTTGCGGCCACGGCGGCGCAGTGGGGCCTCGACCGCCTCGCCCTGCTCTCCTGCACGATGGTCGCGACGAGCCCGGCCCTCGGCGCGGCGCTGCTCGTGGGCGCCGGCCTCTACCAGCTCACCCCCTGGAAGGAGAGGTGCCTGCGCCACTGCCGCGAGCCGGCGCGCTTCCTCGCCGGGGGCTTCCGGCGCGGCCGCCTCGGAGCCTTCCGGATGGGTCTCGTGCACGGTGCCTTCTGCCTCGGCTGCTGCTGGGCGCTGATGGGCCTCCTCTTCGTGGGCGGCGTCATGAACCTGCTCTGGATCGGGGGGATCACGCTCGTCGTGCTGCTCGAGAAGCTCGCGCCGCACGGCGCCCGGGGGGCGAAGCTCGGCGGGCTCGTCCTCACGGGCGTCGGCGCGGGCCTCGCGGTCGGCTGGCTGCGGATCTGACGTGGCGCTTCTCGCGGCGGGCAGTGTAGGCTGGGCCGCCTGAGGCGCGTGGCGCGCCGGAGGAGTCACGAATGGATTTCATGAGCCGATTCAGCGCCCAGACGCACGCGCTCCTGCGCATCGTGGCGGGGTTGCTCTTCCTGTGGCACGGAGCCTCCAAGCTCATGGATTTTCCCGTCCCGGCGTCGGCCGAGGCGCCGCCCTTCGTGCTCTACGTGGCGGGTCCGATCGAGCTCTTCGGCGGAGTGCTCGTCATGATCGGGCTCTACACCCGCCAAGCCGCCTTCCTCTGCTCGGGCCTGATGGCGGCGGCGTACTGGATGGCCCACGGCACGCGCTTCCTCTTCCCGATCCAGAACCAGGGCGAGCTCGCGGCGCTCTATTGCTTCGTCTTCCTCTTCCTCTCCGCCAACGGCCCCGGAATCTGGAGCGCCGACGCCGCGCGTGGCGCGAAGTAGCCAGCGAGGCGAACGCCATGGCCGGGTCGAAGGCGAGTTGAGCGCGCGCGCTCATGCGCGACGGCTCTCGCTGGTCTTCGCGGCGGGTGCGGTGGGCGCCCTCGCGAACAGCCTCGCGCTCTGGGCCGCCGGGACGAGCGGGCTCAGCGAGGCGCTCGGCGTGCGCATCGCGCCGTCGCTCGCCGCCGGATGGCTCTACCCGCGCATCGCGTGGGGCGGTCTCTGGGGGCTGCTCTTCCTGCTCCCGCTGGCCTCGCAGCGCTGGCTCGCGCAGGGGCTCGCCCTGAGCCTCTTCCCGTCGCTCTTCCAGCTCTTCGTGGTCTTCCCGTACCGCACGAGCGCCGGGACGCTCGGAACGGGCCTCGGAACGTTGACCCCCGTCGTGGTCGTCGCGGTGAACGCCGTCTGGGGCCTCGTGGCGTCCGCCTGGCTGCGCGCGACCGGGCGGTGATAGGATGCGGGACGGCGGCCGATCCTGCGCGGTGCAGGAGGGGTGCCCTTCGACGGAGCGTCGGGTGCGAGCCCTCCTCGCGTGTCCCCCGCTGTCCCTCGCGGCCTTCGCGCTCTCGACGGCGGCGCTGCTCGGCGAGCGGCTCCTCGCGGCCGTGGGCGGCGGCGCCGCCGCCGCCGAGCCCGTGATCGCGACGCTGCTCTTCTGGATCGGCCTCTCGAGCGCGTTCGGCGCCTTCTGGCTGGTGAACTCCTTGCGCCTCGCAGGGCTCCTCGCGTCGCCCGGTAACCGCCTCACCGCGGTCGGCGCGTTCGCCACCGCCGCCCTCGGCGCAATCCTTGCGCCGCTCGACTTCGACCGCCCGGCCGCCGACGCCCTCGCCGTCGGACTCTCGGCGGCGTGCTTCGCGACCTTCTTCCTGCTCCACCTGGCGCGCCGCCGCGGCTAGCAGGCCGACTCGAGCAAGCCCGAAGGGAGCAAGCGCCGAAGGCGCGCGCAGCGAGGCGAAGCCGAGCGGAGTAAATGCGCTAGCCAAGCTCAGCTAAGAAGCGATGATCGGCGGGGAGCGGCTCGAAGCGCTGGTCGAGGAGCGCGTCGCCGTCGAAGAGCGCTCGACCCGAGAACTTGCGCCCCGCGAGCAGCCAGGGCATCCAGACCTCGTCATCGGCCCACATCTCCGGGTACGGGATGCGGTCCACGGACATCCAGATCGGCGCGGCCTCGTCCGTCTCGCGGGGTCGGCCCTCGCAGCCGCTGGCGTGGAAGACGAAGCCCTGGAGCGCGAGCCCGTCGGTGAACTGGAAGCGGATCTCGCCGCGCTGCTCGACGCCGGTCGGCGTCACGCCGATCTCCTCCTCCACCTCGCGGATCGCTCCCGCGAGCGGCGTCTCGAGGGCGTCGAGCTTGCCGCCGGGGCCGTTGATCTTCCCGGCGCCGAGGCCCCGCTTCTTGCGGATCAGCAGGATGCGGCCGTCGCGGACGACGAAGAGCAGCGTCGCGCGCAGGTGCGGGCGCCAGCGCTCCCAGTCGATGTCGGAGAGCGTTCGCATCGAAGCCGAGGGTAGCCCCGCTGCACGCCGACGCCGTGTCGGGCGCGTGCCCTGGCCGTTATCCTCCGCGCATGATCCCGTGGCGCGAGATCGAGGTCGTCTTCCTCGACGCCGGCAACACGCTCGTGTCGATCGACTTCGACCGGGTCGCCGGAGAGCTCCGTGCCCTCGGCTTCGCCTGCGACCCCGCGGCGGTGCGGCGCGCCGAGGCGGCGGCGCGGCCGGCGGTCTCGCGCTTCGTCGCCGAACGCTCCACCGAGGGAGCGGACACCTTCCGCTTCTACCTGCGCCAGGTCCTGCGCGGCCTCGAGCCGGTCGCCGCGGCCGGCGCTCCCGCCCTCGAGGAGGCGGCGTCGCAGCTCGCCGCGCGCCTGCGCTTCCCCGGCGAGTCGCATCGGCTCTGGCGCTTCGTCCTGCCGGGCGTGCCGGAGGCCCTGGGAGCGCTCCGCGCGCTCGGCCTCCGGCTCCTCGTCGTGAGCAACTCCGATGGCAGCATCGAGCGCGGGCTCGCCGAGCTGGGCCTCCTGCCCTACTTCAGCGCGGTCGTCGACTCGGCCGTCGTCGGCTTCGAGAAGCCCGACCCGCGCATCTTCGAGTACGCGCTCGAGCGCGCCGGGGTTCCGGGCCGACGCGCGCTCCACGTCGGCGACCTCTACCACACCGACGTGGCCGGAGCGCGCGCGGCCGGCGTGAACGCCCTCCTTCTCGATCCGTTCGGCGACTGGGGCGACGTCGACTGCGAGCGCGCAGAGGACCTCTCGGAGCTGGCTCGGCGGATGCGCGCGGCGCGCGGCCCGAGTCGCACTCGCAGCCCGCGCGGTGCGTGATATGCTGCGGCTCGCGCCCGGCGCGGACCGGGCCCGGCACACCCGAATGCCCCCGGCCTTCTCCCTGGTCGAGCGGATCGCGAGCTTCGGACACGCGCTGCGCGGTATCGCGGAGCTCCTGACGACCCAGCACAACGCGTGGATCCACGCGCTGGCGACCCTCGGGGTCTTCTCCCTGGCCGCCGCCCTCGGCATCTCGGCCGGCGAGTGGCTGGCCGTCGTGCTGGCCATCTCCTCGGTGTGGAGCGCCGAGGCGATGAACTCCGCCTTCGAGTCGCTCTGCGACGTGGCGTCCCCCGAGCGCGACCCGCGGGTGCGGCGCGCGAAGGACGTGGCGGCCGGCGCCGTGCTGGTGAGCGCGACGGGGGCCGCTACGGTGGGGCTCATCGTCTTCGCGCCGCGCCTCCTCCACCTCGTGCGCTGAACGGGGATCGCTCGCGTGCCGATCGAGGCCGTCCTGCGCCTTCCTGCTGCGGAGCTGGGCGCGGCCGCTCTTCCTCGCGATGGCGATCCTCGGCTGCGGGCTCCAGGCCCTGCTCGAGCCGAGCGTCACGACCGCCTGGAGCGTGGCCGCCGAGACCGGCGCGCAGCTCCTCGTCGGTGTCACGATCGGCGTGCTCTACTTCTCCCCGGCGCGCGGCTACTTCGCCCGGCGGAGACTCGGGTCGTAGGCCGGGCCCGCCTTTCCAAGCTCTCGAGGCGGTGCGATCATCCCGCAATGCGCGAGTGGGTGCTGCTCGAGTTCCTGGCGGGCCGCATCGGAGTGACGCTGCTGCGCAGGGACCTCCGCGGCGAGGACCCGGGCGCCCTTCCCGTCGCGGCTCCGCCCGCGGATCTCGAGCTCGAGCTGCTGCCGCGCCACCTGCTCCGCCTCTGCGACGCGGTGCTCGATCGCGAGCTCGACGCGGCATGGCTCGGGCCGATCGCCGCCCGGCTGCGCGCCTCGGCGCGCTTCCGCCGGCGCGCCGGCGATCCGGATGGGCGCGTCGTGCAGGAGGTGCTCGAAGCGTGGGCGAGCGCCGCGCCGGGTCCGCTCGACCTGCAGGCGGTCCCGGTCTACCGCCGCTGGGTGGTGACGCGCCGAAACCCGTTTTCCTCCGTCTAGGGGCCGGGAGGCGAGAGTGGATCTGCGCGACTACCGCCACATGCCCCCCGTGTCCGCCGCGATGACTCCGTTTCCCTACCACGTGCAGGCCGACGCGCCGATTTCCGAGGTGGAGCGCCTGATGGACGAGCACGGGATCCGCCACGTGCCGGTGCAGGACGGGGGAAGGGTCGTGGGGATCATCTCCGAGCGGGACCTCCACCATCTCGTGAACCCGGCGCTCCCGCGCCGCGACCGCGAGCGCATCCGCGCCCGGGACATCCTCGTCCCCGATCCCTACGTCGTGGAGCTGAACGCGCCGCTCGACGAGGTGGTCGCTGAGATGTCGCGGCGCCAGATCGGCTCGGCGATCGTCGTCCGCCACCAGCGTCTCGCCGGGATCCTCGCGGCCACCGACATCTGCCGCGTGCTGGCCGAGATCCTGCGGCAGCGCTTCCCGGGCGGCGACGACGCCGCCTGAAGCAAGGCCGCGAAGCGGCCGCACCCGCCGGCGGCCTCCGGCGCGGACCTCCCGCCTAGCGATGGCGGTGCTCGTGGCCCCGGCCGCCCGGCCCGTCGCCGGCGCCGGTCCAGGCGCGCACCGCCGCGAGCTCCGCGTCCGAGAGGCGCGCGTCGGGGTGGAGCGGCAGATAGAACCAGGGCGGCATCTCGCCCTCCTCCAGCACCTCCGCGATCTCCTCGAGGTTCTCCGCGCGCTCCTCCCGGTCGTAGCGGCCCCAGGTCGAGAAGTTCAGGTGCTCGCGCGCCTCCGTCACGTCGTACGCGAGGAGCCACGAGGCCGGCGCGACCCACGCGTACCAGGGCCAACGCGTCGCGTGCGAGTGGCAGTCGTAGCAGGAGCGCTCCAGGACGGCGCGCGCGGCGGGAGGCGCGTCGACTTCCTGCTCGACGGGAGGGTTCGTCCGGGACACCGGGACGAGGTTGGCGAGGACGAAGACGACGGCGAGGCCGAGGAGCAGGCTGCGGGGCCGCATGGCGAAATCCTATCGCCGGCATGCGCAACCGTCTCGGGCCGGCTCGGTTAGACTCTGCAGGGCTCGCTCGAGGTCTCTCGACATGCGGAGATCCGCCACGGTCCGATGCGCGGCGGTCGGCGCGGTGGTGCTCGTGCTCGCCGGTTGTGCGGCGAAGCGCCCCGTGTTCTACCCGAACGCCGTCTACCAGCAGGCGGGGGAAGCCGGCGCGCGAAGGGACGTGGACGAGTGCACCGAGTTCGCGAAGAGCCAGGGGCACGGTAGGAATCCGGCCGCGCGCGCAGGAGCCGGCACCACCGGCGGAGCGGCCGTCGGCGCCGCGACGGGCGCGGCGGTGGGCGCCGTGCTCGGGAGCGCCGCCCGCGGCGCGGCGGCCGGCGCCGCGGGCGGGGGCGCGCGTTCGCTCCTACGCGGGCTCTTCGCGTGGCGCGAGCCCGACCCGCTCGAGCGGGGCTTCGTACAGGAGTGCCTGCAGGAGCGGGGCTACCGCGTGATCGGCTGGGAGTAGCCGTCGTGGCGACGGCGAAGACCGAGGCGGCCCGGCCTCCTACGCTCGCGGAGCGCAGCGCTCGGCCTCGCGGACGCGGCATGCCCCTCCGGCGGCGGCCCGACGGGCCGGCCGGGAAGGCTACCGCGCCTCTCGCGCCGCGCTACGGAGCCGCGGTCGATGCGAACGCCGAGCGGCTGCTCTCGGCCTCGGCCCAGCGGTACACGCGATAGACGCGGTACGGGAGCGTCGCCATCGAGATCGCCGGTTGCCAGACCACGCGCAGCGTGGACCAGCCCGCCATGCGCGAGAGCGGGCGCACGCTGCGCCGCACGATGGGCGCGGCAGAGCGTACGACCGCGCCGACCCGGCCGGCGGCGGCCTTCGACGGGGCGCGGCTCGCGCGCCGCCGGCGCGCGACCGCGGCCACGGCCTTGCGGGCGCGGGTATCCTTGCGAGCAGCGGGGCGCCGGGCCTTGCGGGCCGACGCGTTCTTGCGCGAGCGCTTTCCACGGGTCGCCATGGCGGTTCTCCCTTCCAGAAGTTGCGTGCGCGGGATCGGCGCGCCGCGCGGGGAACTTGAGGCTCACGAGCCGGCGAGGCTCCGGCAGCCGCGGGGTCCAAGCCCCCCATGCGTCCGCAAGAATGCGACCCATCAGGGCATTCATCCGCACTGCATGCCTCCCGCAGCGCTGGACGGGTTAGCGGCGAGGGGCGATCTGGAGCATCCTCCCCTCCCGGCTCGCTGACCCCGGTGGGTGAGGAGGCCCTCGCGTTGAGCGACGAAGCGCAGCACCTCTCCGAGCTCAAGGTCGACACGTCCAACCTCTACCGCGAGGAGATCATCACGGACCTGCGGGTCGCCACGCTTCGCCGGCTGCTACCGGTGCGCCTGGACGGGAGCCCCGACCCGACCCGCCCCGTGCTCTTCAGCGCGCAGACGACGCTCATGACGCAGGCGGGACCGGTACCGGTGTCCGCCGCCATCGACGCCACGAGCCTCGAGGAGGCGGCCCGAAAGTTCCCCGACGCCATCCAGGCGGCCGTCGAGCGCCTGGTGGACGAGGCCCGCGAGCTCCAGCGGCGCGAGATGTCGCGGATCGTCGTCCCCGGGACGATGCCGCCCATGCCCTCGCGCGGCGGGAAGTTCGAGCTCGGCTAGCGAGCCCCCCCGCCCAGGCCCGGACGATGGCGCCCCGCAAGACCCTGGCCATGGTGCAGACGGCCCCGCGACGGCTCGAGCCGCGCGAGCTCCCGGTCCCCGACGTGCGCGACGATACGGCGATCCTGCGCGTCGAGGCCTGCGGCATCTGCGGCAGCGACTACGAGCAGTACGAGGGGGTGCTGCGCACGCCCATGCCGGTGATCCCCGGCCACGAGCCGCTCGGCCGCATCGAGGCGATCGGGGACGCCGCGGCGCGGCGCTGGGGCGTCGACGTGGGCGACCGCGTCGCCGTCGAGACCATGCTCTCCTGCCGCTTCTGCGACGCCTGCCTCGCGGGCCGCTACCACCTGTGCCGCAGGCGCCGGATCTACTCCTACATCCCGCTCTCCGAGGAGCCCGGGCTCTGGGGCGCCTACAGCGAGTACATGTGGCTCGACGCGGGCTCGGTGCTGCACAAGGTCGATGCATCGCTCCCGGCGCAGACCGCCGTCCTCTTCAATCCCCTCGGCGCGGGCTTCCGCTGGGCGGTGGAGCTCCCCGGGACGGGCCCCGGACACACGGTCGTGATCCTCGGGCCGGGCCAGCGGGGGCTCGCGAGCGTCGTCGCCTGCCGCGAGGCCGGGGCTGCGAAGATCATCGTGACGGGGCTCGCCGCCGACGCGCGCAAGCTCGCCCTCGCGATCGAGCTCGGCGCGGACTTCGCCATCGACGTCGAGAACGAGGACGCGAAACGCCGCGTGCGCGAGCTGACGGACGGCCAGGGAGCCGACGTCGTGGTGGACGTCTCGTCCTACTCGACGGCGCCCGTCGCCGACGCGCTCGACCTCGTCGCCCCCGGCGGCACCGTCGTGCTGGCGGGGGTGAAGGGCTTCCGGCCCATTCCCGACTTCGTCTCGGACAAGATCGTGATGAAGGAGATCCGGATCCTCGGCGCGATCGGCGTCACCTCCTCGGGCTACCGCAAGGCGATCGCGCTGCTCGAGTCGCGCCGGCGCCCGCTCGAGCGCATGCACACGCACGACTTCGCCCTGCGTGACGCCGAGCTCGCGATCCAGACGCTCGCGCGGGAGATCCCGGGCGAGGAGTCGATCCACTCCTGCCTGCTGCCCGCGGCGGAGGGTTGAGCTCCGCGCCGGGATCAGCGGCCCTTCCACACCGGGCGGCGCCTCGAGGCCCAGGCCCGGGCGCCCTCCGCGGCGTCCTGCGTGCGGCGAAGCGGGCTCCCGAGCTGCTCCTGCCGGACGTAGGCCTCCTCGAGCGAGAGGTGCAGGAGCTCGCGCAGGCCGCGGCGCGTCTCGCGCACCGCGAGCGGCGCGTTCGCGGCGACCGCGTCCGCGGCGGCGAGCGCGCACGGCAGGAGCTCGCCCGGCTCCACCAGCTCGTTCACGAGTCCGATGCGCAGGGCGCGCGCCGCGTCGATCGGCCGCGCGCTGAGGAGGAGGTCGGCCGCGTGCACCCACGGGATCTGCCGCGGCAGGAGCACCGTCGCGTTTCCCGTCGGGTAGAGCCCGAGCGCGACCTCCTCGAGCGCGAAGGTGGCGGACGGGACGGCGTAGCGGATCTCGGCGGCGAGCAGGAGGTCGAGGCCGCCCGCCCGCGCGTGACCGTTCACCGCGCAGACGAGGGGCTTGCCGAGGTCGAAGCCGGCGAGGAGGGCCGTCGCGACGCTGCGCAGGCCCTCGAAGTCCGCGGGATCGATGCGCTCGCCGCGCGCGAGCCGCTGCGACAACGGGATCGTCGTGCGCATGTCCATGCCGGCGCAGAAGACGCGGTCGCCGGCGCCCGTGAGTACCGCGCAGCGGATCCCGGCATCGGCCGCGATGCGCCGCCATGCCTCGGCCAGCTCGCGAAGCGTCGGCGGATCGAGCGCGTTCGCGCGCTCGGGGCGGTCGATCGTGACGAGCGCGACCTGCGGGTGATCCGGCGGCAGCTCGAGGCGCGCGGGCATGGGGCCTCCCCTCTCGGCGCCACAGCCGCGGCGCCGCGCCCGAGGATCACCGCCCGCGGGCCGCGCCGCCAGCGCGTCGGGTATGATCCAGCCCCGTCGGAGGCCGCGTGGCGGATCGCAGCGTCCCGAGTCCGAGCGAGTACGAAGGGGCCTTCGCCCTGCTCGCCGAGATGACGCGCGATTTCGCCGCCTCGCTCGACCTCGACGCGACGCTCCGGCGCGCGCTCGAGTCGATCGCGAGCCACGTCCGCGCCGAGGCCGGATCGCTCTGGATGCTCGAGCCCGCAGGCCGCGAGCTCGTCTGCGTGGCCTCCGTCGGCGCGAGCCCGATCACCGGCGCGCGCCTCGCCTGGGGCGAGGGGATCCTCGGCCGCTGCGTGTGCGAGAACGCCGGCCAGAGCGTGCTCGACGTCCGCCAGGATTCCGACTTCTCGAGCCGGATCGACGAGCAGTCGGGGTTCGCGACGCGCTCGATCCTCTGCGCTCCGCTGGCCTTCTCGGAGCGGGTGCTCGGTGCGATCGAGCTCATCAACAAGCGCGCCGGCGACGGCTGCTTCGTCGCGAGCGACGCCCAGCTCCTCGAGGTGCTCGCCGCGTCGGCGGCGCTGGCGGTCGCGAACGCGCAGCTCGCCAGGGCGCAGGTGGAGCACGAGCGCGTGCGCCGCGAGCTCGAGCTGGCGGCGGAGATCCAACGGGGGCTGCTGCCGGCGCCGCGGCCGGCTCCCTTCCCGGTGCAGGCCGTGAACCTCCCGGCGCGCACCGTGTCGGGCGACTTCTACGACTTCCTCGAGCTCCGGGACGGCCGCATCGCCTTCTGCCTCGGCGACGTGTCCGGCAAGGGAATGAACGCGGCCCTGCTCGGCGCGCGGACCGCGAGCCTCTACCGCTGCCTCGCGCGCGAGGCGCCGGGCCCCGGGGCGCTCCTCGCGCGCCTCGATGCGGAGCTCGCCGAGACCGTGACCCGGGGCATGTTCGTGACGCTCGCCGCGGGCATCTACGAGCCGCGGTCCGGGCGGGTGCGGCTCGCCAACGCGGGCCACGAGCCGCCGCGCCTTCGCGCCCGGACGGGAGGATGGGCGGCCTTCCCCGCCGAGGCGCCGCCGCTCGGCGTCCTCGGCGACGCGGAGTTCCCGGAGCGCGACCTCGCTCTCGGCGGCGGCGTGCTCTACGTCTTCTCCGACGGGCTCACCGAGGCCTGCGCGGGCGACGGGCGGCCGCTCGGGCCCGAGGGCGTCGAGCGCCTGCTCGAGAGCTTCGCCGCGAAGCCCCTGCGCGAGCGGATCGACGCCGTCGCGGCCGAGCTCCAGGCGCTCGGCCTGCGCGACGATGCGACGCTCCTCGGTGTGAGCGACGAGGGAGGGGCGCGCGGGTGAGCCGGGCGGCCGCGCCGGCCGGCGGGGAGGTGGTCCTGCGCCAGCGTTTCGCGGCCCGCGCCGGCGAGCTGCGAGCGGTGCGCGAGGCGGTGCGCCAGGAGGCCCTCGCCCAGGGTTGCGCCGCCGAGTGCGCCGGCGACATCGTGATCGCAGTCGACGAAGCGTGCCAGAACATCATCCGGCACGCCTACGCGGGGCGCTCCGACGGGGAGATCGTGATCGAGATCGAGCGCGCCGGCCCGGAGCTCGTGGTCTCGCTGCGCGACTTCGCGCCCCCCGTCGACCCGTCGCGGGTGCGGCCCCGCGACCTCGACGAGCTCCGGCCCGGCGGGCTCGGCACCCACCTGATCCAGGAGGTGATGGACGGCGCCGGCTTCGCCCCCCCGCCCCCGGACGGCGGGAATCTGTTTAGAATGAGGAAGCGGATCCGGTAGGAGGAAGGCGGCCGCAAGGCCGCCAGCAAGGCCGCGAAGCGGCCGCGCAGCGAGCCGCAGGCGAGCGGAGGGAGGCGAGAGTGGAGCATTCCGTGCGAGAGGAAGGGGGGGCCGTCGTCGCGTCGCTCTCGGGCGACGTGGACCTCGAGAGCTCGCCGCGCGCGCGCGAGCTCCTGCTCGGCCTCGTTCGGGGTGGCCGCAAGGTGCTCGTGGACCTCTCGGCCGTGGTCTACATCGACAGCTCCGGCGTGGCGAGCCTGATCGAGGCTTTCCAGCTCGCCCGCCGCGGTGGAACCGGCTTCGCGCTCGTGGCCCCGAACCCGGCCGCGCTGCGCGTGCTCCAGCTCGCCCGCCTCGACCGGGTCTTCACGATCCACCCGACGCTCGTGGACGCGCTCTAGATGGCGGCTCCGGCCCCGCCCTCCCTCCCGGTTCGCGCGCTCGAGGACATCGGCCGCGCGAGCCTGCGCGCCCTCGCGGCGCTCGGCTTCGGCGCTCACCTGCTCGCGCACTCGCTCGCCTGGATCGTGCTCGGTCGCCGGCGCGGCCAGACGGTCCGCCCGGCTTCGGTCTTCTCCGAGATGATGCAGATCGCGGTGCGCGCGATTCCGATCGTCTCGCTCCTCGCCGGCGCCGTGGGGGTGATGCTCGCGCTCCAGGGCATCTACCAGCTCCGGCGCTTCGGCGCCGAGGGGACGGTCGTGATCGGCCTGGCGCTCGCCATCACGCGCGAGTTCGCGCCGCTCATCACCGGGATCCTGGTCGCCGGGCGCTCGGGCTCGGCCCTCGCGGCGCGCCTCGCCACGATGACGATCAGCCAGGAGGTGGACGCGCTGCGCGTGATGGGGATCAACCCGGTGCGCTTCCTCGTCGTCCCGAGCCTGCTCGCGATGCTCGTGGGGCTTCCGGCTCTCGTGGTGTGGGCCGACCTCGTCTCCTTGCTGGGCGCGGGGGCCTACGTGAGCGGCGAGCTGGGTATGACGCTCCGCTCCTTCTATCTCCAGACTCTCGACGCGTTGGACGTCAATGACGTGATGCACGGTGTCTGGAAGAGCCTGATCTTCGGGGTGCTCGTGGCGCTGATCGGGATCGTCGACGGCTCGGCCGTCCGCGGCGGCGCGGAGGGCGTCGGGCGCGTCACCACCGACTCCGTGGTCCACGGCATCACCGCGATCGTGCTCACGGACATGCTCTTCGTCTTCGCCACCAGCCGCTGAGCCGATGCAAGCGACCCCCCGAGCCGCCGCGCCCTCCGAGCCCCTGATCGATGTGCGCGATCTCGTCGCCCACTACGGCGAGCGCGAGATCCTCCATGGGGTGAGCCTCGCCGTCGAGCGGGGCGAGATCCGGGTCATCATGGGCGGGAGCGGCTCCGGGAAGAGCACGCTGCTCCGGCGCCTCCTCGGTCTCGAGCGGCCGAGCTCCGGCTCGATCCGCGTGCTCGGGCGGGAGATCACCCGGATGTCCGAGCGCGAGCTCTACGAGCTCTCCCGGCGCATCGGGGTGGCGTTCCAGGGGGGTGCCCTCTTCTCCTCGATGACCGTGGGCGAGAACGTGATGCTGCCGCTGCGCGAGCACACGCGGCTCGACCGCGAGACCATGGAGATCATGATGCGGCTCAAGCTCGAGGTGGTGAGCCTCGCGGGCTTCGAGCACCTGCTGCCCTCGGAGCTCTCCGGGGGGATGGTGAAGCGCGCCGCATTCGCGCGGGCGATCGTCATGGATCCGGCGATCCTCTTCTGCGACGAGCCCTCCGCCGGGCTCGACCCCGTGGTCTCCTCGGCCCTCGACGAGCTGATCCTCCGGCTCCGGGAGGCCCTCGGAATGACGATCGTCGTGGTGACCCACGAGCTCGAGAGCGCGTTCCGGATCGCGGACCGGATCACGGTGCTCGACGGCGGCGAGGTGCTGGTCGAGGGCAGCGTCGCGCAGGTGCGCGAGAGTCCGAACCCGCGGGTGCAGAACCTCCTCCACCGGCGCTTCGAGGAGGAGGAGGTCGATCCCGAGGAGTACCTGGCGCGCCTCACCGGCGTGGGGGTGCGCCGGGCGTGAGGGACGAGCGGCGCAACTACCTGGTCGCCGGCGGCTTCGTGCTCGCCATGCTGATGGCTCTCCTCGTCTGGATCGGGTTGCTCTCGGGATCCGTGGGTGCGACGGACCGCTACTTCGTCCACTACGATCGCGTGCACGCGCTCCGGGCTGGGACCGAGGTGCTCTTCGACGGCTATCCCGTAGGAGAGGTCGAGAAGGTCGAACAGGTGGAGGTCGAGGGGCGCAGGCGCTTCCGGGTGGACCTCGGCATCCGCGAGGGCTGGATCGTGCCCGACGACAGCCGCGCGCGGGTGCTGCGCGAGCTCTTCAAGGGTGTCGTGATCGACATCCGGGGCGGGACCTCCGGGGTTCCGATCGACGCCGGCGAAGAGATCCCCGGCGACGAGGGGGGCGACGTCGTCGCCGACGTACAGAGCCTCTCGCGCAAGTTCGACGCGATGCTGGAGCAGCTGCGGCCCCTGATCGAAGAGGCCTCGGTGGGCGGACCCGAGATCCTCGCGAACCTCCGCTCCCTGACCGCCGACCTCGACCGCGCCTCCGACCAGCTCGGCACGCTCCTCTCGGCCGAGAACGCAGACCGCGTCGGCCGCACGCTCGAGAACCTCGAGGCGACCTCGAGTAGCGTCGCCGAGCTGACCCGGAGCCTCGAGGCCACCCGAACGGGTCTCGACGCCGTTCTGGCGCGCATCGGCGAGCTCGTGGACGAGGAGCGCGGAGACGTGAGCGAGGCCGTGCGCGACCTGAACCACAGCCTCGCCGCCGTGGCGCAGCACATCGACGCGATCGCGGCGGACCTCGAGAGGAGCTCGCGCAACCTCGCCGAGTTCAGCCGACAGGTGCGGGAGGATCCGGGCGTGATCGTGCGCGGTCGCGCGCGCGCCGAGGACGGGGCGCAGCCATGAGACCCTCGCCGCGGGCGCGACCGGGCCGTCGCCGCACTCTGCTGGCGGCCGCGTGTCTGCTCGCCGCGGGCTGCCTCGCGCCGCCCGCGCCGCGGGACCGCTACTACCGCCTCGCGGTCGAGCCGCCGCCGCGGCTCGCCGCGCCGGCCTTCGCGGGAGTGCTCGAGGTCGAGCGCTTCCAGGCCGACTCCGCGGGGCGCGCAACGGCCCTGAGCTTCGTCTCCGATGCCTCGGCTCGCGAGGTCAAGCGTCGCGAGTTCGACCACTGGGTGGACTCACCGACGCTCGTGCTCCAGCGGGAATTCGCGACCGCCCTGCGCGCGGCCGGGCTCGCGCGCGAGGTCGTGACCCCGGAGGTCGGCGTCGAGGCGGATCATCGCCTCGGCGGCCGGCTCGTGCGCTTCGAGGAGGTGCGCGGCTCCGGGCCTCTGCGCGTCGTGATCGAGGTGGAGATCGCGATCACCGACCCGCGCCGCGCGGCGCTCGAGCTCCGGGCGACCTACCGCGAGGAGCGCGAGATCGGCGGCCCCGAGGTCGAGGACGTGGTGCGCGCCTACGATGCCGCGCTCTCGGCGCTGGTGGCGCGCCTGGTCGCCGACTCGGCCGCGCGGGCGGGGCGGTGACGCCGCGGCGCATCTACCTCGTGCGCCACGGGGAGACGGCGTCGAACGCGGCGCGCGTCTTCCAGACGCCCGAGACGCCGCTCTCGCAGCGCGGCATCGACCAGTCCGCGCGCCTCGCCGCGCGCCTCGCCGGGCACGGGATCGCGCTCGTTCTCGCGAGCGACTTCGCTCGCGCACTCATGACGGCCGAGCGCCTCGCCGCGGCCGCCGCCGCGCCAATCGAGATCGAGCCGCTCCTCCAGGAGCGAAACTTCGGCGCGCTCCGCGGGCGCCCTTACGCCGATCTCGCAGACGACGCCTTCGCGTCGGGCTTCGAGCCCCCCGGCGGCGAGTCGTGGCCCGTCTTCGAGACGCGCGTCGACCGCGCCTGGGAGCGCATCCGCGCGGCGGCGGAGCGCTGCGCGGGCCACCTGGCCGTCGTGACCCACGGCCTCGTCTGCTTGTCGCTCGCCTCGCGCCACCTCCGGCTTCCGCCGGGCGCGGAGCCGCGGAGCGGCTTCCCGAACACCTCGCTCACGCTGATCGAGAGCGCGCCACCCTTCACCGTGACGCTTCTCGCCTGCGCGGCCCACCTCGAGCCGGGCGGCGGCGTCGCCTGAGCCATCCCGACCCCGATCAGCGCGTGCCCGCGCGCGTCCGGTACCAGGCGAGGGTCGCCTCGAGCCCCTCCGCGAGCGGGCGGCCGCCGGAGAAGCCGAGGAGGTTGCGCAGGCGCGTGGCGTCGGCGCTGGAGGAGCGCACGTCGCCGGGGCGGCTCGGCGCGAAGCGGTGGGGCTCGCGGTGGCCGGCGAGCCGCGCCACCGCGTCGGCGAGGCCCAGGATCTCCTGCGCCACGCCCGTCCCGACGTTCACGACGCCGGTGGCGGGCGAGAGGGCCGCGCGCAGCACGGCATCGGCCACGTCCGCCACGAACACGAAGTCGCGGGTCTGGCGCCCGTCGCCGTAGATCGTGAGCGGTTGGCCTCGAAGCGCGCGCTCGATGAAGATCGGCACGGCCGCCGCGTAGGCGGAGTCCGCGGGCTGGCGCGGGCCGTAGACGTTGAAGAAGCGCAGCGCCGCGGAGGCGAGGCCGTCGATCTCGGCAAACGCCCCGAGCAGGTGCTCGCCCTCGAGCTTCGAGATCCCGTAGGGGCTCGAGGGCCCCGGGCACTCCGCCTCGGACTTCGGCGCGTCCGGCAGGTCGGCGTAGACGGCCGAGGA
The DNA here is from genome assembly GCA_964624475.1 of uncultured Spirochaetales bacterium. Classification (GTDB taxonomy): domain Bacteria; phylum Myxococcota_A; class UBA9160; order UBA9160; family SMWR01; genus CAZUYC01. The sequence goes on along the minus strand of CAZUYC010000057.1, from coordinate 11,537 downwards.
GCTCGCGAAGACGAGCTTGCGCACGCCGTGCCGCACGCAGGCGCGCACGACGTGGTGCGTGCCGAAGACGTTCGTGCGGTAGCACTCGGCGAAGCGGGCGAAGCTCTCCGGCACCGAGGTGAAGGCGGCGAGGTGGATCACGATCTCGCTCCCGGCGACCGCCGCGTCGACCGCCGCCGCGTCGGCGACGTCGGCCCGCACGAGCTTCCAGGCGGGCGCGAGGTTCGAGGCGTGCCCGGTCGAGAGGTCGTCGAGGACGCGGATCTCGAAGCCCTCGCGCGCGAAGCGCTCCGCGACGTGGGAGCCGATGAAGCCGGCTCCGCCGGTGACGAGCACGCTGCCCCGGCTCATCGCTCCGCCTCCCCGCCGTGGGTCTCGGTGAGCTTCTGGTAGGCGCGGTAGTGGCGCAGCGCGTCGGCGCGCCGCTCGAGCGCTTCGCAGAGGCCGGCCAGGTTCCAGTGCGCGTCCGCGAAGGCCGGATCGAGCGCGAGGGCGCGCTCGTAGTGCCCCGCCGCGGCAAGGGCGCCGCGCGCGTCCTCGAGCGCGAGCGCCAGGTTGAAGTGCAGGATCGGGTCGTCCGGCGTGATCGCGAGCGCGCGCTCGTAGAGCGAGACCGCCTCCGCGGCCTCCCCGCCCTCGTGGACCAGGCGCCCGAGGTTCACGAGGGCGTCGGCGAGGCCGGGGTCGATCGCCAGCGCCTCGCGGTAGGCGAGCGCCGCGCGCTTCGGGTCCTCGTCTTCGAGGTCGATGCCGCGCTCGAAGGCGAGCTGCGCCCGCGCCGCGTCGCCCGGCCCCGGGTCCGCGGGCCGCCGCTCCGCGCGAACCGCCTCGGCGAGGCGGGCGAGGCCGTCGACCTCGAAGGCGAGGCAGGTCTGCCCGGTCTCGGGCTGCCAGGCGCCCCCCGCGTCGCAGACCGCGACATCGCGGCCGTCCGCGTAGATCCGCACGCCCGAGAGCGGGCGGCCTTCCGGGAGCTCGCGCGCGAGCGCCGCGAGCGCCCGGCGCACCCGCGCCGCCGGGACGTGCGCCTCGAGGAGCCCTCGCGCCGCGCGCAGCACGACGAGGTCCTGGAAGGAGAAGGCGTACCGGCGCCCGCGGCGCGCGGGGCGGAAGACTCCCGTGCGCACGATCTCGCGGATGCTCGACTCCTTCATGCCGAGGATCCGCGCCACCTCGGACGTCGAGAGATTCCGCGTCATCGGCCCCCGCGCGCTAGCTCGCCGCCGTGCGGCGGCGCGCGGGCTCCTTCTTGCCCTTCGCGCGCGCCGGCTTGCGCGCGCGCGGCCCGGCGGCGGCTTCCGCCGCGTCGCGCTCGGCGAGGCTGCGCTTGAGCGCCTCGACCAGGTCGACGATCTGCTCGCGCGCCTCGGCGCGCGGAGGCGCCACGACCTCCTCGCCCGCGACCTTGCGCTCGATCGCCTCGAGCAGCGCGCGGCGGTACTCGTCCTCGTAGCGCTTCGGCTCGAAGCTCTCGCGCGAGAGCTGCTCCACGAGCTGCTTCGCGAGCGCTACCTCGCCCGCCTTGAGCGCCACGTCCTCGCCGAGCTCGATCTCGTCGAAGCCGCGCACCTCGTCGGCGTAATAGAGGCCGTGGAGCGCCAGGCCGCGCTGCATCGGTCGCACGAGCACGAGCTCCTGGCGCCCCCGAGTGGAGTAGCGGCCGATCGCCACGCGACCGGTCTCCCCCATGACCTCGTGCAGCAGCCGGTACGCCTTGTGCCCGCCCTTGTCCGGGCCGAGCAGGTTCGTCCGCTCGAAGTAGATCGGGTCGACCTTCGCGATCGCGACGAACTCCGAGATCTCGATCGTCTGGTCGCTGCGCGATTCGAGCGCGCCGAGCTCCTCCTCCGTGAAGACCACGTAGTGCCCGCGCGAGTACTCGTATCCCCGCACCAGCGTGTCTCGGTCCACGGGCTCGTTCGTCGCGGCGCTCAAGTACTGCTGCTTGACGCGCGACTTGTCGCGCGGGTCGAGCATGTTGAAGCGCACGCTCTTCGCCTGCGTGGCGGTGAAGACCTTGACCGGGATCGAGACGAGGCCGAAGCAGAGGGTGGCGGAGGAGGTGGCGCGAGCCGGCATGGGGACTCCTCGGGGGGGGAGTCCGAAAGAGCCTACCATAGCGCCCGGGCCATGGGAGACCTCAGGCGCTACCGCGAGAAGCGCGATCCGGAGCGGACGCCGGAGCCCTTCGCGGAGGCGGCCCGGCCCCGCGCGTTCCCGCCGGGCGCGGCCCGCGCGTTCGTGCTGCAGCAGCACGCCGCGCGCCGCCTGCACTTCGACCTGCGCCTCGAGATCGAGGGCGTGCTCGCGAGCTGGGCGGTGCCGAAGGGGCCCTCGCTCGATCCCAGGGAGCGGCGCCTCGCGGTCCGCACCGAGGACCATCCGCTCGCCTACGCGGACTTCGAAGGCGTGATACCGGCCGGGAACTACGGCGCGGGCGCGATGATCGTGTGGGACCGGGGCATCTATCGCACGCTGGACGGGAAGGCGCCCGCGAGCGGTCTCGAGGCCGGCAAGCTCGACCTCGTCCTCGCCGGCCACAAGCTGCGCGGGCGCTTTGCGCTGGTCCGGACGCGCGCCGGCGGTGGGCGCGACTGGCTGCTGCTGCGCAAGGGGCCGAGCGCTGCCGCGACGGCGGAGATCGTGGAGGCGGAGCCCGCGTCCGTGCTCTCGGGCCTGACCGTGCAGGAGCTGCGCGACGGCGTGACGCGCGACGCCGAGGTCGTGGAGCTCCTGCGCGAGCTGCGCGCGCCGCGGCGCGCGCTCTCCGCCGCCGAGCTCCGGCCCATGCTCGCGGCGACCGCCCCGGCGCCCTTCTCCCGCGCGGGCTGGATCTTCGAGCTCAAGGTCGACGGCGTGCGCGTCGTGGCCGGGCGCCACGCCGACGGCTCGGCAAAGATCGTGTCGCGGGCCGGCGGCGACCGGACGCGCGTCTACCCGGAGATCGCGCGGGCGCTCGCCGCGCTCCCGCTGCGCGAGTTCGCGCTCGACGGCGAGATCGTCGCGTTCGACGAGGCCGGGCGCAGCTCCTTCGAGCTCCTCCAGCGCCGCTTCACGCAGAGCGACCCGGCCGGCGTGGAGGCGGCGCGCGCCGAGGTCCCCGTCGTGCTCCAGGCCTTCGACCTCCTCGGCGCGCTCGGCCACGACCTGCGCGGCGCGCCGCTGCTGCGGCGCAAGCAGGTGCTCGCGCGCTTCGTCCCGCGCCGCGGCTTCGTCTGCTTCGCAGACCACGTCGAGGGCGACGGCGAGGCGCTCTTCGAGGCGGTCCGCGAGCGCTCGCTCGAGGGCGTGGTCGCGAAGCGGGCCGACTCCCGCTACGAGGCCGGCCGGCGCTCGAAGAGCTGGCTCAAGATCAAGGCGCCGCGGACGGCGGCGCTCGCGATCGTCGGGATCTCGCCCGGCCGGGGCTCGCGCGCGAGCCTCGGAGCGCTGCTCCTCGCGTGGTGCCGCGGGGGCGAGCTCGAGTACGCCGGGAGCGTCGGCTCCGGGCTCGACGCGCGCAGCGTGGAGCGGCTCGCCGTGGAGCTGCGCGAAACCCGCACCGAGAAGCCCGCCTTCCGCGGGGCCCCGGAGCGTATGCCGCGGGGAAGCGTCTTCGTCCGCCCCGAGCGCGTCTGCGAGGTGCGCTACACGGAGGTGACGAGCGCGGGCCTCCTCCGCCAGCCCGTCTTCGTGCGTTTGCGCGAGGACAGGACGCCGATGGAGTGCATGGCTCCGGTCGAGCGCGCCGATCCCGCCGCCTCCGTCCCGCCCGCGCGCGGCGCGAGCGGGGCCCGGGCCAGGGGCGCCGGCGCGCCAGCCCGCGACGCGGCTCTCGAGCTCACCCGCCAGGGCAAGGTCTTCTGGCCGCTCGAGGGCTACACCAAGGGCGACCTCCTCGCCTACTACGAGGCGGCGTGGCCCTTTCTCGCCCCCTACCTGCGCGACCGCCCGGTCGTATTGACGCGCTATCCCGACGGGATCGAGGGCAAGCACTTCTACCAGAAGAACGCGCCGGAGTTCACCCCGACCTGGGTCCGGCGCGAGGCGATCGACGGCACCGACTACTTCGTGTGCAACGACCTCCGGACCCTCCTCTACGTGGTGAACTCGGGCGCGATCCCGCTCCACGTGTGGACGGCGCGCGTGCCCTCGCTCGACCGTCCGGACTGGCTCGTCCTCGACCTCGACCCGAAGGAGGCGCCCTTCGCCCACGTCGTCGCGGTGGCGCGCGCCCTCCACCGCCTCCTCGCCGACCTCGGCGCCCCGCACTTCGTGAAGACGTCCGGACAGGACGGCCTGCACCTGCTCCTGCCCCTCGCCGGCCGCCTCGCCCACGACGAGGCCCGCTCGCTCGCGGAGGTGCTGGCCCGCGTCGTCTGCGCCGAGCTCCCCGAGATCGCGACGGTCGCCCGCCCGCTCGCGGCGCGGGGCGGGCGCGTCTACGTCGACTTCCTCCAGAACGGCCGCGGGAAGCTCATCGCGGCCCCCTACTCGGTGCGGCCGCGCCCCGGCGCGCCCGTCTCGACGCCGCTCTCGTGGGCGCAGGTCACGACGAGGCTCGACCCGTCGCGCCTCACGATCCGGACCGCGCTCGCCGGGATCCGCCGGCGCGGCGACCCCATGCGCGGGCTCCTCCGCGAGCGGGTCGCGGTCGGCTCGCTCCTCGCGGCGCTCGCGGGGCGCCTTCGTTAGGATCTGTGCGCAGCGAGGGATCGCATGGCCGGAAGCGACTGGCGGATCTTCCAGGTCGATGAGCTCCTCGCGCGCAAGCGCGGCATGACGAGCCCCTACTTCGAGTTCCTGCGCGTCCCCTCCCTCTCCTGCGGGATCTACACGCTGAAGGCGGGTGCGAAGGACCTCCAGGGGCCGCACGAGGAGGACGAGGTCTACCTCGTGCTCTCGGGGCGCGGGCGGCTGCGCGTGAACGGCTCGGAGCAGGAGGTCCAGCGCGGATCGCTCCTCTTCGTGCGCGCGACCTCCGAGCACACCTTCTTCGAGATCGAGGAGGACGTGACGCTCCTCGTCTTCTTCGCGTCGGGCGGCCCCGCGGAGGGCTAGTCCGATGACGATGAGCTCCGCTCGCCTTCGGCTCGCTGCGCGGAGGCCTCCGGCCTCCTTGCAGCGATGAGCTCCGCTCGCCTTCGGCTCGCTGCGCTGAGGCCGACTCCCGAGTCGGCCTCCTTGCCGGGCGGCGTGTCCGGCGACGAGCATCCCTGGTACCGCGACGGCCTGCGCTTCGCGTGCACGCGCTGCGGCCACTGCTGCGGTGGGGTCCCGGGGACCGTGCTCGTCCGCGACGCGGAGATCTACGCGCTCGCCGGCGCGGTCGGCCTCGCGGAGGAGGAGTTCCGCATCGCGTTCACGCGCCGCCTCCCGCGCGGGGCGGTGAGCCTGCGCGAGCGCAGCGACGGAACCTGCGTCCTCTACGACGCGCGCCGCGGCTGCACGGTGTATGCCGAGCGCCCGCGCCAGTGCCGCACCTGGCCCTTCTGGCGCTCCGTCGTGCACTCGCCGGAGCGCTGGGCCGAGGAGGCGGAGGGCTGCCCCGGAATCGGTCGCGGGCCCCTCCACGACGCGGCGACGGTCGAGCGCACGATCCGGGAGGACGGGACCTAGGGCGCGTTGCCCGGCTTGTCGCGCTACGTCCTCTCTGCCAAGCTGATGCGCGAAAGGATCGCCTCTGGAGCTCTTCGCAGGCACGAGCGGCTTCGCGTACCGGGAGTGGATCGGCCCGTTCTATCCCGAGGGCCTCCCCGCCGCAGGGATGCTGGGCTTCTACGCGGGGCGGCTCCCGGCGGTCGAGATCAACAACACCTTCTACCGGATGCCGAAGCCCGCCCTTCTCGAGTCCTGGGCCGAGCAGGTGCCGGCGGGCTTCCGCTTCGCCCTCAAGGCGTCGCAGCGCATCACGCACCGCAAGCGCCTGCGCGACGTCGGGGACGAGACCGCCTACCTGCTCCGTACCGCGGCGGCGCTCGGACCGAAACTCGGACCGATCCTCTTCCAGCTGCCGCCGAACCTCGGCCTCGACCTCGAGCGCCTCGACCGCTTCCTCGATCTCCTTCCGCCGGGCACGCGCGCCGCCCTCGAGTTCCGGCACCCGGCCTGGCGCGACGCGGCCGTGCACGAGCGCCTGCGCGCGCGCGACCTGGCCCTCGTCTCGGTCGATGCCGAGGACGCGCCGGGGGAGCTCGAGCCGGCGACCGCGAGCTTCGCCTACCTGCGCCTGCGCCGGCCGGGCTACACGCGCGCGGAGCTCGCCGACTGGGCCTCCCGGATCGCGGCCTCCGCCTGGAGCCAGGCCTTCGTCTTCTTCAAGCACGAGGACGCGGGCGCGGGGCCGCGCCTCGCCGAGGAGTTCCTCGCGCTCGCGACGCGGGCCGCGGACCGCAAGCCCGCGAAGGCTGCGCGCCCGGCCCGGCCGGCCGGTCGGGTGACGCATGCGAAGCGTCGCTCCGGGGTGTAGGGTGTCGCGACCGCTCGCGCTCGTGGCCCTGCTCGGCGCGCTCGCGCCGACGGCCTCCCGCGCCGCCGAGCCGCGCGCCGACGTCCTGCGCGTCGAGGCGCGCGGGAAGCCGGGCGCCTACCAGCTCGCCGTCACGCTGAAGAGCCCCGACCGCGACTGCGACCACTACGTCAACTGGTGGGAGGTGGTGGGCGAGGACGGGAAGCTCCTCTTCCGCCGCGTCCTCATGCACAGCCACCCCGACGAGCAGCCCTTCACGCGCCCCGGCGGCCCCGTCGAGATCGCCGCCGACGCGACGGTCGTCGTGCGCGCGCACTTCCACCCGACGGGCTACGGCGGCGCGGCGCTGCGCGGGAGCGTCGCGAAAGGCTTCGCGCCATGGGAAGCGCCGCCGGGTTTCGCGGCGGGGCTCGCGAAGGAGCCGCCGCTCCCGAGCGAGTGCTGGCGCTGAACGCGCTGGCGGCGGCGGGACCGGGGACTGGGGACGGTGTTCAGATCTTTCGAATTTTCAGATTCTCCAGAGCGGAGTTCGAATCAAGCTCTTGCGCTGACGGAGAATCTGAAAATTCGAAAGATCTGAACACCGTCCCCACCGTCAAGCGATCACCGCCTCGATCAAGCGCGGCCCCGGCTCGGCGAGCGCGTGCGCGAGCTGCGCGTGGAGCTCCTCGGCGCGGGTCGCGCGGGTGGCGGGGACGCCCAGGCCCTCCGCGATCCGCACGAAGTCGAGCCCGGGCCGGTCGATCCCGAGCATGTCGCGCGCGCGCGGCCCCGGCGGGCCCGCGCCCATGCGCGCGAGCTCGATCTGGAGGATCGCGTAGCTCTTGTTCGCGAGGATCAAGGTGGTCACGTCGAGCCCCTCGCGCGCCTGCGTCCAGAGCGCCTGGATCGTGTAGAGCGCGCTCCCGTCGGCCTCGAGGCAAACGACCCGGCGTCCCGGGCAGGCGACCGCGGCGCCGGTAGCGACGGGCAGGCCCTGGCCGATCGCCCCGCCGGTGAGGGAGAGCCAGTCGTGGGGCGCGGCCCCGGCCGTCGGCGCGAAGAGCGCGAGGCTCGCGGTGATCGCCTCGTCGACGACGATCGCGTCCTCGGGGAGGAGCGCCGCCAGCGAGGTGCCGATCGCCGCAGGCGTAAGGGCGCCGCGCGGGGGATGCGGGCGCACCCGCTCCGCCAGGAGCGGCGCGCCGGCCCGTGCGCCGAGCTCGTCGGCGAGGGCCTCGAGCGCGGCCGGCGCGTCCTGCGCGGCGGTCGCCAGGGCAACGACCGCGCAGCCCTCCGGCACGAGCAGGCTCGGCTTCCCGGGATAGGCGAAGAAGGCGACCGGAGGCGCCGTGCCGACGAGCACGAGGTGGCGGACGCCGCGCAGCGCCTCCTGCGCCGACTCCGCGAAGTACGGGAGCGCCGGCACCGCGACGTGCCCCGCGCCGCGCGTGTGCCGCGCGTTGAAGGTGTTGCAGAAGAGGCGCGCTCCGGTCGCGCGCGCGATGCGGCCCGCCGCGGCGAGCGGCGCGTCGCGGAGGGTCGGGCCCGTCATGAGGAGCACCGCGGGCTCGCCCGAGCGGAGCGCCCGGGCGGCCTCGCGTACCGCCTCCGCCGCCACCGTCTCGGGCTTGCGCGCGGGTAGCGCGGGGGCCGGTCCCTCGGCCTCGCCCCAGGCGACGTCGGCGGGGACTATGAGCGTCGCGATCCCGCCGGGGGGCTCCTGCGCCGCGGCCACCGCCGCAGCGCCGTCGCTCGCGAGAGCCGCCGGGTCGCGCGCCGTCCTCACCCACGCCGAGACCGGGCGCGCGATCGCCTCGACGTCGGCGGAGAGCGGCGCGTCGTAGGCCAGGTGGTGCAGCGCGTGGTTCCCGACCAGGCTCACGATGGGGGTGCGGGCCTTCTTCGCATTGTGGAAGTTCGCGACGCCGTTCGCGAGGCCCGGTCCGAGGTGCAGGAGCGTCGCGGCGGGCCGCTCGGCCATGCGCCCGAAGCCGTCGGCGGCGCCCGAAACGACCCCCTCGAAGAGGCCGAGGATCGGGCGGACGCCGGGGACGCGGTCGAGGGCGGCCACGAAGTGCATCTCGGAGGTGCCCGGGTTCGTGAAGCAGACCTCGACTCCGGCCAGGGCGAGGGTGCGCACGAGGCTCTCGGCCGCGTTCATGGCGAGGACGCTATCACACGGGCCCGGGCGTTGGCGCAGGCGCGCGGCCGGCGGTATCTAGACGTCGCTCCAGGAGCGGGAGGGTCCCATGAAGGTGCGCGCGGCGGTGGCGTTCGAGGCGAAGCGGCCGCTCGAGATCGCGGAGATCGAGCTCGCGGGCCCGCGGCAGGGCGAGTGCCTGGTGCGCCTCGCGGCGACCGGAGTCTGTCACACGGATGCGTATACGCTCAGCGGGCGCGACCCGGAGGGCCTCTTCCCGGTCGTGCTCGGCCACGAGGGCGCGGGAGTCGTCGAGGAGGTCGGCCCCGGGGTCGTCTCGGTCGCCCCGGGCGACCACGTGATCCCGCTCTACATCCCCGAGTGCCGCGAGTGCCGCTACTGCGTCTCGGGCCGCACCAACCTGTGTGTGAAGCTCCGCGCCACGCAGGGCAAGGGGCTCATGCCCGACGGCACGAGCCGCCTCTCGCACGAGGGGAAGATGCTCCACCACTACATGGGCACCTCGACCTTCGCCGAGCGCACGGTGCTCCCCGAGATCGCGCTCGCGAAGATCCGCAAGGACGCGCCGCTCGACAAGGTGTGCCTGCTCGGCTGCGCGGTCACGACCGGGATCGGGGCGGTGCTCCACACGGCGCGCGTCGAGCCCGGCTCCTCGGTCGCCGTCTTCGGCCTGGGAGGGGTCGGCCTCTCGGTGGTGCAGGGGGCGGTGATGGCCGGGGCCGAACGGATCATCGCGATCGACCTGAACCCGAAGAAGTTCGAGCTCGCCCGCGCGTTCGGCGCGACCGAGTGCCTGGATCCGAAGGAGGTGGGCGACGTGGTCCAGGCGATCGTCGACAAGACCGACGGCGGCGTCGACTACTCCTTCGAGTGCGTCGGCAACGTCGACCTGATGGGCCAGGCGCTCGCCTGCACGCAGCGCGGCTGGGGGCAATCGATCGTGATCGGCGTCGCGGGGGCCGGCGAGGAGATCCACGCCCGCCCCTTCCTGCTCGTCACCGGCCGCTCCTGGCGCGGCAGCGCCTTCGGCGGCACCCGGGGACGCACGCAGCTCCCGCGCTTCGTCGACCGCTACATGGCCGGCCGGATCCGCCTCGACGAGATGGTGAACGCCGTCCTCCCGCTCGAGCGCATCAACGAGGCCTTCGACCTGATGCACGCGGGCGAGGTGATCCGCAGCGTGATCCGCTACTGAGCCCGCAGCGCCGGCAGACCTGGGCCGGAGGAGCCGGAACAGAGGAGAGCGCTTCTCATGCCGAGAGCCCCTCCAGCTCTCGCGCCAGTCGCTCCGCGTGCCCCGTCGCGCCCATCTCGCTGAAGAGGCGGTGGGCCTCGCGCAGCTCTCGCTGCCGCTCGTCGGATTCGCCCCGTAGCGCGGCGCTCTCCGCTCGGATTTCGTGGAGGTGGGGCTCGAACACGCGCGCGCCGATCTCTTCCACCAGGCTCTCGGCGTCGGAGAGCGCCCCTGCGAACGCCTGCGAGGTCGGTCCGTCGCGGGCCAGCAGGACGCGGGCGAGCTCGATTTCCGCCTGGGCGCCGTACTCTCCCATCTTGCCCGCGCGCGTCGCTTCGACGCACTCCCGCGCGATGGCGTGGGCCCGACGCAGATCTCCTGCTCGGCGGTGCGTCTGTGCCACATACGGCAGATGGACGAGTACGAAGACCGACCTCCCGGCCCCGAGGCTCGTATTCACTGCCTCCCACTGCGCGAACTCCGCGAGTGCTTCCTCGAGGCGCCCCGCGAGCAGATGCGCCCGGGCCAACATACGCATATCCCTGTGAGGCCGTTAGCATCCCCTCGTACCACTCACTGTGTTCGACCATCCGTCGCGCCTGCTCCAGGGTGACCTGCGCGTCCCCCCGAAGCTCTGCATTCTCGGCGCGGCTTTGGGCCATCTGCATCACCAGCCCGAGCTCCCTCGATGGCTGGACCAGGCGGTCCAGCCGCTCGAGATCCCGCCTGGCCTCGTGCAGCTGCCCTCGCAGAGAAAGGATCGCAGCGCGGTCGACCGCGATGTAGAGCGCCGGGTCCCAGAGCCAGAGTCCGCTGGACCCGAGCCGATCCCCGGCGACGAGCTCGAGCGCCCGATTCGCGCACTCGACCGCTTCGGCGAGCGGCCCACGGTGCTTCCTCAAGACGTGCACGAGTCCTACGAACGCGTCGAGCCGTGTCTCGAGATGGCCGGTCTCATCGGCCAGGCGAACGGCCTCCCGCGCGAGCTCGAGGTGGCCTTCCAGGTCGTTGAAGAGGGTGTGGCGGACCGCTCCGTAGAGCGTATGCAGGTTCGCGAGCGACGTCCGATCTCCGCTGCGCTCGGCCCGTCGCTTGCCCTCCTCGAAGATCGTGGCGGTCTCTTCCGGCGAAACGCCGAGCTGCCCCATTTGATAGGCGAAGCTCAGGATCTGGGGAGTAGCGAGTTCTCGGGCGTAGGCGGATCCTATTTTCGGGCTCTCTCGCGGCTCTCTTCCAAGCGGAGTGTCGAGAGCTCGATTCCGAGGTCGATCCACTGGTCGACCAGCTTTCGCAGCCGGGCATAGTTCTTGAGCTGGGCCTTGACCGTCGCCAGCTCCTCCCGCCGCACGAAGCGGGAGGTCGCCTTGCCTTTGCGCGTGAAGCTGAGCTGATGGTAGGGCCCGTGCCGCTGCGGGGGTGAGGCCTTGCAGCGGCAGCCCGGCACCCCGCAGACGTTGTACTGCTCGGAGAGGCTTCCGGGCCGCAGATCGCCGAGCGTGGCGAGCTCGCGCTGGATCCGCTGGATCTTCCGCTCCAACCCCTGAGTCCGGCGACGCATGGCGGCGCGAGGATAGAGACTGTAACGAAATTACTTGACTATTGTGCGTTTTCCGCGAGGCAAGATGGTGTAGTTCCAGTCCGCGTGGAAGGGCTCCGGCTTCAGGTGGATGGCGGCCATCTGTGCGTCCGTGGGCTTCAGGCCTTTCGGATAC
>CAZUYC010000056.1:0-31474 GCA_964624475.1 uncultured Spirochaetales bacterium | reverse complement strand
AGCAGGGCATCTCGCCGAACACCTGCATGAACCACGGCTTCACCACCTCGCTCTACTACCTCGACCCCGACGGCAACGAGGTCGAGATCCAGGTCGACAACTACAAGAACCGCGAGTCGATGAACGCGTGGTTTGCGACGGGCGCCTTCGACCGCAACTTCGTGGGGTATGCCTTCGACCCGAAGTACATGGTCGAACGTTTCCGCGCCGGCGTGCCCGAGGACCAGATCCTCCAGCAGGACCTCTACCGATGAGCGCCGTGAAGCCGCGCCTCGTTCCGCTGCGCCCCGAACAGCTCGACGAAGCACAGCGCCGCCTCTACGACGCCGTGCTCGCGAGCCCGCGCGGGCAGGGCGGTGCGCGCCGGTTGATCCAGCGCGAGGATGGAAGCCTGACCGGTCCCTTCGACGCCTGGCTCAGGAGCCCCGTGCTCGGCGAGCATCTCGAGCGCGTCGGCATGGCGCTCCGCACCGATACGGTGCTGCCCGCCGCCGCCCGCGAAACCGCGGTGCTGGTGGTGGCGCGCGCCTGGTCGGCGGACTTCGAGTGGTGGGTGCACGGGCTCGTCGCCCGAGGTGAGGGCGTGTCCCCGGCCGCCATCGAAGCCATCGGACAGGGGCGCCGGCCCGCCTTCGAGGACCCGGCCTGTCAGGCGGCACACGACGTGGCCCACGCGCTCGTCGCACGCAGGCGCCTCGATGCGCCCACGCTCGAGCGCGCACGCGAGGTCCTCGGAGAACGCGCGCTGGTCGAGGTCATCACGCTGGTCGGCTTCTATCAACTGGTCTCCGGGATCCTGGAGAGCTTCCATCCGCCGGGGCCTTCGGCGGAGCTTCCGGTGGTGGGCGTGCCTTCCAGCCCTGCACGTGCGGGTTTCGATCTCTACGAAGCAGCGAGCACGACGCGCGCCGTGCGGCGCCTGCGCCCGGATCCGATCCCCGACGACCTGCTCCGCCGCGTGCTGCGAGCCGCCACCTGGGCGCCCTCGGGTGGAAACCTCCAGCCCTGGCACGTGATCGCGGTGCGCGACCCGGCGCGCAAGAAGGGGCTCGCCGAGCTGTATCGCGGGCTCTGGGCCGACTACGCGTCGAAGCGGCGGGCGCTGATCGCGCCGCTGCCCGGGGCCCTGCGCGAGCCCGCCGAGAAGGCGCTCGGCTCCGGGGACTACCTGGCGGGCCACATGCACGAGGCGCCGGTGATCGCGGCCTTCTGCTTCCACCCCGATCGCCTCACCATCACCGACGCCGAGCTGGGGCGGCCCTCGGTGGTGGGCGGCGCCTCGCTCTACCCGGCCGTGCAGAACCTGCTGCTCGCGTGTCGGGCCGAGGGCCTCGGCTGCGTGCTGACCACGCTGCTCTGCAGCCGCGAGAAGGAGCTGCGCGAGCTGCTCGAGATCCCGGAGCCCTGGGCGACCTGCGCCTTCGTTCCGATCGGCTGGCCGGTCGGAGGTGGGCACGGCCCGCTCGCGCGCCGGCCCGTCGAGCAGGTGGCCTTCGCGGATCGCTTCGGCGAGCCGCTCTTCGCGGGCGCAGAGGAGAACGCCCGATGATCGAGCTCTATCACTTCGGCTTCTCGACCTGCTCCCAGAAGGTGCGGCTCGTACTGGCCGAGAAGGGAATCGACTTCGTTTCGCACGAGGTCAACCTGATGGGGGGCGGCCAGCACGACCCCGCCTACGTGAAGCTGAACCCGAAGCACGTGGTGCCAACCCTGGTGCACGACGGCCGGGTGCTCGTCGAGTCGTCGCTGATCATCGCGTACCTGGACGACGCCTTTCCCGAGCCGCCGCTGCGTCCGGCGGATGCGCTCGGCCGCTACGCGGTCGCGCGCTGGATCAAGCGCGTCGACGACGAGCTTCACCCGGCAGCACCCATCGTCACCTTCGCGATCGGCCCGCGGAACGTCCTGCTCCAGCAGCCGAAGGAGGTACGCGAGGCGAATCTCGCCGCGATTCCCGATCCGGTGGCGCGCGCCACGCGGCGCAGCGTGATCGAGCACGGCGTCGCGGCGCCCGAGTTCGCGGGCGCGCTCGGCGTGTTCATCGATACGCTCGACCAGATGGAGGCCGAGCTGGCCAGCCAGCGCTGGCTCTCCGGCGCTCGCTTCGGCCTGGCCGACGCCACCCTGCTTCCCTACGTGCTGCGCCTCGAGCACCTGGCCATGGATCCGCTGCTCGACAGCGAAGCGCGGCCCCGCATCGCCGACTGGCTGTCCCGCGTGAAGGCGCTCCCGAGCTATGCCACCGCGGTGGAAGCGTGGGCGCTGTCCGCTGTCGTCGAGATGATGCGAAGCAACGGCAAGACGGCCTGGCCCGAGGTGGATCCGCTCACGAAGCGAACGGGCTGAGTCGTGGCGGCGGAGCAGCTCCCGGAGCGGACGCGCATCCTGGTGATCGGCGGCGGACCGGTCGGTCTGGTCGTCTCGGGCCTGCTCTCCCAGCGCGGCGTCGAGCACGTGGTCATCGAACGCCGCCGCGAGACCCAGCGCGCGCCGGCGGCCCATGTCATGCGGCGGCGACCGATGGAGATCCTCGACGCGCTGGGCGTCGGCGAGGAAGTGCGCAGGGCGGCGCCGCCCCTGCCGCTCGACTTCATCACCTGGTGCACGACGCTCGGGGGCCCGGAGATCGGCCGGCTCGACCTCCGGCCGACCGATCCCGAGACCGGCGTGCGCGGGCCCGAGCCGTGGACGAACTGTGCCCAGAACCTGCTCGAGCCGATCCTGCTGCGGCACGCGTCGCGCGAGAAGCAGGCTCGCATCGCGCGCGGCGCCGAGTGCGTCGGGATCGAGCCACGCGATGGCTTTGTCACGGCTCGCGTGCGCTGCGAGGGCGGTCGCGAGCAGCGCATCGAGGCCGACTGGGTCGTCGCCGCCGACGGTGCCGGCAGCCCCGTACGGCGCATGCTGGGCATCCCGATGGAAGGGATGGGCCCGCTCGGGCGCTTCTTCATGGTCCACTTCGAGGCCGATCTCGTGCCGTGGGTGCAGCACCGCTCGGGCCCGCTGTTCTGGATCCTGAATCCGGAATCCCCGGGCTGTCTGATCGTCCACGACCCGAAGCGCTCGCACGTCTTCATGATGCCGAGGCACGGCAGCGAGGCCGAAGAGCGGACGATCCCGGAACGGCTGGCCGCAGCGCTCGGCGTCCCGCTCGAGCCGATGATCCTCTCCGTCGACGCCTGGTCGCCGCACGTCCAGGTGGCCGCGCGCTACCGCGAGGGCCGCACCTTCCTGGTCGGCGACGCAGCGCACCGCTTCCCGCCGACCGGCGGGCTGGGCCTCAACACCGGCATCCAGGAGGCCCACGAGCTCGCGGCGAGGCTGGCGGCCGTCGCCGCCGGGAACGCACCCGAAGCGCTCCTCGACGGTTACGAGGCCGCCTGCCGCCCGGCCGCCCGCGCTAACGCCGACGAGAGCTTCGAGAACCTGAAGCGGCTAGGTGAGATCCCGCGCGTGCTCGGCGATTGGCCCGACCTCGCTGCTCTCGAGCGCCGGCTGGCGTCGCTCACGCAGACCGAGCGCGAGCGGCTCGGCGTGGCGATCGAGGCGCAGCGCAGTCACTTTCTATCGGACGGCTGCAGACCCGAAGCGGGGGAGCTGTGATGTCGGCCGGAAGAGACGACTGAACCGAGCTCCAGCCAGGAGGACCAGGATGTCCACGCCCCGCGTCGCAGGCCGCAGGCTCAGCCTCAGCCATCTCGGTGTGTGCTGCTTCGATCTGCCCAAGATGGTGGAGTTCTATACCGCCGTCCTGGGCATGACCCTGACCGACCGCGGCGCGCTTCCGCCCCCCTTCGGCGCCGAGCTGGTCTTCCTCACCACCGATCCCGCCGAGCACCATCAGCTGGTGCTCGTCTCGGGACGCAAGGAGGGCGAGATCCAGAAGGGACCTGCTCTCGGCGGCAGCTTCGGCAGCGCGATCTTCCAGCTCTCGTTCCGCCTGGACGACCTCGCGACGCTGCGCCGCGTCCGGCAGCGGGTCGCCGACGCCGGCTGCAGCCACCTGATCCCGATCAATCACGGCAACGCGTGGTCGCTGTACACGCGCGATCCCGAGGGCAACGCGCTCGAGTTCGTCGTCGACACCCCCTGGTACGTCCACCAGCCGTGCGGGGAGCCGTTCGATCTCACGCTCGACGACGCCGAGATCCTGCGCCGGACCGAGGCGCTGTGTGAGAGCAAGGGCAAAGAGCCCTACGAGGCGTGGCGAGCGCGCATCGCACACCAGATCGCGAGCGACCAGGCCCGACTGCGCTGACATGGGCGAGCGGATCGCCCCGCCGACGCAGCTACGGAGCCGCGGGGCAGGGGGGGCTGCCCGCGCAGGCGAGGCCGGAGGGGCCGGGGGCCCGCGCAAAGGACGCGCCGAGGAGGAGGTACTCGGGGGCTCCGATCCTGCCGTCGCCGTCGGCGTCGACATCCTCGTCGTAGCGGGGGTCGGGGGTCGCGGCGCCGAAGGCGGAGCCGAGCGCCAGGAAGTCGGACCCACCGGCGCGCCCATCGTCGTCGAAGTCCGCGTCGCAGGCGTTGCCGTAGCCGTCCCGGTTGGTGTCGCGCTGGTCGGCGTTCGGCACGGCCGCGCAGTTGTCCTCGGGGTCGCAGGCGCCGTCCGTGTCCGCGTCGCTCGCGCAGGGGGGAGGCTCCGGGTTGTAGTCCGTGTCGATCCCGGCCTCGTGCATGAGCAGCACCTCGATGAAGTAGGCCGAGGTGTCGGCGAAGCGCGCCCAGTCCTCGCCCCGGTTCGAGTAGTTGGTGGCATCGCGCCAGTCGACGAAGCCGTTGCGCGTGGTGGATTCCTCCTCGCCCGTCTGGAACCACCACAGGGCCGAGTACTCGAGCCGGCGGCCCCAATCGAGGCGCCGGCGCGAGCGCTCGACGTAGAGCGCGTCGCCGGTCGCGACGCCGTATTTCCACTCGAGCTTGGCCAGCTGGAAGCCGGGACCGGGGTAGAGGCGGTCGTTCTCGGGGGCCCCCGCGAAGAACCAGTTCCAGTGCGTCCCGAAGTAGCGCCAGTCGCTCGGGTCCCGCGTCGGGTGGGTCATCGCGAGCCCCGGCTCGCCCTCGGTGAACCAGTCGGAGATGCGCGCAGCGAACTCGTCCACGGCGACCGCGCCCGTCTCGACCGCAACGAAGGTGAGCTGATCGATGCTCGCGCCGTAGGTCGGCGCGCCGTAGCCGCTGCCCTGCCAGGGCACGTAGCGGCGATAGAGGCTGCGCGGGCCCGCGTCCTTCATCGCCTGGAGCCCCACGACGAGGTCGGCCGCGACCCGGTCGTAGCTCGCGTGCGGGGCGCCGACGCGCCGCGCCCACACCGAGGCCGCGCGCAGCGCCGGCACGGCGTAGCCGGCGAAGTGGATCCACGTGTCGTAGTGCGGCTCGGTCGAGTTGCCCGGCAGCAGGTGGATCGCCCCGGCGGGCGTCTCGTCGTGCATGCGCACCAGGTAGTCGGCGCCGTTGCGCCCGATCGGCCAGGCTTTCGCGACCCAGTCGTCCGCCTCGGCCCCTCGTCCGGTCGCGGCCAGGAACTCCGCGTACTTCCAGCAGGCGGTGAGCACGAGCGCCGTCACGTCGGTCTTCCAGACCGGGCTCCCCGTCGCGAAGCTCCCCCGCGAGTCGTAATCGACCCGGTTCATGAAGGCGCCGAAGTCGGCGCTCCCGGGGTCGAGGTTCTGGCCCTGCCGGTGCGCCAGCAGCCAGACCCGGAAGAGCTTGTCGAGCACCGCCGCATAGGGCGCGGTCGCAACGCCGCGATCGTGGAGGTAGCGGACCCCCTGCATCATCCCGATCGCGGCCGTCGCCTCGATCGCCGGCTCGACCCAGGCCGCATGGTTGGGGGGCGCGTTGATCGGCACGCGCACGTCGTTGATCGCGCCGTGGATGTCGTCGGCGGCGTCGAACCAGCGCCAGCCGGAGGAGTTCGGGTTCTCCTGCGTCCAGCTCGAGTGGGTGAGGTAGTCGAGCTCGGCGCGGAGCTGTCCGACGACGCCGGGGAGGGCCTGGGCTCCGGCCTCCGAAGCCGGCGGAGCCAGGCCGAGCAGGACGGCGATCAGAGTACCCGCGATCCGGCGACTTCCCGAGCCCGCGTTCCGCACGATCCTGCACCGCCGACTCCATCCTACGCGGGAAGGGACGGGGAGAGCAATGCGCCAGCTCCCCGAGGAGACGGAGCCGATCGGGATCGGCCGTGCGCACCATCGCACGCACGCCGCGGCCGCAAGAATTGCCGGATGCGCTGCGGAGCTCCTGGAACCGGCTACATTGCGGCGGGCTCCCCATGGACGCAGACGAAGACCGGAGTCTCCTCTCGACCCGGAGCATTCCGCGGGCGCAGCGCTTGATCTTCGCCCTCGACGTGCCCGACCGCGATGCGGCACTCCTGCACGTTCGTCGCCTGGGCGACTCGGTCCACTTCTACAAGGTCGGCCTCGAGCTCTTCGTGACGCACCGCTGCTTCGAGCTGATCGACGAGCTCTTCGACATGGGCAAGCGGGTATTCGCCGACCTCAAGCTCTTCGACGTCGCGGCGACGGTGGGGCGGGCGGTCCGGAACCTCCGCGGTCGCGAGGGCCTCTTCGTGACGGTGCACGCCTACGATGCGGCCCTGGCGGCGGCGGTCCGCGAGAAGAAGGGCGTCAAGGTCATCGCCGTGACGGTCCTGACCAGTCTCGACAAGAGCGATCTGATCGCGCAGGGGTTCCCCGAGGCGCTGGAGGTGGAAGACCTGGTGCTCGCGCGCGCGCGGCGTGCTCTCGAGCTCGGGTGCGACGGCGTGGTCGCTTCGGCGATGGAGGCGAGGCGGCTGCGGAAGGAGCTGGGAAACGAGTTCTTGATCGTCTCCCCGGGAATCCGCCCGTTCGACGGCCGGCAGGTTCCGAGCGACGATCAGAAGCGGGTCGTCACGCCTCGCGAGGCCTTCCTGGCGGGGGCCGACCACATCGTGGTCGGAAGGCCCATCCGGGATGCCGCCGAAGGTCCCCGGGCCGCGGCCGAGAAGATCCAGGCCGAGATCGCCGAGCTCTTTCCGGAATGAGCAGCGTCGGGTCAGCGCGAGGCGGAGGGCGCGCCTCGCTCCGCGAGGAACGACGCCATCCGGGGGGCGATGATCTCGCGCAGCGAGAGGACGGCGTTGATCGGACGGATCATCACGTCCAGGCTCCGGACGCGGAGCCGCTCGTCGAGCGAGATCAGGTCGATGCCCTGGAGCTCGAGCTCGCCGACGCGGCCCGTGAACTCGAGAGCCAGCTCGCGTCCGTTCCGCCACTCGCGGTGGTACGCGAAGCCCTCGATCGTTCCGACGATCTGACCCAGCAGGTGGTGGACGAGCTCGCGCCCCCGCAGCCGGCCCCAATAGGGCGGGGCGCCGAGCGAGACGTCCTCGGCCAGGATGCCGCGGAGCGCGTCGAGATCCCTCTCGGACACGATCCGATGCCACTCGTCCAGGAATCGCGCGGCTTCTTCCGCCATCCGCCGGGCCCCCTCGCGCGGCCCCGTTCCGGCACCGAGCGCGCGCTGCGACGCACCCACGAGACTACCACGATTGCGGCTCCGCCCATCGCGGGCGGGTGTATGATGGCCGCCACCGCCCGAAGGGAGGTCCGCCGGTGCTGAGCCCCTACCGCGTGCTCGATCTGACCGATGGCGGCGCCCTCCTCTGCGGGCAGATCCTCGCGGACCTCGGCGCCGACGTGATCCAGATCGAGCCGCCGGGCGGCGCAGCGGCGCGAAGGCGCGGGCCCTTCGCGGGGGGCCCTCCGGACCCCGAGCGCTCGCTCCTCTGGTGGGCGTATGCGCGCAACAAGCGCGGCATGCTGCTCGACCTCGACACGCAGGCGGGTCGCGAGCAGCTCCTCGCGCTCGCGAAGACGGCCGACTTCCTGATCGAATCGTTCGCGCCGGGCGAGATGGCGCGGCGCGGCGTCGGCGTCGCCCGGCTCGCGGAGGTGAATCCCGCGTTGATCGTGGTCTCGATCACGCCCTTCGGGCAGGACGGCCCCAAGGCGGGCTTTGCCGCCACGGATCTCACGCTCCTCGCCGCGGGCGGGCCGCTCGCGCTCACCGGCGACGAGGACCGTCCGCCCGTGCGGCTCTCCGTCCCGCAGGCGTACCTGCACGCGGGCGCGGAGGCCGCGGTGGGCGCGCTCGTCGCCTTCCACGAGCGCCTCGCCTCGGGCCGCGGCCAGCACGTGGACGTCTCGGTCCAGCAGGCCGTGACCGCCGCCACCCAGGCCTACATCCTCGCGGACGCCGTTGGCGCGCAGACCAACACGCGCACGGCGGGCGGAGTGCGGACCGGGCCGTTCCGGGTACGCCTCACCTATCCGGCCAAGGACGGACACGTCTCGATCACGCATCTCTTCGGCTCGACGATCGGGCCCGCGACGCGGCGCCTCATGGAGTGGGTGCACGAGTGCGGCTACTGCGACGCGGCGACGCGCGACAAGGACTGGATCGCGTACCACGCGCTGCTGCTGCGCGGCGTCGAGCCGATCGAGGAGTTCGAACGCGTGAAGCGGGCGGTGGCGAGCTGCACCGCTTCGAAGACCAAGGCGGAGCTGCTCCAGGCGGCGCTCGACCGCTCGCTGCTGATCGCCCCGATCACCACGCTCCACGAGGTCGTCGAGAGCGAGCAGCTCGCCGCGCGCGGGTACTTCCAGACGCATCCGAGTGCCGACGGAACGCCCGTGCGCTACCCCGGACCGTTCGCGAGATTCTCCGCGACGCCGATCTCCTACCGGCGGCGCGCCCCGCGCCTCGGCGAGCACCAGATCGAGGTATGCGCCGAGGTGCGCGCGCCGGCGGCGGCCCCGAAGAAGCCACCCTCGCCTGGCCCTGCCCGCCTCCCGCTCGCGGGTGTCAAGGTCCTCGACTTCATGTGGGCGCTCGCAGGCCCACTCGCGACGCGCATGCTCGCCGACTACGGCGCGACCGTGGTGCGCGTCGAGTCCACCCGCCGGATCGACGTCTGCCGCACGCTCACCCCGTACCTCGGCGACGAGATCGACACCGAGAACGCAGCCGTCTTCCACAGCACCAACGCCGGCAAGCGCATGCTGACGCTCGATCCCACCCGGCCCGAGGGGCGCGAGGTGGTGCTCGATCTCGTGCGCTGGGCCGACGTGGTGGCGGAGTCCTTCACGCCGAAGGCCATGAAGGGTCTCGCGCTAGACTACGAAACGCTGCGCCGCGTGAAGCCCGACCTGATCATGCTGTCCACGTGCCTGATGGGTCAGACGGGCCCGCTCGCGCGTTTCGCCGGCTTCGGCAACCTCGCCGCGGCGTTCTCCGGCTTCTACGAGCTCACCGGCTGGCCCGACCGCGCGCCGGCCGGACCCTTCGGCGCCTACACCGACTACATCGCCCCGCGCTACAACGCGGTGGCGGTCCTCGCCGCGCTCGAGCACCGGCGCCGCACGGGCGAAGGCCAGCACATCGACCTCTCGCAGGCGGAGGCGTCGCTGCACTTCCTCGCCCCTGCGCTCCTCGACTGCAGCGTGAACGCGCACGTCGCCTCCCGCGACGGCAACCACGACCGCGAGATGGCTCCGCACGGCGTCTACCCTTGCGCCGGGGACGACCGATTCGTCGCGATCGCGGTGCGCGACGAGCACGACTGGCGCGAGCTCTGCACGGCGATGGGACGGCCGGAGCTGGCGGACGACGCGCGCTTCGCCTCGCCCCACGCACGGCTCGCGCGGCGCGACGAACTCGACGCCCTCGTGGCCGCGTGGACGCGGCCGCTCCCGATGGACGAGGTCGAGGCGCTCCTCCAGGCCCGCGGGGTCCCGGCGAGCGCGGTGCAGAACAGCCCCGAGTGCGTGCGCGACCCGCAGCTCCGCCACCGCGGGCACTTCGTCGCCCTGCCGCACCCCGCGAAGGGGCAGACGGTGGTCGAGGGCTCGCGCTTCCGCCTCTCGCGCACGCCGGCCCGCATCGAGGCCCCTGCGCCGACGTACGGCCTCGACAACCAGTGGGTGCTCTCGGAGCTCCTCGGCTACGACGACGAGCGCATCACCGAGCTGGTGATAGCAGGCGCGCTCGAGTGAGCGCCGCGAGCGCGCGAGGAGCGCCCGTTCGTTCTCCCTCGGGGGCGAATCTGAATATCCCGAACATCTGAAGACCGTCCCCGCTCTCCGCCCCCGCTCTCCGCCCCGTTCTCACGCCTCGGCGAAGAGGTACTCGAGATCGTCGCGGGTGAGGCTCTTGCCGAGCGCGGATTCGCCGAGGATCTCGCGCGTGAGGGCGGCCTTGCGCTGCTGGAGCTCGAAGATCTTCTCCTCGACGGTGCCCGCCGCGAGGAGCCGGTAGGCGATCACGGTGCGGTCCTGTCCGATGCGGTGGGTGCGGTCGATCGCCTGGGCCTCGACGGCGGGGTTCCACCAGGGATCGAAGAGCACGACGTAGCTCGCCGCGGTGAGGTTGAGCCCCGTGCCTCCGGCGCGCAGCGAGATCAGGAAGACGCCCGGCCGCGGGTCCTCCTGGAACTCGGCCACCACGCGCTCGCGCCGCGTCGTGGCGCCCGTGAGCTCGTGTACGGCGACGCCGCGCCGCGCGAGCTCGCGCCGGAGCAGGCGCAGGCACGCCACGAACTGCGAGAACACGAGGACCTTGTGGCCCTCGGCGAGGAGGGGCTCGAGCAGCTCGAAGAAGGCCTCGAACTTCCCCGAGCCGAGCCGCGCCCCGCCGCCCGCCAGCGCCGGGTGGCAGCAGATCTGGCGCAGGCGCGTCAGCGCCGCGAGGATCGCGATGCGGCCCTGCGCACGGAGGCGCGCGTCTCCCTCGCCGAGCGCGTCGACCAGGCGGCGGCTCCGCCGCAGCTCGGCCAGGTAGAGCTTGCGCTGCCCGGAGACGAGCTCGCAGTCGCGCCGCTCCTCGATCCGCTCGGGCAGCTCGGGGGCGACCTCCTGCTTCAGGCGCCGCAGCAGCACCGGACGCAGCTTCGCGGCGAGGAGCCGGCGCCGCTCGGGCGGCGCGTCGGGCTGGTCGTAGCGCCTCGCGAAGGCGCGTCGTGCACCCAGATAGCCCGGGTTCACGAAGCTCATCAGGCTCCACAGGTCGAGCGCGCGGTTCTCGAGCGGCGTCCCGGTGAGGGCCAGGCGGTGGCGGGCACGGAGCGCCTGGGCGACGCGCGTCACCTCGGCGTCCGGGTTCTTGACGTTCTGCGCCTCGTCGAGGATCGCAGTCAGGAGATCGACCTTCTTCCACTCCTCGGCGTCGCGGCGCAGCAGCGCGTAGTTCGTGACGACCAGATCGAAGCGGTCGATCTCGGCGCGCAGCCGGTGCCGCTCGGCGCCCCGCCCGAGCACTCCCACCCGCAGCGACGGCGCGAAGCGCTCGGCCTCGCGCACCCAGTTGTGCACGACCGAGGTGGGGCAGACGACCAGCGCGGGGCCCCGGGCGCCGTCCTCCCGCAGGCGCAGCAGCCAGGCCAGGGCCTGCACCGTCTTTCCGAGCCCCATGTCGTCGGCGAGGATGGCGCCGAGGCCGAGCGAGCTCGTGTGGGCGAGGAAGTCGAGCCCGCGCCGCTGGTAGGGGCGCAGCTCGCCGGCGAGCCCGGCGGGCAGCGGCGTCTCCGGGAGACCGGCGAAGCGAGCGACCCGCTCGCGCAGCTCCCGCGCCGCGCTCGCGAGCTCCGCGCTCCCCGCCAGGCGCTCCAGGGTATCGAGGCTCTCCGGCTTCGAGCCGGCGAGCTGCCACAGGCTCACGCGCTGCGCCGGGTCGCCGGGCTCGATCCCGAGATCCGCGAGGGCGTCGAGCGCCCCCTCCACGTCTGCGGCCGCCTCGCGGCGCACCCAGCCCGAGCCGAGGCGCACGAAGCGCGTCGTGGCCGCGCGCAGTAGCGCGATCTCGTCCTCGGAGAGCGCGAGGCCCTCCGACTCCCACGCCGCCGACACCTCGAAGAAGTCGATCCCCGAAGCCGCGACCGTGAGGCGCGGGAAGACGCGGAGGTCCGGGTCGAGCAGGCGCAGCGCCCGGGGCGTCGCGAAGACGGAGATCCGCTCGGGCCGCCGCTCGAAGGCGTCGGCGAATGCCTCGAGGCTCTTCGCGGTCGCGCGCAGCCGCAGACCGGGGTACGGCGCCGCTTGCGCCGGGGGCGTCGCGCGGCTCGCGTTCGGCGCCGCGCCGAGGCCAGCCAGCCACTCCACCGCGGGAGCGACGTCCGTGGGCTCCGGCCCCTCGAGCCAGAAGCCCGCCTCGCCGGCGGCGATTCCCGGGACTTCCGCGGGACGCGCCTGCGTCGGGTCGCCCTGCTCGCCCGGCCACCGCTCGAAGCCGCGCTCGGGGAGCCACTCGAAGACCCGCGCGGCGCGCTCGCGGAGCTCCGCGGGCTGCGTGCCGGCCGGCGCGTCGTGCGCGAGCAGGCGGAGCTCGAGCCACTCCTCCCCGAGCAGGTCGACCAGCAGCAGGGGCGTCACCCTGTGGTGTCGGGTCCGCGCCGCGGCGCTCTCGCGCAGGTGGGGAAGGCGCGCGAGCAGGCGCTGGAGCACCGGCGCGAGCTCGGCTTCCTGGAGGGGGAGCCCGCCGCGGGCGCTGAAGCGTTCGACCAGCGCCTGCGGCAGCGATTCGCCGAGGGCGTGGAAGGCCCCCTCCACGAGCACGAACCCGGGCTCGGCGTTTCCGAAGGAGACCCTGGGAGGCAGGAACAGCGCGTCGGCCAGCGCCCGCTTGCGGCCGTCCGGCCAGGCGACGACGAGCTCGAGGCGCGGCTCCGCCGCCGCGGCGAGATCCGGGACGATCCGCACCACCTCGCGGGCGAGTCGCACCGGGGCCTCCGCAGCGACGCCGAAGCGCTGCGCAAGTCCCTCGGGCAGCGCCGCATCCCAGGCCACGAGCGGAGAGCCGCCGAATCGCTCGAGGAGCCGCGCGAGCACGCCCGGCGAGGTGCGCTCGCCGGCGAAGGACGGTGCCCCGCGCTGGCGCACCAGAAGCTCGAGGAGCGCCCGCTCCTCCGACGCCAGGAGTCCCGGCGTGCGCTGGCACTCGCCCCGGAGCTGGTCGAGCTGGGCCTGCGTGCGGGGCGCGTCGCGCCGTCGCGGGGAGGAGACGCGCGCCTCGAGCGCGACGGCGGGGCCATCCTCCGCCTCGACCAGCGCGAGCACGACCCGAAGCTGGCGCGCGGGAGTCTCCCCGCGGCGATCGGCCCAGTCGAGCACGGCCGCGAGCACCTGGCTCCGATCGCGCTCGGCGAGCCGCTCCGCCAGATCGGCGCGATCCGCGAACGCGGCCAGGACCGGCGGCAGCGCGTTCTGGCTTCGGGCTGCCATCTCGCGCGCGACCCGGAAGCAGCGCAAGTCGGGATCTTCCTCGGAGAGGGCCTCGGCGGGCCACGAGACCTGGCCCACGGCCCAAGGCACGTGGAAGCGGCTCCCCAGGAGGGACTCCAGCGCCCGGCGCGCTTCCCAGGGGCTGCGCGCCGCCCGCAGCGCGTGGAGCGCGGCCGCCTCGCGTGCCGGGCGCTCGGGAAGAGGGGGAGTATCCCGGGAAGGCACCGGAGCGGAATCTAGCCAAGCCCGTTCGCCGTGTCGGCCGCTGCGCGGCGATCGTCGGGCCAAGGCGCGTGACGGCGTTTTGCGGAGGATGCGAGAATCCGCGGCCGTGTATCCTGACGGGCCGGAGGGAGCCGCCATGGAGACCCGACAGCTCGGACGCACGGGGCTGCGCGTGCCGGTGCTCTGCCTCGGCACGATGACCTTCGGCCTCCAGTCGGACCGCGAGACGAGCTTCGCGATCCTCGACGCCGCGCTGGAGGGCGGCATCACCTTCCTCGACACGGCCGACGTCTATCCGCTCGGGGGAAGCCTCGAGACGGTGGGTCGCACCGAGGAGATCCTCGGCGAGTGGATGGCGGCGCGCGGGAACCGGCAGGCGCTCCTCCTGGCCACGAAGTGCATGGGGCCGATGGGCGCGGGGCCGAACGACCGGGGGCTCTCGCGATACCACGTGACGCGCGCGCTGGAGGCCAGCCTGCGGCGCCTGCGCACGGACGTGGTCGATCTCTACCAGGCGCACTTCTTCGACGCGCGCACGCCGATCGAGGAGACGCTGCGCGCCCTCGACGACCTGCAGCGCGCCGGGAAGATCCGCTACGCGGGGTGCTCGAACTACCCGGCCTGGCGCCTTGCCGAGGCGCTCGCCGCGGCCGAGCGGCTCGGCTGCGAGGGCTACGTCTCGGTGCAGCCGCGCTACAACCTCCTCTACCGCGAGATCGAGACGGAGCTCCTCCCGCTCTGCCGCGCGCGCGGCCTCGGCGTGATCCCCTACAACCCGCTGGCCGGCGGCTTCCTCTCCGGCAAGCACGCGCGCGGGAGCGAGCCCGGCGCGGGCACCCGCTTCACGCTCGGCTCGGCCGCGGAGATCTACCGGCGCCGCTACTGGCAGGAGGCACAGTTCCGCGCCGTCGAGCGGCTGGCGAAGGAGGCGGAGGCGCGCGGCCTGGACCTCGTCTCGCTGGCGCTCCGCTGGGTGCTCGACCAGCCAGGCATCAGCTCGGCCATCCTCGGCGCGAGCCGCCCCGCGCAGCTCGCCGCGAGCCTCGCGGCGCCGGGGCTCACGATCGACCCCGACCTCGCCCGCGCCCTCGACGCGGCCTGGTGGGAGCTCCCGCGGCGTCCCGTCGAGGAGGGCTACCGCTAGGAGGCCGACTCGAGAGCGTTTCCCGCGCCGCTCCGCCATCGGCTCGTCCCATGCCCGCGCAGAGCACGTCGCTCACGTGCATCGTGTCCATGTACTCGCGCCACTCGACGATCTTCGCCGCGCGAGCTCCTCGTTCTCGACGATGCCCATGGGATCTCCCTCGCGGGCATG
Source organism: uncultured Spirochaetales bacterium (assembly GCA_964624475.1). GTDB lineage: Bacteria > Myxococcota_A > UBA9160 > UBA9160 > SMWR01 > CAZUYC01. The sequence continues at coordinate 16,672 of CAZUYC010000056.1, read as the reverse complement.
CTAACACGGGCGCGTGCCCGTCGAGCGAAGACGCAGGGCGCGGGCGGCCGTCGCCGTCGCGCTGGCGGCGCTGGCACTCCTGCTCGCGAACGCCGGCAAGCCCTTGGTCGTCGACGACACGGCCTACACCTACTACGCGCGCCAGATCGCCGCGGCGCCTGGCGATCCCTACGGATTCGAGATCCTCTGGTACGGGAAGCCCGAGCCGGCCTTCGGGGTGCTCGCCCCGCCCGTGCTTCCGTACTGGCTCGCCGGCTCCATGCTCCTCTTCGGCGACGAGCCGCTGCGCTGGAAGCTCGCCCTCTTCCCCTTCGCCCTCGCGCTCGCGGCGTCGCTGCAGCGCCTCCTCGCGCGCTTCGCTCCGGGGCTCGAGACGCCGCTGCTCTGGATGGCGGTCCTCTCGCCCCCGGTCCTCCCATTCTTCAACCTCATGCTCGACGTGCCTTCGCTGGCGCTCGCCCTCTCGGCGCTGGCCCTCTTCCTCGCCGCCTGCGATCGGGACTCGCTCGCTGGAGCGGTCGCGAGCGGTCTGGTCGCCGGGCTCGCGATCCAGACCAAGTACACGGCCGCGACGGCGCTCGCGGCGATGCTCGTCTACGGGGCGCTCTTGGCGCGCCTGCGGCTCGCGCTGTTCGCAGCCGCCGTTGCCGCGTGCCTCTTCTTCGGTTGGGAGGCGTCGATGGCGCTGCGCTATGGACAACCGCATTTCGCGCAGGGCCTCAGGGGCTTCTTGTCCGCTGGCAGCACCCGGCTCGAGTCCGCCGCCCTCTGGACGCTCGGCTTCCTTCTCCTCTCGGGAGCGCTTGCGGCGCCGGCCGGCCTGCTCGGCCTCGCCGCCCTGGGGCTGCGGCGGCGCGCCGTCGGGCTGGCGGCGGCCATCGTCGCGCTCTGCTTCGCCTGGATCCCGTTCCTCCCGGCGGTCACGATCGCGAAGGTCGCGCCGTGGCCGCACCTCGTCGGCGCCGCCCCGGAGCAGCCGCTCTTCCTCCTGCTCGGGCTCGGCACGGTCGCCAGCGTGGCGGTCGTCGCCTGGAGGCTCTGGAATCGCGGTGGACGCGAGGACCGCTTCCTCGTCGTATGGCTCTTGGTCGAGATCGCGAGCTTCGCCGCGCTCTCGCCCTTCCTCGCGGCGCGCCGTGTGCTCGGCGTGTCGGTCGTCGCGCTCCTCGTGTGCGCGCGCGCCACGTCGCGCGGTCTCGGACCCGGCCGGGCCCTCGCCGCGGTACGGGTCCCGGCGATCGCCGGCATCGCCCTCGGCCTCCTCTTCACCGCGAGCGAATACGCCGACGCGCTCGCCGTCCGCGAGTCGGTAGGGCTCGTGGAGCGCGAGATGCGCGCGCTCGGCGCGGATCCCGAGCGCGAGACCGTGTGGTTCGCCGGTCACTGGGGCTTCCAGTTCTATGCGGAGCGCGCGGGAATGCGTCCGGTGGCGCCGGGCACCTCGCGGATCCGCCGCGGCGACTGGATCATCGTGCCGGAGGGCATCCCGAGCCAGAGATTCGTGGCCGAGGGTCGACCGTTCCTCGTGAGCCGAGTCGATGCGCAAAGCGACCTCCCCTGGTCCACCTACCCCTGGGCCTACGGCAGCGCGATCCCGATGCGGCGCCGCGCGGGGGCGACGCTCCGCCTCTGGATCTATCGGGTGAACGCCGACTTCGTGGCCGCTCCGGCTCCCGAGGAGGCGGGCTGACGAGGACGGGCGCCCGAGCCGTGCTCGCGATGGCGCTCGGCGATCTCGGCCGGCGTGGCGCACCAGAGGCCATCGCCGTGGCGCTCGCGCAGGTCGCGAAGCAAGCCGAGGTGCGCGGCGAGGCCGGCCTCGTTCGCGGACTGGTGCGGCTGCGGGTGGAAGGTCACGACGGCGACGCCTCCGCGCGCGACGATCGCGTCGGCGACCTCGCCGAGGACGCGCCGCCGGCGCTCGACCGGCAGCGCCGTGTCGGGCGGGAGCGTCATCGGGACCTCGACCAGCCCGGGGGCCGCCTCGTAGGGGAAGACGGTGCAGCAGCCGCTCCGCGTGCGCGCGCTGAAGAAGCCGCTCGCGTTCGGCACCGAGGAGTCGTAGGCGAAGCGCCGGGCGATCGCGGCGAAGAGGCCGCGGCTGCGCGCGTACCAGGGCGTCCGCATGCCGCGGACGCCGAGCCCGCCCATGCGCTGCGCGATCTTCTCCATCCGTTCCTCCTGCTCGGCCGGGCGCAGATACTGGAGCCGCCCGTCGTGGCAGAGACCGTGCGCGCCGAGCTCGTGGCCGGCGTCGCGGATGCGGCGCAGGGCCGCCTCGTGTGCGGGCAGGCGGAGCTCCTCCGCCACCACGTACCACGCGCCCGGGAAGCCGAGCTCCGACTCAGACTCGACGAGACGCGCTAGGAAGGCGGCGCGCGCCGGGTCGAGGATCCAGGAGCTATCGACGTCGTGCGTGACCGCGACCGCCGCGCGCGCGCCGCCCGGCCAGGACCCGTTCGCCGGCGCGCTCTCCGCGAGCCGAGCGCAGAGGGCGCGAAGCCGGTCGACGAGATCGTCGAGCGGGAGCTCCGGGAAGGGAAGCTCCGGCGGGGGCCCCGCGCGGCTCGGGTCCTGGAGCCGCGCGAGAATGCGCTTCACCGCGAAGGGGGCGCGCGAGTAGTTGACGAAGGGGATGCGCGAGGGCAACGGCCGCTTCCAGCCGCGGACGTAGTCCTCGTCGAGGAGGGCGCGGATCCAGGCGGCGGGGTCGACGCTCCACGCGGACCGGCCGCTGGGGCGGCGGACGCAGAGCGGCCTCGGCGGCTCGCCCGCCGGCTCGAAGAGCAGCACCGCATCGCCGTCCTCCGCGGCACGCGTCGCCTCCGGCGCCGGAGCGAAGCGGTCGAAGGGCGGGAGCCCGGGAGGCCAGGCCGGGCCGGCCACGAGGCGTCCGAAGCGGAGCGCCCCCGCGCTCACCCCCCGGCGCCTTCGCCGAGCGCGAGCTCCTTCACCACGCGCGCCGGGACCCCGGCCGCGAGCGTGCGCGGCGGGACGTCGCGGTTCACGACCGCGCCGGCCGCCACCACCGCGCTCTTCCCGATCGTGACCCCCGGGAGCACGATCGCGCCGACGCAGAGCCACGCCCCGTCCTCGATCCGGACCGGCGCGGCGCTGCCCGGGTAGAGGGCGCGCAGCGGCGTCGCGGCGTCGGTCGCCATGTGCGAGGCGATGATGCAGCGGTGCGAGATCGTGACCGCGTCGCCGATCTCGATCAGCTCGGGGTGGTTCGTGTCGAGCTCGACGTGGAAGCCCACGTAGCAGCCCTTCCCGATGCGGACCCCCATGAGCCGGTAGAGCGCGATCCGCCCCGAGGCGAACGGGCACAGGCGCGAGAGCTCGAGGCAGAGCATCCGGCGGAAGAAGAGCTGGAGCGCGCGGCGCGGTCCCATCGGCAGGCCGAGGATACCGCGAGCGGCGCGCGCTAGAGTCATCGCCGGGGGGCGGAGGGCTCGCGATGGTGCGCGGGAGCTGCCTGTGCGGCGACGTGGCCTGGCAGGCCTCGGGTCCCTTCGAGCTCATGTCGCACTGCCACTGCTCGATGTGCCGCAAGCACCACGGCACGGGCTACGCGACCTGGCTCGCCGCGCCGGCGTCGGGGTTCCGCGTCGTTCGCGGCGAGGGCTCCGTCGCGCGCTACGAGTCGTCGCCGGGGACCTTCCGGACCTCCTGCCCGCGCTGCGGCTCGGCGCTCTGGAACGCCTCCGGCGAGCGCGTCTTCATGCCCGCCGGCTGCCTCGACGACGATCCGGGCGTGCGCCCGATCGCCCACATCTTCGTCGCGTCGAAGGCAGCGTGGGACGAGATCTCCGACGCGCTCCCCCGCCAGGACACGATGCCCGCGGAGTTCGGCGCGGAGGTGGTGCGCCCCGCGCCCCTGGCGGCGCCGCCGGGCCGCGTGCAGGGGAGCTGCCTCTGCGGCGCCGTCGCGTACGAGATCGACGGTCCGATCCGCGAGATGCGTCATTGCCACTGCTCGCGCTGCCGCAAGGCCCGCTCCGCCGCCCACGCGACCAACGTCTACGTGCGTGAGTCGGCGCTCGGCTGGCTGCGCGGCGAGGACCTCGTGCAGAGCTACAAGGTTCCGGAGGCGAAGTTCTTCGCCAATTGCTTCTGCGGCGCCTGCGGCTCGAAGGTCCCGCGCGTCGACCCCTCGCGCGGGCTCGCGGTCGTGCCCGCCGGAAGCCTCGACCACGATCCCGGCGCGCGGCCGGGGATGCACATCTTCGTCGGCTCGAAGGCGCCGTGGCACGAGATCGCCGACGCGCTCCCGCGCCACGAAGCCGCAGCCCCGAACCCGCCACGGTCCTGAGCGAGGACACCCCCCTGAAGATCGGCGCGATCTTTCCGACCACCGAGATCGGCACCGACCCGGCCGCGATCCGCGACTGGGCGCAGGCCGCCGAGGGCCTCGGCATGAGCCACGTGATCGCCTACGACCACGTGCTCGGAGCCGTCCACGCCGGCCGCGAGCCGAAGCTCTGGGGCCCCTACACGGAGCGCGACGCCTTCCACGAGCCCTTCGTGCTCTTCGCGTGGCTCGCGGCGCAGACGCGGCGTCTCGAGCTCGCGACGGGAGTGCTGATCCTCCCGCAGCGGCAGACCGCCCTCGTCGCGAAGCAGGCGGTCGAGCTCGACCTGCTCTGCGAAGGGCGGCTGCGGCTCGGCGTCGGCACCGGCTGGAACCACGTCGAGTACAGCGCGCTCGGCGTCCCGTTCGAGGAGCGCGGCCCGCGCCTCGACGAGCAGGTGGAGCTCTTGCGACGCCTCTGGCGCGAGCCCGTGATCGATTTCCACGGCAAGTACCACAGGGTGGACCGGGCCGGGATCCTGCCGCTGCCGAAGCGCAGCATCCCGATCTGGTTCGGAGGCTTCACGCCCGCGGCCTTCCGCCGCGCCGCGCGCTCGGGCGACGGCTTCCAGTTCGGCGCGACCGGGCCCGCCGTACGCGCCCAGTGGGAGCAGGTGAGGGAGCTCCTCGCGAAGCAGGACCGGAGCGCCCTGGGCTTCGGCGCCGAGGCGACGGTCGACTACAGCGCCGGGCCCGACGTCTGGCGCGCCGAGCTCGAGGCCTGGCGCGCCGCGGGCGGCACGCACTTCTCGCTCCGCGCGATGGACACCGCCGCCGAGATCGTCGGCGCGAAGCGCGTCGGCTACCGGGGCCCGCGCGACTACGTGAAGGCGCTCGAGGAGTTCGCCGCCGTCGCACGCTAGGGCAGGCGAGCGGAGTGCGGGCCCCGCTAGTGCAAGCGCGAAGCGCGCGCAGCGAGGCGAAGCCGAGCGGAGTGCGGACCCCGCTAGAAAGGGCACCGGTCGCGATGTCGGATCCCGACCGCTGGATCGAGCCCTACTTCCGCGACTCCTCGCTCTGGCCGGTCCTCGCCGTCGCGCTCGCGATCCTGGTCACGCTCGTGGCGGCCGTGCTGCTGCTCGCCCTCGTCGACCGCAACCTCCCGGCCCTGGCCGCCCTCCTCGCCCTCGGCTGGATGAGCGGCGACGCGACGCTCCGGCAGCTCCGCGCGCGGCGACGCCTCGGGCTCGTGGGGGGCTCCATCCTCGCGGTCTGGGCGCTCGGCGCCCTGGCGGCCCTCGCGGCGCGGTTCACGGGGATCTTCTAGCGGCCGACCGGGGGCGGGGGCGGCCCCGCCCCACGGGGATGGGCCCGGTTGACTCCCGGTCGGCGGTGCCGACCCATTGCCTCCATGCAGGCCCCGAACGACGAGATCCGGCCCGAGCCGATCCAGGAGCCTCCCTTCGACGGCGCGGAGTCCGTCTGGGACGCCGCCCTGATCCGCCTGCTCCTCGAGACCCTCGCCCGAGAGCGCCGCCTCCACTAGAAGTCTCGCAGCCACCCCGGAGGCTCCGATGGCGGATCTCCTGGCCCTCTCGACCCGCATCATCGATTCGGGGGTCGCCGACGAGCCGGTGAACCGCATCACCCAGGAGCTCTCGGAGGTCGCGGACGGGATCGCGCTGGTCGAGTCCTTCTCGCACGTGGTGGCGATCGCGAGCCACGAGGGCCTCGTCCTCTTCGACACGAGCGGCGTGCACACGGCGTCGCGCGTGGTCGAGTCGCTGCGGCGCTGGTCCGGCGACCCGGTCCACACGATCGTGTACACGCACGGCCACGTGGACCACGTGGGCGGCTGCGGGGCGCTGCTCGAGGACGCAGCCGCGCGCGGGAACGCTCGGCCGCGGATCGTCGGCCACGAGAACGTCCCGGCCCGCTTCGCGCGCTACGAGGCGACGAACGGGTACAACCTCGCGGTGAACCGCCGGCAGTTCGGCGGCGTGAGGATCGGCGACCTCGGGATCGGCGGGCTAGAGAGCTTCCTCCCGCCTGCGACGGCGCGACCCGACGCGACCTTCCGCGAGCGCATGGAGCTCGCCCCGGGCGGCGTCCCGATCGAGCTCCGCCACTCGCGCGGCGAGACCGACGACCACCTCTTCGCCTGGCTCCCGGGGCGGCGGGTCCTCTGCTCCGGCGACTTCTTCCTCTGGTTCTTCCCGAACGCGGGGAACCCGCAGAAGGTGCAGCGCTACCCCGCCGAGTGGGCCGCCGCCCTGCGCGAGATGGCGGGCCTGGGCGCGGAGCTCCTTCTCCCCGCGCACGGCCTCCCGATCGAGGGCCGCGAGCGCATCCGGCGCTGCCTCGCCGACGCCGCCGCCGCGCTCGAGCACCTCGTCCGCGAGACGCTCCTGCGCATGAACGCGGGCCTCCCGCTCGACGCCATCCTGCACGAGGTGCGCGTCCCCGAGGAGCTCCTCGCGAAGCCCTACCTCCGCCCGCTCTACGACGAGCCCGAGTTCGCCGTGCGAAACGTCTGGCGCCTCTACGGCGGCTGGTGGGACGGGAACCCCGCGAACCTCAAGCCACCCCGCGAGTCCGAGCTCGCGTCGGAGATCGCCCACCTCGCCGGCGGCGCGCGTACGCTCGCCGCGCGCGCCCGCGAGCTCGCCGCCGGGGACGAGCTCCGCCTCGCCTGCTCGCTCGTCGAGATCGCCGCGCGGGCCGAGCCCGCGAGCCGCGAGGTCCACGCGGCGCGCGCCGAGATCTACGAGCTCCGGCGCAAGCAGGAGCTCTCGCTCATGGCGAAGGGTATCTACGCCGCGGCCGCGCGCGAGTCGCTCGAGGCGCTCGGCGACGCCGGCCCGGTTTGAGGCGGCCGTCGGCGGGGGCGGGGATGAAGCGGGTCCCCACAGCCGCGCGAGCAGCGCCTGCTACGCGTGCTGCGCCTCGGACAGGGCGAACTCTTGCCGGTCAGACCGCGATGCGATCTGATCGAGCGGGCCTACGAACTCCAGGGCGAGCGGATCGCCTGGGAGCGGCCCGAGGCGCCGCCCCCCAGGCGAGCGAGATGAGCGGGCTGGGCGCTCCTAGTAGCGGCCGCCGCCGCCGCCTCCTCCTCCTCCGCGGCGACCGCCACCGCCGCCGCCGCCGCCGCCGCCGCCCTCGCGGCGGAAGCCGCCACCGCCACCACCACCGCCGCCGCCCTCGCGACGATCCTGGGCCTCGTTCACCCGGATGCTCCGGCCCTCGAGCTGGCTCCCGTCGAGGGCGCGAATCGCCGTAGCGGCGTTGTTCGCGTCGTCCATCTCCACGAAGGCAAAGCCGCGCGGCCGGCCGGTCTCGCGATCCATGATCACGTTGACCGACGCGACCGCGCCGTGCCGCTCGAAGAGCGAGCGCAGCTCGGACTCCGTCGTCGAGAAGGGGAGGTTTCCAACGTAGATCTTCTTGCTCAACTCACGATCCTCGTCGCTGCCCACCTGCGGGCGGGTGCGACCGGCGCCGGGCCCCGCAGGGGAACGTCCGCCTGCATGAGCCCGCTCGCATTGTGCGCGCACGCCGACGGCGCGAGGCCGTTCCGGCGAGCGTGAAAGGCATGCTCGATGGGAACCCAGGACAGGCGGATCATGCCGGAGTCCAAGAACCGATCGGAAAGCCCTCGCCGGGTGGGTAGCGCAGGCGCCCCTCCCGCCGCCAGCCGCAAGCTGGGGCGGCGGCCGGCGAGCTCCCCCGGTCGCGCCAGCCCACCCGTGCGGAAGCTCATGGCTGGGTCAGCCACGTCTCCTGCTCGATCCACTCGCCGCGGTGGAGGATCGCACGGAGGGTGTCCACGAGCGGCGCCCCGGGTTGCGAGGCGAGGTCGGCCTCGATGCGCTGCGCCTGGCCGGCCGTGAGGCGACGCCCGACGCGGGCGGCGACGACGTCGTCGGGCGACATGCGAAAGAAGGCTGCCGGCGCCCACGAGGCCACGAGGCGGGCGATGCGGATGCCGTCGAGATCGAGGTCGGCCCAGACCCGCACGCTCGCCCCGGCCCGCGCCGCCGCCAGGGCGAGCGCCCGCTCGGACCGGCCGGGGTAGCCGCCGGACCAGACGACCATCGCTCCACGCGCGCCCGTCACTTCGCCCCGAGCGCACGCCTCGAAGGGCGCGAGGTTCTCGACCAGGAACAGCCCTTCGGGTGGGAACGACGCCTCGAGCGCCGAGACGATCGTCTCACGCGAGAGCCCGACGAAGGGTAGGAGCTGCGAGAGATCGAGGGCGCCGCCCGCGATGGCGAGCCGTCCCGATCCGCCGACGAGCGTGAGCGCGGCGCCTTCCCGGAGGCCGAGGCCCGCGAGCGACCCGAGCAGGCGCTCGATGCGGCCGCGAAGCCGGGAAAGCGCCTTCGAGTCGCCGAGCCGGGCCGCGGAGAAGGCACGCTCGGCGAGCACGTCACCGGCTGCCGCGTGCGTTGCCACGGCCGCGAGGGCGCGAACGAAGTCCGGCTCCCAGGCCTCCGCCGCCGGCGCCGCGAGCAGGCGCAGCGCTTCCTCCGCCACGGGATGCGGCAGCCCCTTCAGCGCGGCGAGCGCGTCCTCGCGCGCGCGCCGCCGCACCTCGAGGCCGCCCGGATCCGCGAACTCTTCGAGGGCCGCGGAATCTCGCAGGTGGACACGGTCGAGGCGGCGGGTGGAGCCGCGGGCCCTGTACTCGTGCGCCGTCCAGCCGGCCAGGAGGAGCCCATCGAGGCACTCCTCCGCCCGGCTGGCGGGAAGGCCGGATTGCGACGAGAGGCCACGCGCTCCGATGGCGTCGTCGCGTTCTCGAGCCCGGCGGAGGATCAGCGCGGCGAGCCGGCGCACGTCCGGCTCTGCCGAGGGTGTCGCTCCCGGTCTCACGACCTCGACGCGCATCCGCACGACCGGGCGCGGGCGGCGCGCGGCGCGCTCGGCGCCGCACTCCGCGCAGACGGGGACCCGCCGCGCCTCGCGGCGGCGCAGCGGCGGCTCGGGGATCCACTCGCCCCAGACGAGATGGTCCTTCCAGCGGCACTCGTGCATCACGCCACGGCGACGATCGGGATCGGCGCGAGCAGCTCGCCGGCGCGGCGCTTCAGCGTCACGATCACGAGCGCTGCTGGATCGAGCTGCGCGCGGTCGAGCGTCGTCGGCGCGGTGAGGAGGAACTGGGAGCGCGCCGCCCGCAGGAAGCGGCTCACGTCGTCGATGCGGTCGAGCGAGAGGTGCGCGAAGGGCTCGTCGAGCATGAAGAAACCGCGGCCGTCCGTCTCGGCCATGGCCATCAGCAGCACGAGCCCGACGATCACCTGCTGCCCGCCGCTGAAGGAGGGATCGCCCGGCGGAAGGGGGTCCTTGCCGTCGAAGCCGAAGCGGGCGCGGATCTCGGCCTCGTCGAGGACGCGGTCGTCGTCCTCGAGGCGGGGGAGGTCCATCTCCACCGCGACGTCGGCGCGGCGACCGAGGTCCACTGCGCGCGCGCGGTACTCGCGCATCGAGATGCCGAGGAGATCGATGTACCGGCGGCGGCACTCGGAGAGCTCCGTCTCGCAGGCGTCGGCCTCGCGCCGCCGCTCCGTCACGTGCCGCTCCGCCTCCTCGAGGTTGGCGCGGAGGTGGCGCTCCTCGTCGCGGACCTCGGGGCCCGGGGGCTCGGGGAGGCGCGCGAGCTGCTCGCGCGCGCGGCCCGCGTCGGCGCGGACGGTGTCCGGGCCGTCGAGCTCGCGGCCGCGGGCGCGGGCCAGGAGGTCGCCGCGGACGTCGCGCTCGAGCGTCTCGATGCGACGGTCGAGCTCGACCACCTCCAGCTCGTACCCTGCCAGGCTCTCGCGCTCGCCGGCGAGCTGGCTCTCGAAGCGCTGGAGCACCTCCTCGGCCTTCCCGAGTGCGAGCCGTGCGGCCGTCCTCTCGTCGGCGGCCCGCTCGCGGGCCTCGCGCGCCTCGGTCCAGGCAGCGCGCCGCTCGGCGGCTCCTGCGTTCGCGCGATCCAGGGCAGCGACGGCCTCGGCTCGATCCGCCGCCGCTTCGAGGAGGCGCTGCCGCTCGCGGGCCTGCTCGAGCGCCGCTTCGGCTGCGCGCCGGAGGGAGGACGCGGCTTCGGTGCGCAGCGCGGCCTCGCGCTGCGCTTCGTCGGCGGCGGCCAGGCGATGCTCCGCCTCGGCGAGCGCCACCTTCGCCCCCTCGGCGCCGAGGAAGCGCCCGCGCGGGGGCGATGTCCAGCGCCCGCGCGCGTCCTCCCACGTCCCGTCGGAGCCGAGCACGACCGCGGCGCGCCAGGCGCCGAGCCACGCGGGAGCGCCGGGCGCGAGGATGGCGTCGTCGATGGCGGTCGCCGCCGCCTCGCGTGGGCCGCCGTAGACGGGCCCGGGAAAGCACTGCTCGCAGGCGAGCGCGGCGGCCACGTCGACGTCGGCGCCGGAGACGAGGAGCGAGAAGCGCGCATCGCCGAGGGCTGCTTCGAGCGCCTCGGCCGTCTCGGAATCGCGCGGCTCGATCAGGTCGGCGAGGAGCGACCAGTCGATCTGCGCCGCGTCGAGCGCCTCCAGCGTGGCGAGGACCTCGGAGGCAAAGACCGGAAGCCCGCGCGCACGCCGGTCGACCTCCTCGCGCGCGGCGGCGAGCGCGCGGGCGGCGAGCCCGAGCGCGTGGCTCGCCTCCGCCTCGTCCGTGCGGGCGCCCTGCGCGCGTTGCTCCAGAGCTCCGGGCTCCGCCTCGGGAAGCTCGGCGGCCCTCCGCGCGGCATCCTCCGCGCGCTGGAGCCGGTCGCGGGCCAGCCCGAGGGCCGTCTCCGCCTCGACCCGCTCCTCCGCCGACGCGGACTCGGTCTCCAGCGCCTTCGCCTGGCGCACGTCGGCTTCGTCGAGGGCCCGCCGCCCGGCGAGCGCGTCCGAGCGGTGCTTCGCGAGCGTCGTCTCGCCGGTGCGGACCTTGGTGCGCAGCTCCGCGAGCTTCGGTCCGAGCTCTTGGCGCCGATGCCACGCCTCCTGGAACTCCGCGGCGGGGAGCCTCGCCTCGAGCTCGCCCACCTTGGCCTTCGCGGCCTCCCAGTCGTCGAGCTGACGCACGAGGCGCTGCACGCGTTGGAGCTCCGCGTTCAGGTGCTGCACGCCGGCGAGCTGGCGCGTCAGCTCCGCGCGCGCGTCCTCGAAGCGGCGGCGCGCGTCGCGGTAGCGATCGAGGACCGGCTGCTCGCCCAGCATCTCGAGCACGCGCGTGAAAAGCTCCCGCGGCCGGAGCTCGAAGAGCTGGTTCGTGCGCCCCTGCTCGATCGCGAGCACACCCATGAGGCTCCGGCTCACGCCCGCCTGCGCGAGAGCGCGGGCGTAGCGCTCGGGGGGCAGGAAGTCGCGCGAGTCGAGGAGGATCCGCCGCAGCTCCGCGACGGACGGCTGCCCCGGGAGGATCGCGTAGCGCTTCTCGGGGACACCCGCGGTGCCGGGGAGGATCGCGCACGCGAGCGTGGCCTCCGGTGTCCGGATGCGCTCGCGCGCGAAGGGAGGCTCGCCGCCGTCCGGCGCGTCGTTGGTGACACGCGCGGCGACGAGCGCCGGCGCATCCGGCCGGCGCAGGTAGTGCGCCAGCCGGCGCCGCGAGGAGAGCTTGGGGGCCCCGAGGACCTGCCGGATCGCGTCGAGGAGCGTCGTCTTGCCGGAGCCGTTCGGGCCCATCACCAGCACGACGTCGCGGTCGAGCGGGAGGCGCAGGTCCGGCCAGAGCGCCCAGCCGTGGAGCGAGACGTCGAGGAAGCGGAACATCAGCGCACCGCCTCCCAGCAGGTCTGCGCGCGCTCGCCGACGCGCCGGACGCGGCCGTCTCGCTCGAGCGACTTGAGGAGCTTCCGCACCTGCTCGCGCGGCTTGCCCGTCTCGTCCGAGAGCCGGCGGATCGGAACCGGCTCGGAGAAGCGCACGAGGACCGCGAGGAGCTGGTCCTCGAGGCTCGGGGGCTCGGCTTCGGAGGGCGCCTCGGGCTCGGCGAGCAGCCGGGCCAGCACCTCGCGCCGGATCCACGCCGTCATGCGCTCGCCGTCGATCGCGAGCTCGAGGAGCGGACCCGCCTCGATCGTCTCGCCCCGGCCGGCGAGGAACCCGAAGCGGCGGAGCTGGGTCACGAGCCGCTGGATGTTGCTGCGGGAGCCGAGCGCCTTGCGGAACTCCCGCGCGAGCGTACCGATCCGGAGCGTAGGTGCGAAGCGGCGAGCCGCGTCGGTTCGGTCCTCGGGGAGGAGCAGCGCCTGGCCGGGCGTCTCCCGGGTGTCGCGCACGGTGCGCTTCGGGAGGGCGAGACGCGTCCACGCGATCGCGAGGAGGGCGAGCGCATCGGCGCGCAGACCGAGGTTCGTGGCCGCCTCGAAGTCGGGCTCCGCGACCGCCGCATCGGAGAGGCGCAGGCCCACGTGCTCGGAGTAGGCGCTCGTCGCGAGCGAGAGCCCCACCTCGCCGAGCCGCCGCTCCACGTCGCGGCGCAGCTCGACGTGCCCGAGCGCGGGAAGCTCCTCGCGGCGTGCGAAGCCGTCGCGGATCAGCCGCGCGCAGATCCGGGCCGCGTCATCCATCGGAGCTCGTGGGGAGGACCTCCCCCGCCGAGAGCGCGGTGAGGGGGCTCCTCTCGAGCGGCTCGGGCGGGCCCTCGCCGAGGATGCGCAGCGCGAGCGGGAGCGCTCCGAGCCTTCCGGCCACGCCCTCGCCAGCGCGGCGGTCGCCGACGAGGGAGAGGAGGCTCGCGCGCAGGAAAGAGGTCCCCGCCGAGTCCGCCGGGATCACCTCCGAGAGCCTCGCCGTGCGGCGCTCCTCGGCGAGCCGGGCGAGGTCCGCGAGCAGCTCGGCCACCTCCTCGGGCAGCTCGACGCGGTCGGGCTCCCGCGGCGCGGGCACGGGCTCCGCCCAGTCGTACGGCTCGGGCTCCGGCCGCTCCCGCTGCATCTGCCGCTCCGCGGCCGCGGCGAGCGTGTCCGTGTTCACGAGCGGAGGCCGCCGCGCGATCGGCCGCAGCGCCGAGGATCCCACCGCGGCGAGCTCGTCGCGCGAGAGGCCGCGGAGGGCGCGCACGATCTGCTCGACGGTCATCCCGGCCGAGAGCCGCAGATACTGGCGCCCCACCTCCGTGATCGCCTCGTGGAGCTCCGCGCCCTTCCCGTGGAGCAGCGAGAGGAGCTCGTGGATGTCGCGCACCACGCGCCGCGCCCCGGCGCGGTCGAGCGGCACGTGGTCGAGGACCGCGCGGATCTCGGCCGAGAGGTGCACCGCATCGTCCAGGTGTCCCGTGGCTTCGCGCAGGATCACCTCCGAGTGCGAGGCGCGCGCGAGCTCCATCTCGTGCACGAGCGCGCCGAGCCGCGCGCGCAGCGACTCGAGGTGGAGCGTGGGATCGAGCCCCAGCTCGATCGCGTAGCGGATCCCCGCGACGCTCGGGCGCAGCTCGCGCTCGCGAAGGCGCCGGTGGAGGAACCCCAGAATCTCGTAGACCCAGCGCCCCGCGTCCGTGATCGAATCGCCCGACGCCGGGTCGTAGTCGAGCCAGCCGTGCTGGCGGAAGCGGCGCAGGAGCGCCGCGCGCCGATCTTCCTCGAGCCAGTAGAGCACCTCCTCGTGGTCGCGCGCGCCGAAGGTCGGCCGCCCGTCGGCGACGAGCGCATGGAGCGCCGCCGCCCGCTCGACGAACTCCTCGCCCGAAGAGCCCGCGAGCGCGTGCAGGAGCGGATAGACGGGCTCGAGCGCGCGCGCCTCCTCGACGGCCGCGGCGCGGGGCGCAGGGTCCTGGGAGGGGTCGCGGTCGGACATCGGGCGGGAATATAGTGACCTTCTGTGGCTGCCGGGCGCGCGGCTCCGCTGCCGAACACCTCCCGCCGATCGAGGCTACTTCTTGGCTCGGCTGCGGGCGGAAGGCGATGGCTTCGTCCGCCCGGTTCGACTCGCCGACCGCTCATAGGGCTTCGGTTCGAGGTCCACCTTGGGAGCGCTCGCAGCCGCGGCCAGGACGCCGTTCCACCATTCTCGCGACTCCTTGCTCGACATGTTCCTGACGAGCCTTCTACTCATCGGTTCCCTCCGAGTCGACTGAGTCGACCTAGTTGTTGCGCAACGTACTTCTCACGGTCGAGAGCAGAGAAGTGGGGCATCCGAAGCCGGATCGCTCTTCCACCCTGGAGGGGTTCCCCGCGCTCGTTCTTCCTCGGGATCGGCAGACCTTCCTCGGAGCGCATCGAGAAGAAGGCGCTGAACCGGCGAGGCGCGACACCAACGAACGGTCGAAACACGACTCTCTCCTCGCGCGCCGCTTCCAGGGAGATCGAGTCGTCGTGGAGAACGGAGGCCTTGCTCTTCGGATACGGCTCGATGTAGGCGACCTGCTCGATGCCAGCCCCGACGATGTGCTTGGCACACACGTGGCATGGAAAGGTCGTGCAGTAGAGAAGGGATCCACGGGTGGAGAGCCCCATGCGCGCGGCCGAGAGTATCGCCTCCGCCTCGGCGTGGACAGCGCGACCGAACTCGGTGAGGCCTGTGACCGTGGTTGAGCGCAGCTTCTCGAGGTTTCGCGCGACCAAACGACGTTTCGCGACCTCCCCCAGGAGCGCCCAGCGTCGCGTGAGTCGCTGCGTGATCTCTAGCACGATCTCCTCTTCCATCTGATCGCTCGAGTCGCGCCCCCGCATGTGGTCCCGCCCGTCGTGGGGATGACCCTCCCAGTATGCGCCTCCGCCATGGCTGGGAACTTCGTTCGTGCCCACGGCGATGACGTCTCCCGTGGGGGCGAGAATCGCGGCGCCGACCTGTCTACCGAGTTGTGCCGACCGGAGGGCATTCGCCTGAGCGAGGAACATTCCGAACTCGTCGAGCGTCGGCGTGATGAGCTCAGTCCCGAACAAAAGTCGAAGGAAGCGCCGAATCTGAACTGCGATCGAGCTCCGATCGCCGGTGGCGCCGACGAAGAGGTCAGCAAGATGAAACGTGTCCCGGAGGTGCTGGCCCGATTCGGAGGGCTCGTGCTCATCGCGTCCGATTAGGCGGATCACGTCCGCTGCCTTCACGCCCTCTCGACGAAGGTTTCTCTCGCGGACGCTTCGCGGGCAATAGACGCCTACGAGATGGAAGCCATCCCCATAGACCTTGCGCAGCAAGACGACCTCGTCCGGGTGCTTGAGCTGGCGCAAGATGAAGCAACGCCGCGCGAGAGGAGTAATCCCTCTGCCGCGGCGAAGATGAATGTCCGCGATCGCGGCTAGGGCAAGTACGTCGTTTCGCCGAGTGAGCTCGCGGGCCTCGTTCCCTCGATTCATCATCGTATCGATGCGGGCGGCCTCTCCGGAGCTCGGCCGCGGCATCGGCGTCGTGAGCTCGAAATGCCGCGTGAAGCGACTGAGGTGGAGGACCTCGGTGCGATAGCCGAACACCTCGAGCTCTCTGGCCAAGAGCGCCTGCACACGCCCCAGCGGTGCGCCCACCCCCGCCGCCATCCCGATCACAAGTTCGGGATCGGGAACGTTGATCGGATCGACGTTGGTAGTCCGTCCGCGCGTCCGCCTGCCGGGGCACGGGGCCGTCCGTCTGGTACGGGGCTTCCGCTTCGATCGGGCGCTAGTGGCCACGCATGCTCTCGCGGAGGGACCGTTCGGGGATGCAGAGGCCAGGGGGGGCGTGGACCGAACTTGCGCAAGGGTAGAGACATCTTCTTGACCCGCCAGCTTCCGACTCGAAGCTGGCATGTCGATCCGTAGGACCGGTGCCTCGACCGGACCCCCTCGGCGCGCAGCGTGGGGCGCGCACCCGCCTGCGGGCCCGGGTGGCGCGCCTCCGCGGGGGCGTGGCTCGCGCACTCGTTTGCGACTCGGGCCTCAGGTGCCTCACTCCGATCCACCGGCTCCGCCGGCGCGCCGGAGTCGCTCGCCTCGAGCCACTGCAACGCGGCGGTGTCGAGCGGTGCAGCCGAGAGCACCTCCGCCGCGAGCCGCTCGGCCACGGCCCACGCCGGGATCGGGTGCCCCTCCGTGCGCGAGGCCAGGAACCGCGCCCGGTGCCACTGCGCCCGCAGCTGCGGCGTGCAGGCGAGGAAGACGGTCTCGCGCGCCCCCTCGACGTCGAGCGGCTCGCCGGGACGCGCCCTCGCCGAAAGGGAAACCCGGGCTGCCCGCGAGCTCGCCGCGCCAGAACGATCGGCATGAATCTACCCATCGGGACCGCAAACGGGGCGATCTCAGACTATGCGAAAATAAGACGAAAGTCAACCGGGGACGCCGATCCCCCCCTAGACCGAAGTTCCCGTCCCTCTCGTGACGATTCTTCTGTGGTGGCGCCGGGTTGACTTGATTTTGCATGCAATAATGTAGCCACTAAATAGTGATCATTTTTCTTGACTACT
This sequence comes from uncultured Spirochaetales bacterium, assembly GCA_964624475.1. Taxonomy (GTDB): domain Bacteria; phylum Myxococcota_A; class UBA9160; order UBA9160; family SMWR01; genus CAZUYC01. The sequence continues at coordinate 27 of CAZUYC010000056.1, read as the reverse complement.
GGCCTGTCAGATGGTGTGATGGGCCAT
>CAZUYC010000055.1:0-9394 GCA_964624475.1 uncultured Spirochaetales bacterium | reverse complement strand
CTCCCCACGCTTCCATCGCTCCCAGAGCTCCTGCTTCTGCGAAACCGAGAGCCCCCGTCGGCGATCTTGTCTCATCTGCAGCATCTCCTCTCACCCATCGGGTGAATCAGAAGATGTTGCATCGATCGATTGAACGTACCGCGTTATCGGACCTCCGGGACCGGCCCGGAAACCCCGCTTGAATCGCTTATCCGCGGCTTATCCGCATCCGCACCTTCTCGGCTCACGCCGGTCGGTTTTGTCACCCCAGATTGTGTCGCGGAAGGACGAAGGAGAAACCATCCGATGGTCTCGGCTGCCGTGGAACGAACCAAGCGAAAGGTTGGCTATCGGACCTCCGGGATCTTGTTTGCCCGAAGCGGTGGGCAAGCCCACTGACCGCGGGCGGCGGTGCCAGCGCGTGCCCGGCTCGCCCCAGCCGAAGGGGAGCCCGGGGTAGCGCGAGCGGCCCGCGTGCGGGTGATCGAGTCACTGGAAGAAGCCGCGGTGCTCGAGCTGCGGGTTCGGCATCACGCGGTGGCCGTTCACGAGCGCGTGCGCCGGGACGCCGGCGGCGAGCAGCGCCTCCACCGCGGCGTCCTGCGGGCGGGCGCCGCACCACGCGCCGAGCTCGGCGGCGGAGCGCGCGCCACTGCTCGTCGCTCGCGACGGCGAGCCAGCTCGGCGTCTTCGCCTCGCCCGAGCGCACGCGCCGCGAGGGCCTCAACGCGGCGGTCGATGCCCTCGCCGCGCGCTTCGGCCCCGGCGCCGTGCGCCCCGCCGGCCTGGCCGAGGTCTCCCGCGCCGGGCTCTCCCGCGCGCGCAAGCAGGGGGATCCTTGACTCATATACAGGAGTCGGAAACACTCATACTCATGACAAAGAGGATGCAGATCCTGATGGAGGAGGCCGAGTACCGGCGGATCCAGCGCGTGGCGCGGAGCCGGGGCATGACGGTCGCGGAATGGGTGCGACAGGCCCTGCGCAAGGTCTACCAGCGCGAGCCGCTCGGCCACCGAGACAAGAAACTCGCGGCGGTCCGCGCAGCGGCCGCCCACGCGTTTCCGAGCGCCGACATCGATCAGATGCTCGCCGAAATCGAGCGCGGCTACCTCGACTCCGGCGCCAAATGATCCTGGTGGATTCGAACGTCCCGATGTACCTGGTCGGGGCGCCGCACCCGCACAAGGCAGACGCCCAGCGGCTGCTGGAGCGAGCCATCACCGACGGGATCCGGCTCGTGACCGATGCGGAGGTGCTCCAGGAGATCCTCCACCGCTACGTGGCGATCGCCCGCCGCGATGCGATCCAGCCCGCGTTCGACGCGCTCCTCGCCGTGGTCGAGGAGGTCTTCCCGATCACCGAGCGCGACGTCCAGCGCGCCCGGCACTTCGTCCTCGGCTCGCCGCGTATCTCGGCCCGCGACGCGATCCATCTCGCAGTGCTCGAGCACCACGAGATCGAGCAGATCCTGTCCTTCGACCGCGGCTTCGACGGGTTCCCTGGCGTCACGCGGATCGGTTGACTGCGGCGGAACACGGCTCAGAGCCAGGCGGGCCGCTCGCCGATGATCTTCTTCGCGCGCAGCTCCGCGAGCTCCTCGTGCGCGAGGCCGAGCTCGCCGCCCAGGATCTCGTCGTTGTGCTGGCCGAGCGTGGGCGGCGGGCGGTGGTGCCAGCGCGTGCCCGGCTCGCCCCAGCCGAAGGGGAGCCCGGGGTAGCGCGAGCGGGCCCGCGTGCGGGTGATCGAGTCACGGGAAGAAGCCGCGGTGCTCGAGCTGCGGGTTCGGCATCACGCGGTGGCCGTTCACGAGCGGGTGCGCCGGGACGCCGGCGGCGAGCAGCGCCTCCACCGCGGCGTCCTGCGGGCGGGCGCCGCACCACGCGCCGAGCGCGGCGTCGAGGCGGTCGTGCGCGGCGTGACGGCCCGCCGCCGCGTCGAGGGATGGATCGCGCGCCCAGGCGGGGTCGCTGAGCGCGCGGCGGAGCGCGCGCCACTGCTCGTCGCTCGCGACGGCGAGCGCGAGCCACTCGCCGGGCCCCGCGCAGCGGTACACACCCTGGGGCGCCGCCGCGGGGCCGCGGTTGCCGGTGCGCTCGAGCAGCGCGCCGTAGGCCGAAAGCTCGATCACCTGGGCCGCGGCGAAGTTCAGCGCCGGCTCGACGAGCGGCGCCTCGACGAGCTGTCCCCCCCGCTCCGCTCGCGCTCCTCGAGGGCGAGGGTCAGCGCGAAGACCGCGTGCAGCGCACCCACCGGGTCGAGAGGTCGAGCACGCGCACCCCGGCGAGGGACCCGGCCCGGGCATCGCTCGGCATCCCTCGCTCCGGCGCGCGGCCCGGACGCTGCGGGAGCCTTCAGGCGATCACGCTCGGGAGGGAATCTGCGCCCGGGGAGACGGTCTCGCGGCGCCGTTTGCGGCGGGCTTGCGCCAGCGGTAGACGCGCATCGGCGGGACGTTGAGCATGACCGTCTGGACCTGCGCGTCGCCGAAGACGCAGCGCCCGAGATCCTCGACGCGGTCGCGCACCTGGTAGGCGACGAAAAGCCCGCCGGGGGACAGCGAGTCGTGCACCGAGCGCAGGATGTCGAGGCCGAGCTCGCGAGGCATCGTGGAGAAGGGGATCCCCGAGAGGATCGCGTCGGCCGGCGGGAGGCCGTGGGCGGCGAGGGCCTGCGAGATCTCCGCCGCGGATCCCTCGTGCACCGCGAGTCGCGAGTCGGGCATGCGCCGCAGCAGGTGCGCGAAGCGCGAGTTGATCTCGATGGCGAGCAGCCGCGCCGCCGGGGCCATCGCGCGCAGGATCGCGCGCGTCGTGCCGCCGGTCCCGGGGCCGAGCTCGACGATCGTGCGGGCCTGGCGCACGTCGGCGAGGCGCACGACGCGGCGCTCCAGGAATCGGGAGCTCGGGATGATCGAGCCCACCTCCTTGGGGCGCGTCAGGAAGCCCTGGAAGAAGGTGAGGCGGTGGTCCGGCTGCGGCCGGAAGCGCGAGGTTTCATCCATGGCGGGGAGGTTTGTAGTGTGTGCCTGACTGTCGGTCAAGCGTCCGGGCTGTGGGGTTGTGGCCGCACACGGCCGTGCGGTGGGGCCGGGCGGAGGGGTCAGTCGTAGATGGCGTCGATCTCCCACGCACCGGTCCGGTGGTCGTAGCGCAGCCGCGCCAGGGTTCCGTCGCTCGTCTGCACATCGAAGGTGTCGTAGGCGAAGCGGTCCTCGGCCGACCACCAGCTCCCGGTCGTGCGCCACGGCCCCGCGACGTGCAGCACGCGGCCGTTCGCGACGGCGCTGCGCACGAAGGCCGGCCCGCCGTTCCCGGGTGTCACCTGGGCCCGTACCGGCGGGCGCAGCGCCCGGACCGCCAGGGGTACGGGGGCCGCGAGCAACTCGCAAGGCGGCGCAGCCGCCGCGCAGCGAGCCGCAGGCGAGCGGAGGGCGGGCCCCCGCTGAGAAGGCGGCGCAGCCGCAGGCGAGCGGAGCCCATGAAACGCGAGCACGGCGAAGGCCCCGGGCCGATGGTCGTCGGCCACCGCGGGAGCGCCGACGCGGCCGGCTCCGCAGAGCGCCTCGAGCTCGGCGAGGGTGCGGCCGAGGGCCGCCGGCGCCGGGCCGGCAGGCCGGAAGAGATCGAGCTGGTCGCGCTGGAGCGGGCAGGCCTCCACCTCGACGCGGGCTCCGACCACCGCGGCCCGCGGCGGCCGGGCCTCGAGGGCATGGCTCGCGAGGCGCACCAGGGCCCGCAGGTCCACGGTGGGCGCGGCCAGCCCGACGCGGCGGTCGTCGCGGCCGCCGCCCTCGAGGTCGAAGCGCAGCGCGAGCTCGGCGCAGGCGAGCGCGCGCGCGTCGAGTCGTGCCACGAGGCGCGAGAGGAGCCCCTGGAGCACGAAGACGAGGGGCTCTTCGCGGTCGATGGCGAAGTCGAGGTCGATGGCCTCGACCAGGCGCCCGCGAGCGGGGGCCGGGATCTGCGCCTCGGCGGGCTCGCCCCGCGCCAGGGCGACGAGCGGGAGGACGCCCTTGCCGAGGCGCGTCGCCAGGGCGCGGCGGGGCAGGGCGAGGAGCTCGCCGAGCGTGCGCACTCCGTAGCGCGTGAGCGCCTGCGCGAGATCGTCGCCGGGGTCGAGCAGGTCGATCGGCAGGGGGGAGAGGAGCTCCGCCTCGCCGCCTGCAGGCAACACCCGCACCGCGCCGGGCCCGAGCCGCGCGATGCTGCGGGCGAGCAGGTGGGCCACGCCCCGGGAGCCGGCCACGGTCGCGACGGCCGGGAGCCCGAGCCTCTGGGCCGCGACGCCGAGGGCCGTGGCGAAGCCTTCCTCGGAACGGAAGAGCGAGCTCACGCCCGAGGCGTCGACGTAGACGGCCGCCTCGCCGGCGTAGGCTCCGGCGGCCGGCGGCGCGAGGGCGGCACGCGGCGAGACGCCGAGCGCCGCGTCGAGCAGCGCCTCGCGCGCGGCGCGCTCCAGGGCGGGGCTCGCGACGCGCACGCAGAGCTGCGCGCAGGCGGCCCGCGCGTGCGCCACGCTCGCGAGGCGGCGCACGCCCTGGCGGGCGGCCTCGGGCGATGCCGCCACCACCTCGGCCCGCGGGCCGGGGCCCGAGGCCACGGCCAGCGGCAGGCCGACGAGCTCGGGGCTCGCCCGCAGCGCCGCCGCGAGCGGGAGGTCCTGCACCGCTGCGCAGGCGACGCGCACGGCTTCATGCCGCGTCGAACCGCAGCACCACGGCCCGCTCGGGCCGAGCTCCACAGGAGCTCCGGCCCGCCGCGCGGTGGCGCACGAGGACGGCCTCGATCTCGAGCGCCTCGAGGAGCAGCGGCGTCCCCCCGAAATGGGCCCGCAGCGCGCCCATCTCGAGGGCGACCTCGGCCTGGGGGCCCGCGGCGCGCTCCCGCGAGAGCACGACCAGCGCCGACCCCGAGGCCACCGCGGCGCGGGCCAGGCGCACCCAGGCCGAGCGCGCCACCTCGCGCTCGCGCCCGGCCGGGTCGAGCAGCACCAGGGCGAAGCCCCGCGCCTCGAGCAGGCGCTCGGCACTGCGCAGGGCCAGGGAGACCGGGCCGGCGGCGGGACGCGCCCAGAGCACCCGCTCCAGGGCCACGCCGGCCGCCTCGGCGGAGGGGGGATCGAAGCCGTCGCCGGCGTCGACCAGGGCGCACACCTCCTCGGCCGCGGTGGCGCAGGCCAGGAGCGAGAGCGCCAGCGAGGTGCGCCCCGCCGAGAGGGGGCCGGCGATCTCGCTCAGGCGCCCGCGCGGAAAGCCCCCGCCGAGCAGGCGGTCGATCTCGGGGAGCCCCGTGGGCAGGCACGCCCGCGCCTCGAGCGGGGCGCCGCCGCGGCGCAGCTGGGGGCCGAGGTCGCGGAGCAGTCGGGCGACGACCGGGTGCGACACGGCACGATCTTCGCTTTTTGTTCGCTTACCGTCAAGCCTGGGTTGCGGCTTCGATGGGAGTGGCCGGCCCTATTTCACTCCGCTCGCCTCCGGCTCGCTGCGCGCTCCGCGCTTCGCGCTCCGCTTGCGAAGAACCCGACCGGAAGCCGACCTCGGTGGTGCGGGCTCGCTATCTCCGGTCGGTCGTAGGCAAACGCCGCGTCAGCGTGATCGGCGTTCCGGATGGCTCTTCGCAAGCGAGGCGCGGCAGCGCTGAGCGCGCAGCGAGGCGAAGCCGAGCGGAGTCAATAAGGCCGGTGCTAACGCCGAAGGCACAGCCCCTCTGCGCATCCTCAGCTGATACGCGTACGCCCACCTTCCACCGTGACCCTCCCCTCGGCGAAGAGCCGGACCGCCTCGGGCACGAGCCGGCGCTCGACCGCCTGCACGCGCGCGGCGAGCGTCTCCGGCGTGTCGTCGTCGCGCACCGGGACGGCCTCCTGGAGGACGATCGGCCCGTGGTCGTACTCGGCGTCGACGAAGTGCACGGTCGCGCCCGTGACCTTGACGCCCGCCGCGAGCACCGCCTCGTGCACGCGAGGGCCGTAGAAGCCCTTGCCGCAGAAGGCCGGGACGAGCGCCGGGTGCACGTTCATCGCGCGCCCGTCGTAGCGGCCCCGCGTCTCGAAGGGCGAGAGGAAGCCGAGCAGCAGCACGAGCTCGGGGTCGTGCGGCGCGAGCGCCGCGTGGAGCGCGTCGTTGAAGGCGCCGACGTCCGGGAACTCCTTCCTCGCCACGGCGATCGCCGGGATCCCGCGCCGGCGCGCGCGCTCGAGGCCGAAGGCGCTCGCCTTCGAGGCGACGACGACGCACACCCGGCCGGGAAGCGAGCCCGCGTCGATCTGCTCGAGCAGGTTCTCGAGGCTCGTCCCCGAGCCCGAGAGCAGCACGGCGATCCGCAGGCGGCGGCGCTCCGGCAACGCGCGGCTACCCCTGGCGCAGCTGCTGCAGGATGGCGCGGGTCGCGGAGCTCCGGTTCAGCGTGTAGAAGTGGATCCCCGGCGCGCCGCGCCGCAGGAGCTCGCGGCACTGGAGCGCCGCCCACTCGATGCCGACCTCGCGCGTGAGCTCGTCGTCGTGCTCGGCCGAGGCGAGGCTCGCGGCGAGCTCGTCCGGGATCCGCGCCCCGGACATCGACGTCATGCGGCGGATCCCGGCGACGCTCACGATCGGCATGATGCCCGGGACGATCGGTACGCGGAGGCCCGCTTTGCTTGCGCGCTCGACGAACGCGAAGTAGTCGGCGGGGTCGAAGAAGAGCTGCGTGATCAGGAAGTCGACCCCCGCGCCGACCTTGCGCACGAGGTTGCGCAGGTCCGCCTCGGGGCTCTCCGCCTGCGGGTGCGTCTCCGGATAGCAGGCTCCGCCCAGGCAGAAGCCCCAGCGCGAGCGGATGAAGGCGACGAGCTCGTTCGCGTAGGTGAACGCGCCGGCCGGCGGTTTGTCGTCGCGGGGGCGGTCGCCGCCGAGCGCGAGCACGTTCTGGATCCCGCCGGCGGCGAGCCGGTCGAGCGTCGCGGCGAGCTCGTCCCGGCTCGAGCCGATGCAGGAGAGGTGCGCCATCGCCGCAAGCCCCACCTCCTGCTCGATCTGGATCACGAGCTCGACCGTCTTGCGCCGCGTCGATCCGCCCGCGCCCCAGGTCACCGACACGAAATCCGGATCGAGGGGCTTGAGGTCCCGGATCGTCTGGAAAAGCTGCTCGAAGCCCGGCTCGGTCTTCGGCGGGAAGAACTCGAACGAGAAGACGGGGCGGCCCGTGCCGAAGCGCTCCGCGATGCGCATGCGGCCAGTCTACCATGCCGTCCGGCGCGGTTGACGGCCGGCGCCGGGGCGGCGAGACTGCGCGTCCCGGAGGACGCCATGACCATCCTCGTGTCGGGCTCCCTGGCCCTCGACCACATCATGGTCTTCCCCGACCGCTTCAAGGACCACATCCTCCCCGAGAAGCTCCACATCCTGAACGTCTCCTTCAACATCGAGAGCCTGCGCACGCACTTCGGCGGAGTGGCCGGGAACATCGCCTACCATCTGCGCCTGCTCGGCGAAGAGCCGCTGATCGTCGCGACCGCGGGCAGCGACTTCGGTCCCTACGCCGAGTGGCTCGACCGCTGCGGCATCCGCCGCGACGGGATCCGCGTCCTGGGCGAGCTGCGCACCGCCCAGGGCTTCGTCACCACCGACCTCGACGACAACCAGATCTGGGCCTTCTACGTCGGCGCCATGGAGCGCGCCCACGAGGCGCCGCTCCCCCCGCCGGAGACGCCGCTGCGCCTCGCGATCGTCTCCTCGGACTCGCGGCGCGCGATGCTCGAGCGCGCGCGCGAGCTCAAGCGGCGCGGGGTCCCGACCTTCGTCGACCCGAGCCACGCGCTGCCGATCCTCGGCCAGGGCGAGCTCGTCGAGCTGATCGAAGGCGCCGCCGGCTACATCGTGAACGACTACGAGTGGTCGCTCACGCTCGACAAGACCGGGCTCGACGAGGACGAGCTCGCGGGCCGCTGCGGCGCCCTCGTCGTGACGCGCGGCGAACAGGGCTCGACGATCCGCGAGGGCGGCCGCAGCCTCGAGATCCCCCCGGTCCCGGCGCGGCGCGTGGTCGACCCGACCGCCTGCGGCGACGCCTACCGCGCGGGGCTGCTCGCCGGCCGCGCGCGCGGGCTCCCCTTCGAGACGGCCGGCCGCATCGGGAGCCTGCTCGGCAGCTACCAGGTAGAGACGCTGGGTCCCCAGGCGCTGCGCCTCGACCCCGCGGAGTTCGGGGAGCGCTTCGAGCGCGAGTTCGGGCTGCGCCTCGGATGACCGCACAGCGCCCGGGTTGGCAGGGGCTCCTGGTCTTCGCCGGCGCGGGTCTCGTGTCACTGCCCTGGATCGTCGCCCACGGCATCCAGGGGCTCGGCCTCGAGCCCGAGGTCGAGGCGACGCTCTCGGGCCTCGCCATCGTCGGCGGGGCCTTCGTGCTCTCCTGGGCGACGGAGCTCGCCGAGCGCGACATCCCCCAGGCACTCGCGATCCTCTTCCTGGCGTTCGTGAGCGTGTTACCCGAGTACGCGGTGGACCTCCACTTCGCGTGGGCGGCGGGCAAGGACCTCTCCTACGCGCCCTACGCCGTCGCCAACATGACGGGCGCCAACCGGCTCCTGATCGGCTTCGGCTGGCCGCTCGTGGTGCTGATCGCGTGCTGGCGCAGCGGGAGCCGCGAGCTCGTGATCCATCCCCGGCAGCGCCTCGAGATCCGCTACCTGCTCTGGTCGACCCTCTACTCGTTCCTGATCCCGCTGAGCGGCAGGATCACCCTCGTCGACGCCGCCGTACTCTTCGCGATCTTTTTCCGCTACGCGGCGGCGGCCGCGCGCGGCGACTCCGAGGAGGTGCACCTCGTCGGCCCGGCAGCGCTCCTCGACCGCGAGTTCGGCGACATGGGCCGACGCCTGTGGGCACTCGCGATGTTCGCCTATGCCGGCTACGCGATCCTGATCTCGGCGGAGCCGTTCGCCGAGGGCCTCGTCACGATCGGCCGCAGCCGCGACTTCGACGAGTTCCTGCTCGTGCAGTGGGTGGCGCCGCTCGCCTCCGAGAGCCCGGAGTTCCTGATCGCGATCCTCTTCGCGTACCGCCTGCGCGGCTCCGTCGGGATCGGGGCGCTGATCTCCTCGAAGGTGAACCAGTGGACGCTGCTCGTCGGCGCGATCCCGATCGCCTTCTGCCTCTCGGCGGGAAGCCTCGAAGGCCTCCCGCTCGACGAGCGCCAGACGGAGGAGCTGATCCTGACCTCGACCCAGTCCCTGCTCGCCGCGATCCTGGTGATCGACCTGCGCTTCAGCCGCGCGGAGGCCGTGCTGCTGGCGCTGCTCTTCGGCGGGCAGTTCCTCTTCACCAGCACCGAGGTGCGCTACCTCTTCATCGCCTTCTACCTGGCGATCTCCGTGGGCCTCCTCGTGATGGACCCGCAGCGCCGCCAGCTCCTCTGGCGGCTCATCGTCGGCGACCC
>CAZUYC010000054.1:0-20997 GCA_964624475.1 uncultured Spirochaetales bacterium | reverse complement strand
CGATCTACGGCCTCGGCGCGCCCGCGACCTACGGCTCCATGCACGCCTACGTCGAGACGGGCATGTCGCTGCCGCGCGACCGCTTCCTGCGCCGGCTGGTCGACATGCTCTACACGCGCAACGACATCGATTTCCACCGCGGCACCTTTCGCGTGCGCGGAGACGTGGTGGAGGTGTTCCCGCAGTACGAGGCCGACCGCGCGCTGCGGGTCGAGTTCTTCGGCGACGAGGTGGAGTCGATCTCGGAGATCGATCCCCTGCGCGGGAAGGTGGTGGCTCGCCCCAAGCGGGCGATGCTGTATCCGGCGAGCCATTATGTGGGCACCGAGCAGACGCTCACGCGCGCGCGGGAAGGCATCCGGGAGGAGCTCCAGCAGCGCCTCGCGGAGTTTCGCGGCCAGAGCAAGCTGCTGGAGGCGCAGCGGCTCGAGCAGCGCACGCTCTACGATCTCGAGATGCTGGAGCAGATGGGCTTCTGCCACGGGGTCGAGAACTACTCCCGCTGGCTCGATGGCCGCGGCCCCGGCGAGACCCCCTACACACTTTTCGCCTACTTCCCGGAAGACGTGCTGGTGGTGCTCGACGAGAGCCACATCAGCGTGCCCCAGATCGGGGCCATGTTCCGCGGCGACCGCGCCCGCAAGGAGGTGCTGGTCGAGTTCGGCTTCCGGCTGCCCTCGGCGCTCGACAATCGGCCGCTGCGCTTCGAGGAGTGGGAGCAGCGCGCGCCCCAAAGGATCTACGTGTCGGCCACCCCGGGCGAGTACGAGCTAAGGAAGTCTGGCGGCGTGGTGGTCGAGCAGATCATCCGGCCGACCGGGCTCACCGACCCCAAGGTCGAGGTGCGGCCGGCGGGAGGTCAGGTGGACGACCTGCTCGCCGAGATCCGCCGCGTGGTGGCGGCCGGCGAGCGTGTGCTGGTCACCACGCTCACGAAAAGGATGGCCGAGGAGCTGACCGACTACTACGCCGAGCTGGGTGTGAAGGTCCGCTACCTGCACAGCGACGTGAAGACCCTCGATCGCATGGACATCCTGCGCGAGCTGCGCGAGGGCGTCTTCGACGTGCTGGTCGGGATCAACCTGTTGCGCGAAGGCCTCGACCTGCCGGAGGTGTCGCTGGTCGCCGTGTTCGACGCGGACAAGGAGGGTTTCCTGCGCTCGACGCGCTCGCTGATCCAGACGATCGGGAGGGCGGCGCGCAACGTGAACGGCGCGGTGATCCTCTACGCCGACCAGGAGACCAAGTCGATCCGGGAGACGCTGGCGGAGACGAGCCGCCGGCGCGAGCTGCAGGCCCGCTACAATGCCGAGCACGGGATCACGCCGACGACGATCCAGAAGCGCATCTCGAGCCTGCGCGAGTCGATCTGGGAGCAGGACTACGTGACGGTCCCGACCGCGCGCGAGAAGCGCGCGGCGGCGATCCCTCCGCACGAGCTCTCCGAGCTGATCGACGGCCTGCGCCGCGAGATGGCCGAGGCGGCGAAGCGGCTCGACTTCGAGCGCGCCGCGGAGCTGCGCGACCGCATCCGCGAGCTCGAGGCGGAGCGCCTCCAGCTCACCTAGGAGGGCCCGTGTCGCTGGCCGAGCGCGTCGAGGCCCTGCCCAGCGGGCCGGGCGTCTACCTGTGGAAGAGCGAGGGCGGGAAGGTCCTGTACGTCGGGAAGGCGCAGAACCTGCGCTCGCGGGTGCGCTCCTACCTGAGCGGCGGCGACGGGAGGGTGCGGATCCCGCACCTGCTCGAGCGCGCCAGGGACGTCGAGGTCGTGCTCACGCGCAGCGTGAAGGACGCCCTCTTGCTCGAGAACGAGCTGATCAAGCAGCACCGCCCTCCCTTCAACGTGCGCCTGCGCGACGATAAGCAGTACCTGGCGCTGCGCCTCGACCCGCGCGAGCCCTGGCCGCGGCCGACGCAGGTGCGGCGCTTCAAGCGCGACGGCGCGCTCTACTTCGGGCCCTATACGTCGAGCGCCTCGATGAAGGAGGCGGTCTCGAACCTGCGGCGGATCTTCCCGCTGCGCTCCTGCCGCGAGGCGGTGTTCCGCGACTACGCGCGTCGCGGACGGCCGTGCATCGAGTACGAGATGCGCCGCTGCCTCGGGCCCTGCTGCGGGCTGGTGGACGCGGCGACCTACGCCGAGATGGTCGAGGGCACGCTGCTCTTCCTGCGCGGGCGCTCCTCGGAGCTGCGCGCCGAGCTCGGCCGGCGCATGCAGGCCGCCGCGCGCGAGGAGCGCTTCGAGGAAGCCGCGCGGCTGCGGGACCGGATCGCGGCGGTGGACCGGACCGTGGAGCGCCAGCAGATCGTCGGCGAGAAGCCCCTGGACCGCGACGTCTTCGGGCTCGCGCGGCGCGGGGGCGAGGTCGAGGTGCAGGTGCTGCTGGTGCGCGAGGGCCGCGTGATCGGCACGCAGTCCTGGGGCTTCTCCGACGTGCGCCTCGACGACGGCGAGGTCGTCGGATCCTTTCTCGGCCAGTACTACGCGCCGGAGCAGGCGCGGCCGCTCCCGTCCGAGGTGCTGGTCCCCGTGGCGATCGAGGAGGCCGCCGCGCTCGAGGGTGTCCTCGGCGAGCAGGCGGGGCGGCGCGTGGCGGTGCGCCAGCCGCGACGCGGCCCGCTGGTCGAGCTCGTCGGCATGGCGGCGGCGAACGCCGAGCACGCGCTGCGGCAGCGCCTCGAGGCGCGCGAGAGCCTCGACTCGGCGCTCGCGGAGCTCCGCGACCGGCTCGGGCTTCGCGCCGCGCCGCGGCGCATCGAGGGCTACGACGTCTCGACCCTCCACGGCACGCTCGCGGTCGGGAGCCGGGTCGTCTTCGAGGACGGGCAGCCGGCACGCGCGCTCTACCGGCGCTACCGGATCCGCCAGGCGCCGGCGGGGGACGACTACGCCTGCCTGCGCGAGGTGCTGGTGCGGCGGCTCGCCCGGGCAGGCTCCGACCCGCTGCCGGACCTGCTGATGGTCGACGGCGGCAAGGGCCAGCTCGCGGTGCTCCAGGCCGCGCTCCGCGACGCCGGGGTCGAGGTCGACGCGATCGCGCTCGCGAAGGAGCGCGACGCCGAGAGCCCGTCGCCGCGCGTGCGCCGTTCGGGGGGGCTCAAGGCGGAGCGGGTCTTCCTGCCCGGACGCAAGGACGCGCTGCTGCTCCCGCCGAGCTCGCGGGCGCTGCTCCTGCTCCAGCGCGTGCGCGACGAGTCGCACCGCTTCGCGATCGAGTTCCAGCGCGAGCTGCGCTCGAAGCGCAACCTCGCCTCGGTACTCGAGGAGCTGCCCGGGATCGGGCCGAAGAAGCGCCGGGCGCTGCTCGAGGCGCTCGGATCGCTGCGCGCGCTGCGGTCGGCCAGCGAGGCCGAGCTCGCGGCGGTGCCCGGGATCGGACCGCGCGACGCGGCGGCGGTCCACCGCTTCCTCGCCGCCCTCGATGCGACGGAGGTCGGGGAGGCCTAGGCGGGGGGGCAGGCGCCTCTCGCCGGCGCCCGGGTGGGCGCGTCAAGCCTCCGGCGCGGTGTGCCGATCCGGGAACTGCGATGCGCCTGCGCGCGGCATCCGTCCTCGCCTGGCTCGCCTGCCTGCCCGGCGGGGCCCTCGCCGAGATCTACCGCTGGACGGACGCGCAGGGGCGCGTGCACTTCACGCAGGACCTGAGCCAGGTGCCGCCGGGCCAGCGCACGACGGCCGCCGGCGCCGCCCGCGAGTCGGGCGAGGGCCGGCTCCAGACCTTCGAGAGCCCGGCCCAGGACGCACCCGCGGCCCTCGCGCCCGCCGCCGGGTGGCCTGGTTCCAGCCCCACTGCAAGGGCCTACCGGGTGCAGGTGCAGCGCGCCGGCCCGAGCATGCTGGTGGTGGCGGTCGTGAACGGCGTGCATCGCGTCCCCTTCCTGATCGACACGGGGGCGACCGACGTCCTCCTCCCGCGCTCGCTGGCGGACCGCATCGGCCTCGAGGTCGGCCCCGAGACGCGGACCAAGCGCTATGCGACGGCGAACGGCATGGTCGAGCACCCGGTCGTGATGCTCGACTCGGTGGACCTCGGGGGCGCCGTGGCGCGCGAGGTGCCCGCGAGCATCGGCACGGAGCTGGAGTTCGGCCTGCTCGGCCTCTCCTATTTCAATCGCTTCAACTACCACGTCGACGCCGCGGCGGGGATCGTGACGCTGGTGCCGAACGGCCTCGCCGAGGCCGGCGCCATCCGCGGCGGGCGCAGCGAGGCGCAGTGGCGCTCGGAGTACCGCAATCTCCACGACCGGATCGCGAGCGTGGAGGCCGAGGCCGCGAGCACGCCCGAGAGCCATGGCCGCGAGCGGCGCCGGCTCGAGGCGGAGCACGCGGAGCTCGCGCACCAGCTCTCGCTGCTCGATTCCGAGGCCGACGGCGCGCGGGTGCCGGTGGCCTGGCGGGAGTAGGCGCGGGCCGGCCGCCGCGGGCCGGGGCCGCCGCGGGCGCGCCCGGGCGTGTGACGGCGGACGCCGGCCTTCCGCTCCCACTGGAATCGCTTCTCCCAGGAACGGCATCCCGCGACACAGGCGGCGCCCGGGCCGGCGCGGGAGGCAGCCGCTACCCCGGCGCGGATCCGGCCGGCGCGGCGCGGGCCTGCGGCGCGAGCTGCGTGTCGCCCTGGCGCGGCACCATTCTTGCTCTCCCCCGGCGTGCGGTCCCGTTCCGGGGGTGCGGGCCGCGGAGGGCGGGATGCAGGACGACGGGAGCCGCGGCCGGCCCTTCGGTACGGGCGCGAGGCCGCGGCAGCGGATCCGCGCGGACCTCGAGCGGCGCGGCGTGGCCGAGCACCTCTCCGAGCCCTTCTCGGAGCGCCTCGCGGAGATCGCGGCCGACCTCTCCGCCAGCGAGTACCACGCGGCGATCCTCGCCATGACGGCCGCCTACGAGGTGGTCCAGCGCGACGCGGGAGAGCTCGAGGGCCGCTGCCGCGACGTGCGCGAGATCCAGCAGCTGATGCAGGGCTTCGCCGGCGAGCTCCGCAAGCTCGAGGAAGGCCTGCGCATCGTCTCGGCGTATTTCGTGCGGCTGCGCTCCGCCGCGAACGGCAATCCGGACGGGCAGGTCCACTAAATCCGTCCGGAGCCAGCAGGGTCGAGGGAACGAGGAGGGGTGGGGCCCCGAAGGGGGGTGCCAGGACATGCAGCTGACGGCGCTTCGCGCCGCAGCTGATGTCCCTGCGGGCGAGCGGGCGGCTGTCGCCGCTATGATTCGGGCCCCCGGTCCCGGGTGGGTCGTGCGGAGGCTTCTCCCGGCTCTCGCCCTGGCGCAGGCCGCCGGGGTGCTCGCGGCGGATCGGGGCTGGCTGAGCGTCGAGCTGGCGTCGGGGCTCGGCCTCGCGGCGTGCGTGCTCGCGCTGGCGCTCGGGCGCAGGCCCCGCACGCGGGTCGCCCTCTGCCTCGTCGCCGCGGGCGCCGGCGGCGCGCTCGCGCTCGGGCTGCGTCTGGAGTCGGCGGACGCGGCTCGGCCTGCGCGCCCGCTCGAGGTGACGCTCGAGGCGACGGTGCGCGAGGTGGTCGCGGCCGATCGCGACGCCGTGCGCGTCGAGCTCGAAGCCGCCGCCGCGGTCGAGCCGTCGGGCGCACGTGTTCCTGCGCGCGTCCGCCTGTGGCTCTCGGTGGATCCGCTGGGGTCGCCGGGGCTCGAGCGCGCGCTGCCGGGAGAGCGGATCCGCGCGCGGGTACGGCTCGCGGCACCGGGCTCGCGGCGCAATCCCGGCGCGGCGGACGCGGCGGCCCGCGCGCGACGCGCCGGCATCGGCGCGGTGGGGAGGCTCGCGCATCCCCTCCTCGTGGTCCGCCTGCCGGAGCGCGAGGGGCTGCGGCCGCTCGCGTTCCTGCACGCGCTGCGCGCCCGGGCGTCGCGCCGCCTCGCGGGCTTCGGGCCCGGCGGGGCACTGCTGCGGGCGCTCGCGCTCGGCGAGCAGGGGCCCCTCGCGGCGTCCGCGCGCGAGGCGTGCGCGGCGCTCGGCATCTCGCACCTGCTCTCGGTCTCGGGGCTGCACCTGATGCTCGTCGCTGCGCTCGCGTTCGGCGCGGCGCGGCGCCTGCTCGCGCGTTCGGCGTGGCTGGCCGCGCGCCGCGACGTCCGCCGGCCGGCGCTCGCGCTCGCGTTCGCCACGGCGGCGCTCTACGCGGCGCTGGCCGGCGGCGCCGTCCCGGTGCGGCGCGCCCTCGTGCTGCTCGCCGCGCTCGCCGTCTCGGCCGCGGCGCGGCGGCCTGGCGCCTGGGGGCCGTCGCTCGCCGCGGCGAGCGTCGCGATCCTGGCCTGCGAGCCGGAGGCGCTCTTCGACCCGGGCGCGCAGCTCTCCTTCGCGGGCAGCGCGGCCCTCGCCGCCCGCGCGGCGCGAGCGGAGGCGGGCGACGCAAAGCGTGCCGGACGCCTCGCCACGGCGTTCTCCGACGCGCTCCGCACCTCGGCGACGGCGCTGCTCGCGACGGCGCCGATCGCGGCGCTTCACTTCGGGCGGAGCGCACCGCTCGCGCTCGTCGCGAACGCCGTCGCGGTTCCGTGGACCGGTGTGGTGCTGCTCCCGAGCGCGCTCGTGGCCGCCGGCCTGGCCCTCGTCCCCGCCCATCCCGCGGCGGACGCGATCCTCGCGGCCGCGGCCTGGGTCGGTGCGCTGTCGCTCGCCGCGTGCGAGGGCCTCGCGCTCCGGCTGCCGGCGCCGGCGGCGGGCGCGGCGCCGAGCGCGCTCTGGATGCTCGCCGCCATGGCACTCGCCGCAGCCGGGCTGCGCGCCCGGCGCACGCCGCTGCGCGTGGCGCTGGCCGCCGCCCTCGGGGTCGCGCTCGCGATCGCGCCCCCGGCGCCCGTCGATCCGCGCCCTCCGCGCGTCGTCTTCTTCGACGTCGGCCAGGGCGACGCGACGCTCGTCCAGTCCGCAGACGCCGCGCTGCTGGTCGACGCTGGGGGCTCCTACGGCGCCGGCGTCGATCCGGGGCTCGCGACGGTGGTGCCGGCGCTGCGCGCGCTCGGCGTCCGGCGCCTCGACCTCCTCGTCGTGAGCCACGGCGACCTCGACCATCGCGGCGGCGTGCCGGCGGTCCTCGGCGCGCTCGAGGTCGGCGAGCTGTGGGTGCCGCTCGGAGCCGCGCGCGACCCCGCCTTCGAGCCGCTGCGCGAGGCGGCGCGGGCCGCGCGGGTGCCGCTGCGCGAGCGCGGCCTCGGCGCGCCTTCCTTCGCCCGACGCGGGCTGCGCGCGACCCCCCTCTGGCCGGCGCCCGCGGCGCGCGCCTCCCGGAACGACCGCTCGCTCGTCGTGCGCGTCGAGGCGGGCGGCCGCCGCGTGCTCCTTCCGGGCGACCTCGAGGCGGGCGGAGAGGCGGCGCTGCTCGCCTCGCGCGCCGATCTCCGCGCCGAGGTGCTGAAGCTCCCGCATCACGGCAGCCGCACGTCGTCGACCGCAGCCTTCCTCGCCGCGGTCGGCGCCTCGGTCGCCGTGGCCTCCGCTCCCTGCGCGGGCCGCTTCGGGATGCCGGACGGCGAGGTCGTGCGGCGGGCACGCGCGAGCGGCGCGGCCCTCTGGTGGACCGGCCGCGACGGCGCCGTGCGCATCGGGCTCGGCCCGCGCCTGCATGCCCTCGGAACGGGAGAGCCGCGCGCCTGCGCGAGCGGCGGCGGGTAGACTGCCGGCCTCCCCTGCGCGGCGCCCGGCGGCGGGCGCGGGGGACGGCGGAGGATCGATGCCGGAGCGCACCGCACGGGTCGCGATGTGGCGCTGCGAGGGCGACCGCGCCGAGCCGGGCGAGGACGTCGTCGCGCGCGAGGAGCCGCTCGAGATCCGACTCGGCGGCGCGCCGCTCGCGGTGGTGATGCGCACGCCGGGGGACGACGAGGAGCTCGCAGCGGGCTTCCTGGTGAGCGAGCGGGTGGTGCGCTCGCCCGAGGAGATCGCCTCGCTGCGCCACGCGCCCGGGGTTGATCCGGAGGCCGAGGACAACGCGATCCAGGTCGTGCTGGCGCCGGGCGTCGAGGTCGATCTCGACGCGCTCCGGCGCAACCTCTACGCGAGCTCGAGCTGCGGCATCTGCGGCAAGGCGACGCTCGAGAACGTGCTCCGCGACGCGCCGCCGCTCGACGATCCCGCGCGCTTCGCGCCCGGCTTCTTTTACGGCCTGCCGGGGCGGCTCGCCGAGGCGCAGCCCGTGTTCTCGCGCACGGGGGGCCTGCACGCGGCCGGGCTCTTCGACGCGCAGGGGCGCCTGCTCGTCGCGCGCGAGGACGTCGGGCGCCACAACGCGGTCGACAAGGTGGTCGGCTGGGCGCTGCAGCGGGGGCGCGTGCCGCTCGCGGGGCACGTGCTCCTCGTCTCGGGCCGGATCTCGTACGAGATCGCCCAGAAGGCGCTCGTCGCGCGCCTCCCCGTGGTGGCGGGCGTCTCGGCTCCCTCCTCGCTCGCGGTCGAGCTGGCGGAGCGCTCTGGGATGGCCCTCGTCGGCTTCCTGCGCGGCACGCGCCTCAACGTCTACGGCCGGCGCGAGCGCGTGGTCGGCTCGTAAGGAAATCAGGCTCTTCCGGGTCACGCGTGGGTAGGAATGGGTACGAGCCTCCGTTCCGGCCTCGCCGAGGCGCTTCGCTCCGGCCCCCCCGAGGACGAGCCCTCCGCTCCGGCTGGCGGCGCTGTGACGCCCCGATGTGCTCTCGTCTCGAGCCGGCGGAGATCGGGCGTTTGCAACCAAGAACATCGCGCAAATCAAGATCCTGCGCCTGTGTCCTGATCCGTCACGAGCACTTGTCAGGATGCATTGCATGTCGATGCGATTCGGGGCGCTGGTTCGATGGCTGGTGCGACGCCCAGAGCCACCGCAACGGCGTGGCGACGCCCGCCGATCGACAGGTCTCCGTCGCCGCGGGAGAATCGCGTTACCCCTTCTCGGGTCACGGCACCCGATCGAACGACCCGCTCAGCACCGTGTACACCGCGGCGCCCGGCGCAGGATAGCCGTTCTCCTCGTTCGTGGTGGCGCCGACGATCTGTGCGTACCCGGCCCTGTCCACCAGCCGCAACCCGCTCACCGCGACCGAGTGCGTGCGCTGCGCGTTGTTCGCCGAGGCCCCCTCGGTGGTGAACGACATCGCGTACGTGTAGGTACCGCTCCCCTCCGGCGCGTCGAGCGTGGCCGCCACCGCGGCGTTGAACTCGATCTTGCGGCCGTTCTCGGTGGGACGCACGAAGCCGAAGGCGGGCGCCACGAGCTGGTACTCGAGCGTTCCCTTGCCCGAGGGAAGCGGAATCGGCGCGATCGAGACGTCCGCCGGCTGGATCGTGAAGGACACCGTGCCGTCCTTGCTCGGGGTCCCGAAGCGGAAGCGGATCGTCGAGCCGGTCGGCGGGAACAGGAACTGCTGGTCGCCGAACGAGACGAACGAGAGGCCGTCGAGCGTGAAGGTGCCGAAGTTCTCCTCGGCCGCGGAGGTCCCGGCCGAGAGGAGAAGCGCCAGAGTCGCGGTCAGAACGAGCAACCGGTTACGCATCGCGAGCACCTCCCGACGAGGCCTCGCCGCGTGCGCTGCCTCGCCGCGACCCCCACCCTCCGAGCGCCCACCATACACCCGCGCCCGTCGCGAGGGGAAGCGCGACGAGCGCCGCCTTCTCCACGAGCCCCGGGGGCGGCCCCCCCCGGACCTCAACCCGCCCCTGCGCCGAGGCGTTCTCGGGAAGCTCCAGGATGGGCTCGCCGAAGGGGTCCACCGCCACCGAGAGGCCCCCGTGGGCGACGCGGACCAGCGGGAGGCGCTGCTCGATCGCTCGGAAGCGCGCGAAGGCGGTGAGCTGGCGGGACGCGGCCGCTCCCCCGATCCAGCCGTCGTCGGCGAGGTTCACGAGGGCGACGCTCTCGGGGGCGCGGCGCTCGGCCACGATCCCGGGGAAGAGGGCCTCGTAGCAGAGAACCACCGTCAGCGTGAAGGCGGCGCGGAGCGGTCCCGCCTGGGCGGCCTCCTCGACCTTCTTGTCGCGGCCCGCCGCCCCGAAGGCTCGCGCGAGCAGGCGCGCCCCCCGAGAGGAGGATCTCGCCTCCAGGAGGGGGAAGGCGCGCGTCTTATCGATCGAAGCGACGATCCCCCGGCCGGGCGCGAGCCACAGGACGGAGCTTCGGTAGAGATCGGGGTCGGAGTCGTTCGCGCTCCTCACAGCGCCGACGATCACGGGAACCCCGAGGCGATCGACGGCCGCCTGGAGGTTTGCCGCGAGCTCGGGCGAGTGATCGATCGGCGCGGTGAGGAGGTTCTCGGGCCAGAGAACGGCGTCGGGCTCCGGACCCGGCTCGGCGAGCGCCTGCTCCGTCTGCCGGGCGATCCTCGCGAGGTGGCTCGCCTGGAGGTTCTCGGCCCACCGCTCGCCGCGCGGGAGGTCTGGCTGGACGAGGAGGAGTGTCACCGCCGGAGCGCTGGGCGGATCAGCGATCGACCGCAGCGCTCGCGCCAGGGGAAGTCCGACGAGCGCCATCGCGAACCACGCGGCGAGAAGGGCCGCGAGCGGGCGTAGCGACTCCCGCGATCCGTGCGCCTCCCAGGCGAGCGCCACCGCCTGGTTGATCGCGGCCAGGAAGCTAGAGAGGAGCGGCACGCCCCCGACGGCCGCCAGCTGCGCCACGCCGAGCGCGCCGGCCTGCGAGTGGCCGAGTAGCGCCCAGGGGACGCCTGCGTACCAGCCCGAGTGGAGCCAGTCGACGCCGACGAACGCCGCACCGGCGACGGCGACGCGGCCCCAGGCGTTCCGGTGTCGCGCCGCGTACACGAGAACGCCCACGACCGCGAAAGGAAGCCCCTTCACCCAGACCGCGCCGAGCGGGAATCCCGCGAACGCCTCGGCCGGGGTGGCTCCGAGACTGCGCAAGGCCGCGGGGACCCAGGGCGCCGAGGCGCAGCCGAAGGCGATGCCGACACCGGCGCTTCCGACGAGGGCGGGCCACGCCCGCGCGCCTGCGACCCACACGAGCCAGGGCGCGAGCGCCACGCCGGCCAGGGGCCAGAGGCCCCACGGTGGCTCCGCCAGGGTGAGGAGCCCCGCGGTCGCAAGGGCGCTTGCACCCCATCTCCCAACGGAGGAAATTCGCCGCCCCGTCGAGGCTTTCGTCCCTTGCGTGGTGCTCACCGCGCGACGGCTTCGAGTCCTCATGGCAACGCCACCTTACACCCGTCGCCTCCGTCGGGGTTGGGGCTCCGAACCCTCGCCGTGTTGCGGCTGCACACGGAATGCTTGACTTGGCCGGCGCGCCGGGCGTATGGAAGAGCGACGCGGGGGTGAGAGCGGCTTCGGGTGGGGCGACGTGATTCGCGGCCCGAGCGACGCGGTGGCACTCTCCGGCAGGCGGCGCACGCACGCAGCGCTCACCCTCTTGACCTGCGTTGGATTCGCCCTGCTGCTCCCGCCGGCGGGCCAAGCGATGCCGGCCCCAGGGGATACCGACGCTACCGAGTCCCTCGTTCAGGAGACGACGGGGGCCGCGCAGCTTCGAGTCCCGATCGAAGTGCCGCCGGGCCCGGGCAGTTTCGCCCCCCAGCTCGCACTCACGTACTCGAGCCACGGACGGGATGGACCCTTCGGGGTGGGCTGGGACCTTCCTCTGGGGGAGGTGAGCTGCGACTTCCGCCTCGGCGTCCCCGAGGACTTCGATGGGTGCAAGTTCCGCGTCGGCGGGCAGCTCGTGAGCCGCTACGAGCTGAACGGACAGCCGCTCGTATCGGGCAGCCCGGCGGGGCTCTACCACACCTTCGTCGAGTCGTTCCGGAGAATCCTGAAGAAGACCGATGATTCCTGGGAGGTCACCTCCCCCAACGGGACGATCCAACGCTACGGGACGACGCCGGATAGCCGAATCCCGGCGAACGGGGGCAGCGGTCCCACGGCCCGTTGGTTGCTGGCCGAGTTGCAAGATACGTTTCAAAACAACCGGATCACCATCAGCTACGACCGCAGCGATCCGGGCACCGCCTACCCGAGCCTCGTCTCCTACGCCGCGGGCCGCCGCACGATCGAGTTTGTATACGACTACGACGACCCTGCCACCGCCGGGCCAGACCCGCGCCCGGACCCGCTCCACGACTTCGCGGGCGGGATCGAGCGCACGATCACGCGGCGACTGCACGAGATCCAGGTCAAGAGCTATGGATCCCTCGTCCGCCGTTACGTATTCGGCTACGACCTGCCTGGCGTAACGTACGCGACCGCCCGCTCGCGGCCATCCTGGGTGCGGGAGTTCGGGGGCGATTGCAGCGATGGCGAGGTGGCGGCGCTCGGCCGCGCGGGTACCGACACGGCCACACCCCCCGGCTGCACGGCGCTCGCGGCGCAGGAGTTCGAGTACACGAACCCGGACCCGAGCAACTTCCCCACCATGGGGTCGGGGCCGACCGGGCAGTTCGTGGAGCCCCTGCCCCCGAGCCCGAACCATGGCCTCGAACTCTATGCCCCGCCGGAGATCGATTACGGCGGGTGGTACCCGGCGGATCCCCCCTTCTTCGGGGACATAAACGGCGACGGGCTCGTCGACCTGATCGCGCTCGACGCCCATCTCCTCGGTGCCACCGGCGTCTACCTGAACACAGGCTCGACTTTCTCCCGGAGCGCGGAGTGGTCAGCCGCCCTGTTCGGCCTCCCGGCGTTCGAGCACCCCAAGATGACGGTGACCCGGAAACACCCACTCGACTACCCGAGCCCCCCGAACCCGGAATGGATGGAAGGCATCTGCGAGGCCACGTTGACGTACGACATGCGGCCGATCAGCGGGGAGCTCCGCGTTTCGGCAAGCATAACGGGGGACAGCACCCACACCTCCGTCACGGCGGTGCCGCACGTCTTCTTGCGCGACGTCGACGCGGATGGCCTCGCCGACCTCGTCGTCTCGGTGCGCTTGAGCGGTGTCCACAAGGACGTGGACTGCAATGGAAACCTCTTGAACCCGGCGGGCTACCAAGAGGGCGTCACCCGCTCGTTCGTCTTCCGCAACAGGGGCACCGCCGGCATCGGGTGGATTCGCGACGATGCCCTCGCCCAGGGGCTCCCCGCCTTCGAAGAGGTCGCGTTCGAGGGCTACGCCTACACGGACCGGCCGCCCTCGACGGATCCCCCGACACCCCCGACGGATCCTGGTACTCTGGCTACGGTTGGCCCGTGCTCCGGGCAGGGGCTGGGTGACACTTTCTGGGGGGTCTGCCACAACCTGATTGATTTCGACCCGCGGTTCGTCGACCTGAACGGCGACGGGTACCTGGACCTCCTCGTGTTGGAGTGGCAGACCCCGTGGAGACTGACCCCGTTGGTCGCTGCGCGGAGTCGGGCCTGGATCCAGGATCCCGACTCGACGGCGGGGCCACGCTGGGTGCGCGAGCCTCGGTTCGACCTTCCCGTGCGGAACGGCTGGGCCCACTCGTCGATCGGGATGTCGTCCGTGGATTTTTTTGCTCAGTATCCAGGCACCTACAACGCCAGCACGGGCGTCCAGCTGGCGGATGTGAACCGCGATGGGCTCACCGACGTGGTGTGGAAGCTCTTCGGCGGAAGCTCCACCCCGGGAGCACTCGTAGATCAGGGAGTCCTCCTGAACACGGGTCGAGGGGAGGCCGGCGCGGGCGGTGCGTCCGCGTCCGCCTGGTGCGCCTCCGACGCGGGGATCTCGTCGGAGATCCCAGTCTGTCCCTCGGCGGCCGCGGCGAGCGCCTACCTTCCTCCCGACGGCTTCGCGTGGCAGGACACGGACCCCTACCCTGACCCGCCCGAGAACCGCGCGACGGGCTACCTGACCGATCTCAACGGCGACGGCTGGCTCGACTATCTCCATCTCGACGTCGTCGACGGCCTCGTCGCGGCCTCGCTCCGCTCCGGCGGTGGTCCTGGCGGCTTCTGGCAGAGCGACCCGCGCTTCGAACCGTTCACCCCGGCCGAGCTGAACGCAATGCTTTCGTTGTCCCGGTTCGCCGCGCTCGACCTCAACGGCGACGGCGCCACCGACTTCGTCGGGGGCAATCGCCGCGCCCGCATCTCGATCTCGCATCACCCCGATCTCGCGCGCACGATGCGCAATGGCCGGGGGGCCACGATCCGCCTCGCCTACGAGGCCGCCACGCGCCAGCGTGACGGAGCCCCCGACCAGCCGGGTACCCTGGAGGCGGTTGCCGAGGCGGACGCCGCCGCGCACGAGGAAACCGATGTCCCAGACCTGCTCGACGTCCCCGACGTCACGCGGTGGACCCCTTCTCCCGTAGTCTCCGACGTCACGTTCGAGGGCCCCAATCGCGGCACCGCGACGACGCATTACCGCTACGCGCGCCCCCGCCTCGATCCGGTGCAACGTACGGGGCTCGGCTTCCGCCTGGTCGAGCGCACGCGGCCCGATGGCTCGGTCGTCCGCGAGCTCTTCCGCCAGCGCCACGGGATCGCAGGGCGGCTCTCGAAACTCGAGGTGCGCGACGGCTCGGACCTCTTGTTCCAGCACGAAGCCGCCTGGGAGGCCCTCCCGGGAGCGATGCCCGGATCGCATCCGAGCGTCTGGGTGGGGCGGCCGGTCTCGACCCGCACGGCGAGCCAGTATGCCGGCGGGGCAGAGGGGGCCGTGCGCTCGCAGAGCTTCTCCTACGACGACACCCATGGCTACAACTTCGTCTCCGAGATCGTCGACGATCGCCCGACCGGAGCTCTCTGCACGATTCAGGCGCCGCAGGCGGTCGACGCCGCGTGGCTCGTGCGTCTTGTCGCCGAACGAAAGGAAACTGAGGGAAGCGGCTGCGGCGCTTCGGACCCGCTCTTGAGGGAGTCGACCTTCACCTACGAGAAGGGGCGGGTCACGTCGCGGGTCGATACCGTCCAGCGCCGCGACGGGTCCGATGCCCCCCAGCCTGTCACGACGACCTTCGCGTACGATCCGGCGAACGGAAATCTGATCTCCCATGCCGAGGCGCTCGGGACCCCCGCGGCCCGCACCACAGCCTTCTGCTACGACGGGGACGACGGCTGGTGCCCCCCCGTCCCCGACGACCAGGACTCCAAGAGCATCCTGGTCGGCATTCAGGATCCGCTCGAGAACGTCGTGCGCTTCGAGCCCGACAAGAACACGGGCGTCATCCGGAAGGTGGTCTCCGACTACACCGACGAGCCCACGATCCGCTTCGAGCTCGATGCGTTCGGGAGGATCCGCGAGGAGCACGTGACGCCCGCGGGCGGCACCGAGTTTCTCCGGACGAGTCTCGCCTACGACGACGTCGCCGTACCCCCTATCACGGAGCGCTTCGATTACGTGACGGACCAGTCCGGGGCGACCTCGATCCGCACAGCCTCCGTCGAGGATGGCTTCGGAGGCACCTGGAAGACGATCGGCGAGACGCCGACCGGCCACGTGGGCACCTTCGTCTACGACGACCCAGGGGAGAGCACCGTCCGCGAGACCTACCCCGTAGCCTGCGCCGATGACATCTGCTCGGAATTCACGGGACAGACAGGTCTCGCGACGGTGACCACGAGCGATCTCGTCGGCCGCCCCGTCCAGGTCGTCACCCCCGATGGCACCTCGCTCGTCACCTACAGCCACGCGGAGCGCGACCCTCCCGGGCCGGCGGCCAGCCTGGATGCGGTGCTCTTCCAGAACGCCAAGGGCGACTTCACCCGGCGGCTCTTCGACGGCGAGAGGCTCGTGTGGGTCGATGAGTGCAATGGGCTGCCCGGGAGCGATCCCTGCGGGAGCGCGGACCAGACCTTCTACACGTACGAGCCGACCGGCGAGCTCTCCGCAGTCCAAGACCCTGAGACGCACCAGCTCGCCTACCACTACGACACCCTGGGCCGCGTCTGGAAGATCGACGATCCCGACGGAGGCACCAGCACGACCGTCTACGATGAAGTCGGTAATGCCCGGTCGACCACGAACGCGCGGGGCCAAATCGTGAACTTCAGCTACGATGACCTCGATCGGCTGCTCTTCATCGACCACCCGGCCGGAACGACCTACGACTACCAGCTCATCTACGGGGACCGGCGCCAGCCCGAGCGGGAGCGGATGCTCGGGCAGACCGGGACCGAGTACTACGCCAAGATCTTCGAGTACGACGGCATGGGGCGGCTCTCGCGCGAGAAGCACCAGTACCCGGCCAAGACCCTGCTCCTGGACTTCGCCTACGACGAGCTCGACCGCACCACGGCGATCACCTACCCGGACAACGAGACCGTAATTCGCTACGAGTACGGCGGCGCCTACCTCGAGCGCGTGTGCGAGGTGACCTCGCCGACCGCTCCCGACTGCGATGCCCCGGGGGCGGTCTTCTACGTGAGCGACGTCGGCTACGACCCGCTCGGGCGGCGAGCGACCGTCGCGACTCCGGCCGGCACGCGCACCTATGCCTACGACCCGGCCACGCAACGTCTCGTCACGGACCAGTTCCAGGGCATCGACGACCCCGGGATCCCCGAGGCCCCCTACGCGCGAAACCTCGCGTACGCGGACTACGATCCTCTCGGGAACATCCTCGAGATCCAGGCCGCGAGCTCGACGCAGGACGTCGACTTCTCGGCCACCTACAGCTACGACCAGCGCAACCGGCTCGCGTCCTGGCAGAAGCTCGGCGTCGGGGCCATCCCGGCCATGCCGATCAAGCACTTCAAGTACGACGCGCTCGGGAACCTGACGAGGCACGCCGTGGGCGAGAGCGCCCCCGCGAACCAGGTCTTCGGCGAGGCGAACGGGATGAAGCCCCACGCCGTCACGCAGAGGACCGACCTCGGCATCACCTACGCCTACGACGCCGACGGGAACCTCTCTTCGGAGACCTGGTCCGGGGGCGCGCGCCACTACGGCTTCGACGCCCTGAACCGGCTCCTCTGCGTGGGCCCCACGGCAGCCGACTGCGGCCTCACCCTCCACCCCCAGTACGACTCTCGGGGATCGCGGATCCGCGAGTACTACCTGAACACGAGCGGCGCCTGGGTCCAGCGCCGCTACGTCGGCGAGTACTTCACGCTGCAGCCGGACAACCGCGGCGACTTCCACATCTTCGCCTTTGGTGAGCAGATCGCCTACAAGCGCAAGGCCCCGGTGACGCTGCGCACCGCCGCCGGGTTGCCCGCGCTCCCGTGGGCCGATCTCCCGCTGCCGCCGCCCCTCGCGCTGGCGGTCCTCGCGGCCCTGGGCCTCGCCAGTCTCGGCTTCCTCGCGATCCGGTCCGAGGGGGCGCCCGGCCTCCGCGACCAGCCGGTCCTGGCGGCCCTCTCGCTCACGCTCGTCGTCGTGCTGGTCCTCCCGCCCCTTCCCGCCCGGGCAGGGGGAGGCGGGACCACCGTGATGTATCGCCGCTGGATCCTGGGCGACCACCTCAGGAGCGCGACGGTGGTCCTCGACGACCACGGGCAGGCCGAGCGCGAGACGGTCTATGCTCCCTTCGGAGCCATCCACGACGACGAGGGCACCGAAAGCACCGACACCGAGGTTTTCGCCGGCCACCCCCGCGAGCCGGCCACCAACCTCCACTACATGCAGGCGCGCTGGCAGAATCCCACCACGGGGAGCTTCCTGTCGGTGGATCCGCTAGTGGGGAACGCTGCCGACCCTCAGTCGTACAACGGGTACAGCTACGCGCGGGACAATCCGGTCAACTTTACTGACCCGACCGGGACGCTGTGTTCCCCGCATCACTCCTGTTCCGGCGTAGGACCCAAACCCGGCTCCAGCTTGAGGCCAGACCCTCACGACTGGCCCGCGTGGGCAGGTATCCCGTATGGAGGTGACCCGGGGCTACTGGTCGTTCCGATCGAGACCCCGCAGACCCCGCCTCGGCCGTCCCAAAGTGGGCAGTACGCCGACGCGGGAAACGTCGCGACGGATGCTCGATCCGTCTCGAGCAACCCCTTCGATCCCACGACGGACCCACTCGAGCACCAGCTGTGGCGGGACTTCCCTGAATTGACACCGCAGATTGAGCGCGCGATGGGCAGCCCCCTCGAGAGCGTTCCAATCAAGGATTGGTGGGCCGATTCACGGCTCGTGAAGATCCACGAGGCAGAGGGCTTCTGGTCGATCAGGACGACCGGCTCTCACGACATCGACTTGCGCTTCGGGAATGTTCATCTCACGTACGACACCGTACGGGGACAGGCGTCTCCCTTCCTTCACTATGACCGGTTCGACCCAGCAAGCGGCGCCGGGAACTTGTGGCGCCACTTCTCGCACGACGTCATGAGAGTCCCCGTGGACTATCGGCCATAGGAAGGGACATGAAGGTGCGGCTTCTCCGATCCCTCGGCGCCCTGGCGTTCGCATGGATTGTTGGTTGTGAGCGCGAGTATGGGATCTACCGGACCGCCGTTGTCGCGAAGGTTCCGGATCTTGAATGCACCCGTCGCGTCTTGCAGGCGACCCCTGGCGTTACTTCCGTCAAAGAGTTTCGTGGTAGCGAGGAGTCCCGAAGCGACGCACAGGCAGAAGGGGATCACCTATTCTTCTACGAAGGTTCGCGCGTCCAAGGGGATCTTGTGTTCATTGTCGAGGAGACGGGAGCAATCCGATTTGTGCAGTCGCTTGTGAAGGTCAACGAGAAGCCGCCGCAGGACATGATCGACGCCACCCGGGCGGTCATGCGCATGGTCGAGCAGCGCCTTGAGGTGGAATGCGAGATGGGCGGGCTCTCGTCAGCGGTCCAAGAGACCTGCCTCCGCGTCAAGTGCGCCGAGACCGAGTAGCTCAACGCACCTACGCACTGTGCCAAGGCATCGAGGTTGGCTCGCGCTCACTCAAGTTCCCAGGATCTCGTCGAGCACCTTGCGCAGCGCGGCGCGGTCTTCGTCGGCGAGCCGTCCGAGCTTGCGGAGCACGAGGCTACGCTCGATGGTGGCGAGCACGGGCTTGAGGAGCGAGGGCCGGAGCAAGCCGGCCTCTTTCCACTTCGCGACGGCGACCTCGCCGACGCCGGCGGCGGGCCGCGCCTGGCTGGTGACGGCGAGGATGATGAGATCCGACCGCTCGCGGTGGTAGGCGTCGCTGCTGACGACGACCGCGGGGCGGCGCTTCGTGGTGGACTGGTCGGTGAAGGGGAACGGGACGAGGACGAGGTCCCCGAACTCATAGCCGGTCATAGTCGGCGTCGTCGGGGTGGTCCCAGACCTTGGCGAAGGCGGCCTCGGAGAGCCGGCTCGCCGCCTCGGTGAGATTCTGCTCCTCGTCGCGCTGGCGCAGGAAGTCAACGAAGTCCTCGACCTCGGCCACGCGCTCGGGCGCGAGCCGGCGGATCTTGGCGAGGAGCTCCTCTTCTGCCGGCCTGGGCTTCGCCACGGGGGGTCTCCTCAGCGCGCCGCGAGCTCTTGGAGCTGCTTCTTCGTGAGGAAGGCCTCCAGGAGCCGCTTCACGACGGCCTTGTCCTCCTCGGGCAGCTTCTCGACCTCCTGGAATTGCCGCAAGAGCTCGCGATCCTCGAAGCGCGCCCGGGCGGCCTCCTCGACGGCTCCCTCGAGCAGGTAGTCGCCCGAGACGCCGAGGGCGTCGGCCAGGCGCTTGAGCGTATCGGCGCCCGGGCGGGAGACGCCGCGCTCGTAGCGACCGACGTGGGTGTAGTGGACCTCGGCCCGTTGCCCGAGCTCGGTCTGGGAGAGGCCCTTCTGCTTGCGGAGCTCCCGCAGGCGCTGGGCGAAGCCCGGGTCCCCCGGCGGCGTCTTGGCAGCGTTCCCGTTGTCCATGACGGCCGATTGTAGCGGGGCTGCTGCTCCCAACGGCGATTCTCCTCACCTCCATGCTGGATCCTAGGCAATCTAGGCTTGATCGGACGCAGCCGCCATGCTAGATCAGGCAGCATCGGTGCTCGACCGCAGCTTTTTTGCAGGGAGGCCCCGGAAAGCCCATGGCGAGGATCCCGAAGGCGGAGCTCGAGCGGCTGAAGCGGGAGGTCTCGGTCGAGCGCATGGCCGAGGCCCGAGGCGTGAAGCTCGAGCGCCACGGGGCCGACCTCCTGGGCCTCTGCCCCTTCCACGACGACCACGAGCCGAGCCTGGTGATCACGCCGGCGAAGAACCTCTGGCACTGCCTCGGCGCCTGCCAGGCGGGGGGCTCGGTGATCGACTGGGTGATGCGGGCCGAGGGCGTGAGCTTCCGTCACGCCGCCGAGCTGCTGCGCGCCGATCTCCCGCCGGAGGGGCTCTCGAAGGGCAAGCCGCCGGAGCGCTCGACGGTGCCGAAGCTCCCGGGGCTGCTGGATGCGAGCGCGGGCGACCAGGCGCTGCTGCGCCGCGTGGTCGACTACTACCACGCGAGCTTGAAGGAGAGCCCCGAGGCGCTGGCGTATCTGGCCTCCCGAGGCCTCCAGCACGCCGAGGCGGTGGAGCGCTTCCGTCTCGGCTTCGCGAACCGCACGCTCGGCTACCGGCTCCCGGCCAAGAACCGGAAGGAGGGAGCCGAGATCCGCGGCCGGCTCGAGGTGCTGGGTGTGATCCGCGCGAGCGGCCACGAGCACCTGAACGGCTCGCTCGTCGTGCCCGTCTTCGACGAGGAGGGCCGCGTCGCCGAGCTCTACGGAAGAAAGATCACGCCGGGTCTTCGACCGGGAACGCCGCTGCATCTCTACCTCCCGGGTCCACACCGCGGCGTGTGGAACGTCGAGGCCCTGCAAGCCAGTCGCGAGATCATCCTCTGCGAGAGCCTGCTCGACGCGCTGACCTTCTGGTGCGCGGGCTTCCGCAACGTGACGGCGGCGTACGGCGTGGAGGGCATGACGCCGGACCACTGGAAGGCCTTCGAGCGCTACGGGACCGAGCGCGTGCTGATCGCCTACGACCGCGACGAGGCGGGAGAGAAGGCGGCGGAGAAGCTCGCGAGACAGCTCACGGAGCGCGGCATCGGTGCGTACCGCATCCACTTCCCGAAAGGCATGGACGCGAACGAGTACGCGCAGAAGGTGCAGCCGGCGTCGAAGAGCCTCGAGCTCGTGATCCGCAAGGCGCTCTGGCTCGGGAAGGGGAAGGCTGCGGAGCCGAGCACGCAGGCCATACCGACGCCGATGCCGCCGCCGACGGCTAAAGACGAGACTCCGCC
>CAZUYC010000053.1:0-18870 GCA_964624475.1 uncultured Spirochaetales bacterium | reverse complement strand
TGTTGCCGGTTTCGTAGAAGCGCCGGATGCTGGTGAAGAACGCGCGCTTCGCCATCGAGGGGGGTGAAGTCTCGGAGCGGGCGCGATCGATCGAGGGCCGGACTCAGGCGGATCCGCCGCGATCGTCGTCGCCGAGGACGGCGCGGTAGTCGAGCAGGGCCTCGCGCAGATCGCCTGCGAGGCGGGTGATGCGCGAGGCGAGGTACTCCGGGTCGTCGTCGCTCCCGAGCTCCGGCCAAGCGGCTTCGAGCGTGCGCAGGGTCAGATCGAGGACGGCTTCGAGGGCGGCGAGCAGACCGAGCTCGGGGGCGAGGGCGATCTCGTCCGGCGTGGGCCGCGGGGGGGCGGTCATCCACGGGTCTTCGTGCGCGAGGCGGCGGTCGTTCGCCGGGCCGCGCGCTGGCGGGCGCGCTCGGCCGCCTTCTCCTGGCCTTCTTTGAGCCGGTAGGAATCGCCCTGGATCGCGACGATCTCGGCGTTGTGGACCAGGCGATCGACGAGGGTGACGACGCAGGAGGCGTTCGGGAAGGTCTGGTTCCACTCGCCGAAGGGACGGTTGGTGGTGAGCAAGAGCGGCTTCTCGCCGTAGCGGCGGCTCACGACCTCGAAGAGCAGATCGGCGTGGTGGGGGCCGTAGGCCAGGTAGCTGAGCTCGTCGAGGGCGAGCAGCCGAGGCCGGAGGTAGCGGCGCAGGCGCTTCTCGAGCGCGCTGGCGCTGTCCTGGGCGGCCAGGTCGTTGAGCATCTCGCTGGCGGTGACGAAGAGCACGGTCTGCCCGGCGCGCAGGGCCTGGTGGGCGAGGTTCTTGGCGATCAGGGATTTTCCGACGCCGTTGGGTCCGACCAGGATCACGTTGGCGCGCTCCTCGAGGAAGCGCAGGCTCAGGAGATCCTCGATCTGCTCGCGATCGATCTTCTGGGGCCAGCTCCAGTCGAAGTCGGCGAGCGGCTTGAAGCGGCCGAGCCGCGCATTGCGCAGCCGCCGCTCGAGGCTGCGGCGCTGGCGCTCGGTTTGCTCCCAGGCCAGGAGCTCGGGGAGCCAGGCGGCGCCGTGGACGGCGTCCCAGTGCTCGAGCAGGCCGTAGAAGCCGAGCTGGCGCAGGCGCTCGCGCAGGGCCTGGGGATCAGCGGGGGTCGTCGGAGGCGTCGTCATCGGAGGCGGTCTCCTGCAGCGGGGGGTCGTAGGTTTCGAGTCGGTGCGGCGTCACGACGAGGCTGCGCACGCGCGGGTCGTCGGGCAGCGCGACGGCCACGGGAGGCGGCGCGTGCTGCTCGCGGCGGCGACGCTCGAGCACCTGGCGCACGGCGTGGGGATGGGGCACGTCGCGGGCCAGGGCCTCGTCGAGGGCGATCTCGAGCGCCTGCGCGCCGTAGCGATCGAGCAGCCGCCCGAGGGCGGCGGTGGCGGAGCCCAGGTTGCCGCCGCGCTCGGCCAGCTGCACGAGCAGTTCCCGACTGCGGGGAGCGGCCTGCTGGAGGCGATCGAGCCCGCGGTGCTCGCGGGCCTCGCGCTTGAGCTTCACGAGACCCTCGATGTGCACGGGGTCCTCGATCTGTTCCCCGCGGCTGTAGCTGCGCGCGTGGCGGGCGAGCTCCTGGGTGCCGTCGAGCACGCGGACCGTGCTCTCGCTGGCCACCACCGTCAGCGAACGGCGGACGGCTGTGGAAGGCACGGAGTAGTCGTTGCCGTCGAAGCGCACGTAGGGAGTGCGCCCCACGGAGACCTCGGCGCGCTCGTCGGTGGGCGGCGGATCCGGCGGCAAGGGCCGCAGCTGCGCCTGCTCTTGCTGGAAGGCCTCGCCGACCGAGAGCGTGCGGTCTTCGGGGCAGCGGCGCTCGCGCGCCGGCCCCTGGCAAAAGGCCAGGGCCTGGGCGTTGAGGTCGTCGAGCGTGCTCCAGGGGCGGGCGGCGAAGAACGCGGTCCGGACGTACTGGATCGCCCGCTCCACGCGTCCTTTCTCGTTGCCCCGCGCGATCGCGACGGGCCGGGGCTCGGTGCCGTAGTGGGTCGCCAGCGCGAGCAGCTCGGGATGGAAGCGGATGGCGTCGCCGACGCGCTCGAGGACAGCGCTGCGCAGATTGTCGTAGAGCACGACCCGCACGGATCCGCCAAAATGCTCGAAGGCCTCGACGTGGCCGCGCAAGAAGCTCGCCATCTGTTGGTCGAGGCAGAAGCGCACGAAGAGCGCGCGCGACCAGGACAGCACCATCACGAAGGCCGAGAGGCGCCGCTCGGCGCGACCGATCGGCACGCGCCCGAAGGCGCCCCAGTCGACCTGGGCCTGCTCGCCGGGCAGGGTGCGCAGGCGCAGGAAGGCCTCGGCCGGCGGCCGGGGGCGTTCGAGCGCCACGAGGTGGCGGAAGTGATCCGGCCCGCCCGGGTAGCCGCGCTCGCGGATCATGGCGTAGAGGCGGCTGGCGTGAAGCCGCGGATAGTGCTCGAGCACCTCGCGCACGAAGGGCCGGTAGGGGTCCACGATCGATGCGCGCGGCGCCGCGTGCGGCTGCGCCGGCACGCCGGCCCGTGCGAGCACGCGGCGCACCGTGGTGTGATGGAGCGCGAGCTCGCGGGCAATCGTGCCGATCCGCCACTGCTCCGCCAGGTGGAGGCGGATGATCTTCGCTTCGAGCTCCTTCGGAATCACGCGCGCTCCTCCTCCGATCGGCGAAGAGGTCCGAACGACCGCCAGCGACGCCGCACGAGCGGCGCGCAGGCTCGACCGCATCGGTCGCAGCGCAACGGGGGCGCGAGTGCCCTCGCCGGCTGGGCTTCGGGTCGGATCTCCTGCCCGGCGCGAACCGGGGTCCGCGCACGCGGCGGGAAGCTCGGGGCCTCGCGCGCCCGTGTCGATCGGGGATGCGTCACTTTCTTCGCCGCGCGCTCGCGCCAGCGATGCTGGCGGGCGGCATGCAGACGCCGACCGCGCCGCGTGCGCTGGTAGCGGCGTCCCGCCGCGCGCACGAAGGCTCGGCGCCGCAGCGCGTGGCACTGCGCTCCGCAGGTGACCTGCCCCCGGTCGCAGCGCGAGCACAGGCGCACGAAGCGACTGCAGTGGGCGCAGTAGAAGCAGCGGATCCCGGCGTCGACGACGGCCCCCGCCGTCGCAGCCCTCGACGCCCGGACCGATCCGGGCGACACTCCCGCTGCGGCCCACCGCACGCACCTGCGCGCGATGGACTCGACGGGGAGGCCCAGGGCCACTCGCCAGTGAACGCCTGGGCCTCTCCGACTCCGACGACGCGCCGCTTCTACCGCATCCCGAGCTGCAGCAAAGGCTTCCGCTCGGAGGTCGCCGGCGCGGGGACCGCCGCCGGCGACCTCCAACCCCTTCCGCGATCTCGCATCTCGCGCGCAGCATTCGCGCGCGCGGCGGCGCGGGGGCGGGGAGACTCGGGGGGGCTCCGCCCCCCGAACCCCCCGGTTTTCACTGGTGCGAGGAAGAGACCCGGAGCGGCCTGGACACCCGAACCGGATCTCGTTAGGTCTTCACCAGGCCCGATGGCGATCCGACGCGGTTTTCACCGGAATTCGGCGCCTTTCCAAAGCCATCAACAATCTGATAGACCACGGTGAGAAACTGGTGCCCGCGGTGCCACAGTACCTCATCGACGCCGATCGCCTCGATGCCGTCGAGATCCCGGTGCGCGAGGCCCCATTGCACCGCGAGCTGCACGGATCGGTAGACGCTGTCCCAACTGGTTCGGAACGCCTGGGCGGCCTCCTTCCAGGACAGCCGCTTCGCCCAGCCCGCGAGAAACCAGGCGTAGGTCGTCGTGATCGGACTCTTGCCTTCGGCCCAGGGCACCCGCTCGACCGTCACGCCGCAACGGCCACAATCGACACGGCGCATTGCGTAGACGAAGAACACGAGAACGCCCCAGAGCGGCACGAACTGGAAGCGCCGCAGCGCGAGCGTGTCATGCGTCGGCCCCCGCCTCCCGCAGCCCGAGCACGTGGGCCGGCTCCCAGCGCGCGGGCGAAGCTCGACCTCGAGCCGCAGCGGCGTGGCCTCGACCCAGCGCACGCCCGCATACACGAACGAAGCATGACGCTGGACTCGGTTCAGGATAGTCTTGAGCTGCATCCCGCGTGTCGTCCCCGGGTTGGTTGGTTGTCGCAACCCGATCATCCCCGACCTCACGCGGGATGTGCCACCTCCGGCGAGGCGCGCCGGAAAGCTCCGCTTTTCCGGCCTCCCCACCTCCCAGCCGGAGCGGAAGGCTCGTCACCCGAAGGGCCGAAACCAAGTGGAGGAACGCGCGAAGCGGCGTTGATGAGACGGAAGCGGAGGCTACCCGGATCCCCGGAATCTACCCACAGATTCTCCGGAAGACCCGGATGTTTATGCGTGGCGTAGTTGTCGGCGATCAGGTGGAGATCCAGGTCCTGCGGAGTCTCCTGGTCGATCTGGTTCAGGAACTTGATCCATTCCTGGTGTCTGTGGCGCGGCATGCAGGATGCGATGACCTTGCCTTGGGCCATGTCGATTGCGGCGAAGAGGGTCGTCGTCCCGTTGCGCTTGTAGTCATGGGTCATGGTCCCGCATCGCCCGCGAATCATCGGCAGACCGGGCTGCGTCCGATCGAGCGCCTGGATCTGACTCTTCTCGTCGGCACTGAGGACCAGCGCCTTCTCGGGTGGGTCGAGATAGAGGCCCACGACCTCGATCAGCTTGGCCTCGAAATCAGGATCACGGCTCAGCTTGAAGGTTCGGACCCGATGCGGCTGCAGACCGTTCGCCTTCCAAATGCGATGCACCATCGATTGATTGACGCCCAATGCCTTGGCGAGCGAGCGTGTACTCCAATGCGTTGCGTCCTTGGGCGTCTCCTGTGTCGTCTTGCGAATGATCTCGCTCTCGATTCTCTCGCGCCGTTCTCGTGGACGACCCCCACGCGGAAGATCCTTCTCGATGCCCGCGATGCGCAGCTCGGCAAACCGCCTACGCCAACGCCCCACGGTGTGAACCTGGATGCCCAGTTTCGCGGAGATCTCCTGATTCGAATTTCCATCGGCGGCGAGCAGGACCATCTGGGCGCGCTGCGCCTGGCGCACAGCGACCTTGCGTCCTCGGGACCACCGCTGAAGGGTCGCCTGCTCATGTTTCGTGAGATGAATCTCCTGCGCGACGCGCATCGCTCCCTCCCGCCCTTTCCAGGAAGGCTATCGGAAGCGAGCCTATAATGCTCTATATTTATGAATCAGACCACTAGCGCGCTTCGAGCGCCTTGGTCAGGACCTCGCACAGCAAGTCGACGGAGCGCCGCCACGAGAAGGCCGCGGCGCGCTCGCGGCCCCGCTCCACGCGGGCTCGGGACGCCTCGGGCTCGGCACGCACGCGATCGATCTCGCGTGCGAGCGCCGCCGCGTCTCTCGGCGGGAAGAAGAGGGCCACGCCCTCGGCCAACTCGCGAAAGACCGGGATGTCGGCCGCGAGGATCGGAGCGCCGGCCAGCATGGCCTCGAGTAGCGGATGACCGAAGGTCTCGATCAGCGACGGGAAGACGAAGGCCGTCGCGCCCCGGTAGTAGCTGAGGATCTCGCGGTAGGGCACGACGCCGAGGAAGCGCACGCGCTCCCCGAGTCCCAGCCGCGCCGCCCGATCTCGCAGCTCCGCGGCGCAGGCTGGATCGGTCTGGTCGGTTCCCGCGATCCACAGCTCGAGCCTCGGATCGGACTGGAGGCAGAGCCCCTCGATCGCGGCGCCGATGTTCTTGTGGCGCTCGACCGCCGCCGAGAGGAAGAGGTAGGGGGCAGCGGCCGGCGGCGGGTCCGCGCGGGCCGCGAAGGCCTCGGCGGCAATCCCGTGCGGCACGACCGTGATGCGCTCGAGCGGGATGCCGAGGCTCAGCGCGATTCGCTCCGCCGCGGCGCGCGAGGGGCAGATGATCCGCCGGCAGCGACGCAGCCCGAGACGCACGCAACGGTAGAGCGTGCGCGTGCGCGCGTCGTCGTAGAAGCGCCGATCGTAGATGTTGAGGTTGCGCAGCGCGACGACCGTCGGCGTGCTCGCGACGGCCGGCGAGAGGTCGGCCACGCAGTAGAGGAGGTCGAAGGAGCGGGCGCGCACGGGGAGAATCGTCTCCTCGTAGAGCACCCGCAACAGCGTCCGGCTCCAGCTCTTCTTCCCGGCCAAGCGCCGCGTCGCGAGCGGAATCCCCGCGGCCTCGGTCTCGCTGAGCTGCCCCTCGGCGGCGAGCACGGTGAACTCGAGGTCGCGGGGATCGCGGCCGAGCTCGCGCAGGACGTTCTGGATGTAGCTACGACCCCCGCCGAGCGTGAGCGAGAGCGCGTTGATGAGGACGCGAGGTCGTCGCACGGCACGATGCAGCATAGCGCGCGCGGTTCGCTTCCCCTCTCCAGCGCAAAGTGCAGGGTGTGAACGGATCGATCGTACTCGCCCCGGGGCTCGGCGATCCGGGCCCAGAGGACGGATTCTCTCCCTCCGAACGCTTTCCGGAGTATTCCCTCGCCGACCCCTCGCGCGGCGCGAACGACGTCTACGCGGTGGTGCGCGGATTCTTTGCCCAGATCGGCCTCGACCGCGAGCGATACGGTACGCGGGCCTGGAACCCGCTCGGCGCCTATATCCGCCGCGGGAGCTCCGTCTTCATCCTCTGCAACTTCGTCTATCACCGCCGGGCCCGGAAATCGGTTCGCGCGCTGCGGGCGAAATGCGTCCACGGCTCCGTCCTGCGCGCGCTCGCCGACTACGCGGCCCTTGCGTGGGCGAAGGCGGCAGCGTCCGCTTCGGCAACGCGCCGCTCCAGTCCTGTTCCTTCGAGCAGGTGCTCCGGGACACCGAGGCCGACCGCGTCACCGAGTTCCTGGCGGGGCTTGGTCCCTGGCAGATTGCTCATTCTAGCCAATCCCGCGGGCCGAAGGCGCGACGCTGGGACCCGCGCCCGAATCGCGGCTCGGGGGAGATTCCGTCGCGAGCCAGCTCCGGCCAGGGCTGGTTCAGTTCACGTAGCCGAGCGAGCGCAGGTACGCCTCGGTGCGGCGGAGCTCCTCGTCGCTCGCCTCCCCGACCGCGATCGGCGGCGCCGGTCCTCCGTAGCTCGCCACGCTCTCGGGCGCGCGGTCGAGCGCGCTGCCCGGCCTCCACACGGGGAGGACGCGCCCCGTCATGTCCGCCGCCACCGGCGCGCCGAGCAGGTGCAGGAGGGTCGGGGCCACGTCGTAGACGCTCGCGCCCGCGATCGGCCCGGGGCGGATCTCGGGTCCGCGCAGCAGGATCACGCCGGGCGGCGAGTGGTCGTGCTCGTAGCCGATGAACTCGAAGCCGTGGTCGGAGACCACGACGAGCGTCGCGTCGTCCGGGAGGCGCGAGAGCGCGTCGCCGAGAAAGGCGTCGACCAGGCGGTTGGCTTCTGCGATCTCGGGTCCCGGATCGAAGTCCCCGGGGCGCAGCCCCGCGTAGAGGAGTCCCGGACCGACGGCGTCGCGCTTCCAGTTCCAGTGGTTCACGGCGTCCGCGAAATGCGTGTAGTAGAAGAGCACCTCGGGGCGATGGCGCAGTGCGAGATCCACGAAGCGCTGCCAGAGCGCGCGCTCGTAGGGCAGGACGTCCATCACGGACGGGAGCTCGTCGAACCCCTGCTCCAGGCCCGGCGGCCACTCGCGCGGCGGCGTCGATTCGTAGCCCTTCAGGAAGCCCGGGACGCGGCTCACCGGGGCCGTGTTCATCCAGTGGTAGACGCCGACCGAGAAGCCCCGGCGCCCGAGGATCTCCCACAGGCGGGCCACCGTGGCGTCGGTCGAGTCGTGGTACGCGCGCTCCCACGGTGCGAAGGGCGCGGCGCCGGTGACGAGGTGGCGCACTGCGAAGACCGTATTGTCGGCGATCGGGTAGCGCGGAAGGAAGCGCACGCGATCCGAGACCCCCGGGAAGCTCCAGTGCGCGTGGTGGCCGATCCGGTGGCGGCTCGGCGGCTGGCCGGTCGAGATCGTCTCCCAGATCACCGGGGAGACGGGGATCTCGAGGGTGTCGAGGTAGCCGAAGGCCGCGCCGTCGAGGAGCCAGGCGAGGTTCGGGAGTTCGCCGCGCCGCAGCAGCGGAAGCATCACCTCGGCGCCGAGGCCGTCGATCCCGAGGACCACGAGCTTCGCGCCCTCGAAACGGCTCCCGTGCCGCGGCTCGAAGGGCCGCGGTGCGCCGGCCACGAGCGGCGGGACGAGCCGCGCGAGGTCGCGGTGCAGCGGGCGCTGGTGCCAGCGCTGGAATGCCTCCATCCCGACCAGGAGGGCGACCGCCGCTGCGGCTGCGACGCTCGCGCGCCGCCCGGGGCGCAGGAGCGCGGCGAAGAGCAGCGCCGAGGCCGCGACCACGCCCACGAGCTGGCCGAGGCCGACGAGGGAGAGGTGCGGCGTCACCGAGAGCGGCTGGCTGGTCAGGTGGAAACGCAGCATACCGTTGCCAAGGACGCTCGCGCCGACGGCCGCGGCTGCGAAGAAGCCGGCGCCCGGGCGCCGGCCGCCGGCGAGCGCGGCGGCCGCGAGCGCGAGGAGCCCCGCCGTGAAGCAGGCCGCGTAGAGCCCCACGAGCTGGAGGCAGAGCGCCCCGATCTCGACGCCGGTTGCGATCCCGTTCTGGATCGACGTCCAGACGCCGAGGAGCGCACCGATGGCGCCTCCGCTAGCGAGCCCCACGCCGGCCGCCGCGGCGAGCACGCGGCCGGCCGAACGGGGTGCCTGCACCGCTCCCTCGCCTCGGGCTCGTGTGGGCGACCCTGCGGATCAGGGGACCGAGCCCGATTCGGCGCGAGAGTAGCGTCGGGCGATGGTCGGACCACGTCGGAGCACTCCGCTCGGCTCCGCCTCGCTGCGCGCCCGCTTCGCGGGCTTGCTTCAGGCGGCGTGCAGGCCCGGGACCTCGACCGTCGACTCGACCGGGCGCCAGCGCAGGCGGGCGCTCGCCTGCTCGGCGAGCACGCTCGAGAAGAGCCCGAGAAGCCGCACGGCCGTGCGGTCCCAGCCGAAGAGGCGCAGACGCTCGCGGCCGCGCTTCACGAGGGCCTCCCGAGCCTCGCGGTTCGTGAGGGCGTCGAGCATCGCGGAGGCCAGGTCTTCGACCTCGAACGGGTCGGCGTAGAAGGCGGCGTCGGCCGCGATCTCGCGGAAGACCGGGATGTCTGCGGCCACGACCGGCACGTCGGCCGCCATCGCCTCGAGCAGCGGGTGTCCGAAGGTCTCGAGGTAGGAGGGGAAGACGAAGAGCGCCGCGCCCGCGTACCAGGCCGGGATGTCCGCGTACGGCACCTCGCCGAGCAGATGGACGTGCTCCGCGAGCGGCCCGAGCGCCGCTCGCGCCGCGCGCATCTTCCGCGCGTGGTCGGCGTGCTGCTCGTCGCCGATGATGACGAGGTCGGGAGGCTCGAGCTGCGGGCTCCCGTCCACCAGGCGACCATAGGCCTCGATCAGGCGCACGAAGTTCTTGTAGCGGTAGATCGAGCTCACCGAGAGGATGTAGGGCCACGGATGCACCGGGTCGCTCGCGCGCGCCGCCCGCCAGGGGCGCGTGTCGATCCCGTGGTAGACCACGGCGCGCCGCTCGGCGGGGACCCCGATCGCCTCGCCGATCCAGCGCGCCGAGTCTTCGCTCACGAACATGATCCGCTCGCAGCTCCGCGCCGAGAGCTTCGCGAGGGCCCGCAGCGTGATCAGCCGCAGGCGCTCGCCGCGCGGGCATTCGGGATCCATCGGCTTGAAGACCGTCGGATTGCGGAAGCTCGCGATCCGCGGGCACGCCGCATGCGCCGGCGCGCTCTCGCCGGCCGAGAAGTAGAGGTCCGCGTCCCAGCGCGTGGCGATCCGGGCGCCCTCGGCGGCCGTGAACCAGAGGCGTCCGGCGGGGCCGACGTCGGGGAGGATCTCGATCGTCAGGTTCGGCGCGCTCGGGATCGACGCCGCGATCCGCTCGCTGCGCAGGAGCAGCAGGAACCGGTCCTCGGGCGCCAGACGCGTGATGCGGGGGACGATGTTCACCAGGTAGGTGAAGCCGCCGCCGCCCCGGGCCATCGTGCCGTCGATCAGGACCCTCGCCCCCTCGCGCCCCGCCATCCCGCTCTCCTCCGCCTACTTCTCGGCCTCGCTGGTGCCGCGCTCAAGACCCCGACGACGGGGCAGCACCTGGGGAGGAAGTGGGCGTGAAGAGGCCGCAGTGGCAGTGAGAACGGAATTTTCTTCAACGAGCCTGGAATCGCCGAGTCCCGACCTTGAATCGGGTCTTTTTTACCACGATCCAGAAGCAGTGGGGCGGAGGAAGTGGGCCAGGACCAGCAGCGCCCAGACGCGGGACCAGTGGACGCTGCCCCGCCGGAAGCCCTGGATCACACGCAGGGCCCCCTCGGGGCGAATGCCGGGCAGGTCGGGCAGGCGCGCGGGGAGGCTCCCCGCGCGGAGCCAGGGGCCGAGCGGGAGCGTGAAGCCTCGCTTCGGGCGGTTCCAGAGCTCCTCGGGCACGCTGGGCCGGGGAGCCTCGCGCAACCAGCGCTTGGCGGGTCCGGCGCGGCGCAGCGCGCCCGGGACCCGGGCGGCCGCGCGCAGCAGGTCCCGGTCCACGAGCGGCGTGCGGATCTCGAGCGAGTGGCGCATGCCCATTACGTCGGTGTCGCGCAGGAGCTGCACCTGGAGGTAGCGGCGCATCTCCAGCGCCGAGACGCGCTCCTCCGGAGCCAGCTCGTCGAGTCGCAGCCGATCGCGGATCTCCTGGCGCGGGTCCAGGGTTTCGAGCTGCCGCGCGAGCTCCGGCTCGAGGAGCCGGCAGATTTCCATGGGCGAGAAGAGACCCCGCTCGGCCCAGTAGGCGCCGGCGTCGTCGCCGGCGAACCCCGCCGCCCTCGCGAGCTTCGCCGGCCAGCCGCCCGGGAGCGCTCCGATGCCGCGCGCCGCTCCCGCGAGCAGCCCCGCCCCTCCGGGCAGCGACCGGACCCGGTCGTGGATCCGGCGCATGCGCGGGATCCGCTCGAAGCCCAGGTAGCCGCCGAAGAGCTCGTCACCGCCCACCCCCGAGACCGCCACCTTGAGGCCGGTCTTCGCGGTGGCCTCCGAGACGAAGAAGGTATTGATCCCGTCGACGGAGGGAAGATCGAGGGAGCGGACGGCGTCGAAGACGCGCTCGCGGACCTCGTCGATCCGGATCGGGACCTCGCGGTGTCCGGTCCGGTAACGCTCCGCCGCGATCCGGGCGAGCCCCGACTCGTCGAGGGACGCGTCGTCGAAGGCGAGCGTCACCGTCCGGATCGGCGCGTCGTGGACCTCGGCCATGAGGCCGACGAGCGCCGAGGAGTCGACTCCCCCGGAGAGGAAGGCTCCGACGGGGACGTCGGCGACGAGGTGATGGCGCACCGAGTCGAGGAGGGCCTCGCGCAGGGCGGCCGCCGCCTCGTCCGCACCGCACGCCTCGGAGCGCCCGAGCTCGTCCTCGAGCCGGTAGTAGGCGACGGGAGGATCCACGGCGCCTTCCCGCACCCGCAGCCAGCTCCCGGCGGGAAGGGCGCGGATGCGCCGGTAGAGCGTGCGGGGCGGCGCGATCGAGCCCCAGAGCAGGAAGCCCGCGAGGCCCTCCGGGTCGATCCCGCCGTCCCCCGCCACGGCGCGCAGCGCCTGCGCCTCCGAGGCGAAGAGCAGGCGCCGGCCGTCGTCGAGGAGATAGCAGGGCTTGATCCCGAGCGGATCGCGCGCGAGCAGCGTCTCGCGGCGCTCGGCGTCGTGCAGCGCGAAGGCGAACATTCCGCGCAGCCGGTCGAGGAGCCCGAGGCCCCACTCGCGCCAGCCGTGCAGCAGCACCTCGGTGTCGCTCTGCGAGCGGAAGGCGCAGCCGCGCGCCTCGAGCTCGGCGCGGAGCGCGCGGAAGTTGTAGATCTCGCCGTTGAAGACCACGCGGAAGCGGCCGTCCCCGCTCGCCATCGGCTGGTGGCCGAGCGGCGAGAGGTCGACGATCGCGAGCCGGCGGTGGCCGAGGCCGACGCGGCCGCCCTGCGCGATCCACAGGCCCTCGTCGTCCGGCCCGCGGTGGCGCTGCGCGTCGCGGAGCCGGCGCAGCTCCGCCTCCTCGACCGGCGCGGCGTCGCCGTAGACCACGATCCCCGCGATCCCGCACATGCTCCGGGAGGGTAGCCCCCGGCGAACCGCGCGGCGGACGCAGCTCGCGCGGGTATGCTCCGCGCGTGCCCGCTGCGGCGCCCTCGATCCTGCTCGGCCTCACGG
This sequence comes from uncultured Spirochaetales bacterium, assembly GCA_964624475.1. Lineage (GTDB taxonomy): Bacteria > Myxococcota_A > UBA9160 > UBA9160 > SMWR01 > CAZUYC01. The sequence goes on along the minus strand of CAZUYC010000053.1, from coordinate 6,660 downwards.
GTCTGCGCATCGGTGGCGGGATCGCGAGCGTGAGCCGTTGCGTAGCCCGCGCGCTCGACGAGGCCGTCGCCGCGGGGCGCGTGGCGCGGACCGACCGCGTGCTCTTGTACGAGGACCCGCGCGCTCCGGCGTCGCCGCCGCGCCGCGGAGACCAGCGCCTCGCCCGCGGGAGCCAGACCCTCTTCGCCCTCGAGCTCTGCTGGGAGCGCACGCGGCGCCGCCACGACCTCTGCTTCTTCGACCTGGTGGGCCTCGCGCGCGCACTCCGCGTCCCCCCGCTGCGTCCGGGACGCGCGCGCTCGGCGATCTTCGTGCACGGGACCGAGCTCGCCGCCGCCTTCCAGGGCTCGCGGGCGCGGGCCCTGCGCGGGGCGTGGCGGGTGCTCACCAACTCGCGCACGACGGCCTCGCGCGTGGAGGCGGCCTTTCCGGAGCTGGCGGGACGCGTCCGGCCGGTGCTGCTCTGCATCGATCCCGAGCGCGTCCGCCTCTGGGAGCGGGAAGGTGCGGCCGCCGGGCCGACGCGCGAGCCGGCGGCGCTGATCGTCGGGCGGCTCTGGTCCGAGGAGCGCGGCAAGGGCCACGACCAGCTCCTCGAGGCGTGGCCGGCCGTCCGCCGCCGCATCCCGGCGGCGGCGCTCTGGATCGTCGGCGAGGGCGACGACCGCGCGCGCCTCGAAGCCAGGGCCCATGATACCGGTGTGGGCGACGCCGTCCGCTTCCTCGGTCGGGTCGGCGACCGCGAGCTCGGCGAGCTCTACCGGCGCGCCGGCCTCCTCGCGATGCCGAGCCGGCAGGAGGGCTTCGGCCTCGTCTACGCGGAGGCGCTCTGGCACGGACTGCCGTGCGTGGGCTCGACCGCCGACGCGGCCGGGGAGGTCATCGCCGACGGCGAGACGGGCCTGCTGGTCCCCTACGGCGACGCCCCGGCTCTCGGCGACGCCGTCGCCTCGCTGCTCGCCGACCCCGTGCGCCGGCAGCGCATGGGGGAGGCCGGCGCGCGCCAGGCTCGCGAACGCTTCGGCTACGCTCGCTTCCGCGCGGACCTCCTGCGCGCGCTCGAGCTCGAGCCCGTGGAATAGACCGTCCGCGCGCCGGCGCCGAGCGCGCCGGGGTCGGCGCGCCGGAGGAGCACTCGTGCGAATCGCCGCACCGCTCAAGCTCGCCCTCCACGCCGCGGCCGGCCGCCTGGGCCTGCGCGTCGCGCGGATCGCGCCCGCCACCGATTCCCAGACGGCGCTCGCGGCGCTCCTGCGCGAGCACGGCGTCGACCTCGTCCTCGACGTCGGCGCCAACGAGGGTCAGTTCGCGAGCGGCCTGCTCGAGCGGGGCTTCTCCGGGCGGATCGTCTCCTTCGAACCCCTCGCCGCGATCCACGCCCGCCTCGCCCTGCGCAGCCGGACCTTTCCCGGCTGGGAGATTGCCGAGCGCTGCTGCCTGGGCGACCGCGACGGCGAGGTGGTCCTGCAGGTCGCGAACGAGTCGATCGCGAGCTCGCTGGTGGGCACGACCCCCGAGATGGAACGCTTCGCGCCGGGCTCGCGCTTCGTCGCCGAGGAGCGGGCTCCGATCTACCGCCTCGACGCGCTCGCCCCGGCGCTCGCGCGCGGGAGCCGCGCCCCCTTCCTCAAGGTCGACGTCCAGGGCTTCGAGGAGCAGGTGCTGGCCGGCGCCCGGGAGACGCTGCCGCGCCTGGCGGGGCTGCAGCTCGAGCTCTCGCTGGTGCGTCTCTACGCGGGCCAGGCCCTCTTCTCGCAGATGCTGCGCGACGTCGAGGCCATGGGCTTCGGCCTCTACCACCTCTGCCCGGCCTTCGTCGACGTGCGCGACGGCCGCTGGCTCCAGGCGGACGCCGTGTTTTTTCGGGGGTAGAAGCCTTCGGCGGAGGCGTCGGCCTGCGGTGGAGTGCCCCCGCCTGTGGGGGAGGTGTCCTCCTCATTTACTCCGCTCGGCTGCGCCTCGCTGCGCGCTCCGCGCTGTCGCGCTCCGCTTGCGAAGAGCTTTCTGGAACGTCAGCCACGGCGGCGCGGGCTCGGCCTATCCCCGGTCGGTCGTAGGCAAACCCGGAACTATGCGGGAGTGGCGTTCCGGATTCGCTCTTCGCAAGCGAGGCGCGGCAGCGCCTCGCGCGCAGCGAGGCGAAGGCGAGCGGAGTCGATCGGGCCGATCCTCCCATCGAAGCCGGCCGCGTACGGATCGACTCAGACGTCCCTGACTCCCAACACCCTCGCGATCACGGCGGCCGCCTCGGCGAGGTCGGCGACGACGTGGTCCGCGCCGGCGCGGCCGCCTCGGGTCTCGCGCGCGCCGTGGCCGGTGCGCACGAGCAGCGTGGTCGCGCCGACGGCGCGGCCGAGGTCCACGTCGCTGGCCATGTCGCCCACGACGAAGGCGCGCCGCGGCTCGAAGCCGAGGTCGCGGGCCGCGCGGTCGACGAGGGCCGTGCGGGGCTTGCGGCAGGCGCACTCGTCCTCGGGGTGGTGCGGGCAGGCGTAGATTCCGGCGAGCCGCACCCCCTCGCGGGCGAGCAGCGACTCCATGCGCGCGTGGATCTCCGCGAGGCGCCGCAGGTCGAAGAGACCCCGGCCCACGGCCGACTGGTTGGTCACGACGACGAGGCCGAGGCCGAGGGTGGCCAAGCGGCGCAGCGCGGCACCGGCGCCCTCGATCAGCTCCACGGCGTCCGGATCGGAGAGGTAGTGCTTCTCCACGATGATCGTGCCGTCGCGGTCGAGGACGACGAAGCGGCGATCCGCAGGCATGCTTCTCGGCGCAGCATAAGGCCGGGCCCGCCGCATGTCGACGCGCCTCCGCGCGCCGCGCGAGGCGTGATACCCTCGCGCGCATGCGCGTGCTCGTGACAGGAGGCGCCGGATTCATCGGCTCGCACACCGTGGACCGGCTCCTGGAGCGCGGCTACGCAGTGCGCGTCCTCGACAGCCTCGAGCGTCCGGTCCACCAGTCCGAGCGGCCGCCCGCATGGCTCCCCCCCGCGGCCGAGTTCGTCCGCGGGGACGTGACGCGCCGCGAAGACCTCCTGCCGGCGCTCGCCGGGGTCGAGGCGGTGGTCCACCTCGCGGCCTACCAGGACTACCTGCCGGAGTTCAGCAGGTTCTTCCGCGTGAACGCCGTCGGCACCGCGCTCCTCTACGAGCTCGTGCTCGAGCAGCGGCTCCCGGTGCGCAAGATCGTCGTCGCGTCCTCGCAGGCCGTCTACGGCGAGGGCCGGCACCGCTGCCCGGACGGGCGGGTCGTCTACCCGCCCATGCGCTCGGAGGAGCAGCTGCGCCGCGGGGACTTCGAGCTCCGCTGCCCCGAGACGGGCGAACCGACGCAGTGGCTTCCCACGGACGAGTCGGTGGTGAACCCGCAGAACCCGTACGCGCTCTCCAAGCACGCGCAGGAGCAGATCGCGATCCAGCTCGGCCGCCGCTACGGCATCCCCTCCGTCGCCATGCGCTACTCCATCGTGCAGGGGCCGCGGCAGTCCTTCACCAACGCCTACTCCGGCGCCTGCCGGGTGTTCTGCCTCGCCCTGCACGTGGGCCGCATGCCGCCGATCTACGAGGACGGACGCCAGGCGCGCGACTTCGTGAACATCCACGACGTCGTGGACGCGAACCTGCGCGTGCTGGAGGACCCGCGCGCCGACTACGGCGTATTCAACGTGGGCGGCGGCCGCCCGTACAGCGTCCTCGAGTTCGCGGCGATCGTGGCCCGGGTCTTCGGGCGCGAGGTGGAGCTGCGCCCCGCTGGGAGCTACCGCTTCGGCGACACGCGCCACATCGTCTCGGACCTGACCCGGCTGCGCGGCCTCGGCTGGGAGCCGCGGCGGACGGCCGAGGACTCCGTCGCCGAGTACCGGGAGTGGCTGCGCGGTTTCGCGGGCGTGGACGACGTGCTCGCCCGCGCGGACGCGCGCATGCGCGAGCTCGGCGTGGTGCGCGAGGTCCGGCCGTGAAGGCGGTGCTCCTCGCCGCGGGTCTCGGCACGCGGATGGGCGAGATCACGCGCACGACCCCGAAGTGCCTGCTCCCGATCGCGGGGCGCCCGCTGCTCGGCCGCTGGCTCGAGCAGCTCGCGCGCGCGGGGGTCGACGAGGTCCTCGTCAACACGCACCACCTCGCGGAGCAGGTCCGCGACTTCGCGGCCGCGGCTGCGCCCGCGCCTCGCGTCCGGCTCTTCCACGAGCCGGAGCTGCTCGGGAGCGCCGGCACGCTGGCCGCGAACCGCGCCTTCCTCGCGGGCGAGGACGCCTTCCTCGCCGTCTACGCCGACAACGCCTCGACGGTCGACCTGCGCGAGCTCCTGCACCAGCACCGGGCGGACTCCGCCGCCACGCTCGGGCTCTTCCGCGTCCCGGACCCGGAGCGGCGCGGGATCGTCGAGCTCGACGCCGAGGGCCGCGTCACCGCCTTCGTCGAGAAGCCGGCGCGGCCGCGCGGGGACCTGGCCTGGGCGGGGCTGCTCGTCGGCACGCCGCGTCTCCTCGACGCGATCCCGGCCCTGCGACCGTGCGACCTCGGGCACCACGTGCTGCCGCGCCTCGCCGGCCGGGTCCGGGGCGCCCTGGTCCGGGGCTATCACGCCGACATCGGCACCCCCGAGGCCTACCGAGCCAGCTGCGCCGACTTCGAGCGGATGGAGAGCGCGGCATGATCGTGACGCAGACGCCGCTGCGCATCTCCTTCGCCGGCGGCGGCACCGACCTCGCCGCCTACTACGAGCGCCGGGAGGGGTTCGTCGTCTCGACGGCGATCGACAAGTTCGCCTACGTGATCGTGAAGGAGCGCTTCGACGACGCGATCTACCTGAACTACATGCGCAAGGAGATCGTCGCAGAGGTCTCCGAGATCCAGCACGAGCTGATCCGCGAGGCGATGCGCACGACCGGGGTGGACCGCGGCGTGGAGGTGACGCTGCTCTCGGACATCCCGTCCGAGGGCTCGGGGCTCGGGTCGAGCAGCTCCTTCTCGGTGGGTCTCCTGAACGCCCTCTACGCCCACCGCGGCGAGCAGGTCACGGCCGAGCGCCTCGCGCGCGAGGCCTGCGCGATCGAGATCGAGCGGCTCGGCAAGCCGATCGGCAAGCAGGACCAGTACATCGCCGCCTACGGTGGCGTGCGCAGCTTCCGCTTCGCGAAGGACGGGAGCGTCGAGGTCCAGGCACTGCGCCTGACCCCGGTCGAGCTGCGCAGCCTCTCGGCGCGGATCCACCTCTTCTTCACCGGCCGCACGCGCAAGGCCGACGCGATCCTCGCCGAGCAGAAGGCGCGGACGGGCGAGCGCATGGCCGAGCTCGACGGCATCAAGGCCCTGGCCCTCGAGCTCGAGGAGGCGCTGCGGGCGCGCGACTTCGACCGCCTCGGCGGGATCCTGCACGAGGGCTGGGAGCGCAAGCGCCGGCTCGCAGCAGGCATCAGCGACGCGGCGATCGAGGAGATGTACGCGCGGGCGCGCGCGCACGGCGCCCTCGGCGGCAAGATCTGCGGGGCGGGCGGCGGGGGGTTCCTGCTCGTCGACTGCCCGCCGGAGCAGGGCCACCGCCTCGCCCAGGGGATGGCGGCGCACCGGGAGCTCCCGTTCGCCCTCGAGCGCGACGGTTCGAAGGTGATCTTCAACTACCGGAGGGAAGTCTGGAAATGAAGGGCTACCCGAGCTACGCGTCGTCCCGCGAGTACCTGGCGCGCGTGCGCGGCCTCCTCGACGGGCTCGCGGATCCCGCCGACCGCTTCGTCGAGGCGCTGTGGAGCGCCTTCGAGGCGGGCGCGACCGTCTTCCTCGCGGGCAACGGAGGCAGCGCCGCCGCCGCGTCGCACTTCGGGCAGGACCTCGCCAAGGGGACGCTCGCCGACCTGCGCGCGACGCGCCGCTTCCGCGTGATCCCGCTCACCGACAACGTCGGCTACATCACTGCCCTCGCCAACGACGAGGGCTACGAGAGCATCTTCGAGCAGCAGCTGCGCAACCTCGGGCGACCCGGCGACGTGCTCGTCGCCATCAGCGGCTCCGGGAACTCGCCCAACGTGCTGCGCGCCGTCGCCTATGCGCGCTCGATCGGCATGCCGACGGTGGGTGTCACCGGCTACGACGGGGGGGCCCTGCGCCGGGAGGCCGACCTCTCCGTCCACGTGCCCGTCTGGGACATGGGCATGGCCGAGGCGCTGCACGGCGTGCTCTTCCATCTCGCGATGAGTCGCCTGCGCGAGCGCGTCTCGGCGGCGCAGCCCGCGGCGTCGCCCCCCGCGGCTGCGAAGCGCGCGGCTCAGCGTCCCCGCAAGAGGTCCGCCAAGAGCGGCAGGAGCTCGCGCACGCGGTCCACCTCGAAGTAGCCCGACTCGATGCAGCGCCGCCGTCCCGCTTCGGCGATGCGGCGGCGCTCGTCGGGGTGCGCGAGGTAGTGGCGGCACTTCTCGAGCAGCTCCTCCGCGGAGCCGAAGAACTCCGCCTCGACCCCCTCGCGGAAGTAGCGCGTCACGAGCTCGTTGCGCTCGTGGAGCAGGAAGGCGCCTAGGGCCGGGATCTGGAAGGTGCGCGACGCGGTGTGGTTGCGGTTCCACCGGGAGACGATGCCGAGGTTCACGTCGAAGGAGCAGAGGGCCCGGGCGTACTCCTCCCCCCAGACGTAGCGGCGCTGGATCGCCTCGCGCAGCGGGCCGCG
>CAZUYC010000052.1:0-23574 GCA_964624475.1 uncultured Spirochaetales bacterium | reverse complement strand
AAACGAGCGCGTGTCGCGTGGGCCGGTCACGTCCCTTGCGTGCCCTGTCCGATAAGGAGCTCCTTATCCGACCTTGCCCTGGCCGGCCCCTGCCTTGGGCTCCGCTTCGCTCCGCCTTGACAGAATGGCATTCTGTCAACTTGGGCCGGGCTGCATCGAGGCGACACGATGTGCTGTACCTCCGACGAAAGAGCGCCCGCCTCCGGACCTTGAACATGAACGAAGCGCGTTGCTATGCGGCGGCTGGCGCCGGCCGCCCGTCCGCCCCCCGGAAGGGGGGCTCCCCAGAGAGAAGAAGGCGCGGCCCGCGCTCTCGCGCGCGCCGCGCCCAGAGGGCGGCTCCGGCGGCTATCGCCGCCTCCGCCGCCCAAACGGCGCTCGAGGTGGCGCCAGGAGCGACGATCGCGACCGGGTCCGATCCCCAGGTACCCCTGGATCTGACCGACACCCGATCGAGTCGAACGACGCCGGCGGAAGCTCCGAGCACTCGCGGCCGGCCTCCCCTTTAGCTGCCCGCGGCGCCACGGCTAAAGGAAGAACCCCGCCCGGCCGTGGGCTTGCGGAGCCCGAAACTCGCGTCTGGGATTTTGACTTGCCGATCGGGGAAGGCGATCGGAAGCTCCGGTGGTAAGCTCTGGATCGCGCCTGCGAAAGCCGTGGGCGTACGACGGAAACGCGTCGGGCTGAGGAGTAGTCCCAAGGTCCTCTAGCGAATCTTTCCGACGACCTTGTCCGGGCGGGTATTGAAGCGGTCGACGAAGCGCACCGCCTACAGACAGAGGCGGGTGATCGCAAGGAACGAGGCGGCTATCTGATTGAGAAAGACGGAAAGATCGGACGAGGACCGATCAAGATCGGTTCAGAGACCGGAATAACCGACGAACAGATGGGACCTGTTCCAGAAGGCGCTCGCGGAATCTTCCACACACACCCGGCCTCGGGAAACCGCGTCGTCGACATGTGGAACGAGCAACCGATTCTCTCGCCTCGAGACGTGAGGGCAGCTCAGCAGACAGGACTTCCGGTCTTCACGAGAACCCCCAGCGGCGCAGTGAAGGTGCTGACGCCTCGTGGTCCAGATGCGCGGCCCTTGACGAGAACGGTCCGGCCATCTCTTCGGTGATAGGGAGTTCTGAGATGTCACGCGCGGTGAATCGCACTATGCTTTCCGTCCTGGTGATGATTTCGCTGAGTTCGACAACCGTCGCCATAGCAGAGAAGGAAACGTCGGCCCCCTGCTCGATTGTCCAGCTCATCGCAGACCCTCAGACGTTCGATGGCAAGCGAGTCTTGACCTACGGCTTCGCCACGATCGGCCCTGAGCGGAACTACCTGTACCTTTCGCGCGAGGATGCAGACCACGGACTACTCACCAACGCGGTGCTGCTCGATCTTCCCACGATGAAAGAGACCCTGCGGCATGCTCAGCTGGACAGCCGATATGTCCTCGTTGAGGGTCGATTCGATGCATCGCACAAGGACGCATTCGTACCCGCGAACGGTGGTTTGCGCAATATCACCCGGTTGGAACTGGTCGAGCCGATGCTCACCCTCGAGGGCCTTCAGGAGTCAGAAAGGAAACAACGCGAATCACAATGAAGCCACTGAATCATCACCCGGTCGTCCCAGGGTGGAGTGCAGTACGCGCAGGCCGAAGTCCGTGACGCCCGGGCCGAGGCGGTTTATGGAGAAACCGCCAGCCTCCGCCCCCAACCTCGCGACCGGGAATCGGCCGCCGACCTGCAAACAGCGAGGGAGTGGATTGCGGACGTTAGTGAGCGAAACCGCAACGTACGCCGGGCGACGCCGAATCCCAATAATCCCATCGAAATTCGCGAATGGGCTCATGCGCGCCGGGCTTCCGAGGCGGCACAGCGATCGGACCTCCCTCGGGATGTGCGCCACTTCTTCATTCGGTAGGAAGGAATCGGAAGACAGACACCGTGGTGGGCGGCCGGGAGACAGCCGTACGCGACGTTTGGTCCATTTGTCGCTCCACGTGGCGGGGACGTTCCCGCCGGCCCCAGTACCTATATCGACTTCTATCGGGGTGTCCCGTGATATCGGCCCTCGTGAGATTGCCTGCGCTCATGACATTGCCCTGGCTGGTGCTGGTGAATTCGATTGCCTACGCGGAACTGCCTGAATGTCGAGACGAGAGCGTGCGTGCTTTCGTCGAGCAAATCGAGGACGTCAGAGATTTGGATTCGCTCGCGTTCTTGACGGCAAAGCCGAGAGATTCGGCAGCCTGTCTGATCCGTCAACTTCGAGTTGTAGATGCCTCAATTCTGAAGCCAGAAGATGCGCACGCACGCCCCAGTGACTTTCGCGTTGTGTGGACAGTTCGCGCACTTCGGTACGTTACCGGTGGGCTCGACTTCTGTGCTTCAACAGCGCACGAGGACCAGCTAGATGATCAACATCGTCAGTTTCTCAGGGTAAGATGCCCAAGCCCAGATGTGTCGTTCTTTGGAGTCTGGATGTCTCGAGATGTGACGTTCCTCGCACCACGAGACGCGCAAGAGTCGATCATTCATAAGTGGGTTCAGTGGTACGAGAAGAACGGGGATACCTACGCTTATCGCCCAGCCACCAGCGGTGATTGGTATTTTTGAGTTCACGTGGAGCCGCAAGACCGCTAGTCCCAGAGTGCGCCGGCTGAGCGGGAATGGGTGAATCCCACCGCTGGCGGGGTTCGGGGTTGTGACCCTCAGGGCTGCGGCAACTTCGGTGCTTCGAGGGACGGTGGTCAGCGCCAGCATCTGGGAACGGACTACGTCGGATCCCCTGATCAGGACGTTGTCGCTGTCACTGGCGGAACGGTAGACAAGATCGGATACCCCTACGGCGACGACCTGTCGTACCGCTACGTCCGGATTACCACCCCCGCTGGCTACGTAGTACGAGAGCTTTACGTCAAGCCAGATGCTGGTATCCGCGTTGGAGCAGAGGTAGCTGCAGGTCAGCGCATCGGGACTCTGCAATCACTGCAAACCCGACTCCCAGGCGTCACCGACCACGTCCACGTCGACATTAGGCGAGGCGGGGTTCCGGTGAACCCTGAGACGCTCATAAGGCCATAGGTCGATGCGCGCACTTCTCCTCTGGGGAGTTGCACTTCTGCTGGCAGCAGTGCTGGGTAGCCCCTTGGCCAACGCGAATGGCACGAAGAGCGATGAGGCGTGCGGCGCGGCAGAGGTCGTCCCGGGTGCCGCGGAATACAACAAGCTCGCCTGCATTGGGATCGATCTGATGGGCGAGAACGCGCATGGCGAGGCGGTGACGCACTTCGAGCGCGCGCTGCGGATTCCACTGCTTGAACAACCGAACTTCAAGCTCCTACCGCGACTCGCTTTGGCCTACTCCCGGGCCGGGAACCCGGAGAAGGCTCGCGCAACGCTCGGCTCAGCGGAGCTGGCGCTCTCGGTGTTTGCTGGTGTGATCCAGTGCGTCGAAGGGGAATCGGGATTCGAGCTCGCTTACTCGTCAGGGCTCCCAGTAACAGCCTTGCAGAAGGAGGAAATCGCAAAGCGGATGTGTGGTGCCGCGTACGACGGCTACTACGTCCGACCGAACCTCGAGAGCTTCGTGAAGGACTCGGAGATCGTTCGGTACTTCTTCCAGGTACGGGAGGAGATCAACCGAGGAACGCAGTAGCAATCGTCCCAAGGGGAGATCCAACTCGCGCTCGTCGATGGTGTGTACGACCGCGAGACCGGACAGCTCACGATTACCGACAGGGACACCGGCGAAACTGCCACGGGGAAGTTCGAATCCGGCGGCAAGCCGTTCGGAGATCCGATCGAGCCCGGTCCCTACGAAATCCTGGACCAAGCCTGAAACCCGGATTCCTGGCGGCTTGATCCAATCGTGTCCTACGCATGTCGTTGGATCAGATCGGAGCGAGAAAGGTCCCTGCACCTGGTCCTGAAGGAAGCTACGAAATCGAGTCCGGTTGATTACGACCCGGCATCCTGCCAGGGGATCAGCCAGGAAGCCTGAAGGCGCCTTCGATCTCGGCCGCCGTGTCTGGGCGGGGTGTGAGAGGACGAAACCCGGTACGGACGGCAGCGGTGGGGCCGAGAGGGCGCCGTTTCTCGGGAGATCGGCGTTGGACAACCGCCAGCGCATCAGGCCGCCCAAGGCAACCATACGCGTAGGTCGGCACCCGTACGCTGCGGACCCCCGCTACAATCGCGGGGATGCGCGACTCCTCGGGGCGGGAAGATCCGGCGGGCGGCCCCGCCTCGGTTCTCGCGACCCTCCGCTACGCGCGGAGGATGGGGCTGCGCCGGAGCGTCGTGGCGCTCTCGCAGGTGAACCAGCCGCTCGGGTTCGACTGCCCCGGCTGCGCCTGGCCCGACCACGTCCGCGGCGGCCCGATCGAGTTCTGCGAGAACGGCGCCAAGGCGGTGGCGCACGAGGCGACGTCGGCGCGCCTCGACCGCGCCTTCTTCGAGCGCCACGCGATCTCCGATCTCCTCGCGCGCAGCGACCAGTGGCTCGAGGCGCAGGGACGCCTCACGCAGCCGCTGGTCCGGCAGCCGGGGAGCGATCGCTACGAGCCGATCGCCTGGGAGGCGGCCTTCGCCCGGATCGCGGCCGCGATCCACGCCCTCGACTCCCCCGACGAGGCCGTCTTCTACACCTCCGGGCGGACCAGCAACGAGGCCGCCTTCCTCTACCAGCTCTTCGCGCGCGAGCTCGGCACCAACAACCTCCCCGACTGCTCGAACATGTGCCACGAGTCGAGCAGCTACGGCCTCTCGCGCGTGATCGGCGTCGGGAAGGGCACCGTGGGCCTCGACGACTTCGCCCTCGCCGACTTGATCCTCGTGATCGGGCAGAACCCCGGCACGAACCACCCGCGGATGCTCATCACGCTGGCGGCCGCGCGGCGCCGCGGCTGCCGCATCGTGGCGATCAATCCGCTGCGCGAGCGCGGGCTCGTGCGCTTCGCGCATCCGCAGGAGCCGCGCGCCTGGCTCGGCGGGAGCCAGGAGATCGCCAACCCCTACCTGCAGGTCCGGCTCGGCGGCGACGTGGCGCTGCTCCAGGGCATCATGAAGGAGCTGCTCGCGCTCGATCTTCGCGAGCCGGGCCGCGTGCTCGACTGGGACTTCATCCGCCACCACACGCGGGGCTTCGACGCCTTCCGGGCGGCCCTGGAGGCGCAGGCGTGGGAGCCGCTGCTCGAGCAGAGCGGGATCGCGCGCGAGGCGATGCGCGAGGTCGCGGAGCTCTACGCGCGGGCGGAGCGCACGATCGTCTGCTGGGCGATGGGGCTGACGCAGCACCGCCACGGCGTCGCTAACGTGCAGGAGATCGCGAACCTGCTCCTGCTGCGCGGCAACATCGGGAAGCCCGGCGCCGGCCCCTGCCCGGTGCGCGGCCACAGCAACGTGCAGGGCGACCGCACCGTCGGCATCACCGAGCGCCCGGCACCGGCCTTCCTCGCGGCGCTCGAGCGCGAGTTCGGCTTCGCCCCGCCGCCCGAGCCGGGGCTCGACACGCTCGCCGCGATCGCCGCCATGCAGGCGGGACGCGCGCGCGTCTTCGTCGGGCTCGGCGGCAACTTCGCCGTGGCGACCCCGGACACGCAGCGGGTGCACGAGGCGCTGCGCCGCTGCGAGCTGACGCTGCAGATCTCGACCAAGCTCAACCGCTCGCACCTGGTCTGCGGCCGCGAGGCGCTCGTGCTCCCGTGCCTGGTGCGCAGCGAGCGCGACGAGCAGGCCGGCGGTGCGCAGATCGTCTCGATGGAAGATTCGATGAGCGTGGTGCACGCCTCGCAGGGTCGCCTCGAGCCGGCCTCGTCCGAGCTGCGCAGCGAGCCCGCGATCGTGGCCGGCCTGGCGCGCGCCGTCCTCGGCCCGCGAAGCCGAGTGGCCTGGGAGGAGCTCGCGGCCGACTACGACCGCATCCGCGAGAGAATCGAGCGCGTCGTTCCGGGCTTCGAGGACTACAACCGCCGCGTGCGCGAGCCCGGGGGCTTCGTGCTCCCGAGCGGCGCGCGCCAGCGCGCCTTCGAGACGCCGTCGGGGCGCGCGCTCTTCAGCGTCCACGCGCTTCCGGACCTCTCGCTCGCGCCGGGGCGCCTGCGCCTCACCACGATCCGCAGCCACGACCAGTTCAACACCACCGTCTACGGGCAGGACGACCGCTACCGCGGCATCGCGGGCGACCGGCGCGTGGTGCTGATGCACGCGCAGGACGCGGCCGAGCGCGGGCTCGCGCCGGGCGACCGCGTGGATCTCACCAGCCACTTCCGCGGGGAGACGCGCAGCCTGCGGGCCTTCCGCGTCGTCGCCTACGACCTTCCGCGCGGCTGCGCCGCCGCCTACTTCCCGGAGGCGAACCCGCTCGTACCCGCGGAAAGCTTCGCCGAGGGGAGCCGCACCCCCAGCTTCAAGTCGATCGAGATCTCGGTCGCGGCGAGTGCCCCGGGCGATCAGTAGAGCCCGAGCATGCGCCCGGCGAGCAGCAGCACGGCCGCGACGAGCGGCGGGCGGATCGCGCGCTCGCCCCCGGCCACGGCGAGCCGCACGCCGATCTCCGCGCCCGCGGCGAAGCCCGCGCCGAGCACGAGCGCCGGGAGCCAGGCGATCTGACCGTTGGCGGCGAAGACGGGGATCGCGATCGCGGTGAGGCTCGCGATCACGGCGACCTTCTGCGCGTTGGCGCGCACGAGGCTGTGGCCGGCGTGGACGAGCGCGAAGACGAGCGGGATCCCGACGCCCGCCTGGAGCGATCCCCCGTAGAGCCCGAGGGCGAAGAAGGCGAGCGCCGAGGTGCTGCGGCCGAAGCCGGGCCCCGGGGCGCTCGTGCGCGTGCGCCGCAGCGTCGGCACGAGCAGCAGCAGCATCAGCGCGCCGAAGAGGCGCTCGAAGCTCGCGTCGCTCACGCGCGCGATGGCGAAGGCGCCCGCGAGCGACCCGGCGAGGACGGGGAGCAGCACCGGCAGGAGCGTGCGCAGCTCGAGCAGGCCGCTCTGGCGGAAGCGCCAGGTCGCGACGAGCGACTGGAGCAGCACGCCGATCCGGTTGGTGCCGTTCGCGACGGTGCCGGGCAGACCGAGCAGCACGAGCAGCGGGACGGTGAGCAGCGACCCCCCGCCCGCGAGCGTGTTCACGACGCCGGCGAGCAGGCCGCCCCCGAGGAGCGCGGCGATCTCGGCCGGACTCAGGCCGTCCATGATCCGGGCGGAGCGCTCACGGGCCGCACTCTAGCGGGGCCCGCGCTCCGCTCGTCTGCGGCTCGCTGCGGGCCGAGCTCCACAGGAGCTCCGGCCCCTTCGGGCGCTTGGCCTTGCGGGGGCCCGCACTCCGCTCGCCTGCGGCTCGCTGCGGGCCGAGCTCCACAGGAGCTCCGGCCCCTTCGGGCGCTTGCTCTGGCCGGCGCGGCCGCGCGTCGGGTAGGATGGCCCGCCGTGGCGGAGGATGGCTCGCGAAACGGGCTGATCGACGTGCGCCCCGACGAGCGCTTCGACGAGCGCCGGCTCGCCGCGTGGCTGCGCGGCCGCCTGGAGGGCGCCGACCGGGAGCTGCGCGTGCGCCAGTTCGGCGGAGGGCACGCGAACCTGACCTATCTGCTGCGCTTCGGAGACGGGCCGGACGCCCGCGAGCTCGTCCTGCGCCGCCCGCCGCTCGGCCCCGTCGCTGCGGGCGCGCACGACATGCGCCGGGAGCACCGGGTGCTCTCGCGCCTGTGGCGAGGCTTCCCGCTCGCCCCGCGCGCCTGGCTCTACTGCGAGGATCGCGACGTGATCGGCGCCGAGTTCTTCGTGATGGAGCGCCGCCACGGGATCGTGGTGCGCAGCGCCGTGCCGGAGGAGTTCGGCGGCGGGCGCGACCCGGCGGCGAACCGGAAGCTCTCCGAGGTGATGGTCGACACCCTGGCCGAGCTCCACGCCGTCGACCCCGCCGCGGTCGAGCTCCAGGAACTCGGCAAGCCCGAGGGATTCCTGCGGCGGCAGGTGCGGGGCTGGGCGGATCGTTTCGAGCGGGCGAAGACGGAGGAGGTCCCGGTCGCCGACGAGGTGATCCGCTGGCTCGAGGCGAACCTGCCCGCCTCGCCCCCGGCCGCGCTGGTGCACAACGATTGGAAGCTCGACAACATGGCGGTGGCGCCCGAGGACCCCGGCCGCTGCGTCGCGGTCTACGACTGGGACATGTGCACGCTTGGCGACCCGCTCTGCGACCTCGGCACGCTGCTCTCGATGTGGACCGAGCGCGGCGAGGCGCCGGCGGGCAGCAACCCGATGCCGAGCCAGACCGAGGGCTTCCTCGGGCGGGAGGCCGCGGCGCGGCGCTACGCCGAGCGGAGCGGGCGCCCGCTCGACGCGCTCGGCTACTACGTGGTCTTCGGCACCTTTAAGATGGGGGTCGTGCTCCAGCAGATCTTCTTCCGCTACCAGCGCGGCCAGACGCAGGACCCCCGCTTCGCGGGCCTCGCCGCGGCCGCCGGGAATCTCTTCCGGCTCGCGGGCGAGCGGCGCTAGGAGTGTGACCCAGGACTGACTAGGGCGGCCGATCATGCCGACAGGAGGACCCATGGCCGACGGCTTCTCGTTCCCGGTGGACGCGACGGCGATCATGCTCTTCGCGAGTGCGCTCGGCGAGACGAACCCCGTCTACTACGACGAGGCGCAGGCGCGCCGCACGCCGCTCGGCGGCGTGGTCGCGCCGCCGACCTTCGCCGTGGCGTCCGCGCACTGGAACCCGCGCCACCTCTTCCGCGGCGTGCGGCGGATCCCGGCGCTGCCTCCCGCGCCGGAGCCCGACGCCGCCGCCCAGCGCCCGGAGCGCGGGGAGGTCGGCCCGGTGGCGCGGATCCTCCACGGCGAGCAGCGCTTCGAGTACCACCGGCCGCTCCGCCCCGGCATGCGGCTGCGCGTCTCGATCCGGCCGGGGAAGAGCTGGGAGAAGCAGGGCCGCCGCGGCGGGCGCCTGCGCCTGAGCGAGATCGTGAGCGAGTACCGGGACGAGGCCGGCGAGCTTGTGGTCACCGCGACGAGCGTCGGCATCGTGACCGGCCAGGCGGTGGAGGCCTAGCCATGGCGTCGAATCCGCGCGCCTTTTCCGGGGAGATCGCGGTCGGCGAGGAGCGGGAGGCCGTGGTCGCCCTGGATCTGACGCGCACGCAGATCGTGCAGTACGCCGGGGCTTCCGGCGACTTCAACCCGATCCACCACGACGAACCCTTCGCCGCCGCGGCCGGCTATCCCTCCGTCTTTGCGCACGGCATGCTGACGATGGGGCTCACCGGGAGGCTGCTGACCGACTGGCTCGGAGACGGCGTGCTGCACAGCTTCGGCGTGCGCTTCGTGCGGCAGGTCTGGCCGGGCGACACGCTCACGGCGCGCGGGCGCGTGGTCGCGCTGGAAGAGCGCCCCGAGGGCTGTCTCGCGACGATCGAGGTCGCCACGCGGAACCAGAAGGACGAGGAGGTCGTCGCGGGGAGCGCGACGGCGCTGCTCCCGCGGCGCGGGGATTGAGGGGTCGGGTCGCCGCGCTCGCGGCGGCGCTCGGCGCCTGCGCGGGCGAGGGCCTCGACCTGCGCGCGCTCGAGGCGCGCCACCCCGCGCTGCGCGCGCTCGCGCCGCACCGCCTCGGCGATTCCCGGCCCTACGCGCTGCCGCTCGCCGGCGAGCTCACGCTCTTCCTCTGTCGCTGGCCGACCGACGCGCCCATCCCCGTCTCGCTCGCCGGCGAGCCGGACGCGGGACAGAGCGCGGCGTTCGCCGCGGCGCTGCGCGCCTGGGAGGCGGCCGGCCTCGGCGTGCGCTTCGCACCCGGCGACGGCACGAGCGGGATCCGCGTGCGCCTGCGCGACGACCTCGTCACGAGCCAGGCCGATACCGTGGCCGACTGCGCCGTCCGGGGCCCTCCCGGGCCCGGCGAGCCCGAGGTGCCCGGCGCGCGCCTCGTCGGCGCGTCGATCCACGTCGCTCGCGCCGATCCGCACCTGCGCGAGACGCTGCTCCACGAGCTCGGCCACGCGCTCGGCTTCCAGGGCCATGCACCGCGCGGCCGCACGCTCATGCTCGCGCCCGAGGCGGAGGCGCTCGCCCGGGCGCGGCTCGTCCGCGGCTCCTCCCCGGTCGACGACGCGGCGCTCCGCGCGCTCTACGCCGTGCCCTCGGGCGCGATCGTGGCGCGGGTCACGGTCTCGCCCGCGCAGACGCGGCCGGCCGATCGGGTCCGCGCGTTGGCGACCGAGCGCGGGCTCGCCGGGCCCTTCGCGCGCATGGGCGACCGCTCGGGCCTCCTCTGGTGGGCCGGCGCTGGCGGGCGGCGCCTCGCGCTGCGCATCGAGGGCGCCCTCGGAGCGCTCCAGCGGCGGGAGGCGCTGCGCGTGGTCCCCGCGTCGGCGGAGGCGGAGCGGGTCCTGGGCGCGCTCCCGGACGCGGGAGCGTGAGCTCCGGTTGAAGTGCGCGCGGAGGACGCGCAGAATCCCGTCGCCCGATGCCGCTCTCCCTCGACCTCGCGAGCCGACGCCTGCTCGTCGTCGGCGCCTCCTCCGGCGTGGGCCGCGCCGTGGGCGCGCTGGCGGGCCGGGCGGGCGCGCGCGTCGCCTTCGCGGCCCGCCGCAAGGAGCGGCTCGCGGAGGCCGCGGCCGCGACGCCCGGGGCGATCGCCATCGTCTGCGACGTCCGCCGCGAGTCGGAGTGCGCGGGCGTCGTCGCCGAGGCGGTCGGCGCCTTCGGCGGCCTCGACGCGCTGGTCTATGCCGCGGGCATGTCGCCGCTCGGGCTGCTCGAGGCGGCGACGCAGGAGGAGTGGCGCGGCGTCCTCGACACGAACCTGGTCGGCGCCGCGCTCGTCACGGCGGCGGCGCTCCCGGCGCTGCGCGCGAGCGCGGGGCGGGCCGTCTACGTCTCCTCCTACGCCGTCCGCCAGCCGCTCCCCGGCGTGGGCCTCTACCGCGTCTCGAAGGTGGCGCTCGACGCGCTGATCGAGGGCTGGCGCATGGAGCACCCGGAAGTCGAGTTCACGCGCGTGGTGCTCGGGAATACGGACGGGACGGAGTTCGCGCGCGGCTGGGGGGCCGAGCGGGCCGAGGCCGTGACGCGGGCCTGGGTCGAGCGCGGCCTCTTCCCGGCGCCTACGATGATGCCGGTCGAGGTGGCCGCCGAGGCGGTGCTCTCGGTGCTCGCGCTGCGCGGCTTCGTCGACGACCTCGCGGTGATGCCCCGCACGCGCGACCCGAACGCAGCGTCGATCGTGCGGGGCGAGCGGCGGCCGAAGCGGCCGGGCTGAGCCCCGGCCGGAGGAGGGCGGCGAGCCCGCCCGCCGCTGGCGCTCCGGCGAGGCCTGAGAGCCTAGCCCGCATGTCTCACCAGGGCGCTACTGCGGCGGCGCATCTGCCCGCCCTGGCACGAGATCGCTCCCTGCGGGTGCTCGACGTAGCGTCGGCTACGCCTCCGCTTCCCTCGGTCGCGATCTCGTGCCAGGACAGGCATCTGCGCCGCCTCGCTACGCGTCCTGGTGAGACATGCGGGCTAGTCCGGACCTTCGATCGGGCTCACTCGACGTAGCCGAGCGCGCGAAGCTGCGACTCCCGCACGGGGTCCGGGGCTGCCTCGGGGGCGCGCCCGTCGAGGAGCTCCTCGCGCAGCCGCGCGGCGCGGTCGGGGTAGGCGTCGAGGAGCGCGCGCAGGTCGGCGGCCGCCGCGGGGTCCGCGGCGTAGAGGTCGCGGCGCTCGCCCGGGTCGCTCGAGAGGTCGTAGTAGGCGTAGCGGAAGCCCTCGCCTTCGCGCAGGCGGACGAGCTTGCGCATCCCGAGTCGGACGGAGTAGCTCGGTTGGCGCACCGGCTTGCGCCCCTCGGCTCCGAAGCCGGGAGCGAACCAGGTCTCCGCGAAGAGTGGGCGGAGGCCGGGGCCGGGCGCGGGAGCGCGCTCCCGCAGGAGAGCCGCGAAGCTCTGTCCCATGGCGCCGGGCAGGGGCCTCGCGCCGAGGAGCTCGAGCAGCGTCGGCGCGAGGTCCACGAGCCCGACGGGGGCCCCCACCCGCCGGCCCGGCGCGATCGCGGGGCCGAGGACCAGCAGCGGGACGCGCAGCACCTCCTCCGGCAGCGTCGCGCCGTGCCCGATCCAGCCATGCTCGAGGAACTCCTCGCCGTGGTCGGAGGTCAGCGCGACGACGCTGCGCGCCAGACGGCCCTCGGCGTCGAGCCCGGCGAAGAGCCGCCGGAGCTCGTCGTCGACGAAACGGATCTCCCGGTCGTAGAGCACCGGGCGCTGGTGCGGGCGCAGCCGTGGATCGGGCTCGAGCCCCGGCGGTGTGGTCGGGAAGAGCGCGGCGTAGGCGTCGGGCGCTCGGTAGGGCCCGTGGACCTCGTAGGTGTGCAGGAAGAGGAAGGTGCGCCGGTCGCCGTGCGCGAGCAGCCAGTCGCGTCCCGCGTCGAAGCTCAGCGGCGACTGGCGACCCGGGCGGTGCGGGATCGGCACCGGATTCTCGATCCAGGCGTCGAAGCCGCGCTCGAAGCCGAGCTGGAGCGCGAGCCCGCCCCCCTCGGTCACCGCCGCCGTGGCGAAGCCCTCGGCGCGGAGCGCCTCGGCGAGCGTGGTGGCCCCGGGCGGGAGGACCGCCAGCGACTCGTTCCCGAGCAGCCCGTGCACCGAGGGCTCGAGCGAGGTGAGGAGCGTCATGTGTGAGGGCGTCGTCGACGGCGCCGAGGCGACGGCGCGCTCGAAGAGGGTGCCGCGGGCGGCGAGGCTCGCGACGAAGGGCGCCGTCTCGCGCGGGTAGCCGTAGCTCGGGAGGTGGTCCGCGCGGAGGGTGTCGATCGAGACCACCACGAGATCGAAGTCGTCCGCGCGGCGCGGCACTTCGCGCAGGACCGTAGGGCTCGCGAAGAGCGGGAGGCTCGGCCCGGGCCCGAGCGGCTCGGCCTCGAAGCGCAGACCGAGCCGCCGGTCGCCGTGCACGGAGAGGTCGATGCGCCGTTCCCGCCAGCGGCCGCGCTCCGGGCCGCCGGGGTCGATCGTCTCGGCGAAGAGCGGCTCGCAGGTGCGTGGCCCGGGGCAGGCCAGGACGCGGAAGACGACCGGTCCCTGCTCCCAGGCGGCCTCCAGGATCCCGAGCGCGAGCTCGAGCACGGAGCCGGCCGGGACCTCGAGCGCCGGGACGTCGATCGCGACGGTCCCGGCCGGCGGCGGCCGCCGGGCCAGGACGAAGGCGGCGACGGTCGGCGCGGCTCCGCGAGCGCGCCAGGCGCGGCGCGGGTCGATGCGCAGCTCGAGGCCGACGCTCGCCTCGCCCCCGGCGACCTCGACCGGGACGGATCCGCCGAAGGCGCGGCGATACGCGTCGAGCCGCGGGTTGCCCTGCACGAAAGCTTCGAGCACGAGCGCCGCGTCGCCGCGCAGGGCAGGGGGGACGGGGATCCGCAGCCGCAGCCGGCCGTCCGGCGGGAGCGGGATCTCGCGGGCGTCGAAGATGCGCGCCGCGGGCCAGGCGCGCAGCACGGGACGCGTGTCGTGATCGATCGTGGCGAGCGGCGCGCGCGCCCGCTCACCGGGGGGTGCGTCGGCGAGGCGCGCGACGGGCACGAGCATGCGCGCGTCCGGCCCGCACGCCGCCGCAAGGGCGGCGAGGACGGCCAGGGCTCGCGCCCGCTGGAGCACGGCGCGAGGATAGCCGCGCAGGCCCGGGGTCAGGGCTCCGGAGCCGGGGAGGGCGCCGCGATCTCGAGACCGAGCGCGGAGGCGAGGGCGCGCAGCTCGGCCTGCACGCGGCGCGCGTTGCTCGGGCCCAGGCGCAGGAGATGCTTCTGCGCGGGGCTCAGCGCCTCGAGCGCGGGGTCGGCGAAGTCGTGGCTGCGCAGGCGCGGGAGGAGCTCGATCTCGCCGTCGCGCACCGGGGCGCGCAGCAGCTCGCGGAAGGCGCGCGCGAGGACGTCGTCGAAGCGCCCCTCGCGCCGGCCGAGCTCGGCGTAGGCGGCCTCGAAGAGCGGCAGGAGCCGGCGATGGATCTGCGCGCACACGTCCGCGTCGAGCGAGGCGAAGACGGCGGTCGCGAGGTCGTAGCGGGCCCAGGAGCTCGGATCGACGAAGGTGCGGCCGCCGCGCTCGACGGTGCGGAAGGACCCCCGCGGCGCGAGCTCGCGCAGCGAGTCGCGCGGGCTCTCGCCGTTCGCGACGGCGTCGACCGCCGCGACGAAGCGATGGACGAGGCCCTCCCCCGCGAGCCACGCCGCGAGCTCCGGGCGCACCGAAGCCTGCGCCGCCTGCTCGCGGACGAAGGCGTCGCTCTCGGCGAGGGGTGGGAGGGGCTCGGCGGAGGGCGCCGGCTCGGCTTCCGCCGCAGCGGGTGTGGGCGCCGGCGGCTCGGCGCGGGCCGCCTCGGGCGGCGCCTCGGTCTCTTCGAGGGCGGCCGGCTCGCTCGACGGCTCGAGCAGCCCGCGACCGAAGAAGGCCGCCGCCGCGAGCAGCGCGAGCGCGAAGACCGCGCCGAGAATCTGCCCGTTCCGGCGCCGCGCAGCGCGCGCGCGCCGCGCCGAGCCGGGCTGGCGCCCCCCCCCCTCGATCATGGCCCGGACTATATCGGAGGCGCGCTCGGCGCTCCTACGCGCGGGGCGGGCTCAGAGCCGCGCCGCGCCCGGGCGAGCGCGGCGAGCCCGCCGATCCCGGCGAGCAGGAGCGTGCTCGATGAGGGCTCGGGCACCAGCATCCGGACCATTCCGTCGCGCTTGGTGAGCACGTAGATCTCGCCGGCCTCGTCGATGCCGAAGCGCAGATCGGTCCGGGAGTCGTCGCCGAGCAGGGCGAGGAGCGTGGTCGGGACGCCGCCGCGCAGCAGCACGAGCTCCGCGAACTCGGCCTGGCTCCCGTTCACGAGCTCCTCCACCGGCACGTGGAAGATCCTGCCGTTCACGCCGTCGCCGAAGAGGTAGTGACCCTGGAGCGCCGGGATCAGGCTGCCGCGGTAGACGAAGCCCCCGACGACGGCTCTGCCCTCGTCGTGGTCGTACTGCGCCACGGGATAGGTGAAGCCGAAACTCGCGTCGTCGGCGGGGAGCGGGAAGAGGACGTTCGGGGTCGCCGAGTCGAAGACGAAGGTCCCCTCGCGCTCGCTCCAGCCGTAGTTCGCCCCCGCGAGGCCGATCTCGATCTCCTCGATCTGGTTCTGGCCGATGTTGGAGATCAGAAGCTTCCCTTCGCCGCCCGTGTCCCAGGAGAAACGGTGCGGGTTGCGCAGCCCGTAGGCCCAGATCTCGCCGAGCGAGCCGTCGCCGGCGCCGACGAAGGGGTTGTCCGCCGGGATTCCGTATTCGCCGTTGGTCGGCCGCGCGGGCGTGCTCGAGCCGAGCGGGTCGATGCGCAGGATCGAGCCGAAGATGTCGCTGCGGTCCTGCGCGGTCTGGTTCGGGTCCGGCGGGTCGAGGGCCGAGTAGCCCCCGTCGCCCATGGCGACGTAGAGGATGCCGCGGTCCGGGTGGCCGGAGCCGGCGTTCGGGTCGAAGGCGATCTGGCCCATGTTGTGGTCGCGCGTGGGCTGGGCGACGCGCATCAGCTCGCGCTTCGAGCTCGGGTCGATGAGGCTCGGGTCGTTCGGGTCGAGGCTCCACTCGGCCAGCACGTCGTGGTGCGTGACGGTCGCAGTGGGGCTCGGGAAGTCGGGGACCCCCGAGCCCACGACCTCCATGTGCGAGGTGTAGAACTTGCCGAAGCCGGCCGCGCCGGGCGTCGCGAAGTCGGGGTGGAAGGCGAAGGTGGAGACCCCGTTCTGGATGCCCACGGTGTCGAGCTGCCCCGGCCCGAGCGCCGCGGCGACGTCGAGGAAGACCGAGAGCGCGCCCTCGGGGGAGATCGCGTAGATCTTCCCGCGCATGTCGTTCACGAAGCGCCGGCCCGAGGCGTCGCCGGCGTGCGTCAGGAAGTTGATCCGGGCGCGCGGCCGCGCCGCGCTACTCGGCGGGATCTGCACCACGTCGACGATCTCGGCGGCCTGGCCGGACGGGATGGGCCCCGGGATCGGGTCCGCAATCTGCGCCGGTGCGGGCCGGGCCTGGGTCAGCGCCCCGGCGATCGCCCCGCCGGCGAGGACCGCCCAGAGCCTTCGCGGTCGAGCCAATCCGGTCACCTCCCGCACGGAGGAGTAGCCTCCGCGCGGGGTGCGTGGCGACCTCACCGGCCGTTTTTCCTTGCTCGTACCCCTCCCGCGCGTCCGACGGCGCCGCCCCGTGGGCGAGCCACGAGCCCTTTGATCCAGCGCCCGTCCCTGTGCCATCATTCTCGCGCTCGCCGGGGTGCATATCCGTAGCGGCGCCGGTCGGGGGAGAGGGTCTCGCCGATGCTCGACGTCCCGTTCAGCCGCGCCCCCCGGCCCCCGCTCGGCGCCGGCGTGGTCGGGTGAATGCTGCGCTTCCCGATCGCCCTGGCGCTCGCCGTTCCCGCGACCGCCCTCCTCTTCCTGCTCATGCACGTGCTGATCAGCGCGAGGGGAGAGGTGGGCTCGGTCGAGAGCGCCATCAAGATCGAGTTCAGCCGGCTGCGCCGGGAGTCGGCGGTGGAGCCGAAGAAGCGCGCCAAGCCGGAGCGCGAGATCCCCACGCAGAAACCGCCGCCGCCCGGGATGGCCATCGCGAAGAACCTCAATCCCCACGAGACCATGGCCGAGCTGATCGCGAACGTGGATCCCGGGATCGACCTCGGGGGCGCTGCGGTGCTCGGCGGCGGGGGCGGCGGCGGCGGGGGCGGGGGGGGACACGATGCCTCCGGTGAACGCGACGAGCTGCCCCTGGTGCGCGTCGATCCCGAGTACCCGCAGCGCGCGAAGCAACAGCGCATCGAGGGCTTCGTGGAGGTCGAGTTCACGATCAGCCCGGCCGGCACGGTCAAGAATCCGCGCGTGATCGAGGCGCGGCCGGCGTCCGTCTTCGAGGAGGCCGCGCTGAGCGCGGTCCGCCGCTGGCGGTACAACCCCAGGCTCGAGAACGGGGTCGCCGTGGCGCGGGAGGGCGTCCAGGTGCGCCTGCGCTTCGAGCTGGACGGGGGGAGGCGGTGAAGGGCCGCGTGGCGTGGATCGCGGGGCTCGCCTTGCTCGCTCCGCTGCTCCTTCCGCTCGCGCCGCCGGCGATGGCGGCCGAGCCGGAGGAGCCGATCGATCTGGAGACGCTCCATCGGGAGCGGGCGGCCCGGGCCACCCTCTACCCCGTGCGGCGGCGCATCTCGAGGTATCTCGAGGCGGCCACCAAGGCCGTCGACAAGGGCAAGCCGCAGGAGGGGCGGGCCCTGCTCGAGAAGCTCGATCCGAAGCGCCTCAACCGCTACGAGCGGGCGCTGGTCTACCGGCTCCACGCCCACCTGGCCTACTTCGCGGCGGACTACACGGGCGCGCGCGAGAACTTCGAGAAGGTCCTGGCCGAGGAAGTGCTGTCCGTCCGCGACGACAACAGGATCCGCTTCAACATCGCGCAGCTCTACGCCACCGGCCAGCAGTGGAGCGAGGTGATCAGCGCGCTCGACCGCTGGGCGCGCTACGTCGAGGAGCCGGACCCCTTCGCCCACTATCTGCGGGCGATCGCCTACTACCAGCTCGAAGATCTCGATGCGGCCCTCATCGAGGCCAAGCGGGCGGTGGAGCTCTCCCCCGAGCCGCTGGAGAGCTGGCTGCTGATCCTCTCCGCCCTCCACACCCAGAAGGAGGAATACGCGAGCGCGCTCCCGGTCCTCGAGAAGCTGGTGGCGCGCTTCCCGAACAAGAAGCGCTACTGGATCCAGCTCTCGCTGATCCACGGCGCGCTGGAGAACTACCCCCGCTCGCTCGCCGTGCTGGAGCTCGCCTACCTCCAGGGGCTGCTCACGGAGGACAAGGAGGTGCGGCGATTGGCGCGCGCCTCGCTGCACCAGAACCTGCCCTACCCGGCGGCGCAGGTGCTCGAGAAGGGCCTCGCGGAGGGCGTGGTCCCGCGCGACAGCGAGGCGCTCGAGCTCCTCGCGAACAGCTGGATCGCGGCCCGCGAGTACGAGAAATCGCTCCCGCCCCTGCGCCAGGCGGCGGAGCTCGCGAAGAACGGGAACCTCTACGTGCGCCTCGGCCAGGTGTACATGCAGCGCGAGGCGTGGCAGGAGGCGACCGAGGTGCTCCAGCAGGCCGTCGCGAAGGGCGACCTCAAGGACCCGGGCAACGCGCAGCTCCTGCTCGGGATCGCCTTCTACAACGATCAGCGCGTCGATCAGGCGCGCTCCTCCTTCGCGCGCGCCCGCCAGCACGACTCGACCCGCGAGGCCGCGGATCGCTGGATCACGCACCTCGAGAGCGGGGGCGGGGCAGCGGGCTAGGAGCCTGACCCAAGACTGGCCCGCCGTCCGGCCGCCGATGCATCGCCGCTGGCTGCGTTGCGCTCGCTGCGCCGTAGCTCCCGCTACGGCTCGGTCGCGCGCCTTGTCAGCGGCGCGCCTCGGCGCCCGGGCCTTACCGCGCCAGTCTTGGGTCAGGCTCCTAGAGCACCGCCTTGAGCCCCGCCCCGCGCGGGTGTACCCTGGGGCTCGCCGGCCGTCGGCCGTGGAGGGCCCTATGCGGGGCGCCGTCCACCGCGTTGCGATCCGCCTCTGCGCGATCCTCTCGCTGGGGCTCGGCGCCGCTTGCTCGACGACCGTGAACGTCTTCCTGGACGAGCGAGAAGACTTCTCGCGCTATCGGACCTGGGACTTCTTCTCGCGCGCGTCTCCCAAGGTCGACGCGCCGTACGGCGACCCGCGCGCCCTCGACGCGCGCGTCGTGCGGCTGATCGAGCGGGAGCTCCAGGGGCGCGGCTTCGAGCACCGCGCGGGCCGTCCGGACTTCCTCGTCAGCTACCACCTCGCGCTGCGGCGCCGAGTCGTGGTCGTCCTGGAGCCGATGGCTCCCTACCTGCTCTCGAGTCACGACTCGTCGGCGTCCTACTTGATCGAGGGGGGCTCCCGGAAGGTGAGCCAGATCCACGAGGACGTGCGCCTCGCGATCGGCTTCGCCGACTCGAGCGGCCGACGCAGGACCTGGCGTGCGGTACTGCTGCGCACCCTGGTCGACACCCCCGTGCTGCCCCTCGACGACGCGGTGGCGACCCTGCTCGACCGCTTCCCGCGCCCCGCGCCGCGCGACGCAGCGGCCGAAGCCGACCCGCGGCCGTAGCGGCGACCGACCGACCGCGCAGCGTGCCGATCGCGCGCTGGCGGCGGTCGCCTTAGCATGCGGGATTCGAGGTGACCTGCGCCGTGGGATTCCCCCGTGCAACCTGGGCCGCTCTCGCGCTGGCGCACGCGCTCGGCTGCGCGAGCAGCCCGCCGAGCGAGAGGACCGTGCTCGCGGGCAACTGGGCGCAGACCCTGTTGATCCTGCCGCTCAACGTCCCGGCGGTGATGCCGCGGGAGCTCGAGCCCGCGCGCCCGCTCGTGTGGCAGGAGCTCGAGATCTACCTGCGGGCGCAGGGCAAGGAGCTCAAGACCGTGGCCTTCCCCGTCGCGCGGCAGCTCTGGCTGGATGCCATCCGCAGAGTCCGGGCCGCTGGGAAGGGTGCCAAGGTGGGCTTCGACGCCGCGGCCCAGGCGCTCGTGCTCGAGCTCGCGCGCCACGCCGACTTCGACGGCGTGATCGTCCCGTCCCTCTTCGTCCGGGAGGCGCGCATCGAGGGGCAGAGCGCGCGCTGGGACGGCGTCGAGCGCCCGGTGGAGTTCGAGATCCACCGCCGCGCGGCCGCAGAGGCGGCCGCCCCGCCCCCCGTCGAGGGCCTGGCTCCTGCCGCCTCCCTCCACGCGGTGGTCCTCGATGCGGAGGGGAACAAGCTGCAGGAGGCGCTGCGCGGCCTCGATCTCCTCGTCGGCGTCCGCGTGAGGGAGCCGAGCTCCGGGGCCGAGCAGAGCTTCGAGTTCGCGACGCGCCCCGACCCCCTCTCGAACCGCGCCCACGTGCGCGACGGGATCGCCGAGGCCCTCGCCCCCTTCCTGCCGCGCCTGGCGCCGGGATCGGGTGGGGCGCCGAACTGAGGGGTGCGGCCCGAGGCGGATCGGCGAGCGCGCCGTGTAACGCCGTGTAAGATACCGCGCGCGGAACACCCGACTGTGCGCCTCGCTCCGACGCTGCTCGTGCCCTCCCTGCTGCTCGCCGCCTCCTCGGCCGGGGCCGGGGGCCTCTTCGTCGCGAGCCAGGAGAGCCGGTCGGTGCTCGAGTACGACGCGACGACCGGCGACTTCGAGCGCGTCGTGGTGGAGACCGTGTCGCAGGGGTTCCAGACCCTGGGGGGCATCGCGCTGCGTGCGTCGGACGGCGTGCTGCACGTCTCGAGCAGCGCGAGCGGGGAGATCTGGCGCTACGCGACGGCCACGGGCGAGGCGATCGCTCCGGCTCTCGCGGCGGGCCTCCAGGGCCCCCGCGGCCTCGCCTTCGACGCGGGCGGAGGCACGCTCTTCTTCGCCGACCCCAAGGACTCGCTCGCCGAGACCACCGACTCGCTGAAGGCGCTGGCGCTGCCGGCGGGCACCGTCACCACGCTCGGGACGACCTTGGGCGCCGAGTTCTCCGGCGTCGCCGTGAACGGGGCGCAGGTCTTTGCCACGGACGTCGAGGGGAATCGCGTCGTGCGTTTCCCCGTCGGTGGGGGCTCCGGCACGACCGCGATCGGCTCCGGACTCGCGTCGCCGACGGGGATCCTCTTCCGCTCCGCGACCCGGATGCTGATCGCCGACGCCGGCTCGAACCGCGTGCTCGAGTACCTGCAGAGCGGCGGGAACTGGGCCCTCGACCGCGTGGTGCTGCCCGCCTCCGCCGGCGTCGTCGAGCCCTGCGGCCTCGCGCTGGCGCCGGACGGCGGCCTCAGCGTCAGCGGCTGTGGCTCGGACGACGTCGTGCAGGTGAACCTCACGACGCTCGCGGTGATGCCCCTGGTGGCGCCCGGCGCGGCGGGGCTCGCGGCGCCGAGGGACCTCGCCTGGAGCGGCGCCACGCTGCTCGTCGCGAGCGCCATCGCGAACGCCGTGGTCTACTTCGACGCGTCGGGCCTCCCGACGGGCGTGCGCGCCGCGGGGATCTCCGCCGTGCTCGATGGCGGCATTGCCCTCTCGCCCGACGGGGAGCGCCTGCTCGTGGCGAGCTTCGGGGACAACGACGTCGTGGAGCACGAGGCCGCTTCCGGCGCGTTGCTGCGCACCTTCGGCAGCGTCTGCGGCTTCCTCCCCCTCGACCTCGCCTACGGCCCGGACGGCAAGGTCTACGTCGCCTGCTTCGGCGACAGCTCCGTGGGGCGCATCGATCCGGCGACCGGGGCCTCCCTCGCCGCTTTCGTACTCGGCGGCTCCGGCGGGCTCGCGAACCCGAGGAGCCTCGCCTTCGGCCCCGACGGGAACCTCTACGTGTCGAGCGTGACGGGCGAGGTGCTCGAGTACGACGGTGCGACGGGCGCCTTCGCCGGCGTCTTCGTCGACGCCGTAGGCAACGGCGGGGGCCCGGTCGATCCCTACGGTCTCGCCTTCCACCAGGGCCGGCTCTACGTGGCCTCGTTCTTCCCGAGCGAGGTGAAGGAGTTCGACGCCGCGACGGGCGCCTTCCTCTCGACCTTCGTCCCGAGCGGTTACGGGGGGCTCGCCGGACCCACGGCCGTGGCCTTCGGGCCCGACGGCGACCTCTACGTGACGAGCCGCCACGACGACGCGCTGCGGCGCTACCACGGGGTCACCGGCTCGTTCGTCGGCGTCTTCGTCGCCTCGGGCAGCGGCGGCCTCGACGGGCCCTTCGACCTGGCCTTCCGGCCCGGCGCGGGCCCGACTCCGGTTCCGTCGCTCACGGCTGCGGGCCGAGTCGCGCTGGCCGCCGTCCTGCTCGCCGCGGTGCGGATCGCGCGGCGGCGGCGGGGGCTCCCGTGAGCCGGCGCGCGCTCGCGGGAGTGGCCGGCGCGGCGCTCTGCGCGATTGCGGCGCTGGTCTGGCTCGCGCAGCCGCGAGGTCCGCAGGTGGTGGGCGAGGGGGAGGCGCTGCCCTTCGACGAGAAGGTCGAGATGCGCTTCGTCGACGAGGAGACCGGAGAGACGGAGACCTGGAAGCTCGAGAAGAAGGTCACGACACGCGAGGAGGTGGTCGGCGACGCCTCGCTCCCCGAGCCCGACCCGGCCGCGCCGGCCCACGAGCCCGACGAGTCGGCCCGCACGCTCGACGCCATTGCCCTCGAGGCCTGGAAGGGCGGGGACATCGAGCAGGCCATGCAGCGCTTCGAGGAGGCCATCGCGGCCGATCCCGACGACCGCGTGCCGCGCTCGCACTACGGCCGGCTCCTCACGCTGGCCACCGACTACGAGCGCGCGCGGCCGCACCTCGAGCGGGCCGCCGAGCTCGCCCCCGACGATCCGCAGGTCTGGCTCGACCTCCTGACGCTCTACGAGCGCTCCCTCCGCCTGGAGCTCGCCTTCGAGGCGCGGGCGCGGGCCGAGGCGCTGGCGGGGGGGCGCGAGATCCGCCAGGACCCGATGGGCTACTACGAGGTCGAGGGCTCGCCCTCGTTCCCCTGAGGAGCAGGGAGAGCCCGCAGCGGTTCCCGTGGGGAAACTTCGCCGCGCCTCCCGATTCATCTCCCTTGACCCGGCCCGTCGCGTGAGAGAAGATGCGCACCCGGCCGCTCGGTCGGCTCATCGCTCACCAGGAGGGGACCATGTTCCTGCGATCGCGTGCTCTGCTCAGCTTGATCCTTGCCGCGGCTCTGTGGCTCCCGTCGGCGGCGCCCGCCGACACGACCATCACGGGCGAGAAGCTCGGCGCCTTCTTCCAGATCACCGTCCCGACCGTCTGGAACGGGGATCTCGTGATCAACAATCACGGCTTCGACTTCGCCCCGCCGGCTCCGAACCCGGGCCTCGGCGCGCTCGCGCCGCTGATGCTCGCCGAGGGCTACGCCGTCGCGGCGTCGAGCTACAGCAACTGCTGCTGGACCCTGTTCAGCACCCAGCAGGACATCAACCGACTGGTCGGCGTCTTCGAGGCGAACTTCGGCGCGCCGAACAACGTGATCCTGCACGGCGGGAGCCTCGGCGGGATCGTCACCGCGCAGGGCGTCGAGAAGTCCGGCGCGAACGTGGTCGCTGCCTACCCGATCTGCGGCGCGCTCGCGGGCGCCCGCTCCTGGGACGGGGCGATCGACTTGCGTCTCGTCTACGACGCGGTCTGCACCGGCGTTGCCGGCGGGACCCTCCCGGGCGGCGCGACGGGCCTCCCGGCACCGGGCTTCCCTGCGGCAGGGCTCTCCGTCGCGGCGATCGCCGGGGCGGTGAACACCTGCACGGGCGTGCTCACGCCGGTGCCCTTCCGGACGCCCGCGCAGCAGGCGCGGCTCAATCTGCTGAAGTCCGTGACACAGCTTCCCGAGAACTTCATCGTGACCGACATGGTCTTCGTGACCAACGGCCTCTCGAACCTGATCTTCGCACCCGACAAGCTCGACGGCGGGCAGGGCGTCGGGAACGTCGGCGTCCCGTACAACGACGCGGGGATCGACGCGGCGATCCAGCGCGTCGCGGTGGACAATCAGGCGAGCAAGGACCTCGATCGCAACTTCACGCCGAAGGGCGACGTCGGAGCCACCAAGATCGTCTCGATCCACACGGA